>JBEIDH010000015.1:0-50959 GCA_040383535.1 Chthonomonas sp.
AATATTGACCATCGGCGTGTTGTGAACCAAATGATCTTTTTCAAACGAAAGGGCAAGTCCCTCAAATTTGGAATGACGGCCCAAACCTATAAACCAGGTGATTTCGTGGCTTGGAGACTTCCAAACAAACGCCTTCATATCGGCGTGGTCACCGACCGAAAATCTTCAGCTGGCAACCCTCTGATTGTTCACAACATCGGTAGCGGCGCTCAAGAAGAGGACGTGCTGTTTTCCTGGGACATCATCGGGCAGTACCGTTGGTTTTCAAAATAGATTTGTCGCCCAAAAGGTTAGTCTGTTATGCCTCGTTTCCCCCGCTCGTTGACTGAGCTTTCCTGCGATTTTGGGTCATATATCATTTGGTCTTCCAGCCGTATGGCACGTATTCGTTCTCGAACGTGCCGTCGTTGTAGAGGTTGATCAGGGCGTAGCCGTAGGTGCATTCCTGATAATTTCCGCCCCACCAACCGCCGCTCACCGCGCCGTTGCAGAAGTAATTGACTCCGTTGTAGACAACTTGGTCAATCAGGTGGATATGCCCGCTGACGCACATTTTGACATTGGGATGCTTGAGGAAAAGGTCTTTGATCTTGCGGGCATCAATGTGCATCCATGCTCCGGGGACGGCCCAATTTCCGGATTTCTCGTTGTCGCCATCAAAGAAAGCGCAGGCGGCTAGAATCGGGATGTGGCTGATCACTAGGATCGGAGTTGCTTTTAAGACTTTGGCAAGATCGGCCTTTAGCCATTCGAATTGCTCATCGTCAATCTTGGCCGTGTATCCGCCACCCTCTTTCGGAAAAGTGCTGTCGAGGACGATAAAGTGCCAGCCGCTTCTGTCAAAGCTCCGATATGGCTTTTCCAAACCTAGGATCTCGCAGGTCCATTCCTTACCGAATCCGGGCTCTTGGCTGTATTTGCCACGGTTGTTCCAACCCCAAACGTCGTGATTGCCGATCGTGTGCTCGACCGGAATTTTTGACTCCGCTATGACGCGGGTGAAGATGTCCCATTGCTCTTTTGATCGCTCCCGGGTCGCACCCATGGCATCCATGATCAAATCTCCGCCGGTAAAAACGAAGTCCACTTTATCTTTTTGCGCCTTCACGTGAGCCAACGCAGTTTCCATCCCTTCTGGTGCCCCGCGTTCTGGCTGGACATGGATATCGGTGAGGTGGGCGATGCGAAGCACTCGCTTGCGATTCGGCTTGCGCTGGGCGAGGGACATTGAGGGGAGAAGCAACGCGCTGCCACCAGCGGCAAGAACTTTTCGACGAGAGACCGATTTCGATTGATCCATTTCAGTAAGGTTTTATCACTTTTTAGGGGGCGGGTATCCCCAAAATTCGCATCTTAACGAAACCTTATTCAAATCCTAATCCTCGGTTAATGAAGTCGTTGCAATATCATTTTGGAGTTATCAGTTCATCCCATGAAGAAAGCCTTTACTTTAATTGAGTTGCTCGTTGTGATTGCAATCATCGCGATCCTAGCTGCGATCCTGTTCCCTGTTTTTGCCCAAGCTCGAACCGCCGCTAAAAAGACTGTCGCGATCAACCAAACGCGGCAGATCGGAATCGGCTGGACCCTTTATGCTGCCGATCACGACGACATTGCGGTCAACGTTTCGTCCGGCGGAGCTCAGGGCGTACACCGCACTGACTTCTGGGTTGTCATGCAACCGTACGTGAAGAATGTAGACATCTTCTTTAGCTCTGAACGCACCGAAACCGGTTGTTACTACCACGGCACTGCAGACCGCGACAACACGACATGGGGCAGAGCAATTCGCGACCTCAATCCGAAGGGTCGATGCCTTGGTTACGGCTACAACTGGGGACCTCAGATCTACGCTGGTGGTGGAGTGCTTGATGCCGAAGTTGCAATTCCTGGTGGAGGATCAGTCCAACCGGGTCGCTCACTCACTTCTTTCGACGAGCCTGCGAACGTGTTCGTGTTTGGCGATACATACGACACCCCTAGACCAACGATTGGGATGTACCCGAACTCTGCTGGTGGAAAGGCATGGATTTTGGACACTTTCAACGTCACCACAACCACGAAGCAATCCAGCTTCCGATGGGGTGGTCGGTTCAACATGGCATATGCCGATGGACACTCTAAGGCGATTCAATTCCGCGGTGGTCTAACCCCAGGAGTGGGTTACGTTTACGCTCCTGCGGCACAGAAGGATCGCGAGGCGTACTGTGCACGACCTGAGGAAACCTTGGACGGTAGCCGGTTTAGCCTCGGTTCCATCACTTGCAAAAATTTCGTCAACTACTCTTACACAGTGAACACGACATGGTCTCCAAACTAAGCATTGCGTTGCTCGCAGCGCTGCTTATGATTGGATGTAGCGGTGGATCTGAACCGGCAGGTCAAGACCTATCAAAGGCTCAGGAGCAACCAGCCGCTGATCTTGAGTCTGGCAAAAATGCCCAAACCATGGATCAGTGGGCGAACGCAAATCCGAACAACGGAGCTCCCGGAAGCGGAGAAACCGAAAGTAAATAATCGCTCAATTGGATCAAGAGCGGTCGCGGTTAAATCCGGGACCGCTCTTTTTCTACATCAGGGTGTATTCTGATTCCTTATGATTGAATCTGCCGACACGGTCCACCAGTTAAGGAGCGATTCCAGCCTTCTAAGGGCTAGGGCTTTTATGGAGTTAGCCCATGAACACGATCCTGCCATAGGCGATACTTTGGTTGAGGCATTGTTAAAGGAAACCGATCCGCACATGTTTGGGCATGTCATTGACTTCGTCTTGCCGCGCTGGATCAGCCTGTTTGCGACTAAGATTGAGCACGTGTCTGAGTGGAATCTTGACGCCGAAAGGACGGCCGTGATTCTACTTGGGCGGCATGGGATGAGAATCAAGCCGTTGGATATCCACCTGGCAAAATGGATCCAATCCGATGATTTCGCCCTCGCTTTAGCTGCTCTCAACTATTGCGGAACGTGGGATATCCTCACCGAAGAAGCTTGGGAGTCATACCAAAAGCTAAAAGCTAAGATGGAGTCTGACCCAGAGCATCTGATCGCGGTGGAGCGAATCATTTCGGTCGGTGTCGAACCACATCCGGTGCGATTTTTACGCAATTTGGAGGCGATGCTTAATCCCGAAGCAGTTGACCTATCCGCCGAGTTCCTGGACGAAGAAGACGAGTAATCGGCTGTCGTAAAAGAGATCCCAGATACAGTAGCTGACAATTAGGTTCAATTTGAATCTAACTCGTGCGGGTCGGAGGTTTCCTTGCGGCTACAATAAAGAAGTTGTGATCCGATTCCAGCCAGCCGCCCGATTCTTATCCGTGCAAGTCGCACTTTGCATCTTGATTTCCAGCGGCTATGGATCGCAAATTTTCGATGGATTCGGGAGATTCGGACGCTCCCACTCCGATGGTTTACTGACGCTCAATGTGTCTCCGACCGGTTTTCGCACCTTAAACTACGAACACTCGCTTGTTGCCGAATGGAGTATCCCAGAGGCACCGAAAGTTGCGAGCATTGACGGCACTCAGAAAACACTCCGATTCAAACCCTCTGAATCTGGCCCGGTCACCTTACACTGGTCGCTTCTCTATCCAGGATTTTCCGCCAAAATTGGATCGCAATTCCGGGTCAGCTTTAAACTGGAACGCAGCAGCGCGCCGATACGTTTAAAACCTATCGCGAATGGAATATTGGTCGGAACGGACACGGGCAAGACCACCCCGCTAGCCATCTTTTTTATAAAAGGGGTTAAGGCAGATATTTCTGAAAACACCCTCACTCTCACCAGCTCAAGTCTTGAAGCGGAGATTCGGTTTTTCACCCCGACCGGAATCTTACCGATGGGATTAGACCAACCCCAAGTCGAAGAGCAAGCCAAACTTTGGCAAGATATCTCGGTGCCTGTCTTGCGGTCGTACCAAAATCAGGGTGGGTGGGAGGTTCAAGTTTTCGAGGGATCAATTGCCCCGATTTCCCCGATCCACACCTTTGTCAAGACTCCTGAGGGGGTTAAAAGGGGGCCTTTGACTCGGCTTGGGGATTTTCTTTACGTACCTGGAACGACTGCAAAAGTGAAATTACCCGACCTTCGGACGGAAGCCAGAGGGTATGTCATCCCACAAGATGTGTCGAGCGAAATCCAGCAACTTGCGACTGACTTGGCGGGAGATACACACAACAACTGGGCGCAAAATGGTGTTGACCTCGCCTATTCCCGGCGAGTCCCTTCCCTCATGAGTTTCGGCTTGATGAGCCCAAAGTTTCGTCAAGAAATTTTAAACTTCATGAAGCGCGACCTCTTAAGAGCCTTCACGATTTCCGAACCAACTTGGAAAATTGAAACAGAGCCGCTGACCAACAAAAGATACGCCTACACGTACGCGCTCCCTGGTCCAGGGGGAGGCAAGTACGACATCGAGTGGGGAAATCTTTTGCCGATATATGGTCTTTATCACTACGCGCTCGGAACTGGGGATCTAGACATGGTGAAGTCATGCTGGCCAGGAGTGTTGCAGGCGATGAGATTCATCGAGATCTCTCAAGACTGGGCGTGGATGACAAATGTAAATGCCGATCATGGGTTCAGCACCGGCACCGGAGACCCGGTTAATGCTGCATTCGCAGGCATCATTGGGGCAATCCATTTGGCGGAGTCCATTGGCGACAATGCCAAGGCTCAAGAATGGAAGTGGATCGCCCAGCGAATGACCCTAGCCACCTCGAGCCGACTTTCATTAACAAGTTTCGCCGCCGAGCACCAACTCATTGCGCCGAATCGCATTGCCTTAGGCTTTCACGAGACGGAAAGTTTTACACGTAGTCCGCTTGATGGTGATCCTTGGTATCCCGCCAGCCTTTTTAGCGGAAATGGCGCCTTTCCAGAGCTCCTCAGCCAATATGCCCAAGACAACCCAAAAGGGCTGCTAGAAACCCTCCAACGGCTAGAACGTGCCTACCCATATTGGTTCGATGGCGATCACAAATACCCATTCAAAAGCACGTATACCGGGAATTCGGTGTACGTTACCTACCCGCATATCTTTGCGAGACTTTGGTCACCTCAAACCGCGAAAGAAATCACTCCCAAGCTTTTGAAAAAGGCTGCCACAAACCGGGTTCACCCATGGGTTGCACCCAATGTCCTAGCGGAATATGTAACACAAGACGTACCCATCGTCTTGACAAAGTGGTTGCCTGCTGGCCTAACTGACGCCAAGATTCATCGCGATACCGTGACCGTAAAGCTCGTTTCACCAAGCCCAAGAAAGGCAGAAATCACATGGAAGATTTTGCCATCGCATATCGTGTCGCAGGCGACTCTAAACGGAAAGCCAGCAACCCTCACTCGACATGGGATAACAGTCAGTTTACCAGCCGGATCTTCAACGCTTGTCTTGGATCTCCGAAAGGCCTCCGGCAAAACCAGCAAGTAGACTGGACCTCCGAGGGTTTCCGCACTTTTTAACGTCTTTTGATCGCCAAAAGTCCGGTCGAGCGCTGGCTTCCAGCTAAAATAATGACGACGTGATCCCGACAAAACCGACCAGCCGATTGGAGAACCTCCGCACCCTGCGGATGGCCAATCTGGACGGCGCTTTTGCGGCGGCATTCATCAATCTTGTTTCTGGCGCGTTCATGGTGAAATACATCCAGTTCGTCGGGACAGACCTACCAAGAGGTGATGTTGACCGCTGGGTCGGGATCTTCGCCGCGCTCCCGGCGTTGCTAGGTTTACTCCAAATCCCTGGCGCGATTTGGGGTCGCCAGCGGAGCAGTTACAAGTCCTATGTTTCCCTCGGCGGGTTGATGTGGCGAATTCTGCACATCCCTCTCTTGCTACTGCTATTCGTCTCTCTGCCGCCAAACCTCACGCTGACTATCGTGATCGTAAGCCTCGTTTGCGCGAGCGCGGCGGTTCAATTGGTCTCGCCGATTTACAACGACTGGCTCGCTGAAATGGTGCCAGACAACTCCAGGGGCTGGTTCTTCTCTCGTCGCAACATGATCGCATCCGGAGTCGGAGCTGGGGCGGCCCTGATCGGTGGATTTACGTTTAGCGCATTTGAAAAGACGGATCCACGAATGGGGTTCATCACCGTGTTCGTTTTGGGCGGTATCGCGGCGATTGTGAGTTTGATTTTTTATAATCAAATGCAGGATATCCCCCGGGAAAACCCCTTGCAAACCACGGTCAAAGCCGGGGTTCAGGCGATGATGGGGCCGTTTAAGGATAAAAATTTCCGGCCGTCGCTGTGGTTCTTGGCGATCTTCGTGACATCGCAAGCATTTGCCGGAAATCTTTGGAGTTCCTATGCCTTCGAATCCCTGAGGATGCCGATGAACCTCTTCCAAATCACTTCCGTGACGCACGCAATTGGGAGCATCGTGTTTGTTCGGATGTGGGGATTCCTCAGCGACAAATATGGCAACAAACCAATCCTTGCTATTGTTGCTTTTGGGATTACCCTGACCCCATTCCCGTGGCTCTTTTGCCGTCCTGGGCAGGATTATTACAATCTCGCCATTTTAAGCGTCTGTATGCTTTTTGCTGGCGCAAACTGGGGCGGAGTCGCGGTTTGCCAATACAATCTGGTTCTTGCCAATGCCAAACCGGCCGAACGCGCCAACTATCTTGGTGCCGCGATGGCTCTCCAAGCACTCGTCAGCTTCGCCGCGCCTCTGGCTGGAGCGGAGCTTATGCGCTACCTTCGTTGGAACTTGAACGACCCAATCGCTGCTTACTTCTGGGTGTTTAGCATAGTCGGGGTAATGCGGTTGATGAGCATCGGATTTTTGCTTCGGGTCAAGGAAGAAGGTGCTACCCCGATCAAAGAAGCGCTGCAGGAAATCTCGAAGGTCTCACCGACCGGATTCAAAGCTTTGCGCCAAATGACGCATACTTCCGACGACGTATCGCGCGAGGTCGCCATTGCTGCTGCCGCCAGCAAGCACCTGGAAATGGCGAGGGAAGACATCATCAAGGCCCTTCGCGATCCCTCACCGAAGGTACGACGCCAAGCGGCACGAGGGTTGGCAGAGATTGGAGGTTCGGGTGCGGTAGATGCGATCTTGCAGATATTCCGCGAGCACCCCGACCTCGTCGAGGAAGAGCATTTTGAGGCTCTTCAGAGCCTTGGTGACCAGCGCGCCTTGCCAGAGTTGCTTGCAGCGATGACTTCACCGAGGCCAATGATTCGCCGGGCGGCAGCAAAGGCTCTTGGTGAAATCGGTGGCGAAGAAGCCGAGCACGCTCTTCGAAAAGCTGCCGGACAGTCGGGCGACCCGGACCTCCGCAGGGCGTCTCTCCAAGGTCTGCGCCAACTTGAATCTCAGACCGCCGGAGATGAAATTGCTGATGCACTTCTTGACCCTCATCCAAGCGTGCGAGTCGCTGCGGCCGAGGCGGTGGAATACCTCAATGTCCGAAGTGCCGCGCCGAACCTCCGGGCAGGACTTGCCAGGTTTACCGATGAAGCCGGAAGTGAGATCGCCTACGCACTGGGAGCGGTAGGAGATCGCGGCGACCTGATCACGATTCTCAATGAGGCCAGAAGGTCTACTTCGGCGATGACTCGGAGAAGATGCCTACTTGGTGTTGCGCGAATCTACGAAGTTGAGCCGTCAGTGTATCGCCTACTTCTATTGGAAGACATGAGTCTTGATGCCGCGATCTTAGCCCTGCTCGAACCCGCAATGAAGCGCGAGCCCGCGATCAGAGCGGCGATGGACCGATTCACCAGAGACGAGGAAGTCGCGGCCGTGAAAATACTTGCAGGTCTAGAGCCAAGCCTGGCCCCGCTCCACGAGGTCCAAGTGCGCGAGGCATTCCTCGTCGCCGCTGCGACGATCCACCGATTACACGGAATTCGCTCAACCAGCAAGCCCTAACAGATCTTAGTAAATCGGGCGTCCGCGGAGCTTGGTGATCACAGGTCGAGTCCCATAAAGCGGAATCCGAATCAGAACGTACGGCGATTGTTTGCTCATGTCTCTCAAGCTCCGATCCGTTTCTTCAAACCAGGTGATCTTGAGTTTGCCATCCCGATCCAAAACAACCTTGTCAATCTCAGCGACCTTGCCATTGGTAGCACCGGTGCCTAAATGGATTGCGACCACAATCTCTTCTCCCCAGTTAACGGATTCAAGATCGTCTTCGCTGAGGGTGCGATTCGGGAATGCCGAACTCCAGTAGTTCAGCATCTCGCGGCGGGAAGTAAGCGTGAAATTCGTTGGTCGGCTGACGCTTGAATACGACCCCCGATCCAAAAGGCCAAACCGAATCGGCATAGGATATTGGTCATAGTCGCCACCGATGATGATGATTGTGCCGTCGTTGGGCGGGCGATTATCACAGTGGGATTGGTAGGTGACTCGGCTAAAACGCACTTTGCCAGCATTTCGCTCCACCCGGAGCAATCGGTATGGAGACGTAATCGCCTGACTTGCCACCCCGGTCGGAAATTTTTCGGTCCACTTGACTTCAAATTCGACTGAATTCACGAACTCAACGCTCCGGATCATGACTTCGTAGCCGCCAGTGCGCCGTTCTCCAGCGCAGATCGCAATCACCCGGTCCTTCGAAAAATTCACTGTCTTCGGTGCGCGGCTGGCAGGTTCCCCGGTCAGCTCGCTCCAAAATGAGGCGAATTCGCCTTCGGTTTCAATCACGCGAAGGGTTTCCTTTTTGATCTTGCCGTTCGTACCAACCTTGAGCGTGCCCCATCTCACCGGGTCCTTCAACGTTCGGTCAGCGGTAAATCCAACAGTTGCGATGCAAATGAGCATGAAGAGGAGCAAAAATCGCATGATTACTCATTCATACGCGCCAGAATTCCCTGAGTTACGTATAATCCACATGTGGCATTCGAGCCGTTGCGAACCGACGAAAAGTTAGATCAACCCATCAAAAGCAAACGCGATTTTGAATCGCAAATGCTGGCGGGTTGCTCGGTGTTTGTGGTGTGTTCGTTCGTCACGTTCTTCCTTTCGGTTTGGCCGTTCTTTGTGATCAAGGATCAGTTTTTGGCACGGCAACTTGCGATCGCGGTTGGGTTGAGCTGGATTCCAACTTTGATCTTTGGCTTCGTTGCCGGGGTTCGGGCGGGAGCTTCGGGCGGATTTGGATTTTTAGGCGGAGCGATCGCTGTTGCGGTGTTCTTTAACCTCGCGATCACTCAGATTTCGCTTGGCGGTTCGATCAAAGATTTCCCTCGCCCCGAGTATCCAGCCGGAATGGCGGCATGGATTCCGCTGATTTGGGTGATCCTTTCGGGCCTCGTCACTGCAGTTTCTACAAGAATTGGTGAAAAACGGAGTGATGCTCGAGCGGAAAAGAGCCGATAACTCGGATAGGAGTTGGTTCTTGACCCGAGACGCATACGTAGATCAATATCGAAAAACGGCGGTAACCACCGCGTCGCCCCTCAAGCTCGTGATCATGCTTTACGATGGAGCATTGCGATTCATTGAGCAAGGTCGAGTCGCGATGGAGGCGAAAAACACCTTTCAGCAGCACGAGTCCCTGGTAAAAGCCCAGCGGATCATTAGCGAACTCACCGCTTGCCTTGACATGAAGCAAGGCGGCATCATCTCCGAGAACCTTTTTGCGCTCTACACGTTCTGTTACAACGAACTTGTGGAGGCTAATCTCGTCGACAATCCAGAAAAGCTTGCCACCGCAAGCAAGGTACTGGAAGATCTTCGATCCTCTTGGATCGAGATCGAGGCCCAGCAACGGGGCGAAAACCGAGAAGAACGTCTTGCCAGCTAATCCTCACCTCGACCGATACATGTTGCTCACAGGCAACTTAACCCAGGCCGTTCTCGCCGAAGAATGGGAGTCCTGCTTCGCCCTCCTAGACGAGCGCGATGCGGTTCTGAACACACTAGAAAACACGCCATCTTCGTTCAGCACGGGACAATTTGAGGAGGCAATTCGTCAGGACAAAGCCTTCGTCACCCTCCTCGAATCCCAAGCCAGTGAGGTCAAAGAGCTTCTCCTGGCGAGATTCACAAAGCAACAAGGCGCGAAAGCCTATAATCAAGTCTCAGGGCAAGATCCCGAAAATAGCCAGGCATGTTGACGTCTTAGCCCCAAAAAAACAGGTCAGCTAAGAAAACGTAAGTCCGCAGGGAATCTCTCCCCTGCGGACTTTGCTCTTCATTCCTTACTGATGCAAGGAGAAGAAGTGGACTTAGTTACCGCCGATTCCGAAGTTAGAAACAACGAGCTCAAAGTCAGAAGGTCCGACTTCCAGGTCACCATCAAGGTCGGTTCCAGGAATGTAGTTAGGATCGCCAACAGGCAAACCAAATGCGCTGACCACAGCTTCGAAGTCGCCAGGGCCTACTTCATTGTCGCCGTCAACGTCACCATTGGTCAGGCTATAGGAACCGGTGGAAGCCAAAGTGCCACTAACGAGGTTAACCGACTTGGAGTTGGTGAGCCAGTGAGCGCCCTTGACTACGAGAGTATAAGCTCCAGTAAGGTTTACGTTCCACTCGAAGTTACCAGCGCTATCCAAAGTCTTTGTTGTGCTTTGGACGAGGTTGCCGCCTTGTCGAAGCTCAAGAGCTACAGGAAGACCTGCAACGCTTGCTGTCCAGTTTTGGAGGTTTGCGGTTCCAGTCAGACCGGATGCTGATGCGATTGGTGCGAACTCAACACCACGGAAACGAGTGTTCGCCGCTGGGGTTGCAAGAGTTGTCCATGCAGTGAACCCAGTTCCGGTGTCGGTTGTGCTTCGAAGGCTTGTTCCAGCGGAGGCAGTTGCGTAGATAGTGTTTCCGCTCACAGCAATGTGGCCAATGCCAGTTCCGCCGAGTCGGTAGGCCTCGCTCCAAACGCCGCCAATGTTGACCATCTTCACGAGTCCTACAGAACCGCTGCTGGTCGCGTAGTAAATCGTGTTAGCGTCAACGATGTGGAAGTCTCGTCCGCTTCCACCGCCTGGCGATGCGAAGAGATCTGTTTGAACCTGAGTCGTGTCGTCGAAGGTCACCATTCCATTCCCACCCGCGAATGCGTTTGATCCGTTAAAGTAGATCAAACCGTTGAATCGCGTGATGTGCCTGGAGCTAACCAGATTAAGTAGGGCTTGTCCAGCAGGTCCAGTGAACGGTCCGCTAATGATTCCAAGGTCACCGCCTGTGACGAAGAAGTTGTTACCATTGTCGGAGTAGACCTCTCGGAATCCGTCGCCCGTTGCTGGGAAAAATTGTGGGGAAAGTGTGACTTGCTTGTTTGCGTCCACCTTGCCTACCACTCGCGCAGAACCAAGAGGATCGAATCCGGCATCTCGCGCAGTCAAATCATAGCCCGCGAGCATAAGGAACTTTTTATCGCCGGAGAGTCGAAGACCGCCCTCGCTCGTCTCACCGTAGGACATCGTCAAGTGTCGACCGGACAGATTGGTCAAAGGAACCGAACTTACAAAGGTGCCGGCCGTCGTGAATTCTTGGAGTGAAGTTGGGAGATTGCCGGCTACGACAGCATCGCCGTCACCAACGGCTCTAACGATAAGATTGGATGGACCAAACTGGCTGAACGCGGAAGTGCCAACAGCAGAAATGACGAGTATGAGTGAAAGTTTTTTCATAGTGCCTCGCGAATAGTGAAGCACTGTAGTATTAAGTAAATGTTAAACTTTGTTAAATTTTGACGCAATTATTGCAGATCAAGTATGACGCCTAGGTCGTAGTACAGGAAGTTCTTATCCTTTGAGTTCATCATTACTAAAACGCCATTATTGAAACTAGGCCCGAAAGATGCAGTACTGGCATCAATTCCGTCAGTTGAATCCGATGGAGTGCGGAAATTCTTAAATGGATTCGGGTTCCAAGTTTCGCAATTATAGACCTCAATCTCGCTAGCGTTTTCGATCTGGTCAGATGATAAAAGTAAATGAGATCCTGTGCGATTATCCCGTATAAATACTAGCCCTTCGCGATCTCCTGAATATCCTTTTGTACCAAGTGTAGCGATCGGCCTCGTCTCCTTATTGACGATGTCAGGGATGGAATAGACCTGAATTCCAAATCCTTCATCCGAGTATGCCACCCAGCCTTTCTGATCCTCCACCGTAATCGCTTCGATCTCTCCATCCCCAGAATAAATGCCGAAAGATTTTTGAAACTGTAAAGAAATTTTTCCTTTAACTGCAAGCACCTGATACAGATGTAGGTAACCATTTTTAGGTCCAGACTTCCTACTAACAATAGCGTATGTAAATCCCGTCTTTGGATTCCGGTAAATTGCAATCCCCATCGGAGCGGCAAGCTCCCCCAATTCTCCCCTGAAGACCTGAGTATCCCCAGTAACATCTTGCAAAGTTCCGGTGGTCTTATCAATTGCGTAAGCTCTGACTCTGGATTTGCCCCTCTCTGCGGTGAGAGCGATATCTACTATCTTTCCGCCAAGTTGAAAGTCATATTCAACATCAACATTGTTGGGTCGATCTAGCGACTCAAGACGTTGAACAATTTTCCCAGAAAGGTCAAAGACGTAAAGTCCCCCAGTCTCAAAAATCTTATCCGTGCCGATTATTAACGACTTTTCAGGATGAGTACGATTAATCCAGATTGCAGGATCATCTGCGTCATCACTCACGGCTTGACTGGCAACCACGGGTTTGATTACCTGTGGAGCTACCGGCTCATCGGCAAAGGCACTCATGAAGACCGTTGATCCCGCGACGAGCAGTGACTTCATGAAGAAGGCAAAATCGAAGAAGTTCAGACTCATTTTTCTACAGCTTATGACCGAGTGCCTGGACCTTAAGGATTGAAAATTGGTGTCCAACCCTTGACTCGCACATTGTTTCCGCCTTCTGTTGCAGGCGGGAACACCAAGTTAGGAATCCCGTTGTCATCAACACTGCATTCTCCGCTCGGCCCCCAAGTCGTTTTTTTCCACTTCGCGTGCCCGTCAAGGTAAGCAATCGTTGTGCCCCCGTTGTGACCCCCTCGGGTTGGATCGGCATTCGTAGGATCAGGGTAGTTTGACGAACAGTCTTTGGAGCGACTATAAAGCTCATCAAGCTCGTCGCCTTCCACTTCGGAGTCCGTAGCCTCCAACAGCAAGAACGATTCTGCCGGCTCTTGCCAGACAGAAAGGCTTGACCCGCCGATCCAGTCTCCAATATGCTCATTGTACGAGTACGTCGTATAGTACAGAATCGAAACGCAACGCGCCCCAGTGAATCTGGCGCAATTTAGGCCCCAGCCCTGGGCAATCCCTGGCCAGATACAAGCAGCCCTAGAACCACCAAGGTCTTGTGGATTTCCCTTGGGAGCATTTGGGTTCCAATAAAATCCGTCTGCGCCCTTTTGAATATCTTGTGGCTTCTGCTTTGTATAAGGCTGGAACAGGAACGGCCAGTAATAGTTACCCCATCGGTCAATCGAGCCTAAACCGGGTCCAGAAGGACAGAATCCTCCCGTCGGGTCAGACGGATACGTGTCTTCGTAATCCCCGATGTAGAGCAGAGATGCGGTGGCAAGCTGCTTCAGATTGGAGAGGTTCTGAGTTTGCTTCGCAGCTGATCGAGCTTGCGCAAAGACAGGGAAAAGGATCGCCGCCAAAATCGCAATGATCGCAATAACAACCAATAGTTCAATGAGGGTAAATCCTACTGCGCGCTTAGTTCGAGGTCGTGCCATTTCACGACATGGTGATGTACCTAGATTAACGAATGGTTAATGTTTCATTAAGGATGTGTTAAGTCACTTCAAAGAGCGAACTTTTTCGTATTGAATCAGGTTTGCAAGATCAAGCCTGTATCGGTAGAGCGCGCCCTATTCCTACGAATGCCCGGCTTTAGCGAACAATTCGCGCAGGAACAAACCGGTATGGGATTCCATACATGCGGCGATTTCCTCAGGAGGCCCTGATGCCACCACACGTCCGCCGCCGGAACCGCCCTCTGGCCCCATGTCAATCAGCCAATCCGCGGTCTTAATCACGTCCAGATTGTGTTCAATGATGATCACGGTATTCCCACGATCCACAAGCTGGTGCAACACCTTTAGGAGCTTGGCGACATCTTCAAAGTGCAACCCGGTAGTAGGTTCATCGAGGATGTAGACCGTTGATCCGGTATCGCGTTTGCTGAGCTCGGCGGCGAGCTTGATCCGCTGCGCTTCGCCCCCAGAAAGAGTCGTCGCGGGCTGACCCATCCGCACATAGCCAAGACCCACATCGAGCAAGGTTTGGAGCTTCTTATAAATCTTAGGGATCGGTTGAAAGAACGCGCAAGCCTCTTCCAGAGTCATGTCCAAAATATCGGCGATGGACTTGCCCTTGTACTTGACTTCAAGGGTTTCGCGGTTGTATCGTTTGCCCTTACACACCTCGCAAGGAACGTAAACGTCTGGCAGGAACACCATCTCGATCTTGAGAATTCCGTCGCCTTTACACGCCTCGCATCGCCCGCCCTTGACGTTGAAGCTGAACCGGCCAACCTTGTAGCCGCGCATCTTTGAGTCTGGAGTCATGGACATCAGCTCGCGGATCATGTCGAAGGTTCCGGTGTAAGTGGCTGGATTTGATCGGGGAGTTCGACCGATCGGCGATTGGTCAATATCAATGACTTTATCAATGCCGTCAAGCCCTTCGATGGAATCATGCTTCTCCCACGATCCCCTGGTTCCATAAACCTCAAACATCAATCGCGGATAGAGCGTGTCTTGAATGAGAGTGGATTTTCCCGAGCCGCTGACCCCGGTTACGACCGTCATGAGGCGACGAGGAATGGCGACATCCACTCCAGTCAAATTGTGCCCGCGAGCCCCGCGCAGAATGATCCATTCCGAAGACATGTGGACGCAAGTATACACGAAGAGCAGGCTCGCCGAGAGCTCGCGTGTTCATGAAATTTCTTCAAAGAACACAAGAGGAAATTGGATTTACGGGTTCAAATTCATGCGGGTTCCGAGTACCCTTGAGGACGTATGTTGATTTCGCGCAATCTTTGCTATTCCGATGTGGATGGTCGTGGTCTGGAACTAGATCATTTTGTCGCCAACGAATCGGAGCATGAGACCCTGGTCTTGCTGATTCACGGCGGCGGTTGGATTTCCGGTGATCGCGGGATGTATGAAGACGAAGCGCAATTTTTGGCACTACAAGGCGTGGATTGCGCGACGGTTTCTTACCGATTGGCGCCTCTGTTCCAGTTCCCAGATTGCGTCGAAGATATTCGTGAGGCAATCTTGTTTGCCAAACGAGAACTTGGATATAAGCAGGTTTTGGTTTTGGGCAACAGCGCGGGAGGGCATCTCGCCGCAATGAGTGCCCTCGACATCAAAACCATGCCTGAAGAATCGCAAGCCGATGGCGCGATTTGCATCTGCCCAATTACAGACATGACCGACCCGCGCGAAAGCCATTTTCCGATCTCGTGGAGCTTCGTGGAGCAGTTTTTGGGTTCGCTGGACGACGAGGAGCTTTGCAAGCAGGCATCGCCAATTGCTTACGTGAATGGTCGAGCCAGTAACATGGTGCTGATCCATGGAGAGGATGACGACATTGTCCCGGTTGGGCAAAGTGAAAAATTCTTTGAAGCCCTAAATTCTGCGGGAATCGAAGCTGAGCTTCATTTGATGCCTGGCGAAATGCATAGCTTCACCTTTGGCGGATGGATGCAAATCCGGCGGATCTATCTGGAAGCGATCCGCACGATGACGGCTTTCCCAGCGGGTGCAAATTAAGGTGATTGACCTCCGTTCCGATACCGTCACGCGGCCGACCCCAGAAATGTTCGCTGCGATGGCGAGTGCGCCGCTTGGCGATGATGTTCTTGGCGACGAACCAACCGTTGCCGAACTGGAATTAGAGGCTGCAAAGCTTCTCGGGATGGAGGCCGCGGTCTTCGTGCCGAGCGGGACGATGGGGAATCAGATCGCGCTGGCTTGCCACACCAATCGCGGCGATGCGGTGCTGTTCGAGGAGCAGGCCCACATGCTGTTTTACGAAGTCGGGGCTCCGGCGGTGATCGCGCAGGTGTTGACCAAGTCTGTCCCTAGTCACTTTGGAATCATGGAGCTCACCGAGATCGAGAGCCGCATTGAGCCAGGATCACTCCACACACCAGCAACGACTCTGCTTTGTCTTGAAAACACCCACAATCGTGCCGGAGGAACCGTGATCTCGGTTGAGCAACATAAAGCTTACTTTGAACTTGCGAAATCTCATGGATTGAACGTCCACCTCGACGGAGCGCGAATGTTCAACGCCTGTACAGCATTAGGTGTCGAACCCAGCGAGATCGGTCGGTATGTAGACTCAGTAAGTATCTGCCTGAGTAAGGGGCTTGGGGCTCCGGTGGGTTCGGTGCTTTGCGGCCGGGCGGATTTCATTCAAAAAGCTAGAATTTGGCGCAAGCGCCTGGGTGGCGGAATGCGGCAATCGGGAATTCTGGCGGCTTGCGGGCTGGTTGGGCTGAGAACGATTCGGCACCAGCTGATTCAGGACCACCAAAAGGCAAGGCGCATCGCCGAAGCCCTCGCCCAAACCCCCGGCGCGACGGTGAACCTGGACGAGCAGGCGACGAACTTTGTGATGATTGACACGGTCAAGCCTGCCGCAGAAGTCTGCACTCTAGCAAAGGAGAATGGATTGCTATGCATGCCCTTCGGAAAGCACCGAGTCCGGCTGGTGACCCACTACGATATTCGTGAAGAGGATATCCAGCCGGCTATTGCTATTCTCACCGCCGTGTTGCAGACATCTTCTTCCTGAGAATGCCCAGGATCCCTGCCCCGAGGACCAACATCGTCGTTGGCTCAGGCACTGGCGAAAGGAGCACGGCGTAGCTCGTACCATTCTTTGTGGCATATCCAACCATTTGTCCGGCGTTGTTCATGTCACTCATGAACGTAAGCTGCCATCCTTCGGATACCGCTTGGGAGTCGAGCATCGTCCCAACCCCGGTGATTGTCCCGGTGAGGGGACTCCAGATAGCAGGTTTGTATTCAGAACCACCAAGTCCTGCTTGTACCAATACGGACTCGCCATTGTCGCTAGCATCGACCATATATGGATCCTCGTAATTTGAAAACGTCTTAGCCCAAAGCCTTACACCCAATAAGTTCCAAACTTCGAGAGAAGAATTGCCGCCGTTTGATTGATTCGAGCCCCCAACGACTAGCCCACCATTTGTGAGCTTACCAACACCACCTTGGCTATAAATCCCATTCAGGGTTCGGAAGCTGGTTTCACCAATTCTCCCAATTCGCCCTCCATCCGATATGTATCCTTCATCGTTGATCTTATGAAACGATTCAAACGGAAAAGTGGGATGTAATTGAGGCGCAAGATTGTTCGAATCTGACCAGTAGGTGAGTAAACCCGACTCTCGTGTATCTCCGATCGGCAAGAAACCCGCAAAATAGCCAGTGCCTACTACCGTCCCGAAGTTGTTGATTTGATGCCCAGCACCCCAGTTCTCCGGATGAGGAAAGTTTGCCAGGTATTTTGTTTGCTCCCCTAGCCCGGCCCGAAATGCTGCCCGGATGTTTTGGACGCCGTTATTGTAGTAGGCCACTCCGGTCACTTGGCCCCGGTCGTTCAGATCAGTGATTCTTGCGGAAAGTGAGCTATAGCCAGCGACTGGTGCAAACGTGGAAAAACCTGTTTGCAAGTCTCCGATTACGCTAACACCATCATAACGGGAAAACGCAATTTTTCTCTGGTTATTGACCCTAACTGCGCTGATGTCGTTTTCTAACCCAATGACTTCCAACTTTAGCGGTGAAATCGCGATGGCAGCTCCTGGCAGCCACATAAGAACATGAAAGAGAGCTAACTTTCTCATGGCATTGGCCTTGTATTTGCAAGAAGAGAATCCCGGAACTGACTATTCAAGAAGTCAATGGGTTGTATCGGATTCTGTTCTTGAGGTACCCCTGATTTAAAGAGTTGTCCGGTGAACGCTCCGAAGCTACCATGGGTCGCAAAGAAGCACCACCCATATTGCTGATACCAATTGGATTTGCACTTGAAACGGCTACTTCTGAGCATGGAAACTGGAACCCATCCTTTTAATTACTCCTAGATATAACACACTTTTTGTGCCAGGGGAAGGGATTTTGTGTTAAGTGAACTGAAAATTATTCGGGGCAGTGGCCTATCGCTCGTTCCAGAGGCAGAGCCTTGCCTCGGTCAGCACGGAGCGGAGCGAAAGCAGTGCTCAATCCACGCCGAGAGATTCTCAGCCCAAATCGAGTACTATAGTGATTCTGATGAGCGCCGCTTTCAGCCTATCTGTCGTAGCTCCAGACCGCAAGGTCGTGGAAACAATGGTCACCAGCGTGGTTGCCCCTGGTACCGAGGGTTACCTCGGTGTCATGGCGGGACACATCCCGATGATCGTGAGTCTCAAGCCCGGCTTACTGGAGTACAAGGGCGATGGTCAAGAGCACTTTGTTGCGATTGACGGTGGCTTCATGGAAATCAGCGGGACATCGGTGATCGTCATTGCCGAAGGTGCAGTGCTCGCAAAGGAAGTCGACATCAAAGCTGCCGAAGCTGAGCTTGACGAAGCCCGAAAAGCACTTCGCGGTGAATCCAGCAGCATGACGAGCGAAGAGGCAACCGCCGCTATGGATCGCGCGATGAACCGCATCAAAGCCGCTCGAACCCGATAAGGATCGAAATTTTACAATAACGAGAGCCATGTCTACCGACATGGCTCTTCTTTGTTTAAACTTAACCTGAATTAGGCAGCAGACTTACCTGCACACAGGTTGTCAAGAAGCATTTCGCGCACCAAGCCGGTCCAAAAATGGTCGGTGTCATTTGGACAAACTTGCTGCATTTCGGGCAACAAGAATCCCATCGCGATATCCGACTGCCACATCGGAATGACAGGAAGTTCGTATCGATTGCCCCTCAGTTCAAAGGAAACCTTACCGGGCATGCCGACTAAAAAGTTAGATCGATCTTGCCGACCGAACGTCATCCGTACGCCCGCATGTGAGACATCAATCACAGTGCCCTTGATCCTGATTTGGTCAGTCGCGAAGGTTACCGGGACCTGATCTTGAGCTTGGACCGGAATTCGAGTATGGGCGCGGGCATCTTTCCGCTAAACTTCCGACGGGAAGTTAAATTTTGCAAGAAGCGCAGCTTCTTCAGAACCTGTTTTCGCTAGCGCTAAACACTGACACTTGAACTGCATTGGGCGCCCCGCAACATAAACTCCAAAAGTGTGGACCCCGTGAAGTTCCAGCGAGGACTCCGCCCCCGGGTTTGAGATTTGAACCTGGATCGAATCATTTTGCACGCCTAGCAAGAGAGTTCTCAAGGAGTACTTTTCTTTTCCAGACAGATGGACCTGGACACCAGTGCTCGCAACCAGCTGAAGTACTTTGAAAATAGAGTCGTGCGAGGTCAAGATCATTTTAACGGTCCATAGTTGGATGATTTCATGCGGTTCAATGGAGGCAAGTAAGTGGACTCTACTCGTTTTTATCTAGGCATTAGAACGCAAAAACGGAAGGTAAAAGGATAAGAAATAACCAGCAAATTTACTGTGTCCGATTTTGGAGGGCGATTTCATGCCGTGGGAAAGGCTGAAGCGAGAGGAAAAGTGATCGTTTAGGAACAAACACGGTTCGCGGGTAAACTCATGGGACTACTTGCATGGCGCAACCATGCTCCGGAACGCAAAAGATCATGAGTACCTTTGGAGCCCAAAAATCGCTGAATGTAGGGGACAAAACCTACACCTTTTACCACCTCGGAGCGGTCGCAACCGAAGCCGAGCTCAATCGCCTCCCCTTCGCGATGAAGGTTCTCCTCGAAAACCTTGTTAGGTTTGAGGACGGGTTGAACATCACCAGCGCTGACGTGAAAGGTCTCGTCGCTTGGCAAGCCAAAGCCGAGCCAAGTAAGGAAATCAGCTTCACTCCAGCCCGCGTATTGCTCCAGGACTTTACCGGCGTCCCATGCGTCGTTGACCTCGCCGCGATGCGGGACGCGATGGCAAAATTCGGCGGTGATCCCAAGAAGATCAACCCACTCCAGCCCGTCGAACTCGTCATTGACCACAGCGTCCAAGTAGATGCGTACGGCACCGACGCTGCCCTCCAAATCAACCGAGACTTAGAATTTGATCGTAATCAAGAGCGGTACGAATTCCTACGATGGGGTCAACAAGCTTTTGATAACTTCAAAGTCGTTCCACCAAACACCGGAATCGTCCACCAAGTCAATCTTGAGCACCTCGCAAGAGGTGTCATGGATGTTAATGGAGTCGCCTATCCAGATACTCTTGTTGGAACAGATAGCCACACCACAATGATCAACGGACTAGGAGTTCTTGGCTGGGGAGTAGGAGGAATCGAAGCCGAAGCCGCAATGCTTGGCCAGCCAGTGAGTATGCTTTTGCCGCAAGTTGTCGGTTTTAAGCTAAGTGGTGCCCTGCCAGAAGGCAGTACCGCCACTGACCTCGTTCTCACAGTCACCGAAATGCTCCGCAAGCACGGCGTGGTTGGAAAATTCGTGGAATTCTACGGTCCAGGAGTTGCCGCTCTTCCCCTCGCCGACCGTGCCACGATCGCGAACATGGCGCCCGAATATGGCGCAACATGCGGCATCTTCCCAGTTGACGACGAAACCATCCGGTTCCTCCGCGCTTCTGGCAGATCAGATGAACGCGTCGCTCTCGTCGAAGCCTATTACAAGGCGCAAGGCATGTTCCTCACCGCCGAATCCCCAGAAGCGGAATACTCATCCACGCTCTCGCTCGACCTAAGCACAGTGGTCCCAAGTGTTGCTGGACCAAAGCGCCCACAAGACCGCTCTATCCTCAGCAAAGCCCGAGATTCTTACTACGCAACCTTCCCGGCTCTCCAGCCACAAAAGGGCGGAGTTTCCACGATCTCCAGCGCAGAAACCCTCACCAACGGAAGCATCGTCATTGCCGCAATCACCAGTTGCACCAACACCAGCAATCCAAATGTGATGGTCGCCGCCGGTTTAGTAGCCAAAAAAGCCGCCGCAAAAGGACTCAAGCCAAAGCCTTGGGTCAAGACTTCATTGGCTCCAGGATCGCGAATCGTCACTGCTTACTTGGAAGAATCCGGTCTTTTGCCCGAGCTAGATAAGCTTGGCTTCAATGTCGTCGGCTACGGATGCACAACATGCATTGGTAACTCCGGTCCGCTTCCCGAAGAGGTCAGCGCAGAAATCCAAGCCAAAGACCTCAACGTCGTGTCCGTTCTTTCTGGAAACAGAAACTTTGAAGGCCGCGTCAATGCCGAAGTCAAGGCAAACTATCTCATGTCCCCGCCGCTAGTAGTCGCCTATTCGCTCATCGGTAGCATCGAAGTAGACCTTACAACCGAGCCGCTCGGCAAGGATCAACTCGGAAACGACGTGTTCCTCTCCGACATCTGGCCAACCCAAAAGGAAGTCGCCGACATTGTCGAAGAGCATATCCACCAAGAAATGTTCCGAAAACTTTATGCCGGAGTCTTCGACGGAGACGAAAAATGGCAAGCCATCCCCGTCACGCCAGGCGAAAGATTTGACTGGCAAGCGGACAGTACATACGTCAAGAAGGCTCCGTACTTCGATGATATGCCGCTCGAAGCCCCAGCCGAAGTCCCTGAACTCAGCGGAATCCGCTGCCTAGCCGTTCTTGGCGACAGCATTACCACTGACCACATTTCCCCAGCCGGGAATATCAAGGCAACGACCCCCGCCGGAAGTTACCTGATCGAGCGGGGCGTAAAGCCGCATCTCTTTAATTCCTATGGCTCTCGCCGAGGAAATCACGAGGTCATGGTTCGCGGAACTTTTGCCAATATCCGCCTTCGAAATCAGCTCGCCCCAGGCACGGAAGGAGGATTCACGACCCACCTCCCCACCGGAGAGGTCACGTCAATCTATGACGCCAGCGCGCAATATATTGCCGCTGGTATCGGGCTTTGCGTGATCGCTGGTAAGGAATATGGTTCGGGTTCAAGCCGAGATTGGGCCGCAAAGGGACCAAATCTTTTGGGCATCAAGTTCGCCATCGCCGAAAGTTATGAGCGCATCCACCGCTCCAACCTCGTCGGAATGGGCATCTTGCCATTGCAATTCCTCGCCGGACAAAGCGCAGCAAGCCTAGGGCTCACGGGCCACGAAACGTTCTCAGTCGAGGGCGTGACCGAGGGAATCCGAAGTAATTTCGTCCACGGCCGTGAACTTACGGTGACCGCGACGGCGACTGATGGAACCGTAAAGACGTTCAAAGCCATCGCCAGAATCGATACTCCAAAGGAGACTGATTATTATCGCCACGGCGGAATCCTGCAGTACGTTCTTCGGAACTTGCTGAAGGGATAATTCCGGTGACGAATATCCCCTTTCGCCTTTAGGAAGAAAGGGCTAGGGAAAGAAGGGCTTGTACTGACGGGCAACATTTACGGTAGCCAGATTGCTCGTCACAATGTCGCGCCAAGCGACCCTTCGCCCCCTAACCCCCTCTTCCCTAAATGGCGAGGGGGGATTTTTCATTTTGGAATCCATACCAAAATCTGCTGAGAAAGTACGCGAAAGGCAGTCCATCTAACCGGCATCCTGAGAGAAGCGAAGCGAAGTCGAAGGATCTTCTTGTCCAAGTGCGCCGCCGGTACCAAGGCGCCGTCCGAACATCAGCGCGAGGGACTTAAGTTACCGGGCAACTCCCGTAAAATCCCTCGAAAGGCCCAGGATGACCAACTGCAAAGACATTAAAAACCCATTCGGTCGCGGCGAATGGAGCATCCGCGACTTATGCTGCGCAGCAAACCGTTCAGCCCCGAAAAAAAACCATTGCGGGTATACCAAATTCCATTCAGGGAACTCCAAATTCCGAATAATGGACCCATTTTTTCACTTACGGAGTACCAAATTCCGCTCAAGGAACTCCGGAAGCCGCGTAATGGTCCCATTTTTTTGTTCAGGGAATACCTTAACCCACTTCTTGCCGACCGCCCAAAAAATCTCCCAAAAACGAAGCCGGTCAAGTACAATTATAAAAACCTCCTCCACTTCGCTTCTCTGAGGCGTCATTGTGCCAGAGGTTTGACCGCGCGACGGGCTTGAGTCCCGGGCGTTGGCGATGCGAGAGAGGGAATGGCGAAATATATTTTTGTGACGGGCGGAGTGGTTAGCTCCATTGGAAAAGGGATCGCGGTGGCGAGTATCGGGCGTATCCTTCGGAATCGCGGCTTCACTGTCGCCCCCGTAAAGCTTGATCCTTATATTAATGTCGACGCCGGGACCATGAACCCGTTCCAGCACGGCGAAGTTTTTGTCACCGACGACGGCGCCGAAACCGATCTTGACCTGGGCCACTACGAAAGGTTCATGGACGTGCCCTGTTCAAAGGCCAGCTCGATCACCACAGGAAAGGTCTACCAAAATGTGATCCAAGCCGAGCGCCGAGGGGACTATCTGGGCGGCACGGTGCAGGTGATTCCGCACGTCACAGGAGAAATTAAGCGCCTGCTCTACGAAGTTGGCGAAAAGCAAAATGCCGATGTGGTCATTGCCGAAATTGGCGGGACCGTGGGGGACATCGAAAGCCTCCCGTTCCTTGAGGCGATTCGCCAAGTGAAGAAGGATGTTGGCCCCGAGAATGTTCTTTATATCCACGTGAGTTTTGTGCCGACTGTCGGGCCTTGGCACGAAGTTAAAACCAAGCCGACGCAGCACAGCGTGATCAAGATGCGGGAAATCGGGATCTCTCCAGATGTTCTGATCTGCCGCTCGGAAGTTCCTTTGGGCGAGGACGTGAAGGAAAAGCTCAGCCTTTTCTGCGATGTGCCCGTGAATGCGGTGATCGAATCTTTGAACGCGGAAACCATTTACGAAGTGCCGCTCAATTACGAAGAGCTGGGACTTGGGAACTTGCTTGTGGACCGGCTAGGGCTAGAAAAACGCCCGGCAAACCTCGCCGAATGGGCGAAGATTGTTGATACTCTGAAGCACCCCAACAAGAGCTGCAAGATCGCCGTCGTTGGGAAATACACCGGGAACGGCGATGCGTATAAATCCATCGCGGAAGGGCTGATCCACGCCGGGATTCCGAACGATTCTCGCGTGGAAATTGTTTGGATTGAGAGCGACTTGCTGGAAGGCACCGCCGACCCGGCGAAGCTCCTTGGCGGTGTGGACGGGCTGATCGTTGCGCCGGGATTTGGAGAGCGCGGGATCGAAGGAAAGATCCGCGCCGTGAAATATGCACGGGAAAATGGATTGCCATTCCTCGGGATTTGCCTTGGATTGCAGATTTCTGTGATCGAATTCTCCCGCCACGTGTGCGGATTGGACGGCGCAAACAGCGAGGAGATCCATGCCAAAGCTCCGCACTTGGTGGTCCACCTTTTGCCCGAGCAGAAAGGCGTCACCGACAAGGGCGCAACGATGCGGGTCGGAACTTATCCATGCAAAATCACCCACGGAAGCCTTGCCTACAAGCTTTATGGAGCCACAAGCATTGACGAACGCCATCGCCACCGCTTTGAGGTGAATAACGATTATCGCGAGTTGCTCAGCGAGAAAGGAATGGTGATTTCGGGGGTCTCGCCGGATTACCGCTTGGTCGAGATGATCGAAATTCCTGACCATCCGTTCTTTATTGCCACCCAGGCACACCCTGAATTCAAGAGCCGGCCGAATAATCCACATCCATTGTTCAAGGGATTGGTCACCGCGGCGCTCGCTGGGAAGCTGGCGGGATCTGGAGCGGTCTCTGCGGTCGTAGAAGCAAAGTAATCATGGTTCCTCTTCTTCTTACTGGCGTTTTTGTCCAAGCCGAAATCAATGTCCTCGACCTTCCGATCGGTCCAAGTCAGCACGTTGTTGCTGGGGCTGGCTGGACTTCGACTGCGAGTGGCTCGCCGAGCGACGCGAAGCAAGTCGCGGCGGCGGCACGGGGATTTCAGTACGTTATCTTTGGAGAAGCGCACGATAGCAAGCCCCACAAAGACGCTCTAGCAACAGTCATTGAGGCTCTGATTGCAGACGGACGGCATGTGGTTCTTGGGCTGGAGATGTTTACTCGTCCCAACCAGCCGAACCTTGCCCCTTGGTCGCGCGGGATGTGGAGCGAAGAGACTTTTATTGCAAAGGCAAATTGGAAGGCGGAATGGGGATTTGATTACGGGATTTATAAACCGGTTTTTGATCAAGTTCGTACGCACGGTATTCCAATGGTAGCGCTGAACGTTCCTCGGGATTGGGTTCGGCAAGTAGGCCGCGAGGGTCTGGGCGCACTCCCAGAAGCTGCCAAGGGCCAAGTTCCGACGGTGACTTTAGACAATCAGAATCACCGTTTAGTTTTCAACGCCCTGATGGGAGGCCATCCGCCTACCGGAGCTCGTGGAGAGAATATCTATGCAGCGCAATGCCTTTGGGACGTTGGTATGGCGGATACGGCTTTGAAGGCAATGGACGGCTTTGGCGAAAATCCGAAGCGGGTGATGGTGATTTTGGCTGGCTCGGGTCACGCGCTTTATGGGGCTGGAATCAACGCTCGGCTAAAGGAACAAGCCGGCAAAGAATGCCTAACTTTAATCGGTATTTCTAAGGAGGATTCGGCTAAGATTCGAACCTCAGTTGGGGACTTCATTTATCGAACTCCATAATATTCTCTTTTGCCTAGTAGTGTTACTGGAACTTCAGCATCAATGTGGCAAAATTGTACTAAAATTTAACACGTCTTTGGCAATTCGTGTGATAAGATAGTATTGGACTAAGGGAAGGCATTGCTCCGAGCTCAAGAGCTCGGCCGGGGTGGTCGAAAGATCACCCCAGCAGTGCCCCTTTTTTTGCCTCGTGCTTCCGTTTGTGCTAGAGCACGTTTCTTGATAATTCCAGCTCAATTCGGGTTCAATAGAGCCGAAGATGGGCGTGTATCGGATTTGCAGAAGTTTTACCGTGGAATCTGGGCACATGCTCAGTAAGCACCCCGAGAAGTGCCGCTTCCCCCACGGACATACCCGCCGGATTGAGGTTGTGGTTTCCGCCCAGAAGCTCAACAAGAATGAGATGGTGGTGGACTTCAAGGCCCTCAAGAATGCCGTTGAGCCATTCGTTGAAATGTTCGACCACTCCATGGCGATCAACAGCAATGATCCGCTTCTGCCCGAGCTTCAGACGCGATACCCAGATGGGATCGTGGTTTACGAGGATTTAGACCCTACAACAGAGGTCATTGCCAAGGACATCTTCGATTTCATCGCCGAGCTCTTCGAAAAGGGCTGGAGCGATGACAAGTACAAGATTCCAGCAGGGAAAATCACCCTGGAACGTGTGCGCGTTTGGGAAACTCCGCAAAGCTGGGCCGAGTACGGAATTTAAGACTGGTCTCAGAGGATCAGCTCTCCCGCTCTTTCGCCCGAAGAAAATTTCAACGTTGAAACTCTCCGGAACGAAAGAGGGGGAGGGAGCAAGGAATTACTTCCCGATTCGCGCCATGTAGCGATCCCGGAGCATTGTATGCTTACTGACCATTGGAACCGGGGTGCCGCCTAGGAACGCGCCTACGACGGTTGTAGTGGACTCTACAGGGTGACCATTTGTGACGATCAGGTCGGCCTTCGCACCGATCTTCAACATTCCGACTTCTCCGTCAAGACCAAGGATCTTTGCGGCATCGCTGGTTAATGCATCAATAGCATCGTCCTGGCTTACGCCGTACGCCGTGTGGAACCCAGCGCGGATTGGCAGGTTGAAACTCATTGCATTGTCATCGCTCTGGAAGCACCACAGCACTCCAGCGCGGTTGAGCGCCCAAGGATTGATGTATGGCGAATCGTAGGGGTCGAAATCGTTCAGCGGCTGGTTTGCGCTAAGCGTAGACTCCCCACTCGCGGTGATGATCACGGGATATCCGCTTTCCTTGATTTTGTCAGCAACCTTCCAAGCTTCCGCGGCTCCGCTAAGAATGCCCTTAAGCTTGTGCTTCTTGGCAAAGGCAATCGCATTCAGGATTGAGCCACTCGTTCGGACTCGAAGAATGACCGGCATCTTCCCTTCGATCATGCCGCGCATCGCCTCAAGCCTCAGGTCAACGATAGTCCCGTTTGGATCTTTATCTTTCTTCGCCAGATATTCCTTTGCCGTGGTCATGTAGTCGTCGAGAGCTTTGAGGCGACCAGTGAATTCTGGCTCCTTCGGCTTCTCAGATGGCTCCTGCGCCATGGCCTCGTTGCGATGATCATGGTCATGATCTTCTTCTGGCTCCCAACCCTCGCTCGGGAAGTCGGCGGGAATTTTGACCTCCCCGTCCTTAGAGTGATCGTGGCTCGGCCCGTTCAACAACTCGTCCAGAGTCGTTCCAAAGCATCGGCAACCGTGGGTTTCCTTGAATGGCCTGCTCGGGGCAGCACCCGGAATGCTCACCGTCATGGCAAAACTTTGGACTCTTGTGAGCTCATCGTTGTTGTCGCCGAACATTTGAAGGATCGTCGCTTGACCTGAAATGATTCCCCCCGATGGCCGGCTAAGCGCGAGCATAATCCCATGGCAAGCGGCGACACCAATGTGTGCACTTGCGGCTTGAATCGCCGTTTGCGCCTTGATATCAGGCTGGAAATCTCCATTTTCACTGACGTCCACTGTGTCAGGAACGCTCGAAATTTCGCTGAGGCCGATAGCAGTTCCCGCGTCAATCATCGGTGGATAGAGCGAGAGCCCTTTGGCGTCCATCACGGAATACCCGCTAGGGATCGCAATCCCAGTGCCCATACCAGCGATCCGACCATTTTTGAGGAGCATCGTCGCATTCCTCATGCGCTTGCCGTTCCCAAGGTAGATCTCTGCACCCTGGATCGCGACGCTGGTAGATCCCTTCGGCACAGACCAATCGCGCACCGATGGAACCGGGAGGTCCAAGGCAGGTTTGTTCTTACCATCAATCTGGAAGGCGTCCTTGCGCTGGAAGAGCACCTTGCCCTCAATCATCGTCGTGAGCACCTTGCTTCCAACCGCAAACGGATGTCCGGAGTACAGCGCAATGTCGGCGTCTTTTCCGACTTCGAGCGACCCGACACGGTGGCTGATTCCAAGCTGCATCGCCGAGTTCATCGTCACCGTGCGGAGGGCTTGATTCTCGGTCAATCCTCCCTCGCGAATGAGCTTAGCGGCATCGTAGATCAGGGTCGTGGTTCCGCTGACACCGTCTGTGTTCACCGAAGTCAAAACTCCAGACTTGTAGCAAATCGCCGGACCGCTTGAGATGGCATCATAACCCTCAATCTTGAATGACCAGTTGTCGCTAAACATACTCACAGGCACGCCTAGCTTTGCCAATTCTGGGGCGACTTTGTAGGCCTCGAGCGCATGTTGCATAGCACCAATTTTGAAGCCGTACTCTTTGCTCAACTTCGCCATCATCAGAATTTCGTCAGCGCGGTAACTGTGACACTGAACCCAGATCTTCCTCCGAAGAATATCGGAAATCGCTTCAAGGCGGACGTCGTGCCGAGGCTGCAGGCCCTTCCGACCGCCCTTTTCATAATTCTCCCACTCCTTCATGTATTCCCGCGCAGAATTGAATGCGCGGCGATAGACGGACTCCGTACCCATGCGAGTCCGAGGATAGCGAGTGCCGGAACCCATCACATTCTCACCTAGAGCGAACTTCACCATCCGCGGTGCGTCCGAGATGAATGCTTCGCTCGGGAGCGCGTTGTACTTGAATTTGATCACGACGCTTTCGCCGCCAATGGGGTTGGCACTTCCGTGAAGAGCAAGTCCGCTCGTCTCACCACTAGCAAGTGCCTGCCACCAGGTGATGTCAGTAGGCTCTACCGAATCGCGAATTCGTGACTCAATCGTAATCGCATCGCTGAACTCGTTTGTTGTCCCGATTCCTCGGTGAATGTGGGTGTCTACCAGCCCTGGCATCGCTACAGGCGCGGTCAAAGTATGTTCGGCGGGAGTTGAAAATCGCGGCATCGCCATTGCCAAACCAACATAAACAATCTTGCCATCACGAACGCAGATCGCGCCCTTCTTGATCGTCTCACCGCTCACGGTGATGACGCGATCAGCGAGAATATCCACGTTTCGGGTCTTCTGATCCAACGTCGGCGTCCGATCTTTTTCGGTCTCGAAAGGCAGATTTTGGCTAAATGATGATCCAGCACAGACCAAAAGCGAACCGAGAATGAGGTGCCGTAACATTACTTCTCACCTCCAAGATTCTTCACAACTCCGTCTACCACAATCATTTTCATCTTCGTTTTTTCTGCGAATGGATCACCATCAAACACGGCAATGTGGGCTCGCTTCCCAACTTCAAGGCTTCCAACTTCCTTGCTTATGCCGAGCAAGGCTGCGGGTCTTGAGGTCATCGCCTCCAGAATTGAGGACTTACTTGCCCCGACCCTGACCCAATTTCTGAGATTCCCCCAGATTTGATTTGGAGTCACTCCAGCAGCGGTAATGCTTGGCTTGAATCCTGCTGATTCGAGATCAGCAAAATTTCGTAGGCTCTTCTCGTAGGTCGCTTTTCGTTCCGCAAAGACCGGGTCTGGAACCTTAGCATCTCCCTCGTTCGATGGCTCACGGCGCTGAGTGAGGCTCACAATCATCTCGACATCCTTCGGAATCATGTCCATGGGCATGTCGTTCGCCCCCGTCACTCCCGCAAGCCACAGCTTAAAGCCGAATTGCGCCTTAAATTCGAGTGTACGGATTATTTGGTACTGGCTGTTTGCGATCATTGCTAGCGGCATTCTGCCGTCCATCACCGGACCTAGGCTATTGAGAACCGCGGCCTCTTTAGGAGCGTCCTTGCCGCTGACGCCTAGCAATCTCTGGGAGTCATAAAATGTTTGTCGCATCAAAGCGGTAATCCCTATTTCTGTTGCTGGGTATCCACCAAGCCCACCTGGGGTGTAAGCCCCCACCATTGCGACCTTCGCTTTGAGGAGAATATCTTCTCGCTTACCCTCTCTTAGAGAGGTTGCGGCAAGGGTTCCCCGGATCGTTCCCGATGCGGGAGCGATTCCAGCGGCCACATAACCAGCTTCATTCAGCGGCGCAATGACCGATTCAAGATCAAGATATTCATCGGGATTGAGTTCAGGGCGAATGCCGTTCCGATTCAACGGCCGCATGAAAGCCGGGGCAGTTGTAGTGTTATCAATCACATCGTTCGCCGTCTGCGCTGGCGGCTTTGATCCCCGGTTCAGGAACGGTTCGATCATCCCAGGATAGACCCAAGCCCCCTTTCCATCCAAAACCTTGAAGTCGCCCTTTGGCGCATCAGCCCCGATTGAGACAATCCGACCGTTCTCCCATGCAATCACTCCGGATTTGAAAAGCGTTCCGGACGGAGATTCGATGCGGACGTTGGTAAGGACGAATTTTGTTTCGACCGGTTTGGCGACTTCCTTCGCGGGTGGATTGACCTGGGAAGACCCGGCCACTGCGATGGCTAGACCTAAAGTCATTGTGACCACCTTCGACGATGGTCTTATTCTCTCAAATTGCATATCCAACCTTAGCACAAGTGATCGGGTTTTTGGAGCAGGTTCTGGTATCATCGCTCTAGCTATGTTGAACCTAGATCAGCAGGACTCTTTGTCGAAGGCCGGTAGTCGGCTCGACGCGATCAGGGGGCATCTTTGACGTTCCCGGAAAATCTCGCTTAATTGCCGACCTAGAAGAGCAATCCGCCCAGAACGAATTTTGGAACGATCCTGCGCAAGCAAACCAAATTCTCCAACGACTTTCCCGATTGAAAGCCGTCGTAAATCCGTACAAAACCCTTGTTCAGCGAAATCAAGACATTCTTGAATTTTACGAGATGCTGAAGGAAGATCCTTCCGAAGAGCTCGAAGTTGAGGCGGATACCAATGCCTTGCAATTCCTGATTGATTTAGATAAGTTTGAGCTAGAAACATTGCTCTCGGGCGAGCATGATGCTCGCAATGCGATCTTCGAAATCAACGCGGGAGCCGGAGGTAGCGAGGCCTGTGACTGGGCTTCGATTCTCTTCCGAATGTACACGCGTTGGTGCGAGGAGCGGGGGTACAAGTACGAAATTCTCAGCGAAACTCCTGGCGACGTGACCGGATACCGTTCGGTTCAGATTCAAGTCGTCGGGCTAAACGCCTATGGTTATCTGAAATGTGAGGGCGGGGTCCACCGACTCGTCCGAATCTCACCTTTTGACTCCGCAAATCGCCGGCACACCAGCTTCTGCAAGGTCGAAGTTCTGCCCGAGATTGAGGAAAACGAAGTCTCAATCAACCCCGATGAGATCAAGGTTGAAACTCTCCGAGCGGGTGGTGCTGGTGGTCAGCACGTTAACAAAACCGAATCCGCTGTGCGCATAACCCACCTTCCAACCGGGATTGTTGTGAACTGCCAGAACGAGCGATCTCAGCATAAGAACCGCGCTTCGGCGATGTCAGTTTTGCTCGCCAAACTCGCCGAAGTTGAACGCCTCCGTGCTCTTGGTAATCTCAACACGATGAAGGTCACTGGTCCAGCGGAATGGGGTCGCCAGATTCGGAGCTACGTGATGCAGCCATACACGATGGTGAAAGACCACCGCACGGGCCATGAAAGCGCGAATGTCACCGGGGTTTTAGACGGTCAGATCGACGGATTCATCGAGGCATATCTCAAGCAACCTCCGAGTGAAGACGCGTTTATTGAGTAGGGGTTCGGATTGTTCGGGAGTTCGGATCGTTTGGATTGGCTGGACTTTATCATGTATGTCTTGCATGTGTCGATGGATCTGAACGGTGCTCTCTGATTCAAATGAATTAGGATTGCGAGTCCGAACAATCCGAACCAACCGAACTAACCCGAACAAAAAAGACCAACCCTTACGAGTTGGTCTTTTCGTTTAGCGAGCTTGAGCTTATCCTCGCTGAACTTCGTTTTGAACTCCACGTCTAACGACGAGGAACTTGATGCGACCTGGCGCGAATCGGTCCATGAGGACGTCAACTGCCTTGTGAACGTGCACCGTACCACCACAATAGAACAGGTCAACAGCTGCATAGCCGTGCTCTGGCCATGTGTGGATCGTGTAGTGCGATTCTTGGATGATGACCGCTCCGCTCACGCCATAGGGCTTGAACTCGTGGAACGATTCTGCGACGACAGTAGCCTTTGAAGCAACAGCGGCATCGCGCATGGCGTCGCCAACTGGTACTTCATGCTTCAGCGAATCCATGTTTGCACAATCGAAAAGTTCGATGAGAACATGGCTGCCCAAGGATGGGCTTTCGCCTGGCTTGAATGGTAGACCTTCCTGGTCTTTACCGAGCCAATCGAGGAACGATTCGGCGTCATCGCACTTGATGAACGTCCAACCGTCTTCATTGGTGGTTTTTGGTGGAGCGTGAGGTGCCGGAGCGGCAACTGTAGCCTCGCGTGGCGCGCTTTTGAGGCGGTTCACGATGGTCGTGCGCGGCTTGCTAGCGGCGGGGGTAAAGGCAGCGCAGAGGGCTGCCCCAATCAGAGAGAGGAGGATCAATGTTGCCAAGGTAGTTTCCCTAATGAATTAAGGTTGTGTCGGACCGCATCTTTCGGACGCGGGAGAAACCCGACCTGAGCAGAGAGAGGAGCAAATTGAGAGAGCTTGACAAACCCCGATTCAATCTCATTAGCAGAAGCTTTAAGATTTACCAGCCCCGCGGCATGACCCGCGACAGATACCAGTTCGAGATTTTTCATTTTTTGCTAGCTCATGTACTCCTTACGTGCGTTGCGTCCCTGGGTTTGCTTTGCTCACCATTGAACTAGGAACCCCCCTCCGACGCGAACGGGAATTGTACCCGTGGGTTTTCCCCATGTCAAGAGATATGCCAAAAGTCTCGAATGTTTCCTGAATTTTGTATTTTTAGGACTATTGGCCAAGAAGTTCTGGTCTGATAGCTTCGATGACTACTCCCAATGTTAACATTACAAACCTTACTGGTACACTTACCTGCCGTGCGAATAGGATTGGCGTCCTTCCTACAATTGCCGCGTCACGCACCCCACCGAATCTTCGCTTATGATTGCTTTGGAGCGTGTTTGGCGGCACTTTTTTATTCAGTTCTCGCGCTAAACCATCAGAAAATTGGGATATCGGCACCGACGATCTGGAGTCTCATCACCGTCGCGATTGTGCTTGGTCTTTATTCTTGTGTGAGTTTTTTTGCGAGTCGGTCTGCTTGGCGCCGCTGGCTAAGAGTCTTGATTTTTGCAAACAGCCTTCATCTCTGCGGAGTTATCGTTTTGGTTGCAATGCACGCCGAAAAGATGACGCCACTTGGATTCCTGGCCTTTGCAAATGACTGGATCGTCCTCGGACTGGTGATCGCCCTCGAGTTATGGGTCTTGAAGAATGGCGATTTGGTTGATTAGGGCCAAGTTTTTTTCGTGAACTTTAAGTCTGGACAACCCCATCCTCCAGCCGAATGATTCGATCGCTCCGGTTAAGCATGGAGGCGTCGTGCGTAACCATCACCAGTGCGCCATTGCCTCGATGCTTGTAAAGCAATTCGACCACCTGGACGCCATTCGCATGATCAAGGCTCGCCGTGGGCTCATCGGCGAAAATCACCTTGGGCTGACCCAGAAGGGCCCTTGCAACGCAAACTCGCTGCCTTTCTCCACCGCTCAGTTCGTGCGGATGACGATGCGCCTTGCTACCAATACCAAGCTCAGCAAGCAGGCGATTCGCCTCATCACGGCGATCTTCACCGGGCCGCGCCACGATCACATTTTCCAGTGCACTCAGATAGCCCAACAGATAGGGATACTGGAACACAAACCCGAATTCATCTAGCCGAATCCTCGCCCGCTCTTGGTCGTTCAAAGTGACGAGATCTTTGCCTTCAAAGGATATTGAACCGCTTGTGGGAATCTTGAGTCCACTGAGAAGGTACAGCAGAGAGCTTTTTCCGCTTCCGCTTGGACCGAGGATTCCCAGAAATTCCCCCTCCTTGACCTGAACCGTCGCCCCTTTGACGGCGAAGAGTTCCTTTCCGTGATCGTGGTACACCAAACTGGCGTTTTCGGCGCGAATCATACGAGCCTCCTTTCCACGACGGCAACAGGATCGAATGTCCGGAAGCGATTCCAAAGCGTTATTGTCGCGGTGAGTAAGATCGCCAGCGGAACCGGAACAGTGTAATTCAGTGCGCTCTTATCCGCGATATCAATCGCGAATGCATTAGGATACATCAAAACCTTATCCACCAGGACCAAAATTCCATAGGCAACACCCACCCCGAGCAGCCAACCCCCTATTACAGTGACTGCGGTTTCAGCGGCAATCCGCCGAATAAGCATCGCTTTTGTATAACCTAGAGCCTGCAAAAGTGCAAATTCCTGCGTCCTCTGATTGGAGTAAATGTTGATCAACATCCCCATCATGATCGTAATTACGATCACAAGCATGCCGATCACTACGTTCAAGATTTGGTACAAAGTCTTAAACATTTCGTTCGAACTCTTCTCGACTTCCCCATAGGCCAGAATCCTCGCGCGCTCGCCTTTGAATCGCTTTAATGCCCAATCGTCCAGCTTTGATTGCTCATTCACATTCTTTGCAAATACCAGCAAAAGATCAATTGGTGGAAAGTGATTTGCTCGGTAGTAGTCAAGGTCGCTGACCATAATCCACTGCTCGGTTTTCGCAATTCCCACGATCTTGACCGATTCCGGAGAAAAGGCATCCGCATTGTCTGGCCCAAGCAACTGATCTCCAAGTTTAAGTTTGAGATTTCGGGAGACCGGCTCACTAATCACTGCCTCTGCTTCACCTGGTTTAGGCAAACGACCATTGATCGCGGTCGATCCCAGCCGATCAAGTAAGAACTTCTGATCGTCAGAACCGAGCGCAATCACGCCGAACTGCCACTTCCCAACGATGCTTTTGACCTCAGTGTCGCTGGCCCGGCAGACCGAGATTCGACCGATCTCTACAGGCGATTCGCGCTCAATCGTCTCGCGTATCTTTGGCGTCATCGAGATGTCGCCCCGAGGAGTCACCCCCATCATGACGCTGGAATACTTATAAATCGTCCTCACGCTCAGCGGAATGGAATTGATCAGCGTTACGATCGCGCAGATCAGCATCACCGCCAACACGATCACACCAATGAGCGGCAGAGTCTTCCCAGCGTTCCGGAGAAGATAGGTCCTGGTTGCGAGTGGATTCATTGGCAAACCATTCTACGAGCGACGGCGACGATACCGCACAAAGATCTCATTGCCGACTGGCTTGGCGCTAATGAGTTCCCATTCGGTGATTTCATCTCGGCTAAGTGATGAGCCATCTGCGATTGTCGGAACATCCGCGCCGAGCTTAATTTTAGGGGCAAGGGTCATAAAGATCTCATCCACGAGGTCGAGTTCCAAGAGCTGCGCGTTGAGCTCACTTCCGCCCTCAATCAATAGCCGGTTCACCCCATGATCACGACGAAGCATCGCCAGTAGATCATCCCATGAACGAAGCGGCAGGCAGTTAAGACCATCAACATCTGCGCCAACGACAAATGCCTTGTCGGGAGCATCGGTGAAGAACCGCGATCCACGATCTATATTCCCAGATCCAGTCACCACAAATCGCTTGAGCTCGGAGGCATACCAAAGCCCGGGAGTCGCACGTAGAGAACCCGCTCCAATCATCACGGCATCGGCGAGAGATTCCAAGTGGCGCATGGTCGCATGATCCACCTTTGATCCCAAATCCATGACGTGTTCATCCCTCTCACCAGAAAGAATCTTCCCATCAATCGTGGCGATCATGTTCATGAACACGAAGGGTCGTCCGTCACGAGGTTCGGGGAAATCAGTGATTCGGCGATATGCGCTTGAAACCGCGGGACTCGCGATCTTGCTCGCTGCTTCCTTTAGAACTATGTAGGGCTGTTCCGCATACCGCTCGCCGCCAATGATGAATGTCGGGACATTGTAAATCCCGGCAGCATAGGCGTCGTCATCGAAGTTGACAAGACGATCTGCGAACTTTCTCTGCGATATCGCTGCCCTCAGATCGATCTGATCCATTGGCAACCGAGTGGCCAGTCTCACCAGAACGTCCGGATCGCTAATATCCAGTCCGCCCACCCAAAATCCAACATAGAGCTTCCCAAGATAGTCATCAAAGCACCCTGCGTCCCGCGCAAATTCGAGGGCCATGTGGGCGTTGATCGTGCGGATCCGTGAAGGTCGTTTGCTCGTCAGAGGTTCCAACCCCTCGGCGGCGAGAGCAAGTTCAAATCTGGAGGGGACCACCGGTCGGTCCGGATTTGGAGTTTCCTTAGGGCCAGGCTCCGGCCATGCTAACTCTTCGGGCCAAAGCGGAAAACCCTTCCAGTAAAACTCTACGTCAAACTCTGATTTGAGGCGATTTGCTTGCGAGAATCCGACCCAGCACCACGGGCAAGTGAAGTCATGAGCGATGGTGATTTTAGTCGGCATCTTAGCTAAATTTTAGCTCAGACCCGAAGCATTCCACCCGCCGCAAGTTCTTCGGCATCGGACCTGCCCGTCTTGATTTCTCGCCCTTGTTGGTTCCACCAAGCCCAAGTGTCGCGGATAGTTTCTTCAAGGGTCGGTAGGTTCAAACCCAATTCAATTTGGGGTTCAAGGTCAACGCTGAACCGGATATCGCCCGATCCATCTGCAAATAGTTCAAGCGGAAATCGTGGTGCAGGCGACTCAATCAATTCCGGAAAATCTACGCCCAATGCCCGCGACGTCGTCTCAAGAAAAGTCGAAAATGTCTCGCGAGATCTAGGTCCGGTGCAATTGGTCGGCACTTCGTAACCGGCTACCAGCCCATCAAGAATGTACTCGGCCAAAGCCCGGCCATCTACTGCCTGAACAGGTTGATCCAAACGATGAGGCCCTTGGAATCGCTCAAACCGCGCCATCCTGTCCACCCAAAACGTAAATCGGTCAGTCGGGTCAAGCGGTCCGCAAATGATCCCTGGCCGAACGATCCAACCGCGATCACCCCAAATCCGGGTGAGTTCTTGCTCGCAGAACACCTTCAGTCCGGCATAAGTATCGGCATTGACGGCTTCGATTTCCGGGTCCTCGAGCGATTTTAGCGGGGAGTGAATGCTCGTTTCGCCCTGATAAACATTGATCGAAGAAAGAAGCGCCATCCGACCAACGCGATCCTTAACCGCCTGCCCAAGCAATCGCACCGCACGCGGGAAGTACGCCGAAGTATCTATGGCGAAGTCCCAATAATCGCCATCAAGCAGGTGAAGATCAGAAAATCGGTCGCCGATCCGGTGGTCAGCCCAAGGATATAGACCCGGGCCGCTCAGGCCGCGATGAAAAAGGGTGACCTCCCAGCCTCGGGCATAAGCCGCCTCCGCAAGCAATCTGCCCACATAAATCGTCCCACCCGCAATTAAGATTCTCATTGACCCGCGTTGATGCTACCCGAGCCTAGCGCAGGATACCACCACTGGCAAGTTCAGCTTCATCAGAATTCCCAACCTTTGGCTGACGCCCTTCGGTTTGGAACCAGTCCCAAGTTCTCTGGATCGTCCCCAAAAAGTCTGGATGCTTCAACCCAAGGGCAACTTGGGGAGCGACATCCACGCTGAACATTCCGTCACTGGTCCCATCGGCTGGTAACTCAAGAGGAAGTTTTGGCTCGCCCGAGCTGAGCAAGTGTGGGGTTGAAACCCCGAGTGCCTTAGATATCGCGGCGATGAAAGTTTCGAACGATTGTTGCTCCAGCGGTCCCGTGCAATTGGTGGTCTGGGTATGCCCAGTCACGAGCCCGTCCAGGACAAATTCCGCCAAAGCCCTTCCATCAATTCCTTGAATTGGCTGATCCAAGCGATGCGGCCCATTGAATATCGAAAATCTCGCAACCCGGTCCACCCAATAGGTAAAGCGGTCGGTCGGATCGTAAGCCGAGCAGATAATCCCAGGTCTGATGATCCAGGCACGATCTCCCCAGATCCTCTGCAATTCTTCCTCGCAAAGCACCTTTAGATACCCATAGGTTTCACCGTTGACCTCTTCGGTTTCAGGATCGTGATTTTTCATTTTCGAGGCGTCAATCGTCGTGTCCATTCCGCTTTCGTACACGCTGACGGTCGATATGAATGCCATCCTGCCCACCCGATCCTGGACTTTTTCGCCGAGCAACTTCACCGCGCGAGGAAAATAAGCAGAAGTATCCACCGCGAAATCCCAGGTTCCAGAATCCAAAACATGTAAGTCCTCAAAGCGGTCTCCAATCCTATGGTCGGCATTTGGAAACAGATCAGGACCACTCTGCCCACGGTGCAAAAGGGTGATCTCCCAACCTCGGTCGAGCGCAGCTTCGGCAATATGCCTTCCTACAAATCGGGTTCCCCCGGTTATCAATAGCTTCATGTGAGTTGCGAGAGACTACTCGAATCCTTTGCTCCCAGTTCCATCTCCTGATTCGCGATTCAGGAAACGTCGTTGGCGATTTTGCGGTAAACCTAGTTACAGGGGAGGCCGTAGTTTTTCATCGTCCCCAAGCCTGGTAATCCCTATGAATCTTCTCGCCCTCGCAGTTCTTGGACCAACGATGGTCGCCCCTGGAGAAAGCTTCATCCTTCGCATGGATCCGCCGCGGATGGGCTCAACCATGAAAATTGAAATGCGTCACCTAGAGCAAGTGGTGAAAAAGTGGGAGCTCACCCCAGGAATTCGCGACATCAAGATCCAAGTTCCAGTGGGGGAGGGTAAGGGCTACTACTTTTATATCCAGGAATATGATCGTAATAATCAACTGATCGCTCGAAGCAGCAAGGCTATTGATGCATCAAGCGATTGGACAAAATTTCCACGCTACGGGTACGTCACCAGATTCGATCAAGACCCAAAGGATGCCCGTAAGACGATCCTCAAAATGGCGCAGCAGGGCGTCAATATCATCCAGTTTTACGATTGGATGAACAAGCACCATGCCCCGCTGGGATCCGGAAGTCAGTGGAAAGACATCGCCAACCACACCGTACGTCGCGACACGATTTTGGCCATGACCGACGAATGCCGGAAACTTGGCATCAAGTCCATGGCATACAACCTGGCATTCGGAGCATATGAGGATGCCTTCACCCATGAGAGTAAAGTTCAACCCGGATGGCAACTGTTCAAAGATCCGGATCGGAAAGAACCCTGGGTTCACGCACTCCCATCCGGCTGGGCGACGCCGAGACTAAGACTCTTGGATCCAGCAAATGTGGACTGGCAGGATTTCCTGAATGGTCAGATGGCGAAAGCAATCCGGGAGCTCGGCTTTGACGGCTGGCACATCGACCAACTCGGGGATCATGGCGACCTCTTTGACTCAAACGGCAAACCTTCGCGACTTGATGCGAAGTACCCTTCGTTCCTCAATTCGGCCAGGAAGGCATTCCCGAAACGACCCCTCATCTTCAACAATGTTGCGGGCTACGGCTTGACCGAAACCGTAAAGTCGTCGATGGATTGCATCTACATCGAAGCCTGGGATTGGTACGCGAAGACTTATGGCGACCTCAGCGCCCGGATCATCGAGGCGCGTAAGGCTAGCGACTTCAAGAAGCAAGTTGTTATCGCGGGATACATCAATTCGAAATATCAAGAGCAATTTAGCGGCAAAAAGCCAGGAATGTTCAACGATGGCGCTTTTGAATCAACGCTCGCCACGATTCTGGCGTCCGGAGGTTGGTGGCTCGGACCAGGCGACGGAGGAGACTGGCTAGGTGCGGAGTATTTCCCAAACAAGAATCTAGAACTCAGCCCACGTAGCCGCGAGGTCTTGCGGCGATACACCGTTTTTGGGACGGCATATCAAAACCTGCTACGTGGTAACCCAAGGTTAGTTGAGGCGCGGGGCTGGAGCGATGACGTGGCGACGCTACGGTTTGAGACCAACCAGACTGTTGTTCTTCACGTGCTAAATTTCACCGGGATTGGGAATAAGGAGTGGCGTGATCTTGACTCGACCGCTCGCGTACCATCAATGATCGCGAATCCAGTCGTTCCGCTCGGCTTCGACCAAACCGCCACCGAGGTCCTCAGCGTGAAACCGAGCGACATCGACCTCACCCCGCAATCGGTCAAATTGGTCCCGACCGATAACGGCTTCGCGTTACCAATTGATCCGAAGGCGAATTGGCAGATGTTCTACTGGCGAAAATAAAGACACCCCCTCGCTTAATCGTGAAGGGGCGCTTTGGTATCTGATTTAAATCCTCAACCGATAATCTTTGCGATTCGGCGGACTTCGTGTCGGTGGTGCGGGAATCCTTCTTCCGCAGGCTTGCCAACCGCAATCAGCGCCGGAAGCGTCGCATGTGCCGGAAGTTCAAGCAAAGCTTTTACCTTTTCTGGATCGAATCCCAGCATCGCCGAACTTGAAAATCCTTGGCTTTGGATTGCGAGGAGCAGGAATCCTAGGTAGGTGTAGCTGATGGAATGGCCCCACTTTTGCATCCCCTCTTCGCCCCAACCTCGGAACTGATCCTGCATCTTCCTGGCTTCATCTTCACGTTTGTCGCCAAAACCGGGGTGAACGAACTCGATAGCGTTGTCTACAGCGTCAATCATGTCGTTGTAAAGCACGAATGTCGCCGCGCTCGCGCCAACTTGCGGTTGGCCAAAAGCGGCTTCCATCAGCCTAGCTTTCGTCTCGGGTTCGCGAACAACGATCACGCGCCATGGCTGGACGTTCCAAGGCGACGGTGCTAGACCGGCCACGCGCAGAATTTCGTTGATATCGGCATCCGTGATCGGGGCATCCGTGTACTTTCGGATCGAATTGCGCTGCTCAGCAGCGGCATTGACGGTCAGTGGCTTGTTGAGTGTTTCCATGATTTTATTCTACTTCAATTTATTTGCATACGCAACTAAATCTCCAGGAATTTCCTTTCTGTCTACGCGCAGTCTTCGGAAACTGCTTCACTGAATACAGTAGAGTTACTGCACGATGGCAAAATCAGGGCGATCCTATGCACTGGACGCGTTTCGCGGGCTTGCGATTCTCGGAATGGCACTTTCCGGGCGTTTGCCTTGGGGGACATTGCCGCCCTGGATGTACCACGCTCAAACCCCTCCGCCCGAAATGAAGCTCAACGAGCAGGTCTTTGGGATCACGTGGGTCGATTTGGTCTTCCCGTTTTTCCTGTTTTCAATGGGCGCGGCGATGCCATTTGCGCTAGGCAAGCGGCTAGATAAGGGCGAATCAGAGCTTGGTTTAGTTTGGAAAATTCTTCAGCGGGGGGCTCTCCTCGCCTTGTTCGCAATAGCAAGTCAACACTTTCGCCCCGGCACTTTGGATATGCAAGGGTTCAGGGCAAATGACTGGACGGCGATCGGACTATTCTTCGCAATGCTCGCTGCATGGGGGACACTATCCGTAAAGCAAGAAACTTCAGGGGAATCGCTGCGGAAGAAGATTGATCTGGGCGTTAAAGTCACGGGCTGGTTGGTCCTCATTGGAGCGGCAACTCTTCTTCCCTTCAAGAACCCTGTCACCTGGACCTGGAATCGGAGCGACATCATCCTCCTTGTCCTCGCCAATGTCGTGGTTTCTGGCGGGCTGCTCTACGTTCTCTCCAAGCGCTGGAAGTCCACACTCTGGATCGCAATGGCAATCACCTTTGCCGCGTTTTTACTCAAATCGCAACCCTGGATGTCCGGATTCTGGAACTTCTCGCTAGTGCCCTGGATATTCAAGTGGGAATTCCACAAATATCTGATGATCGTGACTCCAGGAATTTGGGCAGGGAACGTTATAAAGGAATGGTACGGGGCTGACCAAGACCACCCGACTGAAGCTCTGAAGTACTACGGTCCGATTGCGATACAGGGAATACTGATCATTCCAATTGCATGCATCGTTTTTTCATCCGGGCGCACCACGCTACAGACAACGCTCTTTGCCTGGATGGCAACCACTGCATTTCTCTTCAACCAGGGCTGGAAAAAGCCAACAGGAGTTTCACGTTTGGGTTTTCTTGGGACCACGTTGTATCTCATTGGAACAATCCTCGAGCCGATCGGGGGAGGCATCCGAAAGGACTCGACAACTGTTTCGTACTTCTTTGTCACCGCTGGACTTGCATGCTGGCTACTCCTTTCGCTCGTCTTAATTGAGGAGCTACGAAAGTCAAAAAAGGATGAGGAATCGGGAGAGACATCCAACCCACGAGTTGAAATGTCCAAACCAGGATTCCTCGCCCTCGTCGGGGCTAATCCGATGATTGGATACATCGTGATCACGAACCTTGCCTATGGATTAGTCCGAGTTACGGGGCTGAACGATTGGGTGGGGGGTCAAGCCTGGAGCCCATGGGGATTTGCCGCTTACGGGCTATTCCAGACTCTCCTCGTCGGCATCATCACAGCAGCATTCACAAAGGCTCGCGTGTTCATGCGAACCTGAATCCTTCATAATAATCAGATGATCGCAGGCCCAAACCTTAACAATGCACGTTTGGCTTGGGCGGTTTGCATCTGCATACTATCGGCGAGCACATCGCATGCGTCAGCGCCAAAGCCCACCGCAAAGTTTTCGAACTGGCCTGATATTGCATACGCCGGTCCGACCTTCGATAGCTTCGTACGCGACTCATTTCGGTACGTCAGTGCCGGGAACCCGGCCCGGTTTTATGACTCAATGGAAATGGGTATCGAATCGTACTTCGATGAACCCTGGAATAGCTTTATCAATCGTCAGCGCGGGCTTTTGGCGGTAGCAAAGTCTCCGGAGGCCAAACGAGATGCGCGTGTCGCGGTTTGCACCGAGGTCCACCGAATGGTCAAGCAACTGGTTCCCAAGTTCAGCCTCGAAAGAGGGTTTGAGTTTGCGTACATGACAACCAAAGGAGAGCGGCAGTGCTTCTTGCAGAGCATCCTGATCGCCGGGGTGCTCCAACGATGCGAGATTGAGTCTGGCATCGTGATGGTTTATCGTAACCCAGCGGGACAGCCGAGCAATCTTGGGCATTGCGTTGTCGTCGTGACCTTGAGTCACGGTGAACAGGTGCTTGTGGATGCCAGTGCACCCGAACCCTTCATCGCACAAAAAGGCATCTTCGCACGTTATCGAGATGATTACATCTTCCTTCGGCCGATTTTCGAAAACAAAGTTTTTATCACTGGTTATCGCCGCGAAGTTTTACCCGCTGCCAGCTTGCCGGTTCAACAAGTTCTTCCGGCAGACATCACTTTCATGCGTTCGATGTTTGAGTATTACCGGGGTGAGAGGGTGATCAACGGCGTCTTAACGAAAAATCCCTCTGAATCAGGAATAAGGAAATCGATTCGTCAGTTACAGAAGAGCGTTAAGCTTTGCCGCGAGAACCCGCTTGCGCTCTATATGCTCGGGTTGGCGATCGAAAAGCAAGGCAAGTCAAACCAATGGAAGTACTTTTACCGCAAGGCGAAAGAACTGTACTCGCGGTCCGGCTGGGTTCCTTCGAACTTAGATCTCGCCCTTAAGCGCGTCAAATCAGATGGGTCATGAAGCGAATTCGAGTTGTCTGGATTGGTGCATTGGGAGTCGGTTTGTCTGGTTGCTCTGTCCCCGAATACCCGCTGCGTGAAGATGTGACCACTAATCCGCCTCGGATCAAGCACATTCCTAAGGTGAACATCACCGAACCCGTGAAATCAAGTCCGTACTGGAAACGCGCTTACAAGGAGGTCTACCTTAAGCCAGAGGAGATTGATGCCCAAATCGCGAAGGGGGCGGCTCCAGAAAAGTCGTTGTCAATCATTCGCCAAGGCTTACCAAACCAACGATCTTTGGCGATCACTTTTGATGACGGACCGCATCCGGGCTATACGCTCCGACTCCTTGAGATTCTTAAGCGCCGTAAGGTCAAAGCAACGTTTTTTTTAGTGGGGAAGCAAGCCGAGAAGTATCCAGCCCTTGTCCGTGCGATTCAGCGCGATGGACATGAGATAGGGAATCACACGTTTAGCCACGTGGACCTCACCCGGCTATCTAGTCGCGATGTTGATACGGAATATCGCGCCTGTAGTGACATTCTGAAGTCCATCACAGGAATCACGCCGAAGCTCTGCCGGCCGCCCGGAGGGAACTTTAATGATGAAGTCATCCAGGCCGCGATGGGGAATGGAATGACGACCGTTTTTTGGACCAATGATCCAGGTGATTATGCTCGCCCAACCGCAAAGGTCCTCGCTGAACGCGCGATGGCGAACCTGCGGAATGGGAGCATCTTGCTCTTTCATGGCGGGATTGAGGAGACTCTTGATTGCCTCCCGATCCTGTTCGACTATGCCAATTCAAAGGTCTTCGAATGGGAAACGGTTTCAGATGTTCTGAACGCTCCATAAATTTATCCCCAGGAGCGAAAATCCAAAGGTCTTAAAACCAAAAAACCCTCAATCATAAGATTGAAGGTCCTTCGAACTGAAAAGCTCAGTGAGTACGCTGATTAAGAAGTATCGACCTAGACATGTAGATTCTTGCAGGGCAAGATTCTAGTGCTAGTCCTTAAAGGAGGTGATCCACCCACACCTTCCGGTACGGGTACCTTGTTACGACTTAGTCCCCCTTACCCCCCTCACCTTCGGCCGCTGCCTCCTTACGGTTAGCCCACGGACTTCGGGTGAAGACAATTCAGGTGACTTGACGGGCGGTGTGTACAAGACCCGGGAACGTATTCAACGCAGCATAGCTGATCTGCGTTTACTAGCGATTCCGCCTTCATGTAGTCGAGTTGCAGACTACAATCTGAACTGGGGGCGTATTTTTGGGATTTGCTCCACCTCGCGGTATTGCTGCCCTTTGTTTCGCCCATTGTAGCATGTGTGAAGCCCTAGATGTAACTGCCATGCTGACTTGACGTCATCCTCACCTTCCTCCGGTTTACACCGGCGGTCTCCTATGAGTTCCCGGCATTACCCGCTGGCAACATAGGACGAGGGTTGCGCTCGTTGCTGGACTTAACCAAACACCTCACGGCACGAGCTGACGACAGCCATGCAACAAGTGTCTTTGAGTCGGCTTTTGGCCGAGGGACTGCTTTCACAGTCTTACTCTCGATGTCAAACCTAGGTAAGGTTCTTCGGTTAGTATCGAATTAATCCACATGCTCCACCGCTTGTGCGGGTCCCCGTCAATTCATTTGAGTTTCAACCTTGCGGCCGTACTCCCCAGGCGGGATACTTAATGCGTTAGCTGCGGCACAAGAGGGGTCGATACCTCTTACGCCTAGTATCCATCGTTTAGGGCGTGGACTACCAGGGTATCTAATCCTGTTTGCTACCCACGCTTTCGCTCCTCAGCGTCAGATAATGCCCAGTTAGCTGCCTTCGCCATTGGTATTCCTCCTGATATCAACCCATGTCACCGGTACACCAGGAATTCTACTAACCTCTGCATTCCTCAAGTCTGCCAGTATGAAAAGCAGTTCCCGCGTTGAGCGCTGGGGATTTCACTTCTCACTTAACAGACCGCCTACGAGCTCTTTACGCCCAGTAAATCCGGACAACGCTTGCACCCTACGTCTTACCGCGGCTGCTGGCACGTAGTTAGCCGGTGCTTATTCTCAGGGTACCGTCCTAAGTCTTTCCCTGAAAAAGGAGTTTACGAGCCTAAACCCTTCATCCTCCACGCGGCGTCGCTGCATCAGGGTTTCCCCCATTGTGCAAGATTCCCAACTGCTGCCACCCGTAGGTGTGTGGGCCGTGTCTCAGTCCCACTCGGGGGGATCATCCTCTCAGACCCCCTACACGTCGTCGCCTTGGTAGGCCATTACCCCACCAACTAGCTGATGTGTTATAAGCCCCTCTTGAAGCGAAAAACCATTTAATGTGCAAGAGATGTCTCTCGCACACCACATCCGGTATTACTCGCAGTTTCCCACGGCTATCCCGATCTTCAAGGCAGGTTACTTATATATTACTCCGCCGTTCGCCACTAAACCCGAAGGTTCCGTTCGACTTGCATGTTTTAGGCACGCCGCCAGCGTTCGTCCTGAGCCATGATCAAACTCTCCGAAGAAAAGTTGATCTTTCTAATCCAACCCGAAGGTTGGTTTTATGTTCTCATTCTTTTTTTGAACTCATGGCCCAACTTGTGGTACCATGAACACCTTGATTTATGAATTCATCAAGGCGCTGACTTCTTAATTGCGAGTTCTTACGAACTCTAATTCTTTCGAATTGCGCACTCACTATATTGAGCTTTCAAGGTTCTTTCGTCGCAGCCTCTCAGCCGCTGACAAAAAATATTATTCCGCGTTTACCCCCCACCTGTCAAGGGCGAAAAGGTGATTTTTGGAGAAAACGCGGAGAAAAAGACGTTTTTGAACCTAGAAAATTTTCAAAAAAGTTTCAATTTTTTCGAAAACTCGCCCATCCTTAACACTCGCGAAGCAAAATAGTGAGCCATGAACCCGTTTTCTTAACTTAGGGCACCACATTTGGCGATTTATTCGCAAGATCACCCCAAGCACATTTACTAGCGGTAGCCCGTCCCTTCTTACAGAGCCTGATGCCCACCAAAACCATCGCCTTTCTCTCTATGGACGATCTCTCTGGTTACGTCTTCGACGATGGCCTCGCCATCCCACATTTAGTCGCACTCGGCTGGACCGTCGAAACCGTATCTTGGGAGTCACAATTGGCCGACTGGAGCCGATTCGATGCTGTAATTATCCGGACGACTTGGAATTACCAGCAAAATCTCCCCGCTTTTCTGGACAAGCTGAGCCTCATTTCGAGTCAAACCAGACTTCTCAACCCCCTCGGGACCGTGAAGTGGAACGCCGACAAGTCCTATCTCCGCGAACTCACCGCCAATGGAGCGACTCCGATCCCAACTCTCTGGGGATCAAACATCTCGGCTGTATCCGAAATCGAGGCGATGTTCGCACAACTTGGCACAGCGGAGATCGTGATTAAGCCAACCGTCAGCGCCAATGCCGAGGCAACATACCGATTAAGCCTTAATTCGCCCCTAATTCCTGAGGCCGTAGCTGCATTCGTGTCTCGCGAATTCCTTGCCCAGCCATTCCTGAACCAGGTCACCGAAGAGGGGGAGTATTCGCTTTTCTACTTCAACGGGGACTTCAACCACGCAATCCTTAAAACTCCAAAAAGCTGCGACTTCCGAGTTCAAGAGGAGCACGGCGGCATCATCCAGGCTGTCACCCCAACCCAAAAACTTCTATCCGAGGGCGCGAAGATCATCGAAATGATCGGCCACGACTTGCTCTATGCCCGGGTTGACTTTGTCCAGATTGAGCCGGGAATTTTTGCCGTCATGGAAGTCGAACTCATTGAGCCCGCGCTTTATCTTAGGATGGACACGGATGCACCTGAGCGATTTGCGCTAGCCATTTACAACTATCTTTGCAAAACAAGCTAGAAAAACCCGTCGCAATAAGAGTGACTTTCTTGCCTCAATTCTGGTAACTTTCAATTATTAGTGAAAATTGGCTAAATATTGTGACCCCAGTCGAAAATCCGATCCCCGAAGTTGACGAAAAGCCATGGCTCGCCCAAGGCGCGGAGAAGCGGCGGGTGGTCCAGCAGATGTTCGGCGAAATCGCCCCAAGCTACGACAAGGTCAACCGCCTTTTCTCACTCAATTTCGACCGATCCTGGAGGCGCGCCGCCCTCGCGATGATCAACCCCAAACAAGGCGCAACAGCACTCGACCTCTGTTGCGGAACCGGGGACTTCCTTCCAATTCTTAAATCCGCTGGAGTAGATGCTGTAGGGATCGATTTTTGCCAACCGATGATCGCGCTTGCAACCCCAAAGGCCGCGCGGCCAGGCGTACTCGCAGTAGGAGATGCGTGCGCACTACCGCTCGCGGATGAGTCGGTGGATATCGTCACCGTCGGGTGGGGGATCCGCAATGTCCCCGATATTGACCTCGCTCATCGAGAAATTTTTCGAGTTCTTAAGCCCGGCGGTAGATTCGTAAGCGTGGATATGAGCCAGCCTGAAAACCCTGCCTTGCTGTTCGGATACAACATCTTTTTTAACCGTCTCGTGCCCTTTCTTGGTGCGCTCATCAGCAACGCCAAGGCCTACAAATATCTCCCCGAAAGCACCAAGCGCTTCAAAAATCGCGCTCAATTAAAAGCCTCCATGGAATCGGCAGGATTCACGGATGTTCGCATCAAAAGCAAGGGACTAGGGGGAATCGCAATCCATTGCGGAACCAAAAAATGAACGCAGCACTTTTTCAACAAGCCGGTATCGCAGGGGCAAATCTTGTGCAAATCGCCGCTGATATCGAGATGGTCGAGCAGGCATTGCAAGACCTCACCGCATCAGGCGTGGAAGTCACCCAAAAGGTCGGTCGGCACACGCTAGAATCGGGTGGCAAGCGATTACGACCTGTCTTTTTGCTCCTGAGCGCGCGTGCCGCCGGAGGGACTTTTGAAGCCAGCCGAGCCGTGAGACTAGGCGCATGCATGGAGTTGATCCACATGGCGACCCTCATCCACGACGACGTCATCGACGAAGCCGCAACCCGCCGAGGTCGCCCGACCGCAGCACGAACCTTTGGCAATACCGCCGCGATTCTGAGTGGCGACGTCATGCTTGCCAGGGCGATGGATGTGCTGGCCGAAGACGGCGACATCCGTGTGATCCGTACCGCCAGCAAGATGGTCGTCGAAATGGCAGAAGGTGAGGCTCGCGAAGTGGAAGTTCGATACAACTTCGATCTCTCGCTGGAGGACCACTTGGTGATCCTTCGCATGAAGACTGCCGCTTTCGTTGAGTGTTGCTGCCGGATCGGGTCGTATATTGGCGGAGTCTCCGACGAAACCGCCGAGGCAATGGCATTCTACGGTCACCACCTGGGGATCGCTTTCCAGATCGTGGACGACATTCTGGATTACCGAGGCAAGCAAGCCAAGACAGGTAAGCCAAAGGCCACCGATTACAAAGAAGGTTGCGCGACTCTGCCGCTCATCTTCATGCGAGACAAGGCGACCGAAGCCGAGCTTGAGAAGATTAAAACCGGATTCGGGACCGAAAGCGCGGATGCACTAATTGATGAAGTTCTGGCTTTGATGGAGAAGTACGACGTGTTCTCCCAAGCTGATGCGCTTGCCCGAGAGCATCTGGAGTCGGCGATGGTGGCTTTGAAGACCCTTCCCGCTTCATCGCACCGGGACTTGCTGGAATCGGCGGGTCACTTCGTTTTGCAACGATCGTCATGATTCGGTTGGTGATTTTCGATCTCGACGGGACCCTGATCCGGGGATCGGAGGCGATTCCTGGTGCGGTCGAGACGGTTTTGGATTTACTATCACGTGGAATTTTGGTTAGGTTTCTAACCAACAACTCGGGATCCACCCGGGCTGGCTTAGCTTCAAAGCTGAATGGTCTTGGCTTTGAAGTCTCCGAATCCGAGGTCTTTGGAACGGCTCCCTTCGCAGCTTCAGTTTGCTTAGATCGTGGTTTTCGGAACATACTTCTTATCGGCGAGATTGGATTATATAAGTCTTTTCTGGAGGTCGGACTAACCATCCCCCTTCGGTCCGAAGAGGTTGAGGACAAAAAGTTCGATGCTGTCGTCGCCGGAATCTGCCGATCCTTCACCTACAACCATATCAACCAAGCCCTCCAAGCGATCAAGTCCGGCGCGACTTTTATCGCGACCAATCGAGACCGGACCTACCCCATCGAAGGTGGTCGCGAGCAACCAGGTGCCGGGGCAATTATCGCCGCCATTGAAGCCACCACCGGAATCACCCCCGAAGTCCTCGGCAAGCCAAACCCGGCGATGATCCTCCACATCTTGCGCGAAACCGGGATCCCAGCCAGCGAAACCCTCGTAGTCGGAGACCGCATCGAAACCGATATCGAAGCCGGTCAGGCCGCAGAATGCCAAACCCTCCTCGTCCTCAGCGGTGCAACTACCAAAGCTCCAAAAGGAACCGCTTTCGCAAACTCTGTATCAGACCTCAAAGCAATCCTAAACTGATAAAAACCTGAGAGCATAAACTATGAAAATCATCATCGCAGGGGGAACGGGGCATGTTGGGGCGGCTTTGCTTCGGTTTTGGGCTGAGGCTGGGCATGAGATTGTTTTGCTTTCTCGCCGATCTGCCCCCAAAAATGGCCATGTGCGCACCGTTCAGTGGGATGCAAAGAGCATCAGCACGTGGGCTCAGGAGATTGATGGCGCCGATGTGGTGATCAACCTTGCTGGGTGCAGCGTCAATTGCCGCTACACTCCCGCCGCGATGAAGGTGATCATGGATAGCCGAGTTGATTCCACCAAGATCATTGGGGAAGCGATTGCTCAGGCCCAGAATCCGCCGAAAGTCTGGCTCCAGAGCAGTACAGCTACGATTTACGCGCACAGATTTGATGCTCCCAACGACGAAATCACCGGGATTATTGGCGGAGATGAACCCGACTCTCCGATCAAATGGCGACAAAGCATCGCGGTCGCAAAGGCCTGGGAAAAGGCCCTCGATGACGCCGAAACTCCGAACACCCGCAAAGTCGCCCTGCGAAGCGCGATGACGATGTCGGTGGACGAGGGGAGCGTTTTTGATGTTTTGTCCGGGCTGGCTAAGAAGGGGCTAGGCGGCAAGCTCGGGTCCGGAAAGCAATACATCAGCTGGATTCACGAGCACGACTTCTGCCGCGCGCTTCAATTCTTGATTGATCGAGAAGATCTTTCCGGAGCGGTCAATCTGGCCTCACCCAGCCCACTTCCACAAGCGGACTTTGCCCGGATTCTTCGCGAGGCTTGGGGGATCAAAATTGGTCTTCCGGCGACGGTTTGGATTTTAGAAATCGGAACCCGGCTCATGCGAACCGAGTCGGAACTCGTCTTAAAGAGCCGCCGCGTCGTGCCGACGAGGCTACTGGAAGCGGGATTTGAGTTTGATTTTCCGGATTGGGAAAGCGCGTCGCGAGCGCTTGTGCAGGCTCAGCACGAAGATAGGTGATCAAATCATGTTGCCGCTCACCAATGACCGTCATCTCGACCGAAGCAAGGCGGAG
>JBEIDH010000016.1:0-46528 GCA_040383535.1 Chthonomonas sp.
GTCAAAGTCACCGCCAAAATGCTTCGACCAACCGGATTGGGGAAGCTGAAGAGCTCAGAAGCCTTCTGATTCGCGAAGATAATCTGCCCGTCTGGAGTGCAAAGGAAAAGCGCAACATCTAGCCCTTCGGCAAGGCCGTCAATCGCCTGACTCTGTTCCTCTAAATCTATCCGCTCTTGCTCAAGAGCCTTCAGAGTGCGCCTGTGCTCAACGTCGTTTAGCCTCATTTGCGCCAAAGTCCAAGAACAACCGACAAGCGCTAAGATCAAAAAAATCCCACCCCATACCGGAGCAAAACCAGCAAACAAGCACACCGCGGCGAGTACAATCGCAAGCGAAGATCCAACCAAAGGAAGATTTTTCCGTAGCATTTTCTTTAATCTGTTCTTGTTCAGACGCATAACTTTCACTCTTTGGAGACAAATCCTCGAAACCTTAACCATAATCTAACACAACTCCCATGAAACGCGTCGAAGCCTATATCCGAGTCAACAAATTAGAAGAAGTCAAAAATGCGCTCGAAGATGTCGGAATCGACGGTATTTCTTGTGATCAAGTGCGCGGATATGGTCGGCAACAAGGCCGGACTGATCTTTATCGCGGTTCTACCTATGCATTAAACCTAATTCCGAAGATGCGAATAGTCGTTGTTGTCCCCGATGAATTACTGGATTCTGCAATTGAAACAATTTCTGCCACGTGTAAAACCGGAGAAATGGGCGATGGGAAAGTATTCGTTACCGCAGTTTTGGACGCGGTCAGAATTCGAACCGGAGAGCGCGGAGATGCCGCCTTAAACTAACCGTGGGGCAGTGGCAAAACTTTAAAATCTGGCGAGGAAGGCTCCCACATTGGCGCGCAGATGACGTGAAGTACTACGTCACGTTTCGACACCGAAGGGAGCTGGATGAACAAGAGCGTAATCTCTTATTGCGGTCACTTTTAAGGGCAGAGGGCCGAAAACTTGAAATGCAAATCGTTTGCGTTTTGCCAGAAGTCACCGAACTCATCTTTACCGTAATGCCCGATCCATCGGGAGAACCCTACGAGTTAGCCGATATCGTTGAGAAGGCAAAAACAAAGGCAGGGAAGCTGATTATCAAGAAGTCAGGAGAGAGATTTCCTCCCTTTTACACCGAAAGCTATGATCGCATCCTGCGCGATGACTCCGAATTTGAAGAATTTTGGCAACGCATCTTTGACTCTCCGGTAATCCTGGAGCTAGTCGAAGATCCTGAAGAATATGATGATCTATGGGTCAGCGGCGCTCCCACCGGGTTAAATGCATAGTCCAAACTTAGCATTCAAGATAAGTTCATGTTTAAGGTCATAGGCTCCGTACTCTTAAAAATTGGCTACTTCATTGGTGTGGTGACAATGTTGCTTTGCCAAATAAAGCCAGGCCATTATTTTGTTTTGGATTTACCCTTGTTCTACGGAATAATGATCAACGCTCCAACCGCAGCCGAACTCAAAACTGCGGTCAATATATCCGGAATCCTCATGCTGATCGGAACAATTCTGATCATCCTCTCCCCAAAGCCTATCCTTTAAAATAGATTACACACCAACCAATATCGGATCGGATTGGTGTGCAAATGGGATGTTACTATTGGTTAGGCTAATATCGCCTTCAGCTTCGCGCCGAAATTGTCAATCTCTGCCTTCTTTCGAACCTCAGTCACGGCGACGAGCATGTGATTTGCAAGTTCTGGGTAAGCATCACCAAGAGGAAGACCAGGCATGATGCCTTGCTCAATCAGCTTTCCTTGGACGGCTTTTGCATCGGTGCCAAGGTCGATCACGAACTCATTAAATACATGACCTTGGAATGCGATTTTTGCTCCCGCTTCTTGCAGAACCTTCATCGCATATTGCGTGTTTTGTACAGAGGTCGTGGCGATGGATTCCATGCCATTCTTGCCGAGCGCACTCATATAAACCGTCGCTGCTAAAGCCATGAGCGCTTCGTTGGTGCAGATATTTGAGGTCGCTTTTTCACGGCGAATATCCTGCTCTCTGGTGCGAAGAGTCATGACATATCCCCAATTTCCATTGGCATCCTGGGTTCTGCCCACAATCCGTCCGGGAATCTTGCGAACATATTCTTCTTTGCAAGCAAATAGCCCAACAAGCGGGCCGCCAAAGCCCATAGCGACGCCCATCGGCTGACCTTCGCCAACGACGATATCGGCACCAAAATCTCCTGGAGTTTTTGTGAGAACACACGAAACTGGATCGCTGACAACGACCATTTTTGCTCCGCTGGTATCGCAAGCATTGCGGACGGCGGCAAGGTCTTCGATCATTCCAAAGAAGTTAGGAGTTTGGACAACAATACAAGCGGCATCGGATAGATCGCCCCAATCCGGAGTCTTGCCACCTTGATTCTTAACCAGGCGTATTTCGACACCAATAGCCCAGCAATACGTTTCAAGAACTTCGCGGTAGCTCGGGTGGACAGCGTCGGAGATGATGACCGTGTTCCGTCCGGTAAGGTTTGTGCTGAGCAAAGCGGCTTCCGCCATCGCGGTGCTGCCGTCGTACATAGACGCATTCGCGAGATCCATGCCATAGATTTCTGCGATCATTGACTGGAATTCATAGATCGTCTGCAGATAACCTTGACTCATCTCCGGCTGATAAGGCGTGTAGGCCGTCAAAAATTCGCCACGAGAAATGATCGCTCCGACCGTGCTTGGGATATACCGGTCATAAAGCCCCGCCCCGAGGAACCAATCAAGGGTTGTGGCATTGAGATTCTTGGCCGCGAGACTCGAGAAAAATCTGCCTAAGGCATATTCATCCATCCCTGGTGCAACATTCATGTCGCCTTTCAGCTTGAGATTGTCTGGGATTTCGACAAAAAGGTCGTCAATGGACGCTACGCCGATGGTTTTGAGCATCTCGGCGACATCGGATTCGGTGTGCGGGATATATGGCATTTCTTAGTGAAGCCCGGCCTCGTAATCTTCGGCATTGAGAAGGGATTCAAGCTGGCTTGCGTCGCTCATCTTGATCTTGATCACCCAACCGCCGCTGTATGGATCGGTGTTGAGGAGTTCTGGCTGCGCGCCGAGAGTAGGATTTGTCTCAACCACTTCGCCTGCAACGGGGGCATAGAGATCGCTGACGGTCTTGACGCTATCTACAGAACCGAAAATGTCGTCCTTGCCAAGGATTCTGCCGACTTCCGGAAGGTCCAGGTGAACAATGTCGCCAAGCTCGGATTGGGCATGATCGGTGATGCCAATGATGGCAATATCGCCCTCAACACTGATCCACTCGTGCGACTTGGTGTAATTAAGATTTGCGGGAACGCTCATAGTGAAATTCTACCTATTGAGGACGAAATTCATTTCCGCATTGAAGATGGCAAGGATAGGACAACTTGCCGATGACACAAACCGGCAGTTTATCCGGGGAGGCGCAGACTGAATCCACCCAAGAATACAACTAGACTCTAAAATCGCCATGACAGTCCAAAAACTTTTTTGCCAAATCGTCCTGATGACTGCGCTCACGGCAAGTCTTTCCGCGAGAGACTCCGGAAATCAGGGCCAAGAAGGTCAAGCACCAAGAAGCTACGTTGAAGTTCGAGCGAGATTGTATCAGGCCTTTGAAATCGATAACACCACACTGAGAACAGTGGGGGCGACGGACGCTCAAATTAACCGGGTCGGACTTTTAAACGGAGAGATGTTGCGTACCATGGATCGTCTTGGCCCTGCCTACGACGGCTCGAAAAACAAGGATGAAGCGTCGAAAATTATGGGTCAGATTGAGCAAGTTTTTGTACGACGCATGAACGGAATCGGGCGAGTTCTTGGTCCCGACCTTTATAAAAAGTTTCTCAATGCCACCGAGGAGTTGAAAGCGAAACTCAAGGCGCAATCAAATCGTGCGAATCAAGAGCAAAAGCAAGGCCCAAAGGCGAATATTGCTCCGGAAGTTCTCAAGTACCTAGAGCAAGAAAACCTTGCTATTCTTCAGCTCAAGCTCTCAGATGCACAACTCGACAAATATGGTCAACTGGTGCGAGATGAGTTGCAAAACCTTCAGAACGGGCTCTCATCCGAGTCTCGCGCTCAGGTTTTGAAGAAAAGGAGCCATGCTATCTCAAAAATTCTGGGTCCTCAAAAGTTCAAGACTTTCCAGGCGATTCTTTTCGAGATCAGGCGATCACCAGCAAAGTAAGTCTTGACCTGAATTTGGGTTAGAATCACAGGCAGATGCGAATTGATTTCGTGACTCTGTTCCCGGAGATGATTGAGCAAGCCCTCAGTCACAGCATCATGGCGCGAGCCGTTGCGCAAGATAAGGTCTCTTTCCGAACCTCAAATCCCCGTGATTTCACGACTGATGTTCACAAAACCGTGGACGACTCGCCCTTCGGCGGCGGGCCTGGAATGGTGATGAAGCCCGATCTGGTCGGTAAAGCAATCGACTGCCTCATCGAAGGCCGAGAGCCGAAAATCATCCTGACCGAACCATGGGGGAAAAAGTTCACCCAAGCAGACGCCAAGGACTTGAGCGGGCATGAGCAAGTCATCTTCCTTTGCGGCCATTACGAAGGGATTGATGGGCGGGTCGCGGAGAAATATGGTGCTGAGATTTTTAGTTTGGGGGACTTCGTTTTAACAGGGGGAGAACTCCCGTGCCTCATGATGTGCGATGCAATCGTCCGCATTCTGCCCGGTGTCCTTGGCAATGAAGGTTCTCTTGAGGCCGATTCCCACTCGGAGGGTCTCCTGACAGGACCAAATTACACCCGACCATGGGACTGGGATGGACTCACGCCGCCAGAGATTTTGAGAAGCGGGGATCACGCCAAAATGGCAAAATGGAGGCGGCAAAGATCTCTCCGCATGACCCGAGAATTGCGTCCTGATCTTTTTGCCCTCGCGCCACTAGAAAAGGGCGATATTGATCTGCTATAATTTATGTTCGCGTCGGAAGAGTGCGCCTTTTGCCTCCGCCAGTGTTGCGTAAAGTAGCGGCGTAGAAGGATTTGGAACCGAAATGAACAAGCAAGCGATTTTGAATAGTGTTGCCGAGAGTGGTCTGAAAAAGGACCTCCCGGATTTTCGTCCTGGAGATACCGTTAAGGTCCACCAAAAGGTCCGTGAAGGAGATAAGTTCCGGATCCAGATTTTTGAAGGTTTGATCATCGCCATTCGTAACGGCGGGATCGCCGAAACCATCGTTGTTCGCAAGATGAGCAATGGTTGTGGCGTGGAGCGTTGCTATCCAATCCACTCGCCAAACGTCGAGAAGTTCGAAGTCATCCGACACGGTAAGGTTCGCCGAGCCAAATTGTTCTATCTACGCGACCTCGTTGGTAAGGCTGCAAAGATCAAAGAACGACGCAAATGAACTTCGATCTCTTCCCGCAACTTCTGGCTCAGACGCAACCGTCTGGGCCGTTGCAATTTGTGGACAGCCTTGCTCGCACTCCACTCAGCCAAGTCACGATCTTCGTCGCTGTCTGTACTCTGATCCGGATGCTTGTTTTTCCGAAGCTCGTCGGTACAGCTCAGCACCAGCGATTTGGCGCTTCCTACGGCGGGATCAAGTTCCTCAACGAGGCGATGGACGCATTGATTTATGCCGGTGTCATCGTTTTCTTGGTCATCCGTCCGTTCGTTCTGCAGACGTTCTACATCCCATCTGGTTCGATGTTGAATACCCTCCAACTGAACGACTTTATCGTTGCGAATAAAGCGGTCTACCGATTCTCGGAGCCAAAGGCTGGAGAGATCGTCGTGTTCCGTCCACCCGAGCGCGGCAAGATTCCTGGGACCGGGGACACCGATTACATCAAGCGGCTAATAGGTACACCCGGTCAAGTGATCGAGATTAAGGGCGGAAAGTTGTACCGAGACGGTCAGATGGTTAACGAACCTTACGTGACCAACCGGGCCTCAGATCGAGACGGGACCCTTCTGCCGGTGGAAGCAAAGTACGACTGGAAACTTGTTAAGGATGGCGATACGTACCTACCCCTCCAAATCCGAGATGGTCAATACGTCAACTCCGATCCGGAATTCACGTGCCAAGAGTACATGGTTGACCCCGTGGATGACGCTGAAAATGCAAGACTCCTTGCCCTTCCACCCGTGAAAATCCCGGCTGGTTACTACCTGATGGTCGGCGACAACCGCAACGGATCCTTTGATGGCCGGGCCTGGGGACTCGTTGATCGCAAGAATATCGTTGGTCGCTCAGAGTTCATCTGGATGCCGATCAAGCGCATGGGCGCGACGAAGTAAGTTACTTCATCCGCAGCAAAGTAAAAAGAGTCTTACCTTTTTGGTCAGACTCTTTTTTGTGCCTTGGGTGCATCCAGGTTATCCTGGATTAGTCCCCCTGAAGACCGAAGTTTCCAACAACAATCTCAAAATCGCTCGGTCCAACTTCTCCGTCGCCGTCAAGGTCCGCCGAGCCCGCGCCACCGAACTGCGACACGACCGCCTCAAAGTCTCCTGGCCCGACTTCATTGTCCAAGTCAACGTCTCCATTGATCAGACTTCCACTCACTGGAACCGTCCCCGATGCTGGTACTGAAATCGCCCATCCCTTTGAGAGCCAAGCCCCGACCTTCACGGAATAGTAGTAGTTCCCAGCGGGGACTTGAGCCGGAATGGTGAAGCTGTTCCCAGTCATCGGCACGGAGCCTTCCTGAAGAGCCGCGCCACCAGGAGTCGCCGAGAGTCGGTAGCTCGCGGTGCGATTCGTGATACCACTTACATCGTTGAGCAGGGACAGATTCGCTTGGATCTTTCTCCGACTCTCTACGTGCATCACATGCTTTATGCTTCGAAGTTCCACCCTCAGAGCGGTAGCGGTAAGCCCAGCGATCGTCCCGGAGACGGAACTTGGCACGATGTCAATGAGATTCTCCGTGTTCCCACCGAGGTCTACCCCTGTCCGACGAACATTTTGACCAAGCACCCCAATAAATCTTTCATTGGGCAGGCTCGAAAATTGGGTCTGAAGTTTCCCTGAAATCGTAATGTTATTGATGGTTAAGTTTATTTGGACAGGTCCGGTCGGTCCTGTTACAGTCTGGTTGATCGCCCATCCGCCGGTCTGCGAATAAAGCTGACTAAAGGTCCACTTTGCAGTCGAGGCGTTCACGGAAGTTCCGGTCAGAGTTAAGAGCGGGGAAGTCGGTCCGAGCGGGGTCAGTGATTGCGGGCTGATCTGGAAATTAAGCGATCCGGAAGATTTTGTGATCGCAGATTCAGGAATCGTTGTTGTCTCGGTGAATGACTGCGCAACTGGAAACGGACCAATTAGCACTGTCGCCCGGATCGTCACCGCGATATCGGTGGTTGTATAAGGAGCGGGTAAAACAGACCCAGCTCCCCAAGAAATTCGAGCCGAATCGATAAAGTCTGCCGTGGATGCAGAGGCAACCCCAGCTACGCAGACAAGGCTAATCGCCAAAAGATTTCGCATAACCATAATATATCGCAAAATGTGCCAACCGGAAGAATTTGGTGGTAAAGTTAACATGATTTCTGGGATCAAGCAGGCAAAGTTGCCGTGCGCGATCATCCCCAGGGGAAGTCCGGTGAAAATCCGGCGCTGTGCCGCAACGGTAAGCCAATCTCGCATTGGCAGAGTCCGAATGCCTGGTGAAATCAAACAAATTGCACAACTCACGAGCATGGGTCTGGCGAATAGCTCTCTTGGTTTCTCCATTTCGTAAGGCCAAGAATTCGCTCTTTTCCATCATTGCTCGTTAGTTGTATCAGCTGGAGCAAATGCGTTGAGAAAAGGAAAATCGGGATTCACCCTCATTGAGCTACTGGTCGTCATTGCGATCATCGCGATCCTTGCCGCGATTCTGTTTCCAGTGTTTGCCCAGGCCAGAGAAGCGAGCAAACGCACTGTATGCGTTAGCAATCTTCGCCAGATTACTCTTGGTTGGACCCTCTATCTCGGCGATTCCGACGAGACCGCCACTCCCAGCTACTACCCGGAGTCGGAAACCGGGCCAGAAATGGCTTGGGACTTTCGGGATGGTCAGGGTCCAGGCTTACTTCATCCTTATCTGAAGTCTCAGCAAATCACCGCCTGTCCAACCTTTCGGGGTCGAACGTGGGGAAGAAAGTACACGGGATACGCCTACAATGCAACTTACTTAGGCGGGGATTACTGGGATGCGAAGCAGCCAGCAAGCCTAGGAGCATTTTCCACTCCGAGCGAAACCGTAGCTTTTGCGGACGCAGGATTTGGACGACCAGTGGCTGGCGCAAACTACCTCCGGGCGCCATCCGATCCATTATTCATCGCAGGAAAAGTTCATGCGCGGCATCAGTCCAAAGCGAGCGTTGCATATCTTGACGGCCATGTTCAAGCTGTGTCTCTAAGACATAGACTGGAAGAAACAAACCGAAATCTAGGTGCCCTGAGTCCAAATGACGAGGCCTATGACTTTGAATAAACTCCTTATCCCGGCTTTTCTGTTGTTGGCCTACATTGCAAAAGCCAACAACTTTGCTACCACGGTTGTCTCGTTCAGCAACCTCGGGGTTGGTGTTTACGGCGATCCGAGTGCGGCTCTGGGAGCTCCAGCGCAATTCGTGAAGGAACCGAATGGAACGATAGTGGGCACTTCGCCAGGTTATCCTGCCTGGAATCGCGGACTCAACGATGAACCACTGGTCGCCACCATCCGTCCGGGAGGTCAACTTACGGTGAGATTCGATCCCCCAATCCGAAACCTCGCCTCAAACTGGTATGGATACGACTTCATCGTTTTTGGCAATTCGAGTCTCGGTGCAACCGAACTCCTTAGTGCGGTAACGGATCTGGGTAGCGTATTCGTTACCGACGGCGACTGGATGGAGCCGACTCGAGTAAGTGTCAGCCCCGATGGTTTCCAGTGGTACGAATATCCTTTGACTGTTACAACAGGTGCCGATGCCCTTTGGCCAACTTTAGGCAATGTGTGGAACGCAAAATCCGCTGAGTGGAATGGCCCATCCAATCCAACCAAGCCAGTATCACCGCAACTCAATCGCGCGATGATTGAGGGCTGGTCCTTCGCCGATCTCGCTGAAGCATATCAAGGATCGGCTGGAGGTACTGCCTTTGACCTATCGCCTTCAGGATTTCAGTCCATCCGCTTCGTTCGTTTCACTGGCTCCGGCGGCGAGATTGACGCCGTCTCTCGCGTAGGTCGCCAGACTAGCCCCGCCATTCCCATCCAAAAACACTAATTCGATTTTATTGAAAAAAGGAAGATCATGAAAACACTCATCTCAGCTATCATCTTGTCCGCCGCGACGATTTCTCAGGCACTTCAGTTCGACTCCATCCGGTATTGGGTTGGATCTGGATCCAATCAAGCTGCATTTGTCGTTGACTTTACTGGCGGTGCAGGTCTTCGGTCTTTTGTTTGGGGTTATCGATTTAACGGCAGCGCAACCGGGGAGCAGATGCTCCGAGACATCGTCGCCCATGATCCGACTCTTTCCGCTGATATTCAGTCGTTCAGTTTTGGCGCCTTTTTGGATCGGCTCAGCTACACTCCGGTACCGCTAGCAGTCACGTTCACCGGTGCGAGTAACTTCACGGTTTCACCGTACAAATATTGGAGTTACTTCACCGGGGTTTCAGGTGTGAACACAAATTGGGTCAGTGCAAACGTCGGCATGAGTGCGCGAACGCTCACTAACGGAAGCGTGGACGGATGGAGCTTCACCACTGATGCTAACTTCGGTCCGGGGGTCGCTCCGGCACCGTCGGTCGCCGCTAATCCTGTTCCGGAACCCGCGACGATGGTCGTCCTTGGGCTGGGAGCGTTGGGAGTTCTCCGACGAAAGCGCGCATAACTTCTCTCTTATTCAAGCCCTTGCTCGGCAAGCAGGAGTGCCGCCAGTGGCGCCCCCGCTTTGTTTAGTGTTTCGAGGTATTCCTCGGTTGGGTCGGAATCGTAAACCAATCCCGCCCCGGCCTGAACGTGCGCCATGCCGTCTTTGAGCGTGATGCTGCGGATGGTGATGGCAAGCTCGGTGTCGCCATTGGGGCAGAAAAATCCAATCGCACCGCCATAGGCCCCCCGACGGCTGGTTTCCAGCTCCTCGATAATTTCCATTGCACGAACTTTGGGCGCACCCGAGAGGGTCCCGGCAGGGAAGGTCGCCCGCACCAGGTCCATGCAGTTCAAATCGCCGCGAAGCTTTCCATGAACGTCACTCACCAAGTGCATCACGTGCGAATAGCGCTCAATCGTCATGATCTTCTCTGGTTTCACGCTACCGATCTCGCACACCCGGCCAAGGTCGTTCCGCCCGAGATCAACGAGCATAATGTGCTCCGCACGCTCCTTTTCGCTTGCCAAAAGATCTTCCGCGTAATGCTTGTCTTCAAGTTCAGTCTTTCCGCGTGGGCGCGTTCCTGCGATCGGTCGCACGGTGGCTTTGCGTTGTTCAAGCCCTACCAAAAGCTCAGGCGAGGCCCCAACAAGATCAAAGTCGCCAAACCTAAGCAGAAACAAGAAAGGAGAGGGATTCAACTGCCGAATCGCGCGGTACGCAGAGATCGGGTGGACCTCGCTGGCCCTAGTGAACCTTTGGCTGAGGACCATCTGAATTCCATCACCCGCTGCGATGTATTCCTGGACCTTTCTCACCATCGTCTCGAATTCGGGTTGGGTGAGGTTCGAGGTTGGTTCGATTTGTTCGGTTGGTACGGTTTTGTTCGGAAGTTCGGGGAGGGGGGACTTTAGCTTTTTGATGATGACGTTGATCTCGCTTTGCGCTTTTTCGTATCCTGCTTGTGTTGGCTCAGCAAGGGCGATGACTTTAACGCTATTTCGGGCATGATCGAAGACAACCACGGTCTCACAGATCATCATCGCGACGTCATCCACGTTCAGCGGATCGGGAAGCGAATCGGGCAGATTCTCCAAAAAGCGCACATAGTCATAGCCAATCATCCCCACCGCGCCTCCAAAAAATCTTGGGAATCCTTCCGGTGTAGCGATGTCCAGGGTTTTTAACGCTTTGTTGAGATTATCCAGCGGGTCTTTGCAGCTGGTGTCGGTGAAAACGCCTTTTTCCCACCTGTGGGCGCCGTTCTTACTCCGGAATATATCCAGCGGATTGATCCCTATAAAGCTGTACCGCCCAACCTGCTCGCCCCCGGTGACGCTTTCCAGTAGGAAACTGAACTCCTGATCGTGGGCAAGCTTCCAGTACGCACTCAGCGGGGTGTCCAAATCGGCAAGAATCTCTACCCAAACCGGCTGGCGCTGATCGGTGGCTTGCTGAAGGAATCGCTCAAGGCTTGGGGTGTGCATGTGTAGGTTCTATTATCCCGGTTTGTGGGAGCGATAGAACTCACAGGTCTTTCTGATCCCATCAATCCCCATAGACCCTCAAAATCCTTCACAATAGACCCACGATGCAAAAAGTAGGTGCAGTGATCCTTGCCGCCGGAAGCTCAACCCGGTTTGGGGAGAACAAAATTCGGAAGATTCTGGGAGGTAAGGAGGTTTGGCAATGGTCCTACGAGCGATTTGCCGAACATCCTGAAGTCCATGAAATCGTGGTCGTCCACGGGGCAGAGGATATGATCGAACTCCCTACAAAGCCGAATTCCTCCACTGTTAAAGGGGGAGAAACCAGGAAGGAAAGCGCTCACAATGGCGTCAGGGCACTGAGTAGCGACATCGAGATTGTCCTAGTTCACGACGCAGCAAGGCCCCTGGTGAGCAAGAACCTTATTACCATAGCCATCGAAGCTACGAAGCGTTCCAGGGCCGCTGTCCCTGGCCTGACGATCGCTGACACAATCAAAGAAGTCACGGTCAGAAATTCCCAGCACCGGCTGAAAACTCTCGACCGCGACCAACTGATAGCGGTCCAAACTCCGCAAGGTGGATTCAAAGAAGACCTTTTGAGAGCCTATCACACCGCTTTCGAAGGCACCGATGACACCAGTCTGCTGGAAAATTTGGGAATTTTTGCAGAGGTAATTGAGGGCGAACGTCGAAACATTAAGTTGACGACCGCAGAAGATTTTGATCTGATCGTCCAGTGGACATCTGGAATGCTGGAAACAAGAACCGGAACCGGATATGACATTCACTCGTTCTCGCAAGACCCCGAACGACCACTTTTCCTCGGTGGAATAAAATTCGAAGGTGCTCCCGGGCTCGAAGGTCACAGCGATGCCGACGTTCTTCTCCATGCGATTGTGGATGCCTTGCTTGGCGCGGCGGCGATGGGAGACATTGGCGTTCATTATCCACCTAGCGATCCCACCTGGAAAAATGTAAGTTCGCTTAGGTTTTTGGCCGAAACAGGGAATAGATTAAGAACCGCTGGATGGGGGATTGTGAACATTGACGCCACGCTATTGGCAGAAATTCCAAAAGTGATGCCGAGACGCCACGAAATGATTGCCGCGATTGCAGAATCTCTGCAGATCGAACCCAGCAGAATTAACGTCAAAGCTACGACCAACGAAAAATTAGGGGCAATTGGTCGGTCCGAGGGCATCGCCGCATTGGCGAGCGCAACCGTGAAACAAGTCCCGTAAGGAGTAACAAAACAATATGATGGAAGTCCTGATTCGAAATGCCGAAGGCAACTTGAGCGAAGATGATCGAGGCTACGCCTCCCTCAAACTTGGGCGATTGGATCGCTTTTTTAATAAGGCATCCAAGGTTGAGCTGGTCCACCGGGAATTCACCCGTGCGGGAAAGCAGAATCACAAAGTCGAAGTGACGATCTTCGCCGACGGACTAACCATCCGTGGGGAAGAGTTGGACACATCCATTCGAGCCGCGATTGATTTGGTCGGCGAGAAGCTGGAGAATCGCCTGCGCAGGATCAAGAAGCGCATGGTGGACAAGTATCGCCACCATGGGAACGATGTGCCTGCTGGATTTGTCGAGGAATCGCAGGAGCCCGAAGCGGACGAACACATCGTAATCAAAGAGCATCGGCACTTCCTGGTTAAGCCAATGTCTGCCGACGAAGCTGCGCTTGAGATGGAGTTACTGGGGTACCCGTTCTTTGTTTTTAAGAACGAGGCAAATCACAAAGTCGAAGTCCTCTATCGCGTAAAAGAGGGCGTTTATGGCCTTCTTCACCCGGAAGAGTAAGGCGGCGGGTGGCTGACGAAAAGCTCCTCTGCCCTAGCGTTACCTCTTTTTCGAACGAAGGAGGAGTAGCGCAATACCAAGTGAGGTGAATGTCAGGGGCTCGGGTACCGCTTGTGCGCGGAAGTTTCCGACGTAATGCCTGGGAGGGCTTCCTTCCCAGGTTCCTCCCGCTAAAGTGGAGCTGACCTTATACCATGTTCCCAAATCAACGATGAGGGAGGATGTTGTTGCCTGATTTGTATTATGGAAGTACTCATTTCCAGGACCGCTTCCGTGAAGGGATCCAATGTAGTACTCGCGTCCCGATGTTAATCTTAGCGGAGTGATAGCTTTCCAGTAGTAACCGCCCTGAAGCTGGTCGGCTCCTGAAATTGACGCGGAAGTTAGCAAATTGCCTGTGGTCGCGTCAAAAATTCCGGTGGGATTAGACTGCTGATTCTGCCGTTGGAACTCGTACCCTAACTGGGTAACCAAAATGTCTAAAGCCCCAACGCGGAACTTATTGCCTTCAACGGCCGCGAATCCTGGCTGGATAAAGTTGCCACCCCTCCCGGTTGGGAAAGAATACATCGTCTGGGCTGAAGCTACATTCACCATCATTGAGGCAGAGAGCAGTGTCGAGGAAATGAGTTGGGCTTTCATAGAGGCAATTTCCTGTTCAAGTCGGAATAAGTAAATATACCGATTGAGTAAGAAGTAACCCCTTACTTCGAGCACTAATCTCGTACAAATGCGAGGATATTGGCAGCGGATCTATTCCGGCTCGGCTAACCCTTCTTGCACGAGCCCTCTGGTCTTCGGGAAAGCCTTGTACCAAAGTACGAGGCTTTCTCGTACGTGCTTGGCGTAGCGGTAATGGGCACCGAGTCCGGTTCGTAACTCTGCTTCGTAGAGGTATTTGTCCGCGGTGGTGAGGTGCTCGAACGGGAGTTGCGCGCCCAAAAGCATCCAATAAACGTAGCTGGAATCATCTTTTCCAAGCGCAACCCGGGCCTCTTGGTTCGAGGCATTTCCTAGATTCGCCAGATTTACGATAAGCGCCTGCAGATCGGAGTTCTGTGGAGCTTCGTCTTCTGCTGAGTAGAAGCCTATTGGTATCGGCGGGCAAAACTTTGTCCCGGTCCGATGGCGATTTAGGTCACGAATCTCTGCAAATGCCACAGAATCCCAACCAAATCGGACACTTGTCCGCTTGATCGTCTCGCCAAAATAGGCATAGCGATGGGCATGATGTTGCAAGTCTTGCGTAAGGTCCTCTTCGGTGGTGAAAGAGGGAAGATAGACCTCAAGGTGGGCTTGGTCACTCGCAATGCCCTCGGTCACCGGTAGTTTAGAAAGCAGATTTTTCGTATGATTTTGCTCATCCAGCAAACCTGCTTCTGTGGTTTTCTGGCTAACAGCATGCCGCAGAAGCCTCGGGGCTGAGAGATTGAGTTCTTGGGCAATCATCTCGCCCAGTTGATTGCACTCGGGAAGCGGATGAGAAAGCAAGTACTGGCAAAGTTGGACCCAGCCCCGTGCTGACATGATCATCATCATGTTCGTTTTTAGAGCCACCGGAAGGAAGTATCGCGCTCTGTCGAAGGCAAAGTTTCGGAGCATACGCGCGAATTGTTTTTGCGCCTTTTCACTGGGGTCTTCGCTCAAAGACTTTGGGATCCTGGTGATGCTAGGATCGCTTTCGCCAAGTCTCGACCAAGCCGCAATCAGCGTTTCGTATGCCTCTAAACTTTGATGAAGGTGGTCCCGCCAAGCTCCACGTTGTTCCAGAGGAATTCCGAGGACTTCAGGTGCAACAAGATCAGCTGCCGTCATTTTAAGGTACCTAGTGCTAGATTCCTGACCTCCTGCGGTCGGGCACTGTGCCCAAACCAGATATGCCGTCCAAAGTGAAATTCCGTCTAGGAACATCGCCACCGGAGCCATGTCGGCAATGGATTGGTGACCGTAGTCAATCATCCTGAAGATGCCATCTACGGACTTATCGGGGTTCTCGGGATCAATTTTGGCAAGGATTGAGTCTAGCCCTTCGTTGTTTCGGCTGTATCTCGCTCCGGTTGCGGCCAGAAGTTCGGGGGTCAGAACCGGCCGACCAGCCGCCTTGCTGGCCTGTGTCTGCCCAATGGAAACTTGCGTGACCTTCATCTTCCGTATTTTATCTTGGATGAGGGTGATCGCGTTTGTCCTGTTCCCTGTAATAAATATCCCCACGCGTCATAATTGAACCTAGCCTGAATGAATAACGATCCCAAAGAATTGGTGTGCACTTACGATCCCCTCATCGAGTTGATGCGGCGGTTCGAAAATGTGAGGGCGGTAGATGAATCTTTGGATCCCTTCGCTGGAATGTCCGCCGAGGACGTGCTCAAAAAGCACATCATTGATGGGATCAAAAAGAACTTAGAGCGCCATCTTGAGGAAGGTTTAGTATCGAATACGCCACTTGAGTTGATCAACAATGTCCTCCTTGACGGAATGAAAACCGTTGGAGAGCTCTTTGGATCGGGAAAGATGCAACTTCCATTTGTTCTCCAGAGTGCAGAAGTCATGAAAGCTGCTGTACGCTATCTTGAACCAAAAATGGAAAAGGTAGAGGGATCCGAAAAGGGCAGTATCCTACTTGCAACCGTAGCTGGGGATGTCCACGATATTGGCAAAAACCTGGTGGATATCATCCTCAGTAATAACGGTTACCGGGTCGTAAACATTGGCATTAAGCAGCCGATCAACAACATCTTAGACAAGTGCCGAGAACACAATTGCCAAGCGATTGGGATGAGCGGGCTTTTGGTGAAAAGCACCGTGATCATGCGAGAAAATCTGGAGGAAATGAACCAAAGGGATCTGAGCCATATTCCGGTGATCCTTGGCGGTGCTGCCCTTACTCGCGGCTACGTGGAAGAGGATTTATCCGATATTTACCATGGAAAGGTTTTCTACGCAAAGGACGCCTTCGAAGGTCTTGCTTTGATGGAAAAGATTGGAGATCCAGGATTCTCAACACAATCAGGGGAAATCGAAGAAGAAATCTCAGAAAGACCCAGGAGAGTGACAAGCCACCGCCTGCCAGATCGGGCTCCGGAACTCTACACATTTGATGGAACGAAGTCCGATGTTGAGTCAGCGGATATCATTCCTGAGCTACCGTTCTATGGCGTCAAGTATCGGGATAAGTTCGACATCTTTGAGCTTTACAAATTTATAAACACCACCGCCTTGTGGCGTGGCCAATGGCAATTTAAGAAACCAGCGGATCTCAATAATGCCGAATTCCAAGAGCAATTAGAGCGCGATGCTGTGCCAATTTACGAAAGGCTGAAAAGGGAACTAGCGAGGGTGTTTTCTCCCCGAGTTGCCTGGGGATACTTTTGGTGCAATAGCCAGGGCAACGACCTCATTGTTTTTGAAGAAGACGCCAAAACAGAGCGCACTCGATTCAATTTCCCACGGCAGCGAGATTTGCGTCGCCAGTGTTTGTCAGATTTTTTCCTCCCGGTTGAAGCGGGCAAGCCAGACGTGGTTGGGTTCCAAATCGTTACGGCAGGTTCAGAAGTCAGCGAGTACGAGCGCAGCTTGTTTGAACGGGGTGAGTTCCAGGACTACCTTTTTGTCCACGGGATGGGCGTGGAGCTGGCAGAAGCTTTGGCAGAGTATTGGCATAAGATGATGCGAAATGAACTTGGGTTTGGGCACCACGACCCAGAAGAGTTAAGGGCTCTTTTTGGTCTGAAGTACCAAGGCGCCAGGTACTCCTTTGGCTACCCAGCATGTCCAAATTTGGATGACCAAAAGCAACTCTTTGATCTTCTAAACCCTGAGAAGATCGGGATTGAGCTTAGCGAGGAATTCATGCTCGTGCCCGAACAATCCACCAGCGCAATCGTCGTCCATCATCCTGGCGCGAAGTATTTTAATATCCGTTAGAAGCAAGAAACTCACTGGCCGCGTCCGCAAACACCGGCCGGAAATCAAGGAGTTTTGTGTTCGTGCGACTTGGATGCACTCGGTTGCTCAGGAGCGTAGCAAAAATCTTTCGATCAGGATCAAACCAGAGACTGGTTCCGGTAAAGCCTGTATGCCCAAAGGAATATGGACCAAACAACGATCCCGCGCTGGAACCCGACTCACTCTTCGTATCCCATCCCAGTGCTCGGGTAGAAAGTCCGTCGTCCGGTTTGATCCAATCCCGCCATTCGGGGAGTTGCTGGAGAAAAAGCTTCGCAAATTTTCCGACGGTGATAGCGGACCCAAACAGTCCTGCATTCCCGGCGAAGCCGCCAAAGAAACGGCAATTTTCGTCGTGAACAATTCCCCTCACGCCTTCAGTCGGCGCGGCTGCGGGTACAGGACCCAGAGAGAGTCCAAGTCCCCACGGATGCACGTACTTGCTCGCATCCGGCGCCAGCTTAAGAGCCCGCAAGGCCTCCATCAAAACAATGAACCCTACGCAAGAATAAACTGACTGTGATCGAGGAGCGTACACAAAGGGTTCACTCAAAACTTTCGCCATAGCTCCAGGTGGAGGAATTCCCATTTTCCAGTACTCCACGTGGGCAGGAAGGCCGGAGCGATGGCGCAATAAATCTTCAATCGTCACGGAATTCCGACCCTCGCCACCAAACCCAGGCAGAATTTCCGCGACACATGTTCCTATGGAGAGAACCCCAGCAGCGCAGGCTTGATGAACTCGGACGGTCGTATCAAGAACCTTCGTTAAACTTGCAAGATCGTAAATTGTCTCCGCAGAAGCGAGTTCCGATCCTCCAGCCCATGAAAGCCGCCCAACTCCACCAGTCCAAAAATGATCGTCATTCCCCACCGCGAATCCACAACCTGGGAAGACCCTGTCCTCAACGGCGCGTTCGCAAAGTGTCTCAATCGCCGATTTCTTCAACCTTAATGTTGCGTCCTTCATGTTCGTCTAGTGGAATTGCCTTGAGGACCAGAAGCCCTGGTATCGCGAGCGCGACCACTGTCCAATAGACTCCATCAAAGCCATAATTTTTCTGAATTTGCCCTGAAAGAATCCCCGCCGCCGCGATGAAGAGCGCGCCAAGTCCTGTGCCGATCGCATAGTGTGATGTCTGGAATCGTCCGCGTTGCGCAACCCACATTAAGTACACCATATACGCCGCAAATCCGTACCCATAGCCGAACTGGTCGACAAAGACGATGATCGAAATGGGTGAGAAAATCACTTCGTTGAACCCGGCGCCCAGCGGAATGATTGGCTTATTATAGAAAGCCCATAGGTAAAGGAAGTTCGGCACGTGCATCGCCAGCGCAAGGGGCCAGAAGGCTTTACGCAGTCCTAGCCTGCTCAATGTTAGTCCCCCAGCAATGCCGCCAAGCACAATTCCGATGACGCCCATTGTTCCGCTTACGATCCCGACTTGTTCTGCGCTCATTCCCAGCCCACCCTTTGTTGTTGGATCAAGATAGAAGAGGTTGGAAATCCGTCCGACCATCGCTTCAGGAAACCGGTAAAAGAGCATAAAGGCCAAAATCGCCATGATCCCCGATTGCCCCAAAAACGCTTTGAAAGAAGTCTCCATCTCGGTGTCTTTGAGCAAACCTTTTCCGGCAATAACCAGCCCAACACAGAGTACAACGCAACCGATAAACCACATGAGTTCTGCCTGCATGACCTCAGGTGCCAATCTCCACGTCGCGATTTCCTTCAAAACCTTGTTCGGTGACTCCGCATTTCCAATCGTGGCGGCAAGCCCAGTTCCGATAAACTTCAGCACGTTCCCAGCCGCGATGACCCCGGCCAAGAAGGCTCCGATAATCACCAAAGTCTGCAACAAGTTTTGCCGAATCGATTCCCATTTGAACCCACGATCCACGTCCAGTACCGGGCGGGGAAGGGTAAAGGTCAAGATGAATCGCCCAAGCCCATAAATTGCTACCGTGAGACCCACAATCAGGCCCCAAGCGAGCGCAGGATTCATGCTCGTTCCACCACCCGAGACCGTAAATGTTGGCTTGGTCAGCATCGTTACATTCGGACCGGACGCCTGGATATAACCTGCCTCAACAACTTGTCCGCCGAACTTGGTGGCTTTCACCAAACCGCGCTCATCGATCGCAACGCCCAGAGTTCCAATTGGTAAATCAACTTTGGGTTCAATCTTCCAGCGCTTGCCTGCGAACTCAGTCGTCAGAGCGTTGTCAATCACGAAGAATTTGTAAGCGGAATCCTCGCTCTCGATCACTTTTGGCTTTTCTTGGTCGGGGATTTTCTCCTCGCGGGCCACTTTGATCGTATATCCTTCTGGAACGCTGACTTCTAGCGGTGGAATCGTCATCATTCTTCCCGCAATCGTCACCAAAATCCCTGTGCAGAACAGCCGCCCGAGCCGGTAGAACGTCGAATTGAGCCCAATATAGGCGGCTTGTTTTTCCTTAGTGAGCGCCAGGATATAAAAACCGTCGGTAGCGATATTGCACATCGCCGAAAATATCCCGGTGATAAAGAAAATCCCCAGGGAAATGTGTAAAAAGTTCGGAAGCTGCAGGGCAAGGGCATAGCCAACCAAGCCCAATGCCACCGCCAATTGTCCCAGCCCAATCCATTTTCGCTTGGATCCATTAAAGTCAACGAATGGTCCCAAAAGGAACTGCAAAGACCATGGAAGCGCGATCAAACTTGTCCAAAAAGTGATCTGAGAGTTCTCGACCCCCATGGATTTGTAGATGATCGTCGAAACTTCTTGGATCAGAGCAACCGGAATGGCCTGCATGAAGTAAAGCAGGGGCGTAAATTTCCAGGGAACCACTTTCTGTTCGGCAATTTCGGGGGCTTTGGTTTCTTCCATGGTGCAGATTCCGACGGTTTACCTTAAACGAACGTTTCTGGTTTGAAAAAACGACGTACAATATGTGACGCGACCACAAAAAATCTGATCCCGCATGGGGTAGCATCTCTTGTGTTCGATACGTGGTGACCCCGAATGGCCCAGAAGATTTTAGTTTGTGACGACGAGCGGCATATTGTGCGCCTTATCCAGATCAATCTGGAGAAGAATGGCTATCAGGTTGTAACAGCCTACGACGGTAAGGAAGGCCTTGAAAAGATCAAAGCCGAAAAGCCAAGCCTCGTCGTGCTGGACGTCATGATGCCGTACATGGACGGATTTGAGGTTCTCAAGAATCTCCGCAAAGATCCTGAATTTGAGAACCTCCCCGTGATCATGTTGACCGCGAAGGCGCAAGATAAGGACGTTTTTGAAGGCTATCACTACGGCGCGGACATGTACCTGACCAAGCCATTCAACCCGATTGAGCTTGTGACGTTCGTCAAGCGAATCAGCGACGGAGCCGGACCAGGTGGTGCGGGCGGTCCAAAGCGCTACGAAGTTTAAGGAAAAATTTCTCCCTCTCCACAGAGTCCCGTCGTTCTTCATTGAGGCGGGATTTCTTTCTTTTGGCCTGAGTGCCCACGATCCCGCTCTCGAAAAAGTCCCCCTCTTTGACCCGCATGCGTTTATGTGCCAGAAGGATTTCGTGGTCAAGGAGGGGGATTTAGGGGGCGGTCCTCTTCTAGCGATTTGCCGTTGCGTCTGCGGCGATATTGTCCCTATTCGACCTCACCCCTAACCCCTCTCCTTCGCAACCAGAGCGAAACATCACAAAAATGTTAAGTGCGAAAGAGAGGGGGACCGGAAGGAAGTCCCCCTCCAAGATGGAGGGGTCAGGGGTGGTTGAGTACCCGAGGAAACGTTTAATGGATGGCCACAAAATTTCAGGTCCGCGGCCGTTTTGAAGCATGAATTCTGGAAAAGGGAGCGCAAATTTCCCCGATTCACATCCCTAGCAAAGCAAAGGAGCCAACCGCACTCAACCGGTAGAAGAAATTCCTCACAAAGCGACCAATCTTGCGACTTTTCCGGTCCGTTTTGCCGCTCCAATGACCCAGAAAATCTCGAAACCAAAAGAGATCGCGGTATTCTGGACCCAGATTTCGATTTTCCCGGTTCAAAAAATAGAACTTCCGACCCAAAAAGCCATCGCATGGGTAAAGAAATCTACTTTCCTAATCGGGATTGCCGCAAAACCTATCGGGAAAATGAAACTTTGAAAGGCAATTGCGACGGCCAAAGTCCACAAGACGGAATTCTTCGACCAAAAACCGGATCAGAAAGCCCGGATTTGGACGCTGATAGTCGCAAATGGGCCGAACTTTGCCCGAATTTCCACATAATCCGCCCAAAACCCCGCTCTACCCTACGAAAAGTACTAGGAAACGGGCAATAATAACCCTGTCCACCATGCGAACTCTGAAGTATGCACAGTCTTTTGAGGTGATCTCCGATCTACCGGAACATCTCGAATCCCTTCACAAGTTGGCGATGAACTTTCGATGGACCTGGAATCTAGAAGCAGGCCAGGTTTTTCAGGAAGTTGATCCTCAGCTGTGGGAGCAAGTAGAACATAACCCCCTCATGCTCCTGCGCCGACTCACTCCGGAGCGACAGAGTCGTCTTGCATCCGATAACTTATTCCTTGGCAAGCTAAAGCTGGCATTAGAAGACCTCGACCGCTACATGGCGGCAGAAACTTGGTTCGACAAAAAGTTCGCTGGTGAACGAGAACGAACAAAGATTGCCTATTTCTGCGCGGAGTTTGGCCTAAACGAATGTTTGCCAATCTATTCCGGGGGACTTGGACTCCTGGCGGGAGATCACTTAAAGGCCGCAAGCGATCTTGGGATCCCATTAGTCGGGGTTGGATTGCTTTATTCGCGCGGATATTTCCGTCAGCAGCTGACCGAGGACGGTTGGCAGCAAGAGAACTACGAAACCTACGATTTTTATGGATATCCGATCACTCTTTTACGAGGTGCGGATGATCAGCCACTCAAGGTAACGGTTGAGTTTCCCGATCGCGTGGTTTCGGTACAGATTTGGAAAGCCCAGGTCGGCCGGGTCGAACTTTACTTACTCGATTCCAATATCCTGAGTAACCAGGCGGTAGACCAGGGGATCACGGACACACTTTATGGAGGAGACGAGCACATGCGGATTCGCCAAGAAATGGTGCTCGGGATCGGCGGATTGAAGGCGCTGAAGCTACTGGGAATCCATCCAAGCGTTTGCCACATGAACGAAGGCCACGCGGCGTTTCTTACGATCGAAAGATTGCGCCAGTTCATGGATCAGAACAATTGTGATCTGCGAACCGCGCGAAAGGTCTCCGTTGCCGGGAACGTCTTTACCACGCACACGCCGGTTCCAGCCGGATTTGACGTTTTCCGACCCGAATTGCTGAAGCAGTACATGGCTCGGAACATTGAGTCAGTCGGATTGGACTTTGAGGACTTCCTTACGTACGGGCGCATGAACCCAGAAGTCCGGGAAGAACCCTTTAACATGGCGATCCTTGCCATGGAGAACGCGAACTATGTTAACGGCGTAAGTAAGCTCCACGCTGAAGTCAGCCGTGAGATGTTTGCGGACCGCTGGGATGAATTTCCGGTTCAAGAAGTACCCATTGACGCGGTGACGAATGGAGTGCACACGAGTTCTTGGCTTGGTCAACGGACGGCTGAGCTCCTGGATCGGCATCTTGGACCAACTTGGCGGGATGATCCGTCCTCTCGAGAGCTATGGCAACAAGTCAGCGAAATCCCAGCAGAAGATTTGTGGGAGCTTCGAGAATCTAGCCGCGCTGACTTTGTCAGATTCGCCCGAAAGCGAACGATGCGAAATCTCCAGCGAAAGAACGCCAGTAAGGACCAAATCGCTGCAGCGGGTTCTATCTTAGATCCGCGAATTTTGACCATCGGATTTGCCCGGCGCTTTGCTACTTATAAGCGCGCCTTTCTGCTCTTCAGCGATAAGGAACGGCTGAAAGCGATGCTTTATCACACGGATCGTCCAATCCAGTTCGTTTTCGCAGGGAAGTCACACCCTAAAGACGACGGTGGGAAAAAATTAATCCAGGACATTACCAATTTCATCCGTCACGAAGGAGGAAGCCCGCGAATGGTGTTCCTTGAGGATTACGACATCGAGATCGCGCGGAATATGATTCAAGGGGTGGATGTTTGGTTGAACAATCCTCGACGCCCAATGGAAGCATCGGGAACTTCTGGGATGAAAGTTGTACCAAACGGAGGACTCAACTGCTCGATCTTGGACGGATGGTGGGCGGAAGGATACGCTCCCGGAACTGGCTGGGCAATTGGCGACGATCGTGAGGATAACGATCACTTCCGCCAAGACTGGAATGATTCCCGTGCCCTGTATCAAATCCTTGAGCAAGAAATTGCGCCAAAGTTCTATTCAAGAGATGAGAACGGCATTCCACAAGCCTGGGTTGGCATGATGCGAAACTCGATGCGGGATCTCGCGCCAGCGTTTAGCACGGCAAGAATGCTCCGCGAGTACACCACGCGCTTCTATATGCCAGCAAGTACCAAGTATTGGGAACTCCAAGAAAACAACCTTGTGCGAGCAAAAGACGCGCTCGGTTGGAGAAAGCGGATCCGCGATAACTGGAATTCAGTCAAGATCGTTGGGGTCGAGGATTCGAGTCACGCGCTAAAGAAGGTTGGGGAACAATTCACGATCAAGGCGATTGTTAATCTGGGTGATTTGAACCCGGATGAGGTGCGCGTACAAGTGATTTGGGGAACCGTTGGAAGCAATCGGTCGCTGACAGAATATAACGTCGAGGACATGATCCATAGTGGCAAAAGTGGGGACAAGCACACCTATGAGCTTTACCTGAGCTGCCAAATCCCAGGGCATCGCGGATACATCTGCCGCGTGGTACCGGATCATGAAGATGTTCGGGTCGCCACTGAATTGCCGCTGATCACTTGGCAAACCACGGAGTAGGTTTAGGGGTGGGTCTTATACTTTGAGTGAGCCCCACCTGAACACCTTAATTTATGAGTTCAACTTTTGGGCGAAATTTTAGAGTCACAACTTGGGGCGAAAGCCACGGGGGCGGTGTTGGGGCGGTTGTAGATGGATGCCCGCCAGGCTGGCGGTTAGACTTAGAAGCTCTGCAACTTCAAATGGATCGCCGCCGTCCCGGCCAGAGCCATCTCGTCACTCAGCGCAAGGAATCTGACACGATTTCAGTGCTTTCGGGTCTAAATGAAGAAGGAATAATTCTCGGCACGCCTCTCTCTCTGATGGTGATGAACGAGGACGCTAGGTCAAAAGACTACGGCGAGATGAAGGATAAGTATCGCCCAAGTCACGCTGACTTTGGCTATGATCAAAAGTACGGTTTACGTGCATGGCAGGGAGGCGGGCGCTCAAGTGCTCGAGAAACCGTCGGTCGCGTTGCCGCTGGTTCTGTAGCAGAACAATGGCTCAAACTTACTTACGGGATTGAGATCGTAGCTTGGGTGAGCCAGGTTCAAGACTTGGAGTGTATCGCTGATATAAGCAAGGTATCACGTTATGACGTAGACGCCACCCCTGTCCGGTGTCCGGATTTGAACCTAGCCGCCGCAATGATCTCCAGAATCGAAGAGATTCGGAAAGAACGGGATTCGGTCGGCGGAATTGTCTCCTGCGTAGTGCGAGGAGTTCCAGCCGGTTGGGGCGAACCGGTCTTTGATAAGCTCGAAGCCGATCTGGCAAAGGCTGTGATGAGCCTCCCGGCTTGTAAAGGGTTCGAATCAGGCTCCGGATTTGGCGGAGTAACGATGCGAGGAAGCGAGCACAACGATCCCTATCAGGCTGACGAGAATAAGCAAGTTTCGACCCAAAAGAACAACTCAGGAGGAATCCAAGGGGGGATTAGCAACGGGATGCCTATTTTCCTCCGAGCTGCTTTCAAGCCAACCGCCACGATCATGATGGAACAGCAGACGGTGACTACGGATCACGAGAATACAACCCTTTCCGGACGCGGACGTCATGACCCATGCGTCGTACCAAGAGCAGTGCCGATGGTGGAAGCAATGGTCGCGCTAACCCTAATCGACCACGCCCTGCGTCAAAGAGGCATCAGAGGTTAACAAATTATTAATGTACTTCGTCCATAATTCCGGATATGCAGGCCGCAGTGAACCCGCAGATTACTAATGACATGACGACAAAAGTGAAAATGTCCGCGAAAGACGTGGATCTGTTTTATGGTTCATTCCAGGCCCTCAAGAAAGTTAACGTCGACATCCTAGAAAATAAGGTCACGGCGTTTATCGGACCTTCTGGATGCGGAAAGTCAACGTTCCTCCGCTGCCTGAACCGGATGAACGACTTGATCGATACTTGCCGTATCACCGGTAGGATCTCGCTTGAAGACCAGGATATTTATGAATCGGACGTTGATCCGGTTGCTCTTCGGAAGCGAATCGGGATGGTATTCCAAAAGCCAAATCCGTTCCCGATGACGATCTACGAGAACATCACCTACGGTCCAAAGATCCACGGAATCCGCAATAAAGCAGCTCTCGACGAGATCGTTGAACGTTGTTTAACTAACTCATTCCTCTGGGATGAGGTCAAAGACAAACTCAACACGAGTGGGAATGCGCTCTCTGGAGGTCAGCAACAGCGGCTTTGTATCGCCAGGACGCTCGCGGTTGACCCGGATATCATCCTGATGGACGAACCTTGCTCCGCGCTTGACCCGATCGCCACCATGAAGATCGAGGAGCTTATCTCCGAACTTAAGAAGACTTACACCATCGCGATCGTTACCCACAATATGCAGCAAGCGCAGCGCTCTAGCGACTTCACCGCCTTCTTCATGATGGGAGAGCTGATCGAGTACGCGCCAACAACCAAGATCTTTACGGCTCCGTCAGAGCAAAAAACCGATGATTACATCTCCGGTCGGTTTGGCTGATCTAGTTTTTCCTGTTCAACGGAGAAACTTGGAACGAAACTCACCCGGGATTCGTTACTAATCTGTAGAAAGAACCCGAAGGGGAGTAGTGCCTAACTATCAGGTTAGGGGAATTTGGCGTCAAGACGAGCGGGAGACTGCTCCGCTGAATTCCAAAATCACAAGACCTTCATCAAAGCTATTGACAAGAGTCAATGGGGATGATGAGGGTCTTTTCTATGTCCGGGGATCGTCCCGGCAAAATTAAGATCGAATACAAAATAAAAAAATGTTAAGTCTATTCAAAACCGGAATTCTGCTCGCAGGCCTCACAGCCCTCCTGATGGGCTTCGGATTTATGATCGGAGGCCAAACGGGTCTGATCTTGATGGGTGTGTTCAGCGGCTTGATGAACCTGGGAAGTTGGTTTTTCAGTGACAAGCTCGTCCTGAAAATGACTCGGGCTCAACCGGTAACTGAAGAGCAGGCTCCTTGGCTATATCAAACCACGCGTCGTCTCTCGGAAAGGGCAAACATCCCAATGCCGAGATTGTTCGTAGTCCCAGATCCTTCACCGAACGCCTTCGCTACTGGGCGAAGTCCAAAGCACGGAGTCGTTGCCGTCAACGAGGGCCTGATGCAACTTCTGAACAAGGACGAGCTTGAGGGCGTCATTGCCCATGAGATCGCACACATCAAGCACCGGGACACGCTCACGAGTGCTGTCGCTGCAACCGTGGCTGGGGCTATTTCGGCAATCGGGCAGATGGCGATGTTCGCAGCGATGTTCGGTGGTGGCGATGAGGATTCACCCAATCCATTCATGCTCATCGTGATGATGATATTCGGGCCGATGGCGGCGACAATCATCCAGCTTGCGGTGAGTCGCGTCCGTGAGTTTCAGGCTGATAAGACGGCCGCGCAACTTACCGGACGGGTGGATGGACTCCAGAATGCTCTCCTCAAGCTTGAGAGAGGCGTACAGATGGTTCCTAGTCACTCCATGTCCCAAAGCACCGCCCATATGGCAATCGTCAACCCTCTTAGCGGCGGCGGGGGACTCAGTTTCCTAGCCAAGCTTTTTTCAACCCACCCACCGATCCAAGATCGTGTGGCAAAACTAGAAGCCCTTCGCGGGTCAGTATAAGGAAAACATAAACAAATGAAATGTCCACAAGGATGCGCATCGTCGCTGGTGATTGCAGAGAGAATGGGAGTCGAAATCGACTATTGCCCAGATTGTCGAGGGGTCTGGCTTGACAGGGGTGAGCTGGATAAGATCTTGGAGCGTGCAGAAAAGGAGTTCGCACCGGCCCCGGCTCCCCCCGCGCCACCGCAAGCTCCACAAGGTTATGCTCCGCCAATCCCAAGCCAACCCGTGCAGCAACGACCAGAGGAATACCGAAAGTACGACGACGACTACCGGAAGTACAACGACGATTATCGCAAGTACGATGATGACTACTATAAGAAGAAGAAAAAGAAGAGCCTGCTCGGCGAGCTTTTTGACTTCTAAGTCTCATAGCTGACCGAGCGAGTGACTTCAATCAAGGACTTCCGCATCAATCGGTGCGGGAGTCCTACTTCTTCAAAAGGCTCACCATCAACGGCGAATCCGCATTTCTCATAGAACCCGACCGCTGTTTCCCGAGCGTGTAGGACAATCTCAGAAAAACCAAGCTCTCCAGTGACTTCCTCAGCGGCTTCGATCAGTGATTCCCCAAGCCCTTGTCCCTGGAACTCAGGATGCACGCACATTTGACGGAGTTTGATTGTCTCACCCATTGTTGGTCTCAAGTGAACGCAAGCGATCCATGACTGTTCACGGTCAATGGCGAGGATGGTCTCTTCCTCTTCAGCCTCTAGGTCTTGCTGAGAAAAGGATAGCCCTAACGGCTCTCGAAGCAACTTATGCCTCAGTTGCACTAGTTCGTCATATGCCCGGGAGCGGTGCCAGATGATGTGGATTTCCATAAATCTCCGTCGAGTTCGCGATAACTCCTCGTGCGAGCTTATCGTTGTTGCGGTTTTTAGTACAAGATTCCCAAATTTACTTCAGAAATGGAGGTATTCGTGCCGATAAGATCATTATATTCTTTTGGTTATGCTAACGCTAAAATAAAGGCTCGACAAAATGCAGGAACTCATTGGACAAGGTCCGAATGCGAGAAAACAACCCATGGTCATTCCTTTTGGAAGAGCCCAAGTGGTTCGCATTTCGGTCTTGGCTCTCCTTGCAATCACTGCCGCCGGGAGCTTGGTAACCGGAACCATTTGGTCGCAAAATAGTGAGGGAACGGCCATCAACAGAGCCATAGAAACGACTGATCGATTCGGTCGCTTAAACGGCGAAATCCAGCGAATTTCAAAAAACCTGCTCTTGCTCGCGATGTCAGAAAGTAAGGCTGATACCCAAGAAATTGCGCTCACACAGAATTCGATCCGTACGGATATCAAGGCCGTGCGAGAGAACCTACTTTTTGTTACAAAGCACATTTCCGGTCTACCCATTGATTCTCGGCTGGCGATAGACACGGAGTATCAGCGTGTGGCGGGAGACGTTTTTCGGCTCCTTGATCTAGCCGAAGTTTCCTTGGACCGAAATCCAGATGCCAAGGCTTCCTTATCTTTCGCTCAGTTTTCCGACGAACTGTTGAACCAATCCGCCCAACTCCAAAAGAAGCTGGATCAAGAGCATCGCACAATTCATGGTCGGAACCACGCGACACAGCGGCAGTTCATTCTGCTCGGCCTCATTTCGATCTTCTCGGTGATCGCGATTTCATTAGTCCCTGCTCTCCGATCACTGGTTAGGCAGCAAGGGGGAATGGTTGTCCTAAATCGGGATTTGGCTAGGCTCGCTACGGTTATTGAGAAAACCTCCAACGCGGTAGTGGTATCAGATGTTGATCGTAAGGTTGTCTGGGCCAATCGAGCGTTTTGTGACTTAAGCGGGTACCAGCTAGAAGAAATTATAGGTAAGGTCCCCGGCGCAATCCTTCAATCTGAAAAGACGAACCCCGAAACGGTCTTGAAGATTCGCAAAGCTTTGGAAAATGGCGAATCGGTGCATGCAAAGATTCTTAACGTTTCAAAATGCGGGAGGGAGTACTGGCTTGACCTCTCCATTGACCCTTTGCTGGATGATTCGGGGCAACTTGCCGGATTCATTAGCATTGAATCCGACATTACCGATTTGGTAAGAGCAAAGGAGGAGCTTGCGCGAAACGAGTTTTTGCTTGAGCAAATGGCAAGAGCTGCAAAGGTTGGCTGTTGGTCGTACAGGATTGGCGCAGAGAGGTCGGAGTGGTCCGAAGAAGTCTGTAGAATCCATGGTTTACCGGAGGGGAGTAGTCCTACACCGGAAGAGGCGTGGTCCTTCTACCCTATAGCATCGCGCGAACGGATTGAGGCTGCTTGGGAAAAGGCGATTGAAGACCGGCAACCTTACGATATCGAAGTTCCGTTGATCAACGCAAAGGGTGAAAAGGTTTACACCCGGACTATTGGGAACCCGATCATTGAAAACGGCGAGGTCGTCGGAATCATCGGATCTTGCCAGGATATCACAGAGATTGTGCGGGCGCGAGAGGAGTTCCGAAAGAACGAAATGATCTTAGAACATATGGCGGACTTGGCAAGAGTCGGCGCTTGGGAGCTTGACCTTTGTACCAGCACCGTGCAATGGTCGCGCGAAGTCAAGAGGATTCATGAGGTTCCAATGGATTACTGCCCGACCTTAGACCAAGCGATTGAATTCTATGTGGGCGACGCGAAAAATTCCATCCGGGAACTCGTTTGTGCCGCCATGTCCGAAGCGAAAATATGGGATGTTGAACTACCCATTCAAACGGCAAAGGGTAAGTTGCGGTGGGTCCGTAGTATTGGAGAAGCCGTTTTTGAGGGTGGTGTCGCCGTAAAGGTGAGAGGGTCTTTCCAAGATGTGACAGAACGGAGATTGCTGACAGAGGAACTCAAAGATCTAGCGATGACGGATTCTCTGACTGGTTTACCAAATCGAGCTAGCATTCAGAAATCAATTGACGAAGCGATCCTTGAGTGTCACCGAGAAGAAAAAAACTCGTGTGCGGTGATTTTTCTCGATGCTGATCGATTCAAAGTTGTGAATGACTCTCTGGGTCACGAAACTGGGGATGTACTCCTTAAGGCGATCGCGGAGCGACTCCTTGGGTCTGTCCGGGCAAGTGATTCTCTCCCAAGGAGTGAAGAGCTTGACATCGCGGGCAGGATTGGGGGCGACGAATTTGTGATTCTTCTCCGAGGTCTTTCAAAGTCTGAGGATGTAGCGGTTGCTGCCGACCGAATTCTTAAGTCAATCAGTGAACCGTATACCATCCTCGGGCATTCCATCACGATCAACGCAAGCATGGGCATAGTCACTAATCTGACCGAGTACGAGACCCATTCCGATGTCCTACGTGATGCTGACACCGCCATGTATCAGGCGAAGTCAAAGGGAAAAGGTCAATTCGTCTTCTTCAATATCGAAATGCATGAGAAGATCCAGGAATCGATGCGTATCGAAATCGAGCTTCGGCAGGCGATTCATGCTGGAGAGCTCATGCTGCATTATCAGCCAATTCTTAACCTGCACGATCGAAAGCCTGCTAGCTGTGAGGCCCTTGTCCGATGGAATCACCCAACAAGGGGATTCCTTGGTCCAATCCGATTCATGCCGATCGCAGAAGAATCCGACTTAGTCGTTGAAGTCGGCAAGTGGGTCCTGGATGAAGCATGCAGACAGTTTGTGGAGTGGATGTCCCAGCCAGATTTCGCGTCCATGCCGAACAGCGTAAGTGTCAATATTGCGCGAAAACAGCTGTATGAGCCGGGATTTGTTGAGGGAGTTCTTGAGACGATGGATCGTCATGGAATGCCCGCCGAGGCACTTCACCTGGAAATCACCGAGACTGGCGTGATGCACAACGTTGAACAGGCTCGGACTGCGTTAAACCGATTGCGAGAGCAAGGAATCAAAATAAGCTTGGATGACTTTGGAACCGGACATTCGGCGCTCTCCTGCTTGCATGATCTTCCGATCGATATTCTAAAGCTTGATAAGTCATTCCTGGATCAAATGCTCGCCAAAGAATCCGGTCTCGCCATCGTCCAGGCCGTCGTGACCTTGGCTCAGACTTTGGGGATTGCCATCGTCGCCGAGGGTATTGAGTACGAAGAGCAAGCGGATCAACTCGAACAGCTTTGGTGTACCTATGGTCAGGGTTACCTCTTCTCGAAACCACTGGAAGCAGGAGCCTTTGAATTAAAGTGTCTTCAGGGCTTCGACCAAAGCCCTGAAGACAAAAAAGCGGCATAAAAAAAATCCGCTCCATGGTAGAGCGGACTTTCTTAGATTAGCGGCTGGTGCGTTCTCCGCCGCCACCCTTTGAACCCTCTCGGGCCGGGGATCCTGCATCACCTGCGGGAGTTTCTGGAATCACCTCAGGAGAGGTCGGAGGTCCAGGTGGTGGACCCTCTGGTTCGGATGCACCCTGGCAACCACTCATCACGATACATCCTAAAGCAGAAATGATTAGGAGTCCAATTAGCTTTCTCATTGGATTCTGCACGGTACTCCCACACCAAAGTCATAAGAGAACGTGATGTCTGGTCGGAAAAAGCTAAGCATAGCAACTCCTTGTCCGCTCGTACACGTGTGGAAGGTCTTCATCATGCCTGGCTTTTCTCGTGCCACACCGCTTCCTGGTCCACCGAAGGTTCGGGTCGGGTGGCGATAATCGCGTTCGACCGCTGTGCCAGGTGTTGCTCTTCCAGATGAATTGAGCTTTACGAAGCGAACAGACCCATCGGTTGCCGCAAATGGCATACCCCCGCCAACGACCCAACTTGTCTCTGCAACGCCGCTGCCGGCAAGCCAGTTGTAAGTATAGAAACTGGTCGTCCCGTAACCTCGCTGAAGTGCGGAATTAAAGTTGCAAGGAACAGTGTTCGCGCTCGTAGTGCAGTTGATGACAGGATTTGTAAATGCAGCGCCCCGAACCTCCTCTTTCATGTTCCCTGGCCAGAAAAGCGTGAGCTTTGAAGGCTCCGCGACCGATGAAATTGGGTAGTTGGTTAGCAGTCCGTTAAAACTAAAAGAAACGTTGTTTCCTTTCTTTCCATTTTGTGGTGCGTTCCAGGTCGCGTTCCAAGGAATTTGACCGTTAATGGTGGTGGTTTCGTAATTCTTGACGTATGCCTGACCAGCATTGATCCAGGTGTACTGGTCTTCTGGATAGGAAGGAGTTCTCCAATTCCAAGGCGTCATAATCGCAGATGCGTAATAGACGGTCCCACCAGCGTCAATACCGCATCCAGTTGGAAACAGGTCATCGTGATCTCCACCGTACATGTTTAGACCAAGCGCCCACTGTTTGTGGCTACTAATCGCAACGGTTTTTCGGGCGGCTTCGCGGGCTTGCGCGAAGACAGGGAACAAGATAGCAGCCAAAATCGCGATAATCGCGATGACCACCAGTAGCTCAATGAGGGTAAATCCTCTCTTACCTAGATTTTTGGAACGAATATTAGAAAATTCCATAACGCCATTTTAACAGAGGTCGCAAAATTTGGTGCGGAAAAGAGGGCAAAGTTCGAATTTTTTGAAAAAAACTTTGCTTCAAGTAAAATCTTGGGGGCATTCCATCACCCGAGTTGAAAAATAAACCCGAATGAGCAGATTGCTTCACTCGGGGATTATGTTTCGATTGTCCGTAATACTGGTACAAACCTGCGATTCTAAGTTAGGTGGATTATTTACGCTGGAACCATCTGAATTCCGCGCTCTACGATGGACTTTCCGTGCTTGATGTAGTACTCGAATTCCTCAGGGAATACGCGCAACGCCGCAGCGACGGGCCAGGCTGCCGCATCTCCAAGACCGCAGAAACTACGTCCATCAATCTGGGTCGTGATTTCCATCAGGAGGTCCATATCTCCTTCTTGGCCGTTGCCTTCAACAATCCGCTCAAGGATCTGCAACATCCACTTGGTTCCTTCTCGGCAAGGGGTGCATTTACCGCAAGATTCCATCGCATAGAACTGAGCCGTGCGCCAAATGAACTGAACAATGCAAGTGTGTTCGTTAAGGAACATGCACCCGCCCGATCCGACCATTGTCTTCACATCGCCCATTTCTTCGTAGCCGATGATCGCCTTTTCGCAGGATTCGGCCGTGATGATTGGCACCGAAGAACCGCCTGGCACGCAAGCCTTAAGCTTCCCACCCTTCATTCCGCCGCTCATTTCGAGCAGTTCCATCAAGGTCGTGCCAAATTCGATTTCATAGTTGCCTGGCTTATTCACGTGCCCGCTTACCGAGAAAATCTTTGTTCCGCGAGAATTCTTTGTAGCGGCTCCAAGCGTGGCGTACCATTCTCCGCCCCGATCAATGATGAACGGAGCGCATGTGTAAGTCTCCACGTTATTGATCAACGTCGGGCTGTCCCAGAGTCCAGAAACTGTTGGAAGTGGAGCGTGTGGGAACTTCAAGCGTGGCATTCCTCGTTCGCCCATCAGACTCGACATGAGCGCGGATTCTTCACCGCACTCGTAGGAGCCCGCACCAAGGTGGATATAAAGATCAAAGTCTCTGCCCGAGCCTTGGATGTTTTTTCCAAGGTAGCCTGCCGCATAAGCCTCGTCAATTGCATTCCGCAAGGACCGCGCCGCGTCAATAAATTCTCCCCGAATATAGATGTATCCCGCATCGCCCTGAGTCGCGAGACCAGCGAGCGTCATCCCTTCAATCAGCAGGAATGGAGTGGTCTCCATGAGCTGCTTGTCCTTAAAGGTGCCAGGTTCGCCTTCGTCAGCATTGCAAACGATGTAGTGCTTGGTGCCTTCTTTTTTGTCCTTCGGCAATCCGTTCCATTTAATCCAAGTAGGGAATCCTGCCCCGCCTCGACCACGGAGACCGCTCGCCTTCACTTGGTCCACAATCGCTTGTCGCTCCATCCCGAGCGCTTTTTTCAGCGCCGCATAGCCGCCTTTCTTGAGATATCCGTCAAGAGTTCGGTAGCTGGAATCAGCAGAATGCTCCAAAAGAAGATTATATTCAGCCATGGGAATTAACCGATTCTACTCGGAAAGCGGGGGAATCGTCTTTGGGGGAACGTGTTGGGATAGTTCGGATGGTTCGGGTTGATCGGGTGGTTTGCAACTACATGTTCAAATCGGTCTCATAGGTCCTATTCAGTTATCAACCAAGACCAATCCGAGCAATCCGAACAAGTCCAACCCAACCCGAACCCCCGGAACTCACAAAACCCGGCGATACATCTTTAAATTGGTATCCACACGGATCGGAATGGCCTTTTCAGCAGCTTCGCCATCTTCCCAAAATGCCAGCGAATCCAATCGCCCCGGAGTCGTGAGACTTTTCCCCACATAAGCCCCTAAAAAGCCCGAAATCTGCCAAAGCGACTCGATAATATATTGCGCTTCTTCCAGTTCCGCTGACTCATGCCCCACATCCGCGATGTACCAATTCGTGCTCGCATATCCCCCGACCGGAACTTCCGACGGCGCTGCGCCTTGCCTGTGAATCACGGAGAATCGGTCCACGTCTGGAGATTCTTCCAAATAAGCTTGAAGCTCCTCAAACAAATCCGAAACCACAAAAAGCCGCTCAAAATTCGACATCGCTTCCTGATCCGCAAATTCCGTGATCGCCAAAACATCTTCGCCGGTCACGCGGCGCCACATTGTGGGTTCACCGGCTCCCGGAATCCCCGCCAAAACCTCGCGAATCTTCCCATTCAGGCTCGCAGTGGTTTCTGGGCCAGGATCAAGGACAGTATAGGAAGCAAGATTAAGAATCGGCACACCTTCATTTTGAACCATTTTCCGGTCCACTTTGCCAAAGCAGGTCTTTTTATCCAGGCAAATCTTCCCGGAATCCCCCAGAACCGCCTGCCCCGGTTGAAATTCGCGCCCAATATACGCCAACCTGAATAAACCGACATGCCAGAAACGCTAGAAATCATCTCCCAAATCGAATCGGAAGCCGTCCAGGCGTTCCAGGCAGCAAAAACCACCGCCGAGCTTAAGGAATCCGAGAGCAAATTCCTCGGCAAAAAGGGCGCGATCTCCGGCCTCATGGGTCAGCTAGGAAAAATCCCGCAAGAAGAGCGCCCAGCATTCGGAAAAGCCGTCAACGAAGCAAAAGCCAGAGCCGAAGAAGCCTATCAAGCCCAGCACAAAACTCTTAAAGCCGCCGAAAGAGCCGTCCAATTCGAGGCCGAGCGAATCGATATCACCATCCCCGGGCGAAAATCTTCCGCCGGGCGAGAGCATATCCTCCAGCTGACAACCAATAGGATCAAGGAAGTTTTCATCGGTCTCGGATTCGAATACGCCGAGTCCCCAGAGCTAGAAAAGTTCGAATACAACTTCTCGGTGCTGAACTATCCAGAAGATCATCCAGCCATGGACGAGCAGGATACGTTTTATGTCAACGACAATTTGGTCTTGCGAACGCAATGCACGGCTTTGCAAGGGCATATTTTCGAAACCCGCCAGCCGCCGCTACGCATTTTCACGGTCGGGCGAACCTATCGCAACGAGGCAGTAGACCGCACGCACTCCCACACATTCCACCAAGTGGATTGTTTCATGATCGACGAGGGCGTGAACATGGCGCAATTGAAGGGGACACTCAATGCGTTCGCCAGTGCAATGTTTGGCGACGATGTCAAGGTCCGTTTCCGCCCCGATTTCTTCCCATTTGTGGAGCCGGGCGTGGATTATGCAATTTCAAGCCCCAAGCTGTTCGGCGGGCGATGGGTGGAGCTGGGCGGAGCAGGAATGATCCACCCCAATATCCTCAAAAAGTACGGCATCGACACCGAAAAGTACACCGGCTGGGCCTTCGGCCTGGGCGTTGAGCGCATCCCGATGATGGCAATGGGAGTAGACGACCTCCGCAACTTCCTCGAAAACGACCTGCGATTCCTCAACCAGTTCGCGTAAATTCCTGGGAAATCAAAGTCCCTCCTCTTACCACGCGGCATGGGTCCTGATCTCAGCATGCCGTTGGCAAGGGGAGGGATTTAGGTTGGGGATCGGCTCCGTGCTTTCGACTACGCAGGCGCAATTTCCAAGCCGCAAATAATCCCCACCCCTAGCCCCTCCCCTTAGCGACCAAAGCCGCAAAGACCAAAATTCTAACATGCTAAGAGGAGGGGAACTAAGGTGCTGCCCCCGGCTTATTCTTCGACGAACTCTTTGATCGTCTCGACAATGTTCTCGACGCTGAATCCAAACTCCTTGAATAGGATATTGGCTGGCGCGGAGGCTCCGAAGTGGTCCAGACCGATCTGGATGTCGCTATATTTTTGCCAGCCAAGGGTCACGCCCGCTTCGATGCTGACCGTGAAGATCTCTGGGTCCAGCACGGCGTCTTGATAATCTTCGTCTTGCTGATCAAAAATGAACCAGCTTGGAAGCGAGACGACTCGGGCCTTGATGCCTTCTTCGCTGAGGGCTTTAGCGGATTCCACGGCTAGCGCAACTTCCGACCCGGTCGCCACAAGGATCAAATCCGGCTCATCCGTGTCCACCAAAATGTATCCGCCGCGCAGGGCAGGGTGATCGGTGACTTGGGTCGGGCTGAGGATGGGGAGATTTTGACGACTGGTGGCTAGAATGCTCGGGGTCTCGGTGGATTCGAGCGCAATTTGCCAGCACGCACTCGTTTCGCTGGCATCGGCGGGGCGCATAAAATTCACATTCGGAATCGCGCGGAGAGCCATGTATTGCTCGACGGGTTGGTGGGTCGGTCCGTCTTCGCCAAGCCCGATGGAATCGTGACTAAAGACGAAGATGCTGGGGCATTCCATCAATGCCGCCAGGCGAATAGACGGCCGGCAGTAGTCGCTGAAGATCAGGAATGTCCCGCCAAACGCCTTGCATCCGCCGTGGAGCGTGATCCCGTTGACCGCCGCCGCCATCGCATGCTCGCGCACTCCGTAATTGATGTTTCGCCCCGATCGGGAGTCTGGTCCGTACACTCCGCCGCCTTTTATTTCCGTCATCACGCTGTGCGTAAGGTCGGCACAGCCTCCCAGAAGGTTCGGATAGGCCGCACAAATCGCCTGCGTGACGGCTCCGGATGCGTTGCGGGTGCTGATGGGCTGATCGGTGTTGACAAAATTCTGCGTCCAGTCGGAGATAGGATTTCCGGAGAGGGCATTCGTGAATTCCGCGCCTAGCTCAGGGTTTGCAGTGACAAACGCATCGAATCTGGTTTGCCATTCGGCTTCGGAATGGTTGCCTTTTTGCGTTGCCTCATAGGCATCGTAGACTTCGGCGGGAACCCAGAACGATTCGGCTGGCAAACCAAGAGCCGCCTTGGTGAGGGCGAGTTCTTCTGCGCCTAGCGGGGCGCCGTGGGATTTTTGTGAATCTGCCTTGTTGGGTGATCCGAACCCAATCACGGTCCTTGCCATGATCAGGCTGGGCTTATCGGTGACTTTTTTGGCTGCCGTTATCGCCGCATCGACTGCCTCGACGTCCATTCCGTTGATCTTGCAAACATCCCAGCCTAGCGCGACGAACTTGGAATATGTGTCCTCTGTGAACGAGAGGCTCGTGCGTCCGTCGATGGTGATTTGATTGTCGTCGTAGAGACAGATCAGCTTTCCGAGCTTAAGGTGACCCGCCAGCGCACATGCTTCCTGCGCCACGCCTTCCATCAAATCTCCATCGGAGCAAATGACGAACGTGTGGTGATCCACAACTTCTGCGCCGTACTTGGCACTGAGGAAAGTTTCGGCGATCGCCATTCCTACCGCGGTCGAAATTCCTTGTCCAAGCGGGCCTGTCGCCATTTCCACGCCTGGTGTGAGGTGATTTTCGGGGTGACCGGGCGTCCGGCTGTTCCACTGGCGGAAGTTCTTGAGGTCATCCAGCGAAAGGTCGTACCCGGTAAGGTGCAACAAGCCGTAAAGAAGCATTGAACCGTGACCAGCGCTCAAGATAAAACGGTCTCGGTCGAACCACTTGGGGTTTTTAGGGTTGTGCCTGAGGTGCCTGGACCATAGCGTATATGCCATCGGCGCCGCTCCGAGAGGCATGCCTGGATGGCCGGAGTTTGCCCGCTCTACAGCATCGATCGCTAACCCGCGCAGGACGTTGACGCACAGCGCGTCGTTGACTACAGACACCGTCGTATTCACAGGGATTAGGGTACCCGACTGAACCTTCTTTTCCTGTTAACCGTCAACCTGCGGGGGTAACCTCTTCAGGACTTTATGCTTCAACTTGGACTTTACGCTCTGCTCCTTTCGCAATCGCCAACATGGGGGATTTCTCCGAACGGGATGATGCAACGCGACGGATTGCCCTATGCGCCGGTTGGGGCTAGGATTTCGGGCGGGGCTGGGCAAATCGAAGAAGCGACAAAGGCTGGGATCAAAGATCTTTTGATCGAAATGCCGGTTGGAGGGCAAACCTGGGCGCCGACTTTGGACGCTCTCCAGCAATCGGGGGCGAATTACTTCCTGGAAATCAACAGCATGACGCCGAAGGCAACCGGCTACAACGTTGAGCCAGAGTCTTTTCGGGTCGAGGGCGTCACCGGACCATACCGGCTGAACACCGTGATTCCGGGTTGCACCGAGGCATTGGTTGTACTCGCCGGGCCGGATCGCACTGAGCCCGAGATTTTCAAGATTTCTGCTCAGGCAGGAGGGAAATTCGACACGCTGATCACGCCAAGGGACACCTACGAGAAAGTTCTCCTCGTTTATCCGCTGATGCAAGACGGCAGGATTCCGGATGCATGGGAGGGATTGGATGATCACCGCGATCAACTGATGGCGTCACTCAAACTTGGGGGCGAGCTCCAGGGACTGCGCGGGATCATTGACCCGATTGGATCATTGGCGAAGTTTCCTGACGCTGGGGTGCGATTCGTTCCGAGCTCGGCGCGGTTCAGAAACGAGCTTGAAGCTTATCTTCGGGGAAAATATGGAAGCCAGCGCCGGATTGAACAAGCTTGGTCCATTCCAGCAAGCGATCTGCCGAACATCGCCGCCATAGCCCGGCTCGTGCCATTGTGGTCAGGGAAACGCGGAATCCCTTTTTACTGGGATCCCGTCCAAAACCGAAGTTATCTGAGCGATTCTCGGACTTCGAGTGCCTGGCTGGATATTCAGAACGTGCTTCAGACCGCGATCAGGCGCCGTGTGATCAATATCTCGGAAAGCCTTCGCCTCGTAACAAATGCGCCGGTGATGCAGACTTGGAAGGGATGGAACGGGCCCTATGAAGGCAATACTGCGCAACTCAGCGGGGTCGCGATCAAACTCAACGGGGACACGCTCTCGGACCTGATTGAGCAAACAAGCCGCGCTGCCAGCACTCTTAGCCGCTGGCCTAAGAAAGGGCTCTTCCTTGCCACGGATATTAGGGTCCCAAACAACGATGATCGTTTCCTGAGCTATGCCGAGATCATGCAAGACAGCGCAAGTCTGGGCGTACGAGGATGGTTCTTTACCCCGCAATCGCCAGATGATTTGCGGTGGATCGCAATGCGGAAGGGGGATGTGAATCTCGCCGATCTTTCCGGTCGAAAGACTCGAGTGCAGCCGTTCCCGGAAGCGGCTTTGAATCCCGCACTTGCCATGCGTATCGGTACTGACACCTGGTGGGTTCCCTCGCCAATGCCAGGCAATAGGCTGGACTTCGGGACTCAATTCAGAGCTTTCCGGATCAAAGGTGAAGGCGGAGATCAGACGGTCATTTGGAGCCGCATTTCTGAGCGTAAAGTCAAATTCCGATTGAAAACCCCTAAGGACGCAAAGTTTGCAACCATGGAAGGGGAAGTGATCAAGGGCAAAGTTTCGAAGAATCACGTCGAGATCACGATCGGCGAGAAGCCCGTCGTTGTAACTGGCCCCGAAGTTCCTGTTCCCGAAATTTGCGCCGACGAAGCTTTGGCTGAATTCTCAACTCTCCTCAAAGCGATTCCTGAACAGGCGGTGCCATTTATTGATGAAGTGGCGAGTTTCCGCGTCGCCGCTTCCAATTTCAACACCGCGCCAGGGGTTTCCTACCAGGGGATGCGATCAAGGTTGGATCGTCTTCGCAAGACCATTGGACCACACATTTGGATCGAAGCCGAACTCTCCAAGGATCACAATTGGAGCGAGCCTATTTCTGTCACTGGTGCCTCCAATGGCGGGGCATTGTCGATCGTGAATCGGCTTGCGACCCCAGGAACGACTTTCCAGGCGAACTACCGCGTTACGCCAAAAGTTTCTGGGTCTCACGCCATTTGGATCGCTATGCGGGGTTCACGAGCAGCCATGCAATCTCTTCGCATCGGAATTCTAGACCAGGAATTCACGGGAGAAGGCGTTCCTCAAAGCTGGTACGGCGAAGGATTTGGGTGGGTGAAAGTTGGCGTTGCCGACCTAACCGCAATCGCGACGGACATCACGCTGAGTATCGCGGCGCCTATTGATGGAAGCCTTGCTGTAGACGCGATTGCCCTCGCGAACGGCGATTACACGCCGAATGGACCTTATCTGAACTGGACCCCTCTAACCGATTCGGCAAAATAGATGCGCTCCTACGATTGTCCTCGAACTTTATCTCCCGTTGCCTTGACCGGGCGTCTCGATGATCCAGCTTGGAATCTTGCTGAGTGGTCGGAAGATTTTGCAGACATCGAGGGGGACCTAAAGCCGAAGCCCAAATACCAAACCAGCATGAAAATGCTATGGGATGATAACTTCTTTTACATCGGGGCTTGGCTGGAAGAGCCATGCGTTTGGGCGACCCTCACCGAGCACGATAGTGTGATCTTCCAAGATAACGACTTTGAAGTCTTCATTGACCCCGACGGTGATGCTTTGCGCTACTTTGAGTTTGAAGTCAATGCGTTTGGCACGACTTGGGACTTGTATTTGGCTAAACCATATCGCGATGGGGGCGATGCCGATAACAGTTGGGAGACGAATGCCAATGTTGCGGTTTACGTTGATGGCGCTATCAACGACCCATCTACCGAGGATCGGGGTTGGGGCGTCGAGATCGCATTCCCTTGGTCTTGTTTCGTAAAGAATGCCGGAATGCCTTGCCCGCCGAATCCTGGAGACACTTGGAAGATCAACTTCAGCCGGGTGCAGTGGCAGATCAGGACGGCAGACGGCAAGATCACCAAGGTGCCGAATACACCGGAAGATAACTGGGTCTGGTCTCCGCAGGGGGTAATCGACATGCATCAGCCCGAGCAGTGGGGCACGGTCACTTTCCACTAGGTGTCTTCAGCGTCAATCGCAAGATCTGTCGTTGCTTCGTCGCTTCGGGAATTCACAACAAAACTTACCCTTGGCTTCTGGCCACTGGCCAAAACTCTCAGCTCTAGCAACCCAGGATGCTCTCGAACGAGTCGGGCGGTATTCAGCAAACTTCGCATCGTTGCCGCTTCATTTCGCGCTTTCGCCAGCGCAGTTTTGCCTTCGATTTCGGTAGCAAGAAGATTTGCATATGCGGTTCGCATTGATCCGACGAGGTTAAACTCCATGACACTAACACCGAGTACTTTGACCCCGCTATTTTCAGAATGGTCAACTAAGAGAGGCAACAAGGCATCTCCCAATTCTTCGCGTTGATCCATCACTTCATCCAGCGTTCTTGCGAGAACCCAGTCCCTCATTCCGACTTTCGCCGCAATTTGTAGGGCATAGGTCGCACCGTAAGCCTGTGAAGATGTTCGATAGAGGGCAATTGGATCCACGATTTGGTACGTGAGGAAAAGGCTAATTTTGACTGATCCGCTGTCTTTCGTGGTGCATTCTTGCCCACCAAAAAAATCGAATTGTGCTTTTTGGTCGTATCGAACAATCAGGTGACCATTCCCCCAGAAAGTGTATTTCCCAGGCTGAAGTACGCCAATGACCTTGCCGTTGTGCAAGTGCACACCAACATTTCCCTCCCATATGTATTCGGTTTTCCAGAGATTCATAAATTCTAAAAATGTCGGAAAGTGGGCAGAGGAGATCAGTGGGAGTTTTTCACTCGCAAGACCAAAATCCGCTTGCCCGAAGGCTGCCCAAATTCCAACGATGTTCCTTTAACAGAGGAGTGCTCAAAAATCAAGTTAACTGGTGCAGAGTTTCCGCATACGCTTTCATCTGCGAACTTGATGGCCCGAGCATTTTTACTCTACCTTATGAGCTAGATTATTTCCAATCAAACCCGACCATTGCACCACCCGGAGAACCTTGCAACTCCATATCCCGAACCACTACGTTGCCACGAAGCACCGTATGAATCGGCATTCCGTTGACTTCTGAGCCCATGAACGGACTCCAGCCGCACTTGCTTTGTAGCCATTTGTCCTGGATAGAGTACGTGGATCGGCGATCTACCACCACCAAGTCCGCGTCATAGCCCTCGCGAATGAATCCTTTACCCTTGACGCCATAGATCAAAGCGGGATTTTCGCAAGCCATCGCCACAAAGCGCTCAATACTGATCATGCCTTGCTCTACTGCCGTCAGGAGCACTGGAACCAGAGTCTGAACTCCAGGCATCCCGCTTGGAGATTGCGGATATGGCTTTGCTTTTTCGTCCTTGGTGTGGGGGGCATGGTCGCTCCCAAAGACATCAAAAAGCCCCGCCTGAACCGCTCGCCAGAGTGCCTGCCGATCTCTCTCGGTGCGGATGGGTGGGTTCATTTGGGCATAGGTTCCTAGTGATTCGTATGCTTCCTCGTTGAGGGTGAGGTGTTGCGGCGTGACTTCGCAAGTGGTGTTCAGTCCCGCCCGCTTTGCTTTTTCCAAGATCGGAAGTTCTTCCGCAGTGCTGATGTGGAGAATATGTACGGGTCGCCTTGTTTCTGCGCTGAGGGCGAGGATTCGGTTTGTTGCCTTCACTGCAGACTCGGTATCGCGCCAAACGAAGTGTTCCCGCACATGCGCTCCGCCTTCAACCAATGCCTTTCGTTCCCTTAACCGTGGCTCGTCTTCCGCGTGGATCGGGCAGCGCCGAACGCCATTCAGCAATACCTTTCTTAGGTCTTCATCTTCCGAGACCAGCAAAGTTCCGGTACTCGACCCCATGAAAATCTTGACTCCTGGTGTTCCGGGAAGCATTTCAAGCTCGCCTAAACTTTCGATATTGTCCGTCGCCGCCCCAACGAAGAAAGAGTAGTCGCACCAAGCCCTGCCGTTTGCGCGGTCTAACTTATCTTGCAATGTTTCCGTGGATATGGTGAGTGGATTAGTATTCGGCATCTCGAAAATCGTGGTGACGCCACCCATAATTGCGGCGCGAGTACCCGACTCCAGATCTTCTTTGTGCTCCAGCCCCGGTTCGCGGAAGTGCACCTGGGTATCTAAAATCCCTGGCAACACATATAAATCCCGAGCGTCCAAAGTCTCCTCGCTCGAATCCTGCCCCAAATCCCCAAGAGCAACAATCTTCCCCCCAATCACCCCAATATCCATCGGCGTCTGCTGAGAGCTGGAAACGACGGTTCCATTGACAACGCGCAAATCATAGTGCATGTTGCAAATTGTTATGGCACAAACTCAAATCACATTTCCGGAAAAATTCTTTGGAAAAATGAAACCAATCCAGAAGAAAATACGTTATGTGAGTGTATAAGGCTCAAGTTGCTTGACAATGCTCGCGACATAAGCCCTAGATTTTAAGGACAGGCAGAGGTAAAATATAACAGTACTATGGGACGAACAGTAGGAATTGACTTAGGAACGACCAATTCGGTCGTGGCAGTAATGGAAGGCGGAGAGCCGATCGTCATCGCGACTGCAGAAGGAACACGAACGCTTCCGAGCGTTGTTGGATTCAAAAGCAATGGCGAAAGACTCGTCGGCGTCACCGCAAAGCGACAATCGGTGGTTAACCCCGAGAACACGATTCAATCCATCAAGCGATTCATGGGCCACAAGTTCAGCGAAATCGCCAAGGAAATTGATCGCGTTCCGTACAAGGTAAAGCAGGATTCAAAGGGCGGCGTCGCTGTCCATGTTCCTGCGGCTGGGAAGGACTTTACGCCCGAAGAAATCAGTGCAATGATCCTTCAAAAGCTCAAGGGCGATGCAGAGGCTTATCTTGGCACGACCGTGGATCAAGCCGTCATCACCGTTCCGGCATACTTCAACGACTCCCAACGAAAGGCGACCAAAGACGCCGGAGAAATCGCTGGTCTCAAGGTCCTCCGGATCATCAACGAGCCAACTGCAGCATCGCTTGCTTACGGCCTGGACAAGAAAGCCAATGAAACCATCATGGTTTTTGACCTTGGTGGCGGAACTTTTGACGTCTCGATTTTGGACGTTGGCGACGGCGTTTTCGAAGTTCGATCCACTTCCGGCGACAGCCACTTAGGTGGAGATGATTTCGACCAAAAGATCGTCGAGTTCCTTTCCAGCGAGTTCAAAAAGGATCAAGGAATCGACCTCACCAAGCAATCCGACGCTCTGCAACGTCTCCGAGAGGCCGCCGAAAAGGCGAAGATCGAGCTCAGCAGCCAGGTCAGTACAAATATCAACCTTCCGTACATCACGGCGGTGGACAACCAACCGAAGCACCTTGACGTCAATCTCACCCGTGCCAAGTTCGAAGAGCTTTGTGCAGACCTGATCGAGCGCGTCAAGAAGCCAGTGCAAATCGCGATGGAAGATGCAAAGGCAAGCAACAGCGACATTGACGAAATCGTGCTCGTCGGTGGATCCACCCGGATTCCGATGGTCGCCGAGCTTGTGCAATCCATGATTGGCAAGTCCCCGAACCGAAGCGTCAATCCTGACGAAGCCGTCGCCATCGGCGCCGCGATCCAGGCTGGAATTCTTGGCGGCGAAGTCAAGGACATCCTCCTTCTGGACGTCACCCCGCTGAGTCTCGGCGTGGAAACCCAAGGCGGTATTGCCGACAAGATCATCGAGCGCAACACCACGATTCCAACCAAGAAGAGCCGCGTTTATACCACCGCCGTGGACAATCAACCGGAAGTGGAAATCCACATTCTGCAAGGCGAGCGCCCGCTGGCAAAGGACAACAAATCTCTTGGCCGATTCCATCTGGCCGGAATTCCAGCCGCCCCGGCGCGAGTTCCGCAGATCGAAGTCACCTTCGATATTGACGCGAACGGCATCGTTCAGGTCAGCGCGAAGGATAAGGGAACCGGAAACGAGCAAAAGATCACCATCACCGGATCGGGCAGTCTCAGCCGAGAAGAAATCGACCGCATGATGGCAGAAGCCGAGGCAAATGCCGAAAGCGACCGACTCGCCCAAGAGCTTGTTGAACTCAAAAACAAGTCCGAAGCCCTCTGCAATAACATCGAGCGACAAATGCGAGAGAACGCCAGCACATTCAGCGAGGCCGATCGAAGCAATGTCGAAGACAAGGTGCGAGCCCTTCGCCAAGCCGTGGCAAGCGACGTTCTGGACGATATCCAAATGGCGTTCAATGAACTCGAAGCAGAAAGCCACAGAATCGCCGAAGAGCTCTACAAGAACACCGCCGCCGCCCCAGAAGGCGAAGCCGCCGGCGAGCCAGAAGGCGAAAAGGTCGGAGCAGGAGTCGGAGCGAACGACGGAGACGTCATCGACGCCGAGTTCAAAGAAGACAAGTAAGGTCTAGTCCAGCACCAAATCGCCGATCCCAAACCCTGCTCCAGCCTCAACGCCGGAGCAGGGTTTCTTTGAAAATTGCTGTCCAGCAAAGAACCCCCTCCCCTCCAAGATGGACGGGAAACGCGAGGGAAGCCCAAAGAAAGGTCCCCTCCCATCGCCCGATGAAAGCTCGGGCACAAAAAAAGCGGCTGATTGCCTAGGCAACCAACCGCTTTCCTGTGAGAGAATCAAATCTCGTTAGGCTTTCTTGCGCTTTCGAGCGAGCATTCCAAGACCGGCTGCGATAGCGACCATGGTTCCTGGCTCAGGAACTGGAGTTGCGTCCACTTCCAGGTAGTAAGTTGCTGGAGGTGCAGGGGCTGGACCAAAGCTGTAAGGATTGTTGGTCAAAGTAGCCGTTTCGTACACATTAGCGAAGCCGCCTGCGTTTGGACCATTAGAAGTGACCCTCCATCCTGAGGAGCCAGCAGTTGTATCTGCAGACAATTGAACTCCGATCATAAGCGAACTGAAACCGCCGCCACTGATGAATCCCGATTGCATCGCGATGGTTTGTGTGAGTCCAGAGATTGTAACCAGTTCGGTTACAAATCCAGCAGCAGTTCTTTGCGCCAGGACTTGGTTGCCGAGAAGAACAACCGGACCGGCGACGGTTCCGTCTGCATTCATCGCTGCGGCATAAACTCGGACATCATTCTGAAGGGCGCCTTGACCGCGTCGAATTCCAACGGTGACGCTGTTGAGCTTCAAGCTGGTATTTCCGGCCATCGTCGCAGTGGAAATGTTGACATCGTCAAAATTGATTCGCGTTTGGCTACCTAAATCGGCAGCACTAAAGAATCCTGCATTGTTTGCATTAACTCGTGAACCTGTTTGCGTGGTGCTGGAATAGAGGATGACCGCGTTTGCAGCGGAAACGGCTGTGAGTGCCATCGCACCCAAAATTAATTTTTTCATGTTAAAA
>JBEIDH010000017.1:0-44944 GCA_040383535.1 Chthonomonas sp.
CCAAGCTCACCTTAACTTGACTCAAGCCCAGAAGGATTCCATTGCGGCTCTTAGACCTCCACAAGGCGGTCAAGGTGGCCCTGGTGGCGGAGGCCCTGGCGGCCCTGGTGGACAAGGCGGACCTGGCGGTAACGGTGGCGGACAAGGCGGTCCTCAAGGTGGCGGTCCAGGTGGCAATGGCGGACAAGGACCAAATCCTTTGGCCGAGATCCTCAACGAAAATCAAATGAATCGCCTCAACCAATTGGCACTTCAGTTCGATGCCCCGATGTCCATCATGGATAGAAAGTCAGCTCAAGAGCTTGTTCTCACGGCGGCTCAAAAGCAAGAACTTGATACGATCATCAAGAACGCATTCCCTCGACCACAGGGTGGTCCTGGTGGCGGCGGTCAAGGCGGACCTGGTGGCCCTGGTGGAAATGGTGGCGGACAAGGCGGACCTGGAGGCTCTGGCGGTAACGGTGGCGGACAAGGTGGCCCTCGGCCAACGCCTCCAACCTTTGCAGAAATGCAAGCCAAGAAGTTAGCTGCGTTTAACTTGGCATGGGACGTTTTGACAGCGGTCCAAAAGGAAAAGTGGAACACCATGACAGGTGCGAAATTCACCAACTGGGTCGAAGTTCCACGACCGAATAACTGAGTCTGGGGGAGTTCGGGTAGTTCGGGTAGATAGGAAGTTCGGGGGAGTCTCAGACTGTTACATTAGCAATCCGAACAATCCGAACAATCCAAACAATCCGAACAATCCGAACCCCCTTACCCAAACAATCCGACCGCTCCTTGCTCTAAATCGAGCAAGGAGCGTTTTCTGTCTAATCCCCCGGCATATCCTTGCAAAACACCCGACTTCGCCACCACCCGATGACACGGAACCAAAATAGCGATCCGATTATCCCCATTCGCCTTCCCTACTGCACGCTGCGCGTCGGGCCGATGGACACGGTCGGCGAGATCGCCATAGGAAAGTGTTGATCCATACGGAATCGAAAGCAATCCGTTCCAGACCTGTACTTGAAATTCAGTGCCGTGGAGCGAAATTGGGACGGAGAATTGCTTGAGCTCCCGGGCGAAGTAAGCCGATAGCTCTTGCTCAAGCAAACGCAAAGTCGGGTGCGACCCTTCTCGTATATTGCCTGGCAACCATCGGGAGAGCGTTGACATCTGCTCGGACATCCTGATACGATCCGTGAACTCAAGCAAGACCAAAGCATCGTGGTGAACCACCGCCACCATCTCTCCCAACGGAGTCTCGACTATCTTCTGTATCAACACGCTCATGATCATTCATGAGCATAGCAAAAATCCCCACCACCCGAAGGTAGTGGGGATCTTCTCAAGGAGAGCTATACGCTATCCGAAAGAATTACGCGTTCTTTCGTCGTCGTGCGAGCGCTGCAAGGCCGAGACCGAGAACCGTCATGGTTGCTGGTTCTGGAACAGCTGTGATGTTAGCGCCAGGTCGACCAATTGCGATTGCACCAGTAGCTGTCTTGGAAGAACCAGCAGCGATGGTGAATCTCCATTGCATGACTTGAGCGTAGTCACCCGCAGCCAAACCACCAGCGTTAAGGTCAGGAATGAAGTTGTCAATGCTAGTATCAGTCATTTGACCGTTGATTGCAGAGAATCCACCAACGCCTGCACCAGCTGCGCCGAAACCGCTGTACTTCATGTTCCAACCTGTGTCGGAAACGTTCCAAGTCTTTCGAACGCCTGCAACATCTTCGAGTGGAGCAACAACGTCGCCACTGAATGAGCCACCGAGGTCCATGTCATTAGCCCAGAAGAGGTCGATGTTGAGATCGCTTGCTCCTGAGTTCGCAATGGTCATCCTGGAGAACAAGTATGCGCTCTGACCATCAAGTGCACCGAAAAGCTGGTATTGCATATTCGCAGTCGCTGTTGGAACTGCAGCGGTGGACTGCAAGTTTGTAAACCCGTAGTTCACTTCATTCGTACCGGTCAAGGTTCGGCTAGTAGCAGAATGGAAATTACGCTCACGAGTGTCACCACTGATTCGGTAGTACCAGAAACCGCTCCAAGCGTTTCGGAGTGTTCCGCTACCCACAATGAAGTTGCTACTTGGGTTGGCTCCTGTTGCGGTTGTTGGCAAGGTTCCTGTCGCGGTTAGCGAGGAACTGCCGAGGTTATAAATAGATCCGTTGGACGTAAGCAAAGCTCCAGTGTTTTGCGCTTGAGCAACTGCACCGACAGCAACGAAGGCGATGGCTAGAATGTTTTTCATGATGTTTTCCCTTTCTCCACAAATGGAAGAACGACCTCTCTCGACTATTAAGACCAAAAATGATCCAAGCAAGGCCCGTCGTCTCACTATCTTAACATAGAAATTCCGATTTGAGATAAGGGAAATAAAAAAGTGCGAACTTTTTTACCAATCCGCTCAAAAACCCGTATTTTTATATGGTCTTTTTGGAACGATCGGGAGAAATGTCCAATGATTTCCAAGATTTCTCGAGTTCGGGTGCGATCAAGTTCTTATTTCGGGAGAGGTTTAGTTTTCCATTCTTTGCGTAGACCCATGTAAATTCGAAACACGGATCCCAAATGTAACTTAATCTAAATCGGAAAGGCCCTACCAATCCAGATTTCAATTTTTCTTGAAAGTTCGCGATTCCCTTGCCATCCCAGACTCGAATGCGTCATACTTTCAATTAATGGTGAAAATTCAACTTGGCCACTCTCCGGATTCCGATGACGCGTTTATGTTCTGGGGGTTAGCCTCGGGATACGTCAAATCCGACTACGAATTTGAGCACATCCTCCGCGATATCCAGACCCTCAACGAATGGGCGATGGACGGAAAGCTGGAATCCAGCGCCGTCAGCGTGCACGCTTTTGCCTACATCGCGGATAAGTACGCGCTTCTCCGCCACGGCGGATCATGGGGCGATAACTACGGCCCTATGATTGTCAGCGCAGAGGAAATGACCCTCGCCGAGCTCCAAGATACGGTCATCGCAGTCCCAGGAAAACTCACCAGCGCATTCCTTGAGCTCAACATCTGGTGGGTCGAGAAGTTCGGAACCAAGGACACCCTTAAGTATGAGGTCGTAGATTTCGACCAAATCATCCCAAGCATCCAAGCCGGAAAGTACAAAGCCGGGCTCATCATCCACGAAGGCCAGCTCACCTACAAGGAAGACGGCATGGTCGAAATTGCCAACATGGGCAAGTGGTGGAAGGAACTCACCGGACTTCCCTTGCCACTCGGCGTGAACGTGGTTCGCAAGGACATGGGCGAGGACGCCGTCAACGAGGTCAGCCGATGCATGCGAGAGTCCATTCAAGCCGGTCTCGATAACCGAGCCGAAGCTTTGGAATACGCCCTCTCGTTCGCGCGTGGAATGGATCCAGATACAAGCGACGAATTCGTCGGAATGTACGTCAACGAGCGCACCGTTGACATGAAGGACGAAGGCGTCGAAGCGATCAAGCTCCTCCTCAAGAAGGGCGCAGAAATCGGAATGGTCCCGGATGTCGAGATCGTCGTTGTTGATTAATCGTTTCTATAGATCGTGTTACTGAGGGGGCGACCAAAGAGGTTGCCCCCTCTTGGTTTCGCCGATCAGAGCTCACCCTCACCAAAAATCGCAATCTCCCATTCAATCAGCTAAATCCTAGGAGAGACATCCCATACCAACTTTCGTGATTTCCTCCAGAATGCTCATGGGGTAGACAAGTGCATCACGAGGCATTTCAAAGCACTCGGATACAATGAAAGTGGCGAGGTCGTATGGAACCAAGCCAAGGAAGAAAAAATGAAATCTGGTCGTGTAAATGGAAAAGTCGCGCTGGTTACCGGCGCAGCACTCGGCATTGGAAAAGCCTGCGCGATCCGGTTGGCAGAACATGGCGCTGCCGTTGCTGTCACCGACGTCTTGGAAGCGGAAGGTAAAGCTTTAGTCGACGAAATCACCAAGCTCGGCGGTAAAGCCGATTTCTGGAGACTCGATGTATCTGATGAAGATAATGTTCGGGAAGTTTTCGGTCAAGTGAAAACCCAGTTCGGCCCGATCAATGTGCTGGTCAACAATGCTGGTATCGCAGGGGCAAACAAGCCAACCGACCAGCTGACCGTTGAGGAGTGGGAACAAGTGATGGCGGTGAATGTCCGCGGTGTGTTCTTCTGCACCAAGCATGTCATTCCCCACATGCGTGAAGCAGGTGCCGGAAGCATCATCAATCTTTCGTCAATCTACGGCAAGATCAGCGCCCCCGACATCCCTCCCTATCACGCAAGCAAGGGCGCCGTGACGCTAATGTCAAAAACCGACGCCCTGCTTTACGCCAAGGAAAAGATCAGGGTTAACTCCGTGCATCCGGGATTTATCTGGACACCGCTCGTGGAGAATTTCGCCAGCGAATTTGGCGAGGTCAGCGAAGTCCGAAAAGGTCTGGATGAAAGGCATCCCGTCGGTCACGTCGGCGAGCCTGACGACATCGCCTACGGAGTGCTCTACCTTGCCAGCGATGAGTCTAAATTTGTCACCGGCAGCGAGCTCGTCATCGACGGTGGCTACACCGCTCGTTAAACATTGAATCCGGAGAGAGCCGAAGATCCCCGGACCAAAGAGCGGAAAGGAAAGAAGAGATCGGGGCGACCAATATTGGTCGCCCCGATCTTTCTTACGCGGACAAACGTGAAGAAAAGTTACTTCGCTCCGTCGCCATCACGATTTCTTGGAGTCACCGGCGAGGAGTCTGTTTCCTTCCCGGCATTGACGCTTTTGACATCGGTGTCAATTTTCTCACCGCATCCGATCAAGGCCGCCCCAATGAGGGCGAAAGACAAAATGATTAAGAGTTTCTTTTGCATAAAGTTTTCCTTACTGGTGTGGATAGAAGTACTTGTAGAATCCAGTCGTTGGGGTTGGGCCAGCAGTGATTTCGTACAGTCGCTGAGTATCAATGACTTTCACGCTCGTGTCCGAGAAGGCAATCGGAAGCTTGCCAAAGAGTACACCGTCATTGAAGAATCCAGGCTCGCGCTTGAAGTTATATCGTGGCCGAGGATAGCTGACAAAGCCGTAGCAACCGCCGTTATCCCAATAGCTAGATTCCATAAGCACGACTTGTTCAGAAGGGCGAGCAATTGCAGTTGACGTGAGACTCGGTTCAGGGAATCCTCCCCCAACAGCATTTGCATAGCATCTGTCTGCAGCACCGGTTCTTGCGGATGCGGCACCTGCCACTCCGTCGTAGTAAGCCGTCTTGCCATCGTATTCGTTTTGATACCGACAGTTCGTGCTTCCTACTCCGCAGCTTCCATCAATCCCTGCATAGTACGATCGGAAGGTCATGCCGTAACTAACGACTGGCCCGCCTTGCGCCCGAGCACCGCCACGATTTCCAAGTGGACCAGAATCTGCGGGGCGATTCGACGGACTCTTGTCATTGTTGCTGAGCGAGCTTTTTCCGCCTGGGCTAACAAACATATCAACGTTCTTCGCGAACGGCTGAACCATTTTGATCCAGCTGACATCGTAGTGGGTCGGAGCGGCGAGGCTACCATCGTCCATTGTTCCCAGCGGATAGGTATCGTCATTGCTCTCGTTGTACAGAATAATTGCTGTTCCCTGCTGCTTAAGGTTGCTGATTGACGCCGTCTTTTTAGCCGCCGTTCGTGCTTGCGCGAATACGGGGAACAGAATCGCCGCGAGAATCGCGATGATCGCGATGACGACCAAGAGTTCAATAAGGGTGAATCCCCTTCGTTTAATATTAGATTGCATGTGCGTAGTCTCCTACCTGAAGTCTTGGTTTTACAATTCCTTAACTTCATGACTTGGACGCTAATTTTTACCGGATAGTTGCAAATATCCTCTGAGATGCGTGGCGAACGGTCCCAGGACGACCCATAACCCAATCCCCCGCGCTACGTCAAAATAGTCACAATGGCTAGCCTCACTGCTCTCGGATTACTCCTCACCCTCGTCACCGCCCAAACCGAGGACCCCAATTACGGCCTCAAGACCGAGCAAATCGGCACCATGTCCATCGCCGCGTGGTTAGCCCACGCCGAAAAAGCGAAAGGCCAAGACGAAACTGTCACCGAAGCCGAGATCCGCGAGGACCTTTACACCCTCGCCAATGCCGCCAACGAACGCACGAAGAGTCTCATCAAAAGCAAGCCAAAAGCCTACCAAACCGAGATCAACGTCCTCAACAAACACACCAAAGATTTCATCAATCACTTGTACGATTTTGAGATCTCCGTCTCCGGCGGCGGCACGATGTATCTTTTCATCAATTCCTATCGCCACGCCGACACCGCGATTCTCGTCCGAGATCTGGTCGAGGGCAAGCTCAAAGACCCCGGCAATCTCAAGGTCAGCGACGGCACCAAAGCCATCGAAAAAATGATCGCCCGCATGAAGAAAATTCCGATGGATTCGGAACTCGGACAAAGCCGTAGCGGCGCAGAAAAAGCCGGCGCAAAGGCCCTCAACAGCTACAAAGCCGCCACCCTCACGCTCAAAAATCGCTCAAGGAAAGATTCCAACGCCGTCATTCACTTCTTCCGCGAAATGGCGAATCTGGACGTGCTGAAGAACTTCGAAGAAGGCGTCTAGTCCTCAGCGCGGAAGATCACCGGGGTCACGCCCGAGGCCTCGCACCACTTCAGGTAGATGTTCTCCACATTCACCCGCGCGCCGGTGAGAGGAATCTTCAGGAAGCCGTGCTTTTTTGCGGATTCAAAGAGAATGCGTTCCTTCTGGGTCAGGCGGTGGGGCGTGGCGCGGCTTCCCGACCGGCTGGTTGTTGCCTGTCCCCGCGAAAGCTTTTCCACGTCGTCCTTGCTGATCTTCGGCTTTGCCTTGCGTTCTGCCACACCGAGTTCTACGCAAGGCAGGCATTGCGCGGCATCGCACATCCAGTAAACTAGCCAAATGCGCGAGAATCTGCTTGAACTTTTTGAATACGACCTTTGGGCAAACCTTCAGTGGGCAGAAATCCTCGACACCATGCCCGATCCCGCCAAGGCCAAGAAAATCTACAAGCACGCGCTCAACGCCCAGCGATCCTGGATGACCATCTGCCTCAGCGAAGAAGACGCCGGAGCCGAGATCAGCGACGACTTCATTGCCGAATCCCATCGCATGAACAAAGCCTGGGTTGATCTCATTAAGATCTGCGACCCCATCGCCTACGCCAGCTATTCGCGCGGCGAGACCTTTTTTATGCAGACCATCGGCGAGATCGCGCACCATGTGATCAATCACGGCACGTACCACCGAGGGCATCTGCGAGGGCTTTGCGACGCGGCGGAATTCACCGAATTCCCCGACACCGATCTGATCAAATTCTATCGCGCAAAGTCCGCCGCCACGCAAAATCCATCCGCGCCGGCTCAGTGAAATCTCGCGCAGATACGTGCCTTTACGCAGCCTTTGCTTTTTGCGCGTATCCGCCTGGTTGACGCCCATAAACGGGGACGGATGGGCATGGCGCGGATGTTTTTCCGGCTCTGGTGCTTCGAATTCGGTAATACTGCTCCTGCCCAGGAATCTGACCTTGATGAGGATAATTCGTGCGCGTCACCGCGGCGACAAAGTCCCATTGGTCGGATCCAGAAAAACGACTTTCGATGACAAAAATTGTGCCAGGAGCATTGCCCGAGCGGTCCCAAGTTAGCTCATTTGTCCCGTTAGATAGCCCCTGAATCGTAAGCTTACGCACGGTTTGCACGGGCCCGCTAGTGGTGTTTGTGATAATCCCTAGCCCACCAACAACTTGCGAAGGAATCGCGGGATCGGCCTTCCATAATCGTGCATAAGTGCGCACGGTGGCTTCCATTGCCTTGCGGTCTTTTTCCTTCTGCGCGTTGATGCCTTTCCAAATCATTCGAGTGCTCACGGATTGTCGCACTGATTCGTGATAAATCTCAGCTTGTTCGACAATCTGTTCGAGAGACTTAGTATCTAACCCAAGCGCATCGGCATTGGCTTCGCATTGGGATACGAACGTTGTGAGCCAGTTGTCAAACTGGGATTGGCCCTTTGGAATAAAGTCAGAGTTAGACATTTCTTTTCGCCCCACCCCTCGCACTGCGCCGGGGTTTTGTTTACAGTATTATTTTTCGGCAACACACGCAAAATCTGGAGTGAAAAGAGGAGATTTTCAGACTAAATTCTGACTTTTTGGCCGTAAAGGCGCAAGATTTCGGGACAAAGCCCAGAAAAGTTATTGGTCTCCCGGAAAAAGTTATTGGGGAATCGGAAATTTTCGGTGAGAGCAAAATGCCGATCCCCCTCCTCTTAGCCTGCGTAACTTCCGGGATCGCCAGCCTTCGTGGCTAAGGGGAGGGGCTAGGGGTGGGGATGCTAGCTTGACTACAAAAAGGCAACCAATCCACACCCTAAATCCCTCCCCTTGACGACCACATTGTTGAATCGCTGGAAGAACTGCGCGTCAAGAGGAGGGACTTCTCAGTGGTCCGGTGCTTTCGCCCTCCGCTCAGTTCAACTTATGCCGCGCTCCCGGCTCAGCCTAAAACCGGATAAACTCTCTGAGCAATGTTATCCCGGTACGAACCCGCAGAATTTGAAGCCAAATGGCAAGAGCGATGGAAGGAGATTGACCTCTTTAAGACCCGCGAGGATCTGGATCGCCCCAAATTTTATGGCCTTGATTTCTTTCCTTATCCCAGCGGGGCGGGGCTGAGCGTTGGGCATTGCCGCAATTACATTCCGACCGACGTGCTTTGCCGTATGAAGTACATGCAGGGCTTCAATGTGCTGCATCCGATGGGATTCGACGCCTTTGGTCTGCCCGCCGAGAACGAAGCAATTAAGCGCAAACGCCATCCCGCCGAAATGATCGAGGAATACGGCGAAAACTATCGCCGGCAGATGGATTTGATCGGGATTGGCTACGACTGGTCGCGCTCTTTTTACTCCAGCGAACCCTCTTACTATAAGTGGACGCAGTGGATTTTCACGAAGCTGTACGAGCGCGGGCTTGCCTATCAGAAGTTCGCCGCCGTCAATTGGGATCCGGTGGATAAGACTGTGCTTGCCGACGAAGAAGTCATCGGCGGTCGCGCCGAGCGGTCAGGGGCTTTGGTCGAAAAGAAGCTGATTCCGCAGTGGTTCTTCAAAATCACCGATTACGCCCAGCAATTGCTTGATGATTTGGACACGATTGATTGGCCAGAAGGAATCAAGAACCAGCAGCGCAATTGGATCGGGCGGAGCGAAGGGGTTCAGTTTAAGATGTCGGTGGTTTCCGCGCCTGCTTCGGCCTCTGATGACCTGGTTGTAAAGTCAAAACCGCTGGAATTTGAGGTTTTCACGACCCGTATTGACACGATCTTTGGCATGACATTCTGCGTCCTTGCACCGGAGCATCCTTTGATGGATAAGATTCTGGCTGGAGTTTCCCCTGCGGATGCTGCGGCTGTCCGGGCTTATGTGGAGCAGTCAAAGGGGCTCAGCGAGATCAACCGGATGTCGGCTGATCGGGAGAAGACGGGCGTTTTCACCGGGGCTTACGCCGTGAATCCGGCGAACGGGCAAAATGTGCCGATTTATGTCGCGGATTATGTGCTGATGGGTTACGGAACCGGGGCGATCATGGCGGTTCCTGCGCATGATGAACGCGATTTTGAGTTCGCTGAGAAGTTCGGGATCCCGATTGTGCCGGTGATTTCGCCCGCTTTGGACATTGTCGCCGAAGACATTGAACTTCCCTTCGCGGCCAAAGACGGATTCTTGGTGAACTCGGGAGAATACACCGGGCAGTCGGTCTCCATTGCGCAAAATTCGCTCGGGGAATGGGTCGAGGCTTGCGAAATTGGGGCCAGGAAGGTCAATTTCCGCTTACGCGACTGGCTGATTTCGCGCCAGCGGTACTGGGGCTGTCCAATCCCGATCATTTACGACAAGGACGGCAACCAAGAAGCCGTTGCCGAAGATGCGCTGCCGGTTTTCTTGCCCAACGTCGAGTATTACGAACCCGGTCAGGATGGCTCTTCCCCACTCGCTGGAATCCCTGAATTCCTAAACGTCACAACTTCAGACGGAACTCTCGGCCGTCGTGAGACGGATACAATGGGCGGCTTTGCTTGCTCGTCGTGGTACTTCCTGCGCTTCTGCGATCCTCACAACCACGATGCCGCTTTTGATCCGGAAAAGGTGAAGTACTGGATGCCGGTGGATTGCTACGTCGGCGGCGCCGAACACGCGGTCATGCACCTGCTTTATGCCCGATTTTGGACGAAAGTTCTGTACGATTTAGGCTTAGTTTCGGTCCGTGAACCCTTCGCAAGACTTCAAAACCAGGGGCAAGTTCTTGCCAATACTCCCTACCGCAAGCCGCGCGAAGGCGAGACATTGGACGTCAGCGAGGATGGCATTCTTTGCTCGTTCGAAGAAGCCGCGACTCTGCCGCAAGAAGACCTCACCTGGAAATGGGCACGAATGTCCAAGTCGAAAGGCAACGTCGTCACACCGGATGAAGCCGTCAGCCTCTACGGCGCGGATGCTTTGCGGCTCTATGAGTTGTTTGTTACAACCTTCGAGGCAGATATTCAGTGGAGCAACGACGGAATGCAGGGCATGGTGCGCTTCCTAAGCCGCATTTTCAAAATTGTCAGCCAAATCCAAGAAGGATTTGTGAGCGACTGGTGGTATCAGATGGATTCTTTGGACGCCAGCGCGATCACAAAGAACAGCAAGGACGTCCGCCGCTGGACGCACCAGACCCTGAAGAAAGTGGAGGCCGATATCAATGGATTTAGCTTCAATACTGCGGTGTCTGCTCTTATGATCTATTCCAACAACCTAGGCGATGTGCTGAAAGACGAAGGCTGGAAGGAAGACCGCGCTCTTACACTGGCTTTGAGCGAAGCCGCTGAGTATCTGACCATCATGCTCTCACCGATGGCGCCGCATAGTAGCGACGAACTTTGGGAGGGCTTGGGCCGTGAAGGCTTCTGCTACAACGCAGAATGGCCGGCTTTCAATGCCGACCTTTGTGAGGAGGATTCGATCACGATTGCGGTGCAGGTGAATGGAAAGCTCCGTGACACGATCGAAGTCTCCGCCCAAGCGTCCCGAGAAGAAATGGAAGAACTCGCAAAATCCACCGAGAAAATCAAAGGATATTTGGAGGGCGTCATGATCCGAAAGGTGATTATTGTGCCCGGGAAATTGGTGAATATCGTCGTTGGTTAAGCTGGTCGCGCCTTTGGTTTGCTTGCTGGTGGTTTTGGGCTGCAATAACTCGCCCCAGAAGAGCGGCTTGATCACGAATGATGCCCAATTGATGGATATTTTGAAGCAAGCCCGGGCGCAGAGCCAGGACATTTTGGTCGCCTTTGAACAGGGGCAGATTCCGACGGATGTGGAGTCAAAAGCTTTGCTTTCAGCACGGGATAAGATGATGATGTGCCGGGACTATCAACCCGGCGAGCCGATTCACCATGTGACGATCGGGAAAATTTCGAGGGCGGTAGATGAGAAAGATACTGCTCTCAAATCGTTTTTGCAGGCGAGCCTGCTTCTGAAAAACAAGAAGGCACTGACCGAGCTTGATCGCGTCCTATTGGGCGAGACGGAGGCAGAAGTCTCCCAGATTTTGTTGCAGCAGAACAAGCCAAAAGACGCCTTGATCCACGCAGAATTCGCGCTGAGCCTTTTCCCGGAGAGCGTTCGATACTTGTACTATGTGGCGAGTGCCCAGGTGCAACTGAAGCAGTTTGACGACGCCCGGGAGAACTTGAACAAGGCAATCGCGCTGGATCCAGAATTCTCGCTCGCTTCTGCGTTGCTGAAACTGATTCCGGTCGATGCGAAAAACAGCGAATAGAACAGGTTTGTTACGGGAATCTCTGGTTCTTTGAAATTCAGACCTTGGTTTTTGAGAACTTACTTGTATACTCTAGGAGTCTTCACCCGGGTGTTATGAAATTTCGAACCTTTGCCTTCCCTATCGCTTGCGCGATCCTGACGATGGGGATGATTTCTCCTGTTCTTGCAGCGCCGGACAAGCACGAGCATAGCGAGAACTGCGGACATAACCAGTCGCTCCGACGAGCTTTTGAGATGGGTTGGACCCCGGAGAAGGTTTTGGCGTCGAAAGTTTCGGTGAACTTTGAGCAACCCACCGAGACCGATGTTTTGCATAACACCATTGAGCTGACCATGGCTCCTCCGAGCAACGTGATTAGCGGTAGCAACACCATCCGGGTTAAAAGCCTTTCACTTACTTTGAACGAGTTCACTTTTCGTCTGAGCAACAGCTTCACGATTGGTACGGTCACCTTGGATGGGCGCCCGATCACCATCGTTCGAGACGATCCTACAACTTGCCGCGCGATTTTTGATCGTACTTACACGGTTGACGAGATTTTCAATCTCACGATTCCCTACTCTGGCCCAGCGATTTCTGCGTTTTTTGGGTCGATCAACTTTGGCACCCGAACCTCTGGTGCTCCGTTTTGCTATACCTTAAGCGAGCCTTGGTACTCTTATACTTGGTGGCCGAATAAGGACGACAATTTCGATAAATCAACATTTGATATCAATGTCACCTGTCCCACTGCGCTGACGGTTGTGTCTAATGGACTGCTTCAAGGGATTGACACTCTTCCAAATTCACAACGCCGCCACCGATGGCGAACGAATTATCAAATGGTTCCCTACCTCGCGTCATTAGCAGTCACGACTTACAACACCTGGACCGTTAACTACAACTACGCCGGCGGCACCATGCCTGTCCAAAACTGGATTTGGCCAGAAAGCGACACCACCGCCAACCGAAACGGTTGGAACTTAGCGGTGAACATGCTCGGAACATTCGGGACTTACTACGGTCTCTATCCGTTCATCAACGAAAAGTACGGGCATTATCAGTTTAACTTTGGTGGTGGAATGGAGCACCAGACTGCTTCTGGGATGGGAGCCTTTACCGAATCTCTTGTCGCCCACGAACTCGCTCACCAATGGTGGGGAAACATGGTGACTTGTGGAACTTGGAAAGACATCTGGCTTAACGAAGGTTTCGCGACTTACTCCGAAGTGCTCTGGTTAGAAAAGAAGACGGGTGGAACGTTCACCGCCTACAAGAACGCCATGAACAATCGGCGGCCAACCAATACGGCTGAAGCTGTTTATTGTTACGATATCTCAGATCCAAACCGGATCTTCAGTAGTAGTTACTCCTACCGAAAAGGAGCCTGGGCATTGCACATGCTTCGCCGAATCGTTGGTGATACGACGTTCTTTGCCATCCTCGCAAGATATCGGCAAGACTTCGAGTTTAAATCCGCAACGACTGATGACTTTATCGCCGTTTGTGAAGACGTGTACGGCAAAGATTTGAATTGGTTCTTTGACAAGGCCGTGTACGGAAATGGAATCCCGGTTTACGAGTGGGGATGGCAAAGCGTAACATCCAACGGCAAGAATTATTTACTCGTCAATACGCGTCAAACCCAAAATTCTTCCTACGGAACGTTCACGATGCCAATCGATATTCGACCAACCGTCGGCGGCGTCAAGCAATCCAAGACCGTTTTTAACAATGCAACGACGCAAAACTTTGTATTACCCATCTCTGGTCCGGCAACCGCTTGTACTTTTGATGAGGATGTCTGGATCCTGAAGGGCACCACTACCGCAGCCGCATTTACCCCCGGAGGTCCAACCATCGTCGAGACGATCCCAAGCGCTGGTGCTGTTTCAAAGGCGGCCGTGAGTGAGGTCAAGGTCACCTTCCACACTGGAGTTTCTACCCTAGCATCCGATTTTTCCGTATCCAACGGTACCGGGCTTGGTCAGCGAATCCCGTTTAAGTTTGCGTACAACGGCGCGCTGAACACGGCGACCCTAACCTTTGAGCGAGCACTGAGTTCTGGAACATATGTTGTCAGCGTCAAGGACTCCGTCCGCGCGGTGAACAACCTGCAAAAACTGGACGGAGAGATTTCGGGGTCAACGTTGCCTTCCGGAAACGGAATTCAGGGTGGGTTGGCGAGATTTTCTTTCATTGTTCGGTAATGGCTGCTTAGACCAAATCCGGCTGATCCACGTGTAAAATAGAGCCTCAATGGAACGATGGAATTCGGAGGGCATACCACGCGACCAGTTGATGTTTACGCTTCAGCAGGGCTATGCGGTCAAAGTTGCGATCCGAATCCAAAAGTGCATGCTATGCCGGGCGCAAGGCGTCAACGAAGCCGGACTTTGTCATATGTGCATGACCTTTCTATCCGATGAAGAGTCCCGATTAGTTGAGCGCTTTATGAACGGCATGGAGCCAAAAGAACTCTGATGTTCCCCGCCATCCTCTTCGGCGGCGTAATGCTTGCCCTCTATCTGATCATTCGGTACGTCAAAAAACGGGACAAGATTCGCTTTGAAACCGTTTATCTGGTGTACGTTCCCGGTGGAGATCTACCCAGTCAGGAGGTTCTCATGGACCGGATGGTGGCAAAGAACCCTTATAATCCGGGCGGACGAACAATTATCGGGAGCCGAGAAGGGTTGCTTTTTACCGACATACGGCTATACCTTTCGACCGCTGAACGTGAAAAAAGTAGTCTGCTGTTCCGACCCGACTTAACCGAGGACAATTTTTCGTTTTCGGCGGAGGCTCTTAGTGCCTTGTCAGATAGCCACAAGGTTGCCATTGTCCGCTATGTCCTTGATGGCCCTGCCGAGGATTATCGTCATCTGACTTTCCTACCCCACATGGCAGCCGCGCTCTCTGATCTCTGCGGTGGAATCGCAATCGCCGACGTCACCCAGAGAAAGCTGTATTCAAAGTCCGAATTCGAGAGCTACCTTCGGCAGCACGCCGCACTTGAGAAGCGTGAGGCTCATGTCCGATTAGAGGTCCTGCCGGCGAGCGGCGATCACCGCATCGCATCATTCGGATTGCGCAAGATCGGGCTACCGGATTTCACCACAAGCCATCTTTCTTCAGATTCATTAACGATGTGCCAAGCGGTATGCGAACAATTTTTGGACGCCTGCTGGGAATCACGGACGATCCTCACGGACTTTGAGATGGACTTTTTTGGCACTACGATGATGGTGATTCCCGGAGATCAGGCATCCGGATTTCTGCACGTCCGGATTGGGAAGAAGACCCCGATCCCGGCATAAAGTCAATTACTGCGAAAGTTTTCCCTGCGGAAAAGTGCCGAAATGCGCCATAATTAGGATTCGGATGCAGAGCGATGTCCGAGTGGTCGAAGGAGCACGCCTGGAAAGTGTGTATACGGCAACGTATCGAGGGTTCGAATCCCTCTCGCTCTGCCAGATTTCTTTTTGAAGTCTGTACCCTTACCGATAATCCACCGGTCTCAAATAGTACTCACCGATCGCAGTGTCGCTCATCATAGCGACGGTTGGAATTCTGCGCTTCCAGTGAGTGCCTTCGAGCCTTTTCTCGACCAGCTTTAACTTGGTTTCATCAAAACCCTCGTCCACTAGCTGGGCGATGCTGAGACCTCGGATCAGGGCATCCAGAATCCGGTCTGCCTCTGGATACGTAATGCCAAAGTCTTTCTCGTCGGTTTGACCTTCGATTAAATCAGCGGAGGCTGGCTTGTTTACAATCACACCCGGCACGCCGATGTGCTTAGCCAATGCCCAGACTTGGGTCTTATAGAGGTCTCCGAGAGCATTAACTGGTGGCGCGTCATCGCCGTGCCAGGTGTAGTAACCCAACAAACGCTCAGTTTTATTGCCGGTTCCCAGAGGCAAACCACCAATCCGCATGGATTGATCAAAGAGCGCAATCATCCGTGACCGGGAGCAGATATTGCCGATCCGATGGGGCGTTGCTGGCTCTGGCAAAGCCTCTAGATATCCATCCACCATTCCGGTGATCGGAATGGTCATCTCTTGGATTCCCAGATCGTCAATCACGAGTTGGGCGTGGGACAAACTTTCGGGAGAACTCACCTTGTAGGGCATCCGAATCGACAGAACATTTTCAGGACCAAAGGCCTTCGCGGCAAGGTATGCGATCACAGCCGAATCCACTCCACCTGAAAGGCCCAAAACAACTTTCGAGATTTTGCGCTGGACCAAAATTTCCGTCCGCAAGAAGGCAACTAGCCACTGCTCAACCAATCCAGCATCAATTGCAAGGTGACTTGAATCAGTTGGGCTGGGTGGTGCGTACTTAGTTTGGGGAATGCGGGTCACCTCTCTATTTTGGCTTTAATCCGGCCAAACTAGCAGAAAAAGGTCCTAGGACCACAACTAAAGTCCCGCTTTCGTTGTATTCTTGTACAAATCGCATCCAGTTTGCGTCAATTAAACCGGAAGATAAAATATATGAATAATGCTCTGAAGACCGTAATTTACGTCATCTTGGCGATTGTCGCCTGTCTTATGGTGATTAAGGTTATTAATGGACTTCTGGGGCTACTCGTTCCGATCCTCATCATCGGCGGGGGCATTTATATTGCTTATAAAGTTTTCGGTCAAAAATCTATCGGTAGTGGTCGCGGCGGAATACTTCCCTAGTTTTCCGGGTAAACCACCAGCATGGCCATGGTGATTACCCTCAGTCTTTTGATTCTCTCTCAACCAGCAGGCTCACCCGGCGAATCCGGGCGACATGCTGGTTCCATTTTGCGGGACACAAAGGCATACGGAGTGCCGGTGATCAAGGCATTCTCCGCCGAAGACGCGATGTTTTTCGCGGGAATGGCAGTAGCCGAAGATCGCCTGTGGCAGATGGAGCAATCTCGTCTAGCCTCCCGTGGCAAGATGGCGGCAATCTTTGGCAAAGCCTTCGCCAACGCAGATCGAGAAGTTCGGCAGTACAGCTACACCGATGCCGAACTCCAAAAACAGTTCGAAAAATTGGCTCCAGCTCACCAAGCTTGGTTCAAGAGTTACGCTCGCGGGGTCAATGCGACGATTGCCAACCTCCGCGAATCGGGCAAACTACCAGCGGCCTATAAGGCCAATGACTTTGAACCGGCCCCATGGACCGAACTTGACTCCGTAGCCATCACAATCAAGCTCATGCAAACCTTTGGTCGCGGCGGGGCCGGGGAATTGCGCAACTGGGCAGCTCTGGAATACCTAAAAGGTCGCCCGAACCTAAAGGATTCAGCGCTCGACACCTTCGATGATCTCATTTGGCAGAATGAAAAGGCATCGGTACCAACCATCTCGGACAAGGACGATCTCAGCCGCAAGTCGCCTGTTAAGCTACCGAGTTTCACCCGGGAAGACACGGTGCGACAACTCGGATTACTGCCAAAGCTTGGATTGCTTGATCTTTTCCCCATGATTCGGACCTCTCAACGCGAGGACTCGATTCGAGTCGCAGAAGCCGTTGGTGCGCCCTTTAAATCGGGTAGCTACGCTATCGTCATCGGACCAAGTCGCAGCAAGACAAAGAAACCAGTGTTACTCTCCGCACCGCAGATGGGTTTCACCAATCCAAGTATCGTACACGAAATTGCGATCGATGCTCCGGGGATGAAGGTCACCGGGATGAACGTCCCAGGAATTCCCGGCGTTCTGGTTGGGGCGACACCAAATCTAGCCTGGGGAGTTACGAGCGGAGTCGCTGATGTTGAGGATATTTATGCTTCGAGAAAGACCACCGACGGCAAGGCCGCCGATCTGGATGGAGCAAACCCGCAAGCAATCACCGCGATTCCTTACGAAGTCATGGTGAAGGGCGAGAGTTCCATCAAGGGTACTCGTCAAGAAACGAGCTACGGCATCGTGGAAGCTGAGCACACGAAGTCCAATACGATATTCGCGCGTCAACGGGCATATTGGATGCGCGAGATGGAATCTATGGCGGCGATCTATGGACTCTATACAGCCAGGACAGCTACGGAAGCCGATCTAAGCATGCAGAAGGCGACTATGAGCTTCAACGCCTTCTATGCCTCGATGAACGGAGAATTTGGGTACCGATACGCTGGGGTTGTACCAATCCGGGCAGCTGGTTTTGATCCTCGCTTCCCTCTTCCCGCAAGTCCTGCGTCCCGGTGGAAAGGCATGATTCCGCAAGAATCCATGCCCCACGCAATGAACCCAAGCTCAGGATTACTCACAAACTGGAACAACAAGCCTGCCTCGTGGTGGCCAAATTGGGACACTCCGGTTTGGGGCCGGGGATTCCGCAATGAATCCCTCAACGGATTCTTAACGAGTCCGAAACTCGGCGTTAGCGATGTTGAGCGTGCGGCATGGGGAATTGCAAGGCGATTTGATTCGTGGCCGACCCTCGGAGGTTATTTTGAAGAAGCGGCTATTGGAACCATCGCGGAAGGCTTTGACGGCTGGGCTTTGGCTGGCTCTGTTCAAGCCTCGATCTATCAAGCTTGGGAACAAGAGCTCCGCAACTTCCTCCTCCTCCCGACGACCGGAAACTTTGCAAGCCAATCCAATTTTGAGCAAATCACCAGCCCACATGTCCTCAGTAATGCTCTGGAAAACAGAGGGAAAACCAAGTTCTTGGGTACAAAATCGAAACAAGAAATCGCAAAAGTGGCCCTCGATTCTGCGCTCGTCAAGGCGAATTTGGTTACCGGATTTAGGCCAGGAACATTTCTCTCCACCGTTGATGGAGGTGTGCTTTACGGAAATCGCGGGACCTACATCCAGATTATCGAGATGCTGGACAAGGTTCGAGGGAAAAATGTAGTTCCCCCTGGTATCGCGACAGAAGGACCAAACAGCGCAGATCAGCTCAATCTCGCAAGGACTTGGTCGTACAAGACGATGACGATTGCGCCCTAGTGGTCAGAATGCGAAAGCCACTACGGGAGTAGAATAACCGAGTTCATGCCACAAGACCCGACGACGATTATGATGATCCTAGTGGTCATCTTTCTGAGCCTTTCGGTTCACGAATATGCACACGCCTACCTCGCTGACGCCGCAGGCGATCCAACGCCTGGGATTTATGGTCGCGTTACGATGGTTCCCTGGAAGCATTGGGACCCGATAGGGAGCATCCTGATCGTGATGACCGCCTTCGCTGGATTCGGGATCGGATGGGGAAAACCCGTCCCGATGGATCCCAGAAAAATGAAGCATCCCCGAAGGGATCATTTTTGGGCGGTTGCGGGTGGTCCACTCTCCAACCTCATGATCGCAACTTTCGCCGCGATACTTCTCAAACTTTTGGTGATGGTTGGGGTTGGCGGACCGTTGGTTGTCCAATTTTTAGTGATTGCGGTTCTGATCAATGTCACTTTGTTTATCTTCAACCTAATCCCAATCGGACCACTGGACGGGATGTGGATTCTAGGAACATTCTTGCCTGAAAAATCCCGTTATGAATGGACTAAATTCAATCTCACGATTGGCCAGTTTGTTTTTTTGGCACTAGTTTTGATTCCAGTCGGGAGTGGAAGTATCATCTCAATGATTCTGATGCCGCTCCGCGAGTTTATTGTCCGACTCCTTCTCTAAAAATTTCTCATGGCAAAACAACGAATTCTTAGCGGAATGCGGGCGACGAATGCTCGACTACACCTCGGAAATTACGAGGGAGCCTTGCGCAACTGGATTGACCTGCAAGACCAGTACGAAATGTATTGTATGGTTGCGGATTGGCACGCCCTCACCACCGCTGCCGATGACCCCGGCGCAACGATTGGGAGCAATGCGATTGAAATTGCTAAGGACTTCGTCGCCGCTGGACTTGACCCGGCAAAGTGCGCCATCTTCATCCAGAGCGATGTCAAGGAACACGCTGAACTCCACTTGTTGCTGAGTATGGTGGTTGGGGTGGGCAAGCTTGAACGCGTTCCGACCTACAAGGAAAAGGTCTCGGAAATCTCGGCGGATCGGATCGTCAGCTACGGGTTGCTGGGTTATCCGGTGTTACAATCAGCGGATATCCTGCTCTATCGTCCGTATGGCGTCCCGGTTGGGAAAGACCAAGCACCACACCTGGAACTCTCCCGCGAAGTTGCACGTTCGTTCAATGCGCTATACGGAGAAGTTTTCCCCGAATTCAAAGATCTGATCCCCGAGGATGAAAGCCGTGCAAAGCTCCCCGGGCTAGACATGCGCAAGATGTCAAAGAGCTATGACAACTGCATTTACTTGAGCGAATCACCCGACGAAACCGCCAAGAAAATCAAGCTCGCCTTCACCACCCCAACCAAGATCAAAATGACTGATCCTGGGATCCCGGAAGGTTGCGCGGTTTGCCAGCTACTCAAGCTGTATTCGCCAGACTGGCAAACCCAGTGGCAAGAAGACGTTGAAGGACTACGCGGTTGTAGCAAAAATAAAGCCGAGCTCACCGAGTGCGTGAACGAATTCCTACGTCCAATGCGGGAGAGACGCGCTCAGCTGGATGACGCCACGATCATGGACATCCTCAGTGCAGGAGCAGATACCGCCCGGGCATACGCCGCCCAAACCATGGACGACGTACGCAAGGCGATGAAGCTAAAGCCCTAAGGTCACGGAACCGGACGGGCAACACCCAAGGAGTGCGCAATATGCACCCCCAAGATAAAATGTGGGACGCTCGCAAGCACGTCCCAACTTTCGCCTCTCCAGGTCACCAAGGAAGGCACAGAAATGTCCCCACGAATCACAAGCAGAAAGGTCGGGCGGAGGCTTGTGTCCACAGACACATTCTCCGCGTAAATCCGTGCTTGAGCTGAGGAAAGCACACTTGGAAAAGTCTTCGTACTAGTCGAGCCAACCGTGATCGGCTCACCAAATCTCTCGACGAAACCGATCCACCTGCGCCGGAGTTCGCTCATTGATCTTCTCCGGGCGTTCCGCGATTGTTCGCCGTCAAGATGTTGCCCATCAGTTGAAACTCGGGAGCTTTCTTCAGCCAGGGCTGAAGCCTTTTCCAGCCCTTTTGAATCAGCCCGCTTGGATCGCTCGGGTTCTCAGATTTGCGAGGGTAGATTTTCAGGTCGCCGAATTCAGCCGAGAGCTGGAGTTCGGGCCGGCGCGATACCTGAGCGATCAGCTCCCCGGCGATCACCTCGATCGCTCCAACCCGCAACGTCCAAGTCAAGCCAGAGTCCGATAGCGCGCTAGGGCTTAAAGCCTCCGTAACGACCTGCAACATCTGGGTAAGCAAGTCAGCAACCTCGGGATCAAAATCCGAAACCAAGATGCTCGCTTTGGCTTTCACCTCGGCAGCACTCACGCTGATGCTCATTGGCGAAACACCTTCGATTCCATGGATTGCCGAATCACGCGTGTATTTTCCTGGACGCTCTCGGTCAGAACATCCAGAGACTTCCCAACGGCAAATGCCGACTTTTCCTGACGATCAATCGTTTGATCATAGTGCTTCATGAGGCGATCCACTAGGTTCCTCTGCTGACTTATGCTTAGCCGGGCAAGGGTGAAGGCTGCCGTGATCAAGCCGCCAACCAAAAGTCCTAGTTCCCGACCGACATCCAGCGGGACGAATTCCGCCAGCATCGGTTACGAAACTCCGCCAACCAGTGCGGATTGCCACAATCCAAGACCGGTGTTATACCGCCCGCGGACGCCATAGTAAAAGCGATCTCGCATGAATGCCGCCTCTGCCCCACTGTTTTGGTCAAGTGCCGAAAATTCCACAGGAACGTCGCTGCGTTGTTGCAAAATGACCGCCTTCATCGTGCGGCTCGTGTCCAGCAAGAACCAGTTTGATTCATTGATTCCCCGCAGGAAAGGGCTCACTACGACCTTGAGCTTGCCTTGCATCGCGTTCGCGAATGGCGTGAAGTTTCTGGAATCCTTGATCACGACCACCGGGCTTTCCACCAGTTCTAGAGCGGTCCACAGTTGCTGCGGACCTACGACTAAGGTATCTGGTTGCATGCCGAGCGGAGTTCCGTGCTCATCGTTCACGCTCATCATGCGTGAGACCCCGGTCTGCAACCCAGTCGTGCTTAGTGAATCCTCAAGTAGATTTTCGAACGCCTGCCCAGCGACAACGTGTGACCCAAAGAACGACACGCCATCGGAACCATTTGTAAACAGTCCTGACACTAGGGTCTCAATGATCATTTGATGCTGGTGCAAGTTCACCTGATTCGCAAGATCCCGGACACGGAGCCGAATCATGTCGTACTGATCGTCCTCAATCGCTTTGCGCTCAATCGCAAGCGTGGCTTCGAAAACCTTGTCTTCAATCGAGACTTTGCTCGTGCTGAGCCCGGTTGGTCTCCGCTCATCCACAAACTCACGCATCAGCGGCGAGGCGCTGAGCCAGCCATAGTTCTGGACTGGCAGAGTTGTGTTGATGATTGTTGCAAGATTGCGAATCGGGCTTCCGTCAAGCTCGGCCCGCATCGCGAGCTCGAACTCAGTTTTGAGTCCAGCCGTCATTAGTTCGGGAATATCAGATCGTGTTAATGCCATGTGTGTTTTGAAATCTCCTTAAACGGTGTAGTTGTCGATGCGGATGCGCAATCCGGAAACGCCAGTTGAGGACTGCTCCAGAGCAACGATGGTGCCGACCTTGTATTGAGTTGTGAGTCCAGCCGTCGCGACTTGAACGTCGTTGTCTGTCTGCGCGTATGCTTCCTTTCCCAGATCCGCAACCGTCGGCGTAAATCCGGTGACGGGGGTGTAGACAAAGGACCCTGACTTCGTCACATTGACAAGTTTCTGACCGGCAGTTCCACCCGTATTGTCGCAGAGTTCATTCGCAATCCCAACAAACCTGAGTCCGGCGGTCGTATGGAGCATCGGTACAAGATGTCCACTGGCATTGAGACCGACCAGCGATCCCTTGAAAATTTTCACGTTTGAAACGCGATATGAAACGACCAATCCTGGTCGTTCGAAACATTCGTAATTTTTAGTTAATGCAGGCATTGTTTATCCTATTCAAAGCGTCGTTGGGCGATTTCGGCGAGGCTGACCCCTGGGAAATAGCGTTTGTAGAATGCAGCTTCCTCGGGCAATAGCAAGCTTGCCGAGGCATCTAGGGTTAAAGAAAAGTCGGGCACGATCTCGTCGGTCACCGCCACCGGCGGACGTTGTTCGATCATCTTTATCAAAAGCTTGGCAATTGGAACGGACTCACCGTCAAAGGTCACCGATTGACGGAGACCCATCATCGCCCGAAGGTACGGAACCTGGCAAGGCAAGATCTGCCCTTGATTCAGCCACTTTGAAACGTCTGGAAACTCAGGCTGCTCCTGATCGAGAATCGCATTCGGATTTGAGAACAGCCTCGCGTCGGAGACCCGGGGATTCCGGACCAGGCTGACTTCTTCGATCTCGGTGATGTCCGGACTAAGCCCAATAGATAAACCCCGTGCTCCGGATTTCTCAATCAGAGCGTTAGCTTCCTGGCTGAGCGCCAACCTTCCAAAGAGCTCATTGCCCTCAACTTGAACTTCGACCAAAAATCCAAGCTCCAACGGGTTCGATGCATGCTCAATCAGCACTGGAGCCGGAGCCTTAAAGTTCGCCGCAAGTTCAACGAGTTGCTCTGGCGAAATCGTAACTCCCTTATCCGGAAAGTCGCCCGATTCAAAAAGCTTTGCCTTGCGATGCACCCAAGATGGGTCATCAAAGTCAGGATCGCCCGTCCGAAGATGGCGACCAGATTCCTCAAAAAATGTGTGCGAATGCACCCCCGGTTCTGGGGTTGCACGTGCCATGTTGTGTGTTTGCATGGTTCACAAACACGTAGACGCAATTCTAGTATGTCAACCGGTTAAAGGCGAGGATTACGGTGCAAAAATTTCGACGCCGTTTTGGATTCCGTCCAGAACCCAATAACGTGCCTTCAAGCCGTTGGCGGCAAACGCTCCAATCATGGCAGTTCCAATCTCGTCGTGCCCTGATTCAGCGAATCCAAGCATCCCCGGTCCTGCTCCCGACATACAGCAAGCCAAGGCCCCCGCATCCAATGCCGCCGATTTTGCCGCCGATGCCCCGGGAATTTTGTCCATTCGGTATGGCTCATGAATTCTGTCTGCTAGAGCTTTTTTGAGCAAGACATTATCACCCGTACGCAACGCATCGAGCACCATCAGTGCGTGCCCAATGTTAAAGATAGCATCAGCGCGGGAGTATTCCCCGGGCAAAGCAGCACGGGCAACGCTGGTCAAAAAGTTGAAATCTGGAACACAAACTACAACCTTGATTGGTAAGAAATCCACCCGGCGCACGATCACTTCCCCATTCGAAACGACCAACTGCAATCCACCAAGCAAGCTTGGCGCAACATTATCACCGTGCCCTTCTAAATTAACGGAACGCTTAAGCACCCGATCCATGTTTTCTTTAGCCTTCACGGCGCTGAGCACGGCATCGGCATCATCCCGGTGAATCGCTCTTGCCGCCAATGTACTGGCAAAAATTAATCCCGCCAAAACCGCAGTTGAAGACGATCCAAGTCCAGATGCCGCCGGAATATTGTTCTCACAACGAATCCGAATCCCCTGATCCGTTGGCATCATGCCCGGCCAAGTCTCGTTGACCATCGTAGCAGCGACAAGGTTCGTTTCATCTTTCGCGAGCCAGCTAGAACCCTCTCCAATGGTCTCAACTTCAATTGTGCCGGGATCGCCACCGAGGTTTAGCGTGAACCGATTGCGCAAATCCAGAGCCAACCCAATTGAGTCAAAACCAGGTCCGAGATTCGCGGTGGTTGCAGGAAGAGTAACCGTAATCACGCAATCACCCCCATAAGCGCATCCAAGGTCGCTTCGATCTTGAGTGGTGCCTTGGCCCGGTTCACCACCGTATCGGCGTCCTTGAGTCCGTGTCCTGTTAAAATCGTCACAATCGTTTGTCCTTCCGTTTGAATTTCTCCGGCCAGATAGGACTTCCTCAGTCCCGCGAGTCCTGCGGCACTACTCGGCTCACAGAAGATTCCCTCTTTCGTCGAAACCGCACCGTACGCTTCCAAAATTTCGTCATCAGTGACAGCCCAAAGCTGGCCATTTGAATCCGCAAGAGCTTCTTTTGCCTGCATCCATCTGGCTGGGTTACCGATCCTGATCGCGGTCGCGATAGTGTCCGGATGCTCGACGACCCGGCCCAAAACAATCGGTGCCGAACCCGCCGCTTGCGCACCTAAAATCCTCGGCAACCCATCAACGACCCCTTCCGCCACGTCTTGCGTGAAGCCCATCCAATACCCGCTGATATTGCCGGCATTACCAACCGGAAGGCACATCCAATCCGGAACTTTACCGAGCGCTTGATTGATCTCGAACGCACCGGTTTTCTGCCCTTCGAGTCTGGCTGGGTTGACAGAATTCACGAGCGCGATCGGAGTTCGCTCGGCGACTTCGCGCACCATCCGCAATCCGTCGTCAAACGAGCCATGAATTTGAATCACTTCCGCACCATAAGCCAGCGACCCCGCTAACTTCCCCATCGCGACCTTGCCGTCTGGTATCAAAACTACGCACTTCATCCCGCACCGCGCTGCATACGCTGCGGCACTGGCGGCGGTATTGCCAGTGGATGCGCAGATAAGAGTCTTCGCGCCTTCGTGATGCGCTTGAGTCACCGCAGCCGTCATGCCGCGATCCTTGAACGATCCAGTCGGATTGAGGCCCTCGTACTTGACGTAGAGCGAGGCCCCTGGGCAAGCCCATTCCGCCAGGCGAGGACAAGGAATCAATGGCGTGTTGCCTTCCAGCAAGGTTACGGCCTCGCCCTGAACCGCCATCCGATCCCGAAATGTGTCTACAACGCCTCGCCAAACTGCCATGTGATCAAGCTCCAATCCATAGGATATTCGGTTTGATCACCCGTTGGTTGGAGGGTGGCGTTGAACTAAAGAAAAGAAGGAATGGCGATAAACCCGCACAACCCGTACTCCCGGACTACCGAATCATCGCAATCTGCGTGAGCTTTCGCTCGCTCACTGGCTCAGCGTCCTCTCGTATGATCTCATTGTAAAGAGAATCACGCTCCACCGGAACCCGCCCGACTTCCGTGATCATCCGAACCATGTTTGCATGGGTAAGCGCCTGGGTCTTGTTTCCGAAATCTCCGTCGTTGTAGGTGATCTCGTATTCATGCACCAATCCGTCGGCGTCATCAGCACCGTACCAGAGGGCCATCTGGGTCACCGGAACGGTGTTCATGATCCAGAAGCTCTTGATGTGCTCAAAGTTATCCAGCATCAGGCGAGACACGGCGATGTTGCGAAGATCGCAATCGGCGGTTGGACCCTTGATATGGGCAAGTTCGGTTGCTTCCGGGTGGAAGCTGAGCGGGGTCATGCAAAGGAAATTCTGAGTCTCGTCCTGAAGCTCGCGGCACTGCACCAGGTGATCCACTCGTTCTTCAATCGTCTCGATGTGACCATAAAGCATGGTAGCGTACTGCTTCAAACCAAGCTTGCTCGCGGTCCGAGCTACCTCTTTCCACTCTTCGCCGTTGAGCTTTTTGCCGAAGAGTTCCGCGTGGACGCGCTCGCTAAGGATCTCAATCCCGCCACCAGGAAGTGAATCAAGTCCAGCCTCCATTAAATCCTTGAGCGCTTGCTCAATGGACACCTTGCCAATCTGGGCAATCTGCACGATCTCCACCGCAGTAAACGCCTTCACGTGAATGCCTTCAGGACGAGAATTCGCGACAAGCGAAACCAAGTCCATGTAATAAGAATAAGGCAAGCGAGGGTTGATCCCTCCGACCATGTGAACTTCGGTGATCGGGATATTCTTGTGCCAATCTAGGCGTCGCTCAACCTCTGCCATGTCCATTTCGTATGGAGCCGGTCCGCCCTTCTTGGCGTAAAAGCTGCAGAACTTACAGAACTTGTTGCAAATATTCGTGTAGTTGATGTGCTGATTGCGGACGTAGTAGGTCTTCGCACCGTGGAGTCGCTCCCGAACCATGTTCGCCATGTATCCAACTCCGGTCAGATTCTGAGTCTCGTACAAACGAACTCCATCTTCAAAACTTAACCGAGTCCCGGCGTCAACCTTGGCGTAAATGTCCATCAGGTCTGGACCGACGATCTTTTCTGGAGCAATCTTCACATCTCTATTATACGCGGAAATTGACCCGAACTTTCACAAATAATTGAAAACTCGAAATTGTGAGAATTTTTCTTGCAATTGCAATCACTTTGCTCGTAATTGTACGATAATAAAAGTACCATGAAAAAAATCGGTACATTAATTTCTCTGGTTTGTGCAATCGTTATTGCAACCGTCATCGGTTGTGGAGGAGGTGGCGGAGGTGGCCCGATCGCGGGCCCAGGAACGGTTCCAGTTGGAGTCTTCCTCACCGACAACTACCGCGACGGGTTTGATCAACTTTGGATGACCGTTGTGAAGGTCGAGGCCCTTGCAACTGACGATTCCGCGACGACCATTTTTGAAGACTCCGCTGGGAAGGAAGTCAACGCAAGAAGACTTTACAACGGAACTTCGCTTTACTCGTTCCTGAACCAGGTGAACCTACCCGCCGATAAAACGATCAATCGGATCCGAATTCGCGTGAAAAACGAAGTCAGGTCCCTTGCCACTGGCGCGACGAACTTCACCACGTTCACCGTCAACGGCGATGCTGTGGGCGGTTCGACCGACAAAACAATTACCTTCAACTTGACAACTCCAAAAGTCTTCGCCGCAGGTGACGACTTTGCGATTGACTTTGACCTGGCCGCATTCACTGCCGCAGGCGGAGTGATGACCTGCGTTCTCAAAGAAGGCAATCGCACCGGAATCAATGACAGCGGTAATCACGTGGATGACGATATCAAGGGCGTGGTTTCAAACCTCAACACAACCGCTGGAACGTTCACCTTGACCCGACTTTCGGGCGCAACGCTTAACGTTTCCTATACCAGCACAACTGCGATCTTTAACTCTAACGGGACTCCAAACCCTGTGCTCGCGAATGCGAAAACGGTTGAAGTACGCGGATACCTTGATCCGACCACAGCCCTATACGTCGCAAGTGCGATCAAGATCAAAGCCAACGGTGAACTCGAAGACGAAGACAAAGCGGTTGGAACTGTGACAGCGAAGAACGCCGGAGCAGGCACCATCACACTCGAAACCGCTTGGACGCGTGGTTTCATTCCTGCAACCCGAACGGTAACGATCAGCACCAACGGCTCAACCGTTTTCCGCGCGAACAGTGGCGTGATCATCCCTAGTACTGATTTCTACACAGGATTAGAAATTGGTAGCTTCATTGAAACAGAAGGACTCTACAACGTCGGATTAAACACGCTTGCAGCCCGAAAAGTAAAGTACGAATCCCCAAGAGACGATAATCACAACGGAGGCCCAGGGCTTGAAGCCGAAGCTTACGGAACAGGTTCGAACCTCAATGCATCTGCCGGAACTCTCACATTGACATTGTCATCGTGGGAAGGATTCGCGGGATCGAACGGACTTGCGCTCAGCGTGACCACAAACAGCTCCACCGAGTACAAGGACGCTAACAACGATAACGTGTCGAAGACCCAATTCTTCGCCCTCATCGGCTCCAACACCATCAAGGCAGAAGGTCAAGTCACCGGCACAACCATGGCGGCACGGGAACTCAAAATCCGGAACGACGACTAAACAATCGAAGCCAAGTTCCACACATCAATCCCTCCTGAGTCAGGAGGGATTGATTGCATTATCCCCCCACGATAACCATATGGTGAAACAATCGGCCCGAAACGGGGAAACCAGCCGCCTGATCAGGATATAATCACCTAGCCCGGAAAACTACTGGGCGATTTTTGAGACCGGCATGTCGATTGAGCCAACGGAAGAAACATTACTCGAAAGGAAATACCTGAACGCGTTGGCGAATGGAGATTCAAACGCGCTCGGAGGCCTTTACGAGTTATACGGTGAGCGGATTTTCCGCTACGCCTTCCGAATGCTCGGCAATCGGTCCGATGCCGAAGACGCAACCGCCGAGACTTTTCTCCGCGTTCTGCGCCGCGCAAGCGAACTCCGCGCCGATGGCGCATTCCGAACATGGCTTTTCCGGATTACCCGGAATCTTTGTATCGACCGCATGCGTCAACATAAGTTGTTAGAACTTCCACAAGATGCCCAATACGGGAGTCCTGAGGAAAAGACGACGCTCAAGATTACGGTGCAACAAGCACTCTCAGAACTCCAACCGGAGTACCGAGAGCCGCTCATGCTCTGTGACCTTGAGGACATCTCCGCCAAGGAAGCGGCAGAGATTCTAAAAATCACCGTCCCCGCTCTGAAATCCCGACTTTACAGGGGCAGAAGAGCCTTACGTGACAAACTGGGTGGAACCCTAATCAATAAATAATGCAATCCAATATCCTAAATCAACTCATTGATTTATACGTAGGTGAAGAATTGCCAACCGAGCTCATGGATGAGGTCGAGGCAATGATCAAAACACAACCAGATGTTGCGCACGATGTGCGCACCCTCCGTGCGACTGTAGCCGCGCTTAAAACTTGCCCTGTTCCTCGATTCGAAGACGGCTCGTTCCAAAGCGTTCTGTTTAAGCTCTACGCCGCCGGAGTTACGCCAAATTCGGCCACAACCGAAGGCGGCTGTATCCAGTACACCCTGCCCATCGCGGGGTAAAGAAGAGGCAAATAGTGAAGCTCGAATGTTCTCGTAAAGACTTGATTGAAGCAATCGGACTGGTGGCTCCCGTCGCCAGCAGCCGCTCGCCCCAACCCCTTTTCCAAACCATCCGCTTGATGGCATCGGAAAATGGATTGCTCCTCACCGCGTGTGATGGAGAAATGTGGGCGGAACGCACCATCGCCGCCGCAATTGAAGATGGCGGCGCAGTATGCGTTCAAGCCAAAGTTTTACAAGACCTGGTCGCGCGTCTCCCGGACGGGCAGATCAAATTCGAGCGAACCTCTGATCGCGAAATCACGATGATCGCCGGAGCTTCCGAATGGAAGCTCATGGTTCACGACGCCGAAGACTTCCCTCTTCCGTCCGAATTCGCCGCATCGTCCTCGCTGACCCTACAAATGGGCGAATTGCGCGATGCCGTTGAGAGCGTGGCTTATGCTGTCGCCGATGATCGCGGTCGTCCGGTTCTCACCGGCGTTCTGTTCAACTACGACGGCTCTGTTTTGACTCTGGTCGCAACCGACACCCACCGCCTTGCTGTTCTCAAAATGAAGAAGGATGGATTAGGATCTGCTGATCTTAATGCTGTCGTTCCAGAAAAGGCAATCAAGGCAATTCGCAATCTGCCGATCGCCGACGATGCGACTCTTACTCTAGAATTCGACGGCACCCGCCTAAGCGCGGATGCTGGTTCGGCGCGAGTGATTTCGCAGCTTCTGGCTGGTCAATATCCGAACTGGGAGCGCGTGGTTCCTGCCGAGTTCACCCGAACCTGGAAGATGGATCGCCAAGAGCTGATCGAGAATCTCAACCGAACAATGATTCTCGCCCGAGATTCCGCCAACCGCGTGCGATTCTCCGGTCAAGACGCCCAAGTCGTGATGTCGGCTCGCTCCGAAGAAAAGGGCGAAGCAAAGGAAGAAATTCCCGCGATCACCGATAACGGCGAAATTGATATCGCGTTTAACGCCAAGTACCTCCTCGACGCCATCAGCGCGATGAAGTGCGACAGTGTCGTCGCCCAAATGACCGAATCCGCGCGACCGGCACTCTTCAAGCCAATCGAAGCCGACGACGACCGATTCTGCGTCATCATGCCGATGGCATTGAATTAAGCACCTCTTCATTCCGAACATAAGTGAGGCGAATATACACCGTATTCGCCTCACTTTTTGAGGCGAATACGTGCTATAATCGCCTCAATGCCGAAGTACATTCACGAACTTGGTCAGTGGCCGGCGTACTCGTACGATCCACCTGCCCTGCTTTCGGACCTCGAAATGGTCAACGTAAAGCGTGGTCGTCTTTTCGGAATCTTGGAGGCAATCGGTTTTGACGGTCTTCAAGAACAAGCGGTTGAAGCCCTTTCCGAAGAGCTCGTCAAATCCAGCGCAATTGAAGCCGAACGACTCGACATGGAAACAGTCAGAAACTCAGTTGCGCGTCGTCTCGGGGTAGACCGAGGAGGGATTTCCAGCACACCAGATCACTACATTGACGGACTTGTCGAAATGGCAATTGACGCCGCGCAACGCTATGATCTGCCACTAACACCGGAGCGAATCTTCAACTGGCATGCCGCTCTCTTCCCGACTGGTCGCAACGCGTATGGCCCCGTCATTACCGGGAACTGGCGTGACGACGCGAAAGGGCCAATGGTCGTCGCTTCGCAAAAAAAGGGCCGCGAAGTCATCCACTACGAGGCACCGGAAGCCAAACGAGTTCCTGTTGAAATGACCGCGTTTTTGAAGTGGGTCGAAGAGAAAAATGAAGAAAGTCCGATCCTCAAATCAGGAATCGCACACATCTGGTTTGAAAGCATCCACCCGATGGATGATGGCAATGGCCGGATTGGTCGAAACATTATGGATTTGCTGTTGGCACGAGCAGATCAAAAAACCCACCGCCCCTATAGCTTGGCAAGCCAAATTCACGCAAACCGAGATGACTACTACGATATCTTAGAGTCCACGCAAAAAGGAAATCTGGATTACACCGAGTGGCTCTCTTGGTATCTGAACATCCTGACGAGAACTCTCGATGTTGCCGTTCATGCCGTGGGGCAAGCGATGGAGCGAACAAGGTTCTGGCAACAACTTAAAGACATTCCGCTAAATGACCGCCAGAGAGAAGTGATTTCGCGCATGCTCATGGGCTGGGAGGGGCGGATGACGAACAAGAAGTACGCCAAGCTGTTCGACTGCTCCGACGCAACTGCCACCCGGGATCTGAGTGATCTCCTAGCGAAGTCCATTCTTCGCTCGGATGGAGCAGGCGGCAGAAGCGCGGGATATGAGCTCGCCGATCTAGAGAGTGTTAACTCGCCGAGTCACCCAAACTAACCGACCGCCGGCGGCAAACCAATTTGGGCCCTCCATAAACATTTCAGGCAATGTCATTGGAGCGACTAAACTCTTCAACAAAATCCTAACCTGACCATCAGGAGGAGAATCACCTGGAGCGATTGTCATTAGTTGACCATGATCAATTTCAAGAACATCACACTCGGTCTGTAGTAAAGCACGATAAGTCTGCCCATCGTTAAATTTCTTGACAACTTTCTTGACGATTTCTAGGTCTTGGCTACTGGAGACATTTGCGAAAGCATCAATCCTGATCCAAATGTAATCGCTCGAGCCGTACTCGGATCCATTCCTTCTCATCGTTGACGAAAGAACCCGAATTCGACCCTGACTTTCCGCTTTCAGCATTGAATCAAACAACAGCAGGTTCTTATTCATCGCTTGTGTTTGTAGATTCACGATGTGCTGTGTGATAAAAAACCAGCTTATGATCAACGCGGTGCTGAAGACCAAAAATCTAAGGAGAATCACCTTTGATCCCAGCATGTTCTCTCACCTTATATCTTGACCGCACCAATAGATAAAATTAGAGTCTACTTCCGGCAACGGGGGTACCTTGAAGATTAATATCAACAGGTCCGCCTTTCTCCCCTTGATAAGCAAAACGTACATCACGGCGACCAGCAAAGCCGATCAGCGAGTATGGATCCTGTGGTTCCAAGCAAACCCAGTCTTGTCCTGGAAACCTAACTGAGACGATCCCATGCGCGCCGGTATGCCCCGAAAAAGTCGCCTCATTTGGAAGTCTAAGAGTCCCAACTACAAATGCTGGGATACCATTTGCACGAGCCAAACATACAGCCATGTGGCTAATATGATGACAAACACCTGTCTTAAACTTCATGATGCGTGAAAGCGTATCTTCCTTACCAGCAGGTAGCGCACCGTAGGGCATTTCCTTGGCACGCCAGTCAAAAATTGCCTGAATAGTAGTATAAGCAGATTCTCTTCTTACGGCTTTAGCGAGATTTGAAATGACAGGGTTCTGCGGGTCAAATATTTCATTGTGGTACCGGAAAGGACCAACATCGGAGCCCGACTCTGGTTTGAGCGGCATCTGCGACAACTTGCGTCCGGGCCTTCCCCCCATGGGAGTCTGATTCAATGTAAGTGTCCCTTCAATAATAATGTCTTCGCCGGAACCAGTAAGCTTGATTCGAGTTCCGTTGCGATTCGACTGAAGAATTTCTTGAGCAACTACGCCCTGTACCGTATAAGTGAACGTTTGATCATTCGTCTTGAGGAGCGGAAAAGCAACTATTTTGCTCTCAGCTTTGTTCAATGTCGCCGCCGGAATAACCCACCTTAACTTAAAAACTGTGGGGAGAGTCGCTTCATCAAATCTGCGAACTTCATCCTTTAAAGTTTGTGCTTGCCATTGCATAGCAGCTGGAATCCGATTTTGTTTCGCATATTCCACAAAGGGTCGGATCTCTTCCCATGCACCTTCTGCTATCCCCGCTCCAATCACAGAGACAAAACTATAAGCCGTATTTCCAAAATGCTGATACATTTGAACAGACGTATCAAAGGCTTCCTGAGTTTTATTCTGCTTAAGTAACACCCAAACGAGAGATCCGACGGCATACTCATTTGTCCGCGCTGAAACGGCCTGCCGAATGTGAACTTCGGCTTCTGCCCAAGCGGAGCGGTGCTTAGCTTCTTCAAACCGCGACATCGCTTGATCAAAAGCCGTTGTTTGCCCGAGGATAGCTGAAAAGAAAAGCAGAGCATGCATGACGACATTATAACCAAAAGTCGATTTGAATGCCTCCAGTTCACAATGAGCCTTGTGGCAATAGATCCCCCACACTCCAGTAGTGTTTAATCTTGAAGTCTTTACCGAGGATCTTCCGCTGTCTGGAGAAGCCGAATGCTAAGGGGCCCAGATTAATTCCTCGGGCGCAACGTCGACTTCTTTTGTAATTTTCCAGCCGCTTTCTTCTTCGCTGCTGCCTCCGCCTTCTTTTTTGCCTGAACCGCCGCGTAGGCGACGACGTGCTTATCGTACTCGTGTAGCAATTCCGGGACGGTGGCGAAGGTGTAGCCGCGCTTCTTTAGCCCGGCGATGATTGCTGGCAATGCCTGGACGGTGAACTTCTTCTTGTACCCGTCGTGCATCAGGATAATCGCCCCCGGAGCCGCACCTTGCAGGGCCCGATCGCGGACATAACCCGAAGACTTTGCCTTCCAATCCAACGTATCCACGCTCCAAAGGACCACCGCCATCTTTTGCTTCTTCACGATCGGCACCATGTTGCCCGAGACGATGCCGTACGGAGGGCGGAAAGATGTCGGCGTCTTACCGGTTACTTTCTGAACCAGGTCGTTCAGCAATTTGATCTCATTCGCGGCAGATGATGGCGACGTTTTCGAGGGGTGGGTCCATGAATGGTGGGCGATGCAATGCCCTTCTTGGCTCACCTGCCGCAAGCCAGCATGATTATTCTTAGCCATCGCGCCAAGCACATAGAACGTCCCTTTGACTTTCTCTGCCTTCAGGATTTTGAGGATGCTCGGTGTGATCGCCTTGTCAGGACCATCGTCAAAGGTCAATGCAACGATTTTTTTGGTAAATCCGCGTGGCGGTCCAGCAACCACCTGCCCCTGATAACGAGCTGGGATATTGTCCACCGTAGGCGCTGGAGTTGAGGCGGCCTGATAGACCAATGCGATAAGCGCCAGGATGGAATTCATGTCCTTGAAGATACCTTTTACGTGATGGTACGACGAACAATCTCAGTCACCGATTCGCAAAATCTGACCAGAAAATTTTGTCGTAGAAGATATCCATTCGACCGTGCTCGCAGCGACTTCGCTAGATCTCAAGAGCCGCAATTCACGTAACAACTTTCTCTGTTCGGCAATTTGAGATTCGGCCCCTGGCCAATGGTTTTCCAGAGGGCCAACAATTACCGCGTTCGCACGCATAAAGTTCATCGTGTACTGGGTAGCCATGGAGTTCATGAGGCTCAGGCACGCCGCCTCGGTCGCCTGCAGTGCCGAATCTCGGAGAATCCCCGACCCGCCATTTGCGTTGATCACAAAGGTGACCACGCCCCCGCCGGTTTCCAGCATCCTCCCCATCGCCGCCATCGCAAGGTTTCTGGCTTCCAGATTCCACTGAGCAAAGCACGATTCCCATCGCTCCGCGTCCTGGAGCAATGCTCCATCAACCACCGGACCACCAACCAAGATCAAGGCGTGATGCAAATGCCCAAACTTCGCTTTAGCCTTTTGTAATTGGTTTCGCACCGGGTCAAGCTTTCCCAGGGCAGACTTATAAAACTGACTATTGTCCTTGTTCGCGGATTCAGGAAGCAAAGCTTTGTGTTCACCATTTGGTGAAATCAAAATCACCCGCCCTGAATGACGCAACACTTCCCTAGTAAGGTCACTTCCTAGCGCCTCAATTTGCCCCGCGATCAGGACGTTCTTTTCGAAAAGTAACTCAGACACCGGGGAACTCCACGCGAAGCTCCATCGAACCCAGCCGGATCACGTCGTTTGGCCCGATCTTTGTACGCATATTCGCCGGAATCTTGACCTCATTCACCAAGGTGCCGTTGCTACTGCCAATATCAGTCAAGAACGCCTCGCCAGACACAATCTCGATGACTCCATGCTTCCCGCTAATGTACGGATCCGGAATCACTAGATCATTCCCATCTCGGCGACCGAACGTGTTTTCGCCGTCCTTAAGCGGGCGACGCTCGGTATCAAAGACCAAGAATGCCGGTGCATTGGAAGTACTCGGCGCCGCAGAAATCCCAATCGTCTTGCCCGACATCGGCATCTGGGTTTTATCGGCCTGGCTCGGGAGCGAAAGTGTGCACGTCCAACCTCCCAGGCTTAGTTCTGCACCCGTAGACAGCGTTGCTGGCATTCCCGGTTGGACCGCCAGACCATTAACCTTTGTGCCATTCGTGCTTCCCAGCTCAGATAATGTGATCGCTCCACCTGCCTCCAGAACAATCAAAGCATGGCGGCGGCTCATCCGCCCGTCATCTACGGCGATGTCGCCTTGCCGACCGATCACATTTTCACCCGGTCGGAGCGTGTAACTTCGTCCCGCAGAATCAATGAGCACAGGCATTTCAACCCTCGGCGCACCGAACACGTCACCATCAAGTACTTGGTCCAGAACGAGACCGCAGTCCACGCAGAATCGAACCCCGACCGGATTAAACGCTTTGCAAACCGGACACTGAACTGGCTTGATCGTCTGCGTTGCGTTCAGCGTTGGGGCAAATCCCATCACCGTTTTGTTCGGATCAGCCATGGGTGGCGCAACCATTTGTGTCTTGTTCACATCGCTCATTAGATATCTCCCTGTGATCTTAGAATAGTTTCGGTCCTTCTAGCTTGGACAATATTTCCTCGTCGGTCAACTCTGGAATGCTTATTCGTTTTTCGCGGGAACTGAATCCAGCAACAATCTCGATTTTCGATTTAGCAATCCCAAGTGCCTTCGCCAATTGTGCGACGACTGCTTCATTCGCTTCACCGTCCACCGGTGGTGCCGATGTATATACTTTAACCATTTGATTAGAAACCTCAATCCGCGACTTCGAAGCTCTGGGAGTCACCTTAATCGATACAAAGCCCATCAGCGGCGAAGAGGCTGGCGCATCTTTTTCGAGATCCGTTCCCGATTCATCTTTGCTGCAGGATCATCAGGGAATCTACCCAGATATAGGTCCAATACCCGCACCGCATCGGATAGAAGTCCGAGCATTTCGTAGCTCCGATAGAGCATGCGGTAAAGGTTTGGAGTCGGGGTTCGCGCAAGTTCGGGTTCTGCAAGGGGTGGAATCTTTGCATAGGCTTTTTTCCGGAAATAGTAAGTGATTTCTGGTAAAGCCGCATCCGTATCGCTCGCGTTGCGCTGACGATAAGATATGTAAAGGCTTAAAGCTTCCCCGGCTCGGGATGTATTCTCAAGCATCCAACCCAGGTCGGTTAGGACTTCCGAGTCATTTGGGTGGATTGCCAACCGGAATCTTAGGGCAGAGACGACGCGAGTGAATTCACCATCATCAAATGCTTCATCGGCATACGTGATCAGGCAGTCATCAACCGCATTCCAAATCTGATTCTGACGCGAACTGGAGACCTGGAACGCACTCGCTCCAATCGTCATACTCATCACAACCAAAAGTAAAATGACAAACTTTTTCATGTTCACCCGATTAAGTTTCGTAAAATCTCTTGAGCAAGTTGCGGATTTGCTCTTCCCTGCGACTTCTTCATTAACTGACCGACCAAGAATCCCATAACGTTCTCTTGTCCAGATTTAAACTTCTCAACAATCGCAGCATTTTCGGCGATCACTTCCGAAGCGAAAGCTTCAATGGCACCTGTATCCGCAATCTGCGTCATTCCGCTCTTTTCCACAAGCGCGGCAGGCATTTCGCCGGAAACGAACATGTCTTCAAAAATCGTCTTCGCAATCTTGCCGCTGATCGTGCCTCTTTCGATCAGTTTTGTCAATTCCACCAAATGGTTAACACTAACTTTGCTTTGTTCTCGACCGGCCTCGGGGTCAATGGTTTGACCCGATTCATTCAGGAGTCGCGCAAAATCTCCGTTCATCCAGTTACAAATGCTCTTCGGATCGCCTCCCGCCTGTGTGCAGGTTTCAAAGTATTGCGCCCAGGCTCGCTCGGCAGTCAGAACTCCGGCATCGTACTCAGAAAGTCCGAAGACCTCTACATAGCGCTGCTTCTTTGCAAGCGGCAATTCAGGGAGCGCTGCTCTGGCTTCCTCGATCCGCGGCTCAGTAAACGTCATCGGGCAAAGATCGGGGTCCGGGAAGTATCGATAGTCGTTCTCTGCTTCCTTCTTCCGCATTGCGAAACTAGTTTCGTTGGAGTCATTCCAACCCCGTGTTTCCTGCTCCACAACACCACCGCCATCCAAAACTGCGATCTGTCGCTTGCGCTCAAATTCCACGCCGAGAAACACACTTCGAATTGAACCAAGGTTCTTGATTTCTGACTTCGTTCCGTACTTCTCCGCTCCGTCCAATCGCACCGAGACGTTAGGTTCGCAACGCATGGAACCCTCTTCCAGCTTTCCATCGCAAACACCGAGGTAAACCATGATCTGTCGGAGCTGATTGCAATAATCTCGCGCTTCCTCGGCGGACTCGATGTCGGGTGGAAACGCCGTCACGATTTCCATCAGCGGCACACCAGCCCGGTTGTAATCCACACCGGTTCCACCGCTTGGCAGGTGGAGGAGCTTCCCAGTATCTTCTTCGAGGTGAACGCGGGCGATCTTTACGCGTTTTGTTCCTCCGCTCGTCAGAGGAACATCAAGCCATCCATGGTAACCAATCGGATTAGTTTCTCCGTACTGGCTTACCTGGTATCCCTTTGGCAAGTCGGGATAAAAATAATTTTTTCGGTGAAAAACGCTATAAGGAGCTACCTTGCAATTCAGCGCAAGTGCCATACGAAGCACCAGATCAATGGCGTGTTTATTCGGGACAGGTAAGGTCCCCGGAAGCCCAATACAAATCGGACAGACGCGAGTGTTTGGTTCGCCACCAAATCCCACTTGGCAGCGGCAGAACATCTTCGAAGCCGTATTCAGCTCCGCGTGAACCTCCATTCCAACACTCAACAAATAATTCGCCATATTTCCCCAGTTTACCGATCTCAGGCCTCAACGATCAGAGTCACTGGTCCGTCGTTGTGAATCTCTACTTTCATATCTGCACCAAACTCGCCAGTTTCAACACGAATCCCGAGAGCCTCGACGCATTTAACCAAATGGTCAAAGAGTATTTTCCCGTCATCAAACCCTGCACTTTGAGTGAAAGACGGCCTCCGACTCTTTGCCGCATCGCCGTACACCGTAAAATTTGAGATCAACAGAATCTGCGGCAGTTCGCTCGCAGGAATGTCACCAAGTGCCAGGTTCATCTTTCCTGCTTCGTCATTGAAAATCCTCAGCTTCACCAATCGGTCGGCCAGGGTGGCAGCGTTCTGCTCGACATCATCCCGATGAATTCCCACAAGCACACATAGCCCAGCGCCGCACTGACCAACCAAACGATCTTCCACGACCACATTCGCCGAAGACACCCTCTGCACAATCGCTCTCACTTTGACCCCGTCCTACCGTGCACGCGCAAGATGCTAAAGACATCGGAAAGGTTTGAAATTTTGGTCATCACGAGGTTCAAGTGCTCTTGGTTTTGAACTTCGATCGTCACGTCCCACTCAAAGGTTGTTCCCCGGGTTTGCTTCACCGCCATGCGAATGATGTTTGCCTTAGCCTCCGCGAACATCGTGGTCACGTCGCTCATTAGACCTTGACGCTCCAATGTCACAATCCGTAAGCTCACTCCGTAAACATTGCCATCGGGTTGCCAATCCATCGCCAACAGCCTTTCTGGATCGTTTTGAAGATAGGCAAGAGCGTTCGCGCAAACCTTGCGATGGATCATGATCCCTTTACCCCGCGTAACGTAACCCACAACTTCTTCGCCAGGAATCGGATCGCAACACTTCGCCCGCTTCATCGAAATCCGGTCCAGTGGCCCCGCAATAACCATGGCGGATTCTTTGGCTTTACTCAGGTGAGGACTCTTCTCATCGGGTTTCTGCTGTACGGTTCCGCGAAGTCTGCTTACGACATTCTGTACCGAAGCTAGCCCTTCTCCGACCTTCGCAAAGACATCTTCAACCGTCTTGCAATCCTTAATGAAACTTACGATTGAGGAGAGCTTCTCTTCAGTTAAATATTGCTTCGCGTCTGTACCCAAAAGTGATTTCAATTCGCGTTCGATGGCCTCCTTACCTCGGGCGACATTGTCATCACGTAATCTGGACCGGAAGAAGCTGCGGAGCTTGGCTTTCGCACTTGGAGAGACGACAAACTCCATCCAGTCCATGCTCGGTTGAGCATTGGATCGAGTGACAAGCTCAACGACATCGCCATTGTTCAGCTTGTGACGCAGGGTCACATGGACACCATTCACTTTTGCAGCGACAACACGAAGCCCAAGTGTAGAGTGCACTCGAAACGCGAAGTCTATCGGCGTTGAGTCCTTTGGTAAATCAAGAACATCACCCTTTGGTGTGAAGACGAAAACTTGCTCGCTAAACAGGTCCGTCGAGAGATTTCGCAGGAAGTCACTGCTGTCCAGGTTATCCGTGGACCAATCAAAGAGATTCTGTCGTAAGTTCGAAAAGCGCTTATCGACCCCCGCTGCGCCTTCCTTGTAAGCATAGTGGGCGGCAACCCCCATCTCAGCAACGTCGTGCATCTCCCGAGTTCGGATCTGAATCTCAAGCGGCGCACCCCGAGGGCCGATCACCTTAATGTGGAGTGATTGATATCCGTTCGGCTTGGGCCGAGCGATGTAATCCGCAAAGTGCTGCATCAAGGGCGTCCAGAGTTCATTCACAACCCCCAGAGCGACATAACAATCGCTATTGTCTTTGACAATCACCCGCATCGCGATCAGGTCGAGAATCTCTTCAAACTTGAAACCGTGCTTGACGATCTTGTTGAAAATCGAATAAAGGTGCTTAGGCCGGCCTTGCACCTCGTCGAGCTTCACGCCCCTTTCTTGCAATCGCTCCTTCAGCAGGATAATCGCTTCCCGAAGTTCGTCTTCCCGATCCGCCCGCGTTCGCGCGACGAGTTTGTACATTTCCTCAAACTCTTTTGGATGCAGGTACTTGAAGCTCAGATCTTCCAGTTGCCACTTGACTTGCCATATCCCAAGACGCGCGGCAAGAGGCGCGTAAACATCGATAGTCTCACTGGCGATCCGCACCTGTTTATGCGGAGGGAGCCCATCAAGAGTTCGCATATTGTGGAGTCGGTCGGCAAGTTTGATAACCATGACGCGAACGTCGTTAGCCATCGCAAGCAGCATTTTACGAAGACTTTCGGCCGTTCGGTTGGTCTCAGCAATCTTTCGCTGTCGTTCAGTGGAACCATCCGGAGCCTTAAACTTAAGTTTGGTGACGCCCTCGACCAGGTCAACAACCTCTTGCCCAAAAAAGCTTTTCAGCTTGGCGGCGGTTACATCAGCACAATCCTCCAGGGTGTCATGAAGCAACGCCGCGCAGATGGAATCGTCATCCATCTTGAGTTCAAAGAGAATCTTTGCAACCGCCAAAGGGTGCGTAATATAAGGCTCCCCAGACCCACGCAATTGCCCAGAATGTGCCTGCTCAGCGATGTAGTACGCGTAACGAATCTTGCGAACATTCGCACTCGAACGAGCCTCGCGGATCAATCCAAGAAGCTCATGGAGAGCATCGGGCTCTTCCCAGGTATGCGAAATGTCGTAAAGGTCTTGATTCATGAATCGGAATAACTTTGGAGAGAGACTCTATCTTACGCCAAGAAGCTTCATCTTTGTAGGCAGATTTAGCATCAAAGGATGATTTTCGAAAGCTCTTTCCAGATTCAACGAACAAACTTGAACACATTCCGCAAAGCACACTTGCAATGTTATCGTGATCACCTGGCGTAGTAAAATGAAATCAGCATGAGCTTGCAAGTCAACTACGCGCGCCGACGCACTCGCGCCATTCGTCTTGGCGATGTTTGGATGGGCGGCAGTCATCCGATCCTCGTCCAAAGCATGATCACCGAGGAAACCCGAAACGTTGAAGCTTGCGTCGAGCAAATTATCGCTCTTCACCAAGCAGGCTGCGAGCTTGTGCGAGTCACGACTCCCACCATCGGTGAAGCCGCTTGCCTTGGCGAGATTCAAGCCAAAGTTCTTGAGCGATACCGCGCAGTTCCCCTCACGGCCGACGTGCATCACCAAGGGTCAGACATTGCGGTTGAAGCCGCAAAGTACGTGGATGAGGTTCGACTGAACCCAGGGTTATTCGTATTCAAGAAGCACGGTACAAGGGCAAAGGAAGTCGGCTCTGAAGGCGACGGAGACATGCGAGGCCGCGAGGATGGTGCAAGCGTGGATGAATTGCGAGAAGCACTTGCCTATTCCGAATCCGAATGGCAAGAGGAGCTTCAAGCAATCGAAGAAAGCTTTGTCCCCGTTATCGAAGCCTGCAAGAAGCGCGATATCGCCATGCGTATCGGGACAAATCATGGTTCCCTTTCCGAGCGAATTCTGGTCACATACGGCGACACTCCTGCCGGAATGATCGAGAGCGCGATGGAATATTGCCAGATCGCACGCAAACACGGCTACGAGAACATCAACATCAGCGTCAAGGCGAGCCGTGTTCCGATCATGATTGCTGCAAATCGACTCCTCGCCCAGCGACTTGACGAAGAAAACATGGATTACCCCATCCACCTCGGTGTCACCGAGGCCGGAGACGGGACATACGCACGGATCAAGTCCACTGCTGGTATCGCAACTCTCCTCATGGAAGGCATCGGCGACACGATCCGTGTCAGCCTTAGCGAAGACCCGATCGAAGAAATTCCAGTTTGTTACGATCTTTTGCAAGCGTGCGGACTAAGAAAAACAAAGGTCGAATACATTGCATGCCCAAGCTGCGGAAGGACGAAATTCAATCTCCCGATCGTGCTGAATCAGGTCCGAAATGCGACACAGCATCTTGTCGGTTTAGACATCGCCGTAATGGGATGCATCGTCAACGGCCCAGGTGAGATGGCCGACGCCGATTATGGTTATGTTGGAGCAGCGGGCGGTAAGATTACGCTCTACCGCAAGAAAGACATCGTCAAAAGCGGCATTCCTCAGGAAAACGGTGTCGAAGAACTCGTGAACCTGCTCAAAGCCGACGGAATGTGGTCCGAACCTGGCGCACCTGCAAAAACCATGCTCAAGCTTCCGGTGGTGAATTAAGATGGCATCTCCAAAAACTCGAACAAAGCTAAGCATCGTGCTCACGATCTTTGGGGTCCTTAGCGCGATCTACGCGGCGATGTTGTTTACTGATCCGACACGTCAGATGATGGCGATTACGCTCGTGGTCTTTGCGGTGATCAACATCGTCATGGCATCACAGGTGCGGAAAGAACCGAGAAGGTAACGCCGATGAAACAAGACTCTGACGAAGGTTTAGGCAAAAAACTCATCTTGGGGACGATCATTTTCGTCGGTATCGTGATTCTCTTCTTCGGAGGCGTTCAGATTGCGAATAAGCAAATCCTTGCTGGATCGCTCATTATCGCAATCGGCGTATTTGATTTGATCATCGGCATCTTCGTTGCCAAATATCTGCTCTAACGATTCGCCAAACGGACTGCGCTTGGCGCAACTTGGAACCGCTTGGTGAACGCACGGCTAAAGTGCGCTGTACTGTGGAACCCAACGATCTCACAAACCTCGGTAACGCTGTGTGAACCGTCCAAGAGTAGCTTTCGAGCCTTCTCTAATCGCAACGCGATCAAGTATTTGTGGAAAGGTTGCCCAGTGGCTTCACGGAACAAAAACCGGAAGTGCGAGGTACTCAGTCCCACGATCTCCGCAACCGCCTGGTCTGTCAAAGGTTTGGCAAAGCTCCGATCTACATACGTCATCGCTCGGTTCATGAGCACGTCGTTGAACTCTTTGTCTTCCATCAAGTCCGCAGCCGCAAGCTTGACCAGCTCGTGAGAGAGATCCCGAACCTCCTCTAGCGAGCCACAAGCGTCGAGTTTCCGCGCCGCATCGAGCTGAGCCCGGTGAAGTGGTAAGGCCGTTCCCGCTTCCAGCATCGCCGCCGCCAGCATTGCGAGGAACATCATTACAAATCCGCGCGCCTCGTCAAGTTCCAAGCTTGGATTACTAATCGCGTCTTGCAATTGCCGGTAAGCCTTGCCAAATTTCGCCCGGTCTCCCACCCGGACCGAAGCCGCAACATCAACGAACGACAAACCCGGTGATTTCGGGCTAAATGGACATCCAGCCGCTTGCTCAACTTCGAAATCAACATCAAAGATCACGAACGAAGCCGGCGTTCCGAGGTCCGTAAACCGAACCCGCTCAACCAGAGACGTCTTCCCCAACTCCACTGTCAGCAAATCCACGCGCTTAGGGCCGTGTTCGGTCTCAATGACCCCAATCTCCATAAGACTCACACCATCGCCTGGATTCAATGGCGCAATGCCGAGCTGAGAAGAATCCACATAGTGCCGACCGTTTACCAAAGAAGCGCGAAACGAGTCTCGATGCGTGAGCATCACCGAGATGTTGCCGCCAACCATTTCGACGTCTTCCTTATCCCCGGGAACAAAGTCCGCGAACATCCCGATGATGTGCACTTTTCGCACCCCACGGAGGTCATCGGGAGGAAGAATGTCTAATCCAAAACCAAGAGTCTTGTAAGGATGCCCTTTTGCCGAGCCACCATTGCTGCGCCAACCGAACTTACCAGAGCTTTGCCACATCCCATTAGGTTCATGCGGCGTCCAATGTTGCAGACCCTGGTAAGGACGGTGAAAAAATCCTTTACGAAAGTTCGTTTGGCGCATTCAGAATTTAGTCTACGGAGACAGTCACGTGAGGCAAGTGTCCAAACGCGGATTCCTTAAGCCCTTTTACGCGAGGCGCGATCAATTCGGCGTCGCGTTGGAAGTAAATCGGAATAAACACAGCGTCTTGCAGAGCGATATCTTCCGCCTTTGCGTACATTGCTAAACGCTCGGGCCCGTCTGGCATCGAATCCGCTTTACTCGTGAGAGCATCAAGCTCGGCATTACGATATCCGATCTTGTTTTCCGGGCCATAGCTGGCAAAGAAGAAGCTGATAAAGTTTTCTGGATCTAGATAATCCGCCGCCCATCGAATATGGAAGAACGGAATTTCTTCCTTATTTCGCGCTTCGAGCAAGAACTTCCATTCCTTCAAAGCGATCTTGGTTTCGATGCCCAAATTCTCCTGAAGCTGGCTAGCAACGGCCTCAGAAACGATCTTCGCGTCCGGTCTTCCGTTACGGAACCAGATTTCCAGTGGAGGCATTCCCTTTCCGTCTGGGAAACCAGCGTCGGCGAGGAGCTTTTTGGCGGCGGCAACGTCGTAAGGAAACACAGCGGCTTTCTCACGGTAGCCAGCAACTCCCGGAGGAAGCACGCCATCGGCGGGTTGATTCACGCCTCCGAGCAACTTATTCAC
>JBEIDH010000018.1:0-43861 GCA_040383535.1 Chthonomonas sp.
CATCCAAACTTCCGAATAAGCGCGGCAATATTCCTCCCGGTTAAAATTCCCCTTAACCTGGGCAAAAGTATATTTAGACATGGTTCTGGAGTACGTTCCAATCAATATACTGATTTTTGCAATGCGCCGCAAAGCCGTACGAACCCATCCAATTGTTACAAACAAACTTCGTCAGATAGTTCCGAATCGAATCCGGCAAAACCACCACGATCCTTTCCCCTTTTTTAGCCCGCTTCGCAACCTCAATCGCCCCGACCAAAGCCGATCCACAAGAGCCGCCAATCAAAAGCCCTTCCATCCGCATAATCCGCATCGCGGCGTGAAAAGCATCTTCGTCGTCCACCTTAATCCATGTGTCCACAACGCTTTTATCCAAGGTGCCAGGGATAAAATCATAGCCAATCCCCTCCACCTGATACGGCGCAATTTCGTCCCCGCCGCCCAAAATTGAACCCACCGGATCAACGCCAACAATCTCAATTCCCGGATTCTTTTCCTTCAGCTTGCGCCCACAACCAGTCAAAGTCCCGCCCGTCCCAGCGCCGGCGACGAAGTAATCAATCTTGCCGTCGGTTTGGCTCCAAATCTCTTCGGCAGTGGTTTCATAGTGCGCGGCGGGATTGTTTGGGTTATAAAATTGCTGAAGAATGTGCGCGTTTGGCAGATATTTTTGAAGCCGTTCGGCAATTCCAAAGTTGCTATTGGGAGATTCTTTCAGTTCCCCATTCGCCGACCGAATCACCTGAGCCCCCAGCGCTTCCATCGTCAAATGTTTTTCGCTGCTCATCTTTTGGGGCATGACAATTATGACTTTATAACCCAGCACCGCCCCCGCCATCGCCAGCCCAATCCCAGTATTTCCGCTGGTAGGTTCAATCAGATAATCGCCAGGCTTAATCTGCCCCTCTTCTTCGGCCTTTTTGATCATCCGAAAGGCAATGCGGTCTTTAATCGAACCACCCGGATTAAAAAATTCGACCTTAGCGCAAATTTCCGCAGGATATTCGGCGCCAAACCGGTTCAGCCGAATCATCGGAGTCATCCCAATGGTCTCCAACACATTATCAAAGATGCCACCACAACGTGAATCCATGCCCTACGTTGTACCCGGAAGCACGGTTTTGAGTTCAGATCAGCCTCCGGTCCCCTTTCGCCTTCAGGAAGAAAGGGTTAGGGAAAGAAGGTCTTGTACCTTCGCAAAAATTTCACAATTTCCACAACCCTAAGTACAAGCAAAGACGAAAGTACTCCCTTCGCCCCCTAGCCCCCTCTTCCCTCCGGCGAGGGGGGACTTTATAAGGCGCCTTCCGGTCCCCTTTCGCCTTCAGGAAACGCGGGTTAGGGAAAGAAGGTTTTGTACTTAATCCAAATTTGTCTTTCAGGAACGTCATGCATAGCCCCTAGATACACAATTTCTCCACTAAATCCGGATACCATACACCCAAATGACGACCGCGCAGATAATTTTTAGCTTCGTTGCGGTGGCGTTGGCGCTGGCTGGATGTTGGATTTACTTCCGTGGTGGTCCTCTGCGGCTATATCCATCAGCGGCGCTCCTCATGTCAGGATTGTTTATCGAGAACCTCGTTTGAGGTAAGAATCATTACTAAATAATGCTCTGGTGGAGCGTAGTGATGATCATTTTAAGAGTACATTTTGTCACGGCAAAAGGCAAGCTAATGCTCAAATCGCCAGTAGAGGACGATTAGCACCAACCCATTGGAAATTAACCATCGGAGCACGGGACCCGATTGCGAGCAATTCGCAAGTTATAAAAAATTTGCGCGGCCGGCACAAAATTTCTTCTGAATTTTCCATTAGAAATCCCGATGAGGGAGTTACCCCACCGGAATTTTCCATGGATAACTCCCGCAAATGAGTTACCCCGTCAGGATTTTCCATGGATAATCGCCGCAAATGAGTTCCCCCGTCAGGATTATCCATGGATAATTCCCGCAAATTATTGGACTCATGGCGTAAATTTCTGGAAAAATCAGCCGCAGGAGTACAGGGAAGGCGGCAAAAGTTGCCTTTACGACGTGGACTTTAGGCTTTTTACCATGAATTTTTGAACTGAAGTCACACTTTTTTTCACAATCCCCCTAAAGACTGGAAAAGAGGTTTCCAAAAAATAAAATACGACAACCAGTCGCACGGAAAAATATAAACATGAGTAGTAATGACTTTTTGCCTTCGGGCGAATCACAATTTAAACTTTGGTACGATAACTTCGTGGCAAAATGCGAAGAGTACGAATCTGAACTAAGCTTAGATGCGGAACAGATTACGGCTATTTCGGTTTTAAACACGGCCTATAACACCAAACTTAACGACGCTGTGAGTATCAAGGACTCGTACGAAGGTGCAGTTGCCGATAAGAATTTGGCACGCAAGAACTCCACCGCCAATATCCGAGCTTTTGCAAAGCAATTCAAAGCAATCCAGGGCATCGCACCGGGGATTTTGAAGGATCTTGGCATCGTTAGCAGTTCAAGCACCGGACCTGTTCGCACCGTTACATCTCTTGATGTTGTTGGCTGTGACGATGGCGTGAATAAGCTGACTTGGGATCGCAATCAGAATGCTTTTAGTACAACTTTTGCGATTGAGTACAAAATTGGCAACACCGGAACTTGGGCTTTTGCGGGAACGACGACCAAGGTCACCTTTAACCACGAAGACCAGATTCCTGGTCAATTGGTTTGGTACCGAGTCACTTCTTCTAGAGCCGGAACGAATTCTGTTCCAACCCCACCGGTTGCTGCATATGGACCGCAAGGAGAGACAGAACTCAGCGTTGCCGCTTAACGCATAAAACTTACTTCTGTGATATAAGTACATGAGAACCTACGGGTCCGGGATTAACCTCCCGGCCCGCTTTTTGTTTTATAGCCCACAGGTTCTGGATGTTCTGACCGCGCAAAAGATCGCATTTCGACCGAAATTTCGGGTTTTTCGGGGGGATTTGGTCGTATTTTTGGGATTTGATGTTATAGTATAGGTGTTACTGTAGGTTCTTTTACTATGAAAACTGCCCTGCCCAAGCTCGCCCTTCTTGCCTTTATCGCCATTCCCTTCTCCGCCAACGCCAGCTTTGAAATGATGCTGATCGCCGATAATGGCTCCGGACTCGGACAAGGTCACATCAAGCGCTTTGACCCGGAGAACGGCGTTTATCTTGGAGAATTTGGCCGCGGTTTTATGGGGCAGATCACCGGCATGTGCTTGGACCAGGCAAATGGCAAGATATACGTCGCAGAGACAACCGGAAGCTACGCCGCAATTAACGAATTTGACTACAGCACCGGGGCGCGGACTCGGGTTTTGTACAGCGCATCCCCATTTAGAATCGTTGGCATGTTTATTAACAACAGAAATTTGTATGGGTTTGACCCATTTCCGGGGTCATCTCTGCTCTTTGGATACGACCTGAATACGAGCGCGAGTTTTTATGTACAAGGTGTCGGGGTTAGCAATGTAAGGGACGCGGCGGTCGTCAATGGCAAAGTTCGCGTGGCTAGTGCGGCGGGAATTTCTTCGTTTGCGCTTGCAACACCAAGTGCACTCACTGTGGACATGGGCGGAGATTATAGCGCTGTTTCTGCAGGCAGATGGCAAACTTTCTCCGGCACGGTCACCGGAACCTTGGCCGCTCCCACCACAGGCAATTCAATCTTTTACGGTACCCAAAACGCCATAACTGCTATTGGGACCAAGATCGCAATTGATCAATCGCACGACGCTGTTTACACGCTTTATAGCCCGAGTGCTGGAGTCTATAACATTGCTCGAAGCTCTAACTGGTACCCTTTTCCTTCTTACAGTTCCTCGGTTGTGGCTAACGGATATTTGGTGAATCCTGTGGACATGGCGATTGTTGTTGCGCCGGAACCTGGTTCGATGATCGCGCTTGGGGCTGGGGTTTTGGCTTTGGTTCGTCGGCGGAAGTCGTCCGGTTCCAAGGCTTAAGGGCTTTGGGTTTGATTTTTTGATTGCGAGGGTGGGTTTTTTACCCGCCCTTGCTTGTTTTTTGGCTCAGATAATGGGTGCGTCTGCCCGGTATCATCAGGAGTATGAAAGCCTGCGTCATTGGTGCTGGGACAATGGGATCGGGCATCGCCGCCCATCTTGCCAACCTTGGATTTGATGTTGTTCTTTTGGACATGACCCGAGAATCCGCGAACGCCTGCTGGGAACGCGCGAAGTCCGTTAAGCCTGCCCACCTGTTTTTGCCCGAATTTGCCAGCCGTATTCAGCTGGGCGGGATTGACCAGGATCTTTCTTTGGTGAGTGAATGTGATTGGGTATGCGAAGCGATTATTGAGAACATCGAAGCAAAACGCGCGCTCTATTCCCAAGTCGCTCCGCTGCTGAAGCCAGATGCAATGGTCTGCAGCAACACCTCTTCCCTGCCGCTTTCTTCGCTTTCCGAGGGTATGCCAGAAGATTTTAAGCGCAGATTCCTTGGCGCGCACTTCTTTAACCCTCCTCGCTATCTGAAGCTGTTGGAATTGATTCCCACCACCGACACCGATCCAGACGAAATCCAAAAGCTAACACGCTTCTTGGAAGATCAGGTCGGGCGACGGGTGGTTTTGGCGAAGGATACACCCGGATTTATCGCCAACCGGTTCGGAATGTGGGCGATGTTCCACGCGATTCACACCACTGAGAAGCTCGGATTCTCGGCTGAGCAAGTGGACGCGGTCTGTGGACCATTTTTGGGTCGCCCAAGGTCTGCGGCTTTCCGTTTAAACGACGTGGTTGGGCTGGATGTGATGAGTTTTATCGCCGGCATTATGTACGACCGCTGCCCCGAAGATCCTCATCGCGAAACATTGAAGCATCCTGCGAGCATGGCAACGCTTTTGGAGAAAGGCTGGATCGGGCAAAAGGCTGGGCAGGGCTATTATCGCCGCGAAGGAAAGGAATTTTTGACCTTTGATTTGCGAACTCACGCCTACCGGAACCAATTACCGGCGAGCTTTGATTCTATTGACGCCGTAGCCAAAAAGCCGCTCGGCGAAAGGATCCGAACCGTGCTCCAATCCCGAGACGAAGCTGGTGAATTTTTGCGCGAACACCTGATTCCGGTACTTAAATACGCCGAATATCTCCGCGCCGAGGTCAGCCATTCGGTGGAAGATTTCGACCGGGTCATGATGTGGGGCTTTGGCTGGGAAATGGGGCCTTTTGCGATGATTGACGCGATCGGCACCGAAGCGCTGGGGATGCCAGACAAGATTTACTACCCGACGGGAGGACAAATTGCCCATTCTGGGGAAGTTGTGCCGCTGGTTTCGGAACCCGATTACCGCACGATCAAAGATTTCCCGCTGATTTCTTCGCAAGAAGGCTTCAATGTACGAGATCTCGGCGACGGCGTCACTGGAATCGCGCTGACCACAAAGATGGGCGTGATTACTCCTGTTTTGATTGATTCTTTGTTGTCATGGCTTCCGGATCAGCAAGGGCCATTTGTGCTCTGTGGAGAATCGCGGGCGTTTTCGGTGGGTTACGACCTGAACTTCTTTGTCGCCGCGGCGGAAGCTGGGGATTGGGACGGGGTTGATGCAGGATTAAAGGCATTGCAAGACTTGACCGTGCTGCTCTCGCAAAAGAAAGTCGTGGCGGCATTGCACGGCTACTGCCTGGGGGCAGGATTTGAACTCGCTTGTGCATGTCCACTAGTGGTCGCGCATCCAGATACGAACATGGGCTTGCCGGAAGCGAAGGTCGGATTGCTCCCCGGCGGGGCTGGCACTTGCCGCATGCGCTTGCGCCACCAAACAACCTTGCACGATCTTGCCAACGGAATCGGGCAGATGGTTCGGGGGACGGTTTCCTCTAATGCTCACGAGGCTAGGGCTTTAGGATTCTTGCGGGCATCGGATATTGTGCTTCGGCACCCAGATCGGCTGATCGTGGATGCGATTGCCCTTGCGAAGAAAGTCGAGCTAAAACCCGCCCAGCAATGGAAGGAAATGTCCGGCCCACTCGCAGGAATGATTGACCAAGTTTTGACCGACGGCAAGGCAAAAGGCGACTTCACGGATCACGATATCAGCATCGGGCATCACATGAAGGTTGTGTTCACCCAGGCAACTTCTTTTGAAGAGGCATTGGTGAAGGAACGCGCCGAGTTCATCGAGCTACTCCATCACGCATTGACAGTCGCGCGGATCAAGCATATGCTCGAGCATGGCAAGCCGCTGAAGAACTAAAAAACCCGTATCGGTTTTTTGTTGCCCGGGCGAAATCCCGTGTAAGATACTTGGATGTTGGTTTCGAAGATGAGGCATGTTGCCTTTGGGTTTCTTCTTGTTTCGGTGGCAGGTAGCCAAGCTGCCTTTTCTAAGTTGATCGTCTTTGGGGACAGCCTGAGCGATCAGGGGAATGTGAGTGCGTCCACCTTTGGATTTACTCCGGGCGGCAACTACTTCCAGGGCCGCTGGTCAAACGGAAATGTCTGGGCGGAACGCTTTGCCACGACCCAAGGACTTACCCTCACCAGAAGCGGTGCCGGGGGTTCGAATTGGGCACACGGTGGAGCCGAGACTGGCACGGGAACTTTCGGTAGCATCCTGTTTCTTCCAAACATGCGAACCCAAGTCACGCGGTATCTGAACACCAGCCCGACCATTGCAAGTACAGACCTGTTCACATTGTGGGCGGGCGGCAATGATTACCTGAACGGAGCGACAAGCCCAACCAATCGGGTTGGCAATGTGACATCTTCGATCTCGACTCTCTACGCCCGGGGGGCTCGCAAGTTTCTGATTCCGAATCTGCCGTTGCTTGGTACGATCCCACGGAACATTGGCACTCCAAATCAAGCCGCAGCAACGGCGATCTCAGCTGCGCACAATGCTCTTCTGAAGCAACAGCTGATCAGCCTTAGGAATTCGCTGACTGGAATCACCATTTACGAGATGGACGTGGCAACGCGGTTCGAGCAAGTACGCCAAAATCCCGGCGCATTCGGCCTAACTAACGTCACCCAACCCGCTTTGGTCGGAAGTTCTGTGGTTCCGAATCCGGATAACTACCTCTTTTATGACGACATCCACCCAACTCGGCGCGGGCATCAGATTCTGAGCGACCTTGCCGTACAATCTGTCCCCGAACCAGCCAGCATGACTGCGCTTGCCCTGGGAATCGCGACAATTTTGCGGAAAAAACGCGCATCCAAACCGTCTAACCCATAAGGTCCAATCATGCAAGCACTCAATCTGTTCGTCGCCACCCTCGCCATATTCCAAACTCCGACCGAGGCACCCAAGTATCCCGAGATCGTCACCAAGAAGAATCTCTACGCCGAAAATGACTTCCGTGGGAAACCCGCGCCGAAGTTCGTTGTGGAAGAATGGCTCGCTGGTCAACCCAAATCCATGAAAGACAAGGTCATTTTGGTGGACTTTTGGGCAACTTGGTGCGGTCCTTGCCGCGCGCTGATCCCGAAGCTCAACGAATGGAGCGCAAAGTTCAAGGACGACATGGTCATCGTCGGTCTTTCCGATGAACCCAAGGAAACAATCACAAATTTCATGGGCAAAACCGAGATGAAATATGGAGTTGCGATTGATACCAAAGAAGTCATGAGCAAAGCCTTAGGCATTCAAGGGATTCCCCATGTTATGGTGATCTCCGCCGATGGCATCGTCCGCTGGCAAGGGTTCCCGGGGGCTTCCGAGGATCCATTGACGGCCGATAAGATCACCCAAATCATCGCGGCTAGTAAAGCAAAGGTGAAGTAAAGCTTCGGCAAAGAAGTAAGAGAGTCCCGGTTCCTGCGAATATTGGGAACCGGGACTCTTTTTGGGGTCAGTCGCACGAGATATCTAGTCTGCGCTTAGAGGGGGTTGATGACGATTATGATCCCTCGCGCTACCAGGCTTGTACGCCGTTACATCCCATTGATCGGTGGTTTCGTGTTCCGGCTTGGCTTCAAATTCAGCCTTTCTCAGGGCTTCCCCTTCTCGCATCATTTGAACCTTTTTATCCTTTCGGTGACCGTCTTTTTTTCTTTCGTGTGACATCTTTGAACCTCCATTTATTTAAACAAACTGGAGGGACAAAGGGTTCCAAATCTCGAGCTAGGTTTGACGTGCATCGGGTGATCTATACCGATGAGCAAACGCAATTTGCGCGTCCCGGTCCACGATCTTCTCAAACCCGGGTGCAATCAGCGACTCGTCTGAGTAGCCCTTCCCTATTCGTTGGACCTTCACCAGATTGCCGTCCATCTGGAAGAAGATTCTCCATGCCCCGCACGCCATGCGGAATTCGTTTTCCTGCAGCTTCAAAATCCGCCGCGTCCGATGGGGTGAAGGATCCCGGGAGAGCAGTACCGAAGCCCGTGAAATGAAATCAATCCCAAAGTTGATTCGTAGCCAATCCAATTGCTCCTGGGCAGGCTCTTCAATCAATACTTCGTACTTCCCCGGGGTATGTTCCGCTAGCTCCACTTCTTCAAGCCAGCCGAGTTTTGCTTCCGGATGCGCGTCTACTGTGCGTAAATAGGGCTTGATATCCATCACGGGTGTACCGTCGGTGAGGTCAAGCGGGCCGGTTTCCAGCACCAAACCCTCCACCGAGTACAGCCGAACCGAAGTTAGGCCAATAGGATTTGGCCGATGGGGTGAGCGCGTCGCAAAAACCCCTCGGCGCACCGCCGGCCCTCGTGGAGGCATTACTCTTGGGCGCCAGTTGGAGTTCCGGTCGAACCACGAAATCACCCAAATCCGCTCAAATCCAGCCAAATCCTGCATCGCAATCTCAAAATTCTGGTCCGGCAACAGCTCGATCCAGCACCGCTCCTCCCCACCGGAGTCAGGCTGATGCGGAGCGTCAAACTTGTTTCGCAGCCCGGTCCGGACAAATCCAATTGGGGTCAGCTGAAGCGGGTCGGGCATACAATGGATTGTGACCGAGAACCAAAATTTCAGTCCCGCCTAACCCGGCGGCTGGACGGCGCGGGTGGCAGCTGTAAATGCTTGAGCCGCCGCAACGATTTCTGAGGAGTTGTACTGCGGCACGAAATGGTTACCACTGGCGACTTACGGGAGTTTTTGCGAGATTTGGCATCAAGGAATCCCGCTTTGAAGCCTCGCGTCGGTCGCAGTATATTCAAGATCGGCGAGTCTGTTTAAATTATGTCGGCCTGCGATTTTGACGCCTGAGGACACGCTTGCGGGGTATCCTCAATGGATTCATGTCGATCTTAGTCAACAAAAATTCTAAGGTCCTTGTCGCCGGGATGACCGGGCGCGAGGGATCCTTCCACACTGGACAAATGATCCAATACGGCACCAATGTCGTGGCGGGCGTGACCCCTGGAAAGGGCGGGACTGAGCTCCACGGCGTTCCCATCTTTGACACCGCCGAAGAAGCCGTCGCTAAAACTGGTGCGGATGCTGGCTTGGTTTTTGTTCCTGCACCTTACGCTGCCGACTCCGTTCTGGAAATCGAAGCCGCTGGTGTTCCTTTTGTGTGTCTGATCACCGAAGGACTTCCGATTCTTGATTCTCAGCGGATGGTGAACCGGATTGCGGCGAACGGAACCACGCGACTTCTCGGCGGGAACTGCGCGGGGATCATTACTCCTGGCGAATGCAAGATGGGCATTATGCCCGGCCACATTTTCACCCCTGGCCCGATTGGAATGGTCAGCCGATCCGGGACTTTAACTTATGAGATCGTTTGGGAATTGACCCAGGCTGGACTCGGACAAACAACTTGCGTAGGGATTGGCGGCGACCCACTTCCTGGCACTCGCTTCCGCGAAGTTTTGGAAATGTTTGAAGCTGATCCTGCGACGACTGCAGTCGTGATGGTCGGAGAAATCGGCGGCTCGGACGAAGAAGAAGGTGCAGCATTCATCAAGCGGATGAAGAAGCCAGTCGTTAGCTTCATCTCTGGTCGAACCGCACCTCCGGGCAAGCGCATGGGCCACGCTGGTGCAATTATCTCGGGCGGCACCGGAACTCCGCAAAGCAAAGTGGATGCACTGCTAGCCGCCGGGGCTCAAGTCGCGGATAAGACGAGCCAAGTCGCTGGAATGGTTAAAGCGGCACTCGGCGTTGGTGTCTGATTTCCCGGTATCTGGAAAAGAAATCGGGCTTTCCCAATGGGAAAGCCCTTTTTTTTGTTGCTACTCGAATAATCAGGATATTGCTTTACCGGCGTCAAGGAAGCTCTGCAAATCCGCCTCATTGATTAGCGGCTCTCCAGGGGCAACATTGTCCAGCTTGCCGTCCTTCATCCATCGCTCCAGTTCGTCCACCAGGCTGAAAAGGTGATCAAAGGAATCCACCACGAACAGAAGCGGCTGGTAATGATCAATCTCGAAGTACTGGTTGACAACCCATTCCAGCTGAACTGGGAACCTTTGTACTTCGGGGCTTTCAAGCGAGTATTCCAGCTCGCCGTAAGAACTCAGCAGACCAGAACCATAGGCCTTCAGGCCAGGTCCATTGGAGTTCTTCATCAGGCCGAATTCGATCGTGAACCAGAAAAACCTCGCCATCGCTTTGATGATCGAAGCAACCTTCCTTGTCCGCTCGGTCGGGTCAGAGATACTGTTCGCGATGTCTGCCGCCGTGTACGCGCACTCCCCGAACTTCACCAGCGCATCGGCAAAGGCTCGATCCGTGTGCATCGGAACGTGCCCAGCGATGTCGTGGAAGATATCCGGCTCCGGAAGATAGTCAATATTAGCAAGCTTGCGGATGGTGATTGTCGTCGGGAAGTCGCGATTGCGGAGACAGTCAAAGAATTGGAACGCGGGAACGTACCCGCTCACCGCTTTCGCTCGGAATCCGGTCAATGGCGAAAGAAACTGGTTGACTTCGGCAAGCTGTGGAACGGCATTTGGGTTGAGGGCAAGAGAAGAAATTCCGCGCATGAAGTGCTCGTTGGCGTATCTTTCCCATCGGGGAAGCATGCGGGAGTAAAGCCGCCGCCAGGTTTCATGATTTTCTTCACTATAAAGAGCATAGGGTTGCTCGATATACAGCTCGCCGCGCGTGCGGGCGTCTTCAATAAACGGGGCTTCGGTGGTGGTTAAACCCGTACCCGGTTCAAACGTCTTTGGTTGAACTTGTGCCATTGCATTTTTTGGTTGCGAGGATGATTGAGCAAATCAATCAAAGCTACGCTTATCTGGAATCTATTATGGCAGTTCGCCACGAAAAAGTCCCCGTAAGATTCCTTACGAGGACTGAAGCAGGTACCAAATGAGGTGCTTTAGACGCGCTCTTTCTGGGCTTCGACGCGGGCATCGGCAACTTTGGCGATCACGAACATGAGAGCAAGGAGCACCACCGATACAACAACCGCAGCCTTATAAATGAGTTCGGAACCACCACCGACCATCGCGCCCGCTTGAACAAACGAGTCGTTCGCGTACTGGAAGTAAGGAAGGGAGTAGAAAATCGCCATGATCATCGGAATGGGAGCAACAAAGTACACGATGATGTTCTTTGCCTTTCGACGATTACGCTGGGCGTGTTGCACGAGTCCGATCACAAAGAGGATCAACGCAACGACGTAGAACAGAAGCATTCGGGTGAGTAAGCTCCAACCGGAAATTTCTCCTGGGTTCGCGATCATCTGATGTAGTGGCAATAGCTCCATAGTTGCGGATTATGAAGCAAAAGTCGTGCCAAAAGGGTGGTTACGGCAGAAAATAGCTCGTAAATTCACTAGCAGAAGGTTAATCTTCCGTGGAGCACTTCTCGCAACTGCTCGGATTTCCGGAGCAAGACGCGGCATCATTGACATAGAATCCTGAACCGTTGAAAGCAACAGCCGCAGGTTGGATCACTCTCTTGACTTCCCCGTTTTGTTCGCAAAGACAATGGGTTAGGGCGTCCTCAATGATGCGCTGTTCCAGTTCAAACTGCTTCTCGCAGCTTTTACATTGGTAAACGTAAGTTGGCATAGATACTTCAAATTGTGACAGAATCTGCCTGTATCTCCACTGAGGGATGCCTCTTTTTATGTTTAATCTACCGCCACAGGTTTTTGCACTCGGGGATGTTCAGACCGTTGCTCTGCTTCTCGGACTCGAAATTCTGCTTTCCGCTGATAACGCGATTATCCTGGCCGTATTAGTCCGGCATTTACCAGAGGATCAACAGAAACGAGCCTTGTTCTATGGACTCGCCGGTGCATTCTTCTTCCGTGGAATCGCCATTCTCTGTGCGGTTTGGATTTCTGGATTGTGGTGGTTCCAGCTCATCGGCGCGGCCTACCTTATCTTTATTTGCGTGAAGCACTTCATGTCTCACGGGGGCGGCGAGAAAAAACTGAAGGCTAAAGAAGCAGGATTCTGGGCGACCGTTTTCTACGTTGAACTTACAGATGTAGCGTTTGCCGTGGATTCGGTTTTAGTCGCCATCGCAGTGGAAAAGCGTCCTGAAAAGTTTTGGGTGGTTTTTACTGGGGCGATGATCGGAGTCTTTGCTCTCCGGTGGGCAGCCGGGATTTTCCTAAAGCTTCTTAAGAAATTTCCAATCCTGGACCATATGGCATTTATTTTGGTTGGCTGGGCTGGACTTAAGCTTCTTTTCCTGAGCGGGCACACATTCGAAGAGTTTTACAAAAAGTCCAATCCAGGTAAGACGTTCCCTGTTCACGTCCCGGTCATGGAGCCAGGCGTATTCTGGGGTGGAGTTGCGGCGATTGTGATCGCAGCCGTCTTGATTGCCCAGAGACAGGGGGCAACTCCTGACTCTGAAATCATCAAGGAAGCCGAGGACATCCGCGAAGAACTGGAAGGAACATTCACCGAAGACGACGGCATCGAACGGCCAACATTTGAGGAGATCAACCCTGGTGCAGAGGCGATGGTTTCCGAGCAAGATCTCGGGAAGCCAGAAGACATTACAGATTCTGGTGTGATGGATGCCGAAGAAGATCACTCCAAGCCAACCGATCAGCCATAATAGGACTTTGATGGATACCCCAAAATACAAGCGCGTCCTTCTGAAAATCAGCGGCGAAGCCCTCGCCGGACCAGAAGGGTTCGGACTTGACACGGCGACGCTCAATTATGTTGCCCAGGAGATCAAGTCTGTTCACGATAAAGGGGTGGAAGTCGCAGTCGTCGTGGGAGGAGGAAATTTTATTCGTGGCGACGCCTTCAGCCAAAAAGGTGCTCTTGATCGTTCTACTGCTGATCAAATGGGCATGATGGGAACAGTGATCAATGGCCTTGCTCTTCAGGCCGCAATAGAAAAAACCGGGCTTCCGGTTAGAGTTCAAAGCGCGATCACCGTTGCGCAAGTTGCTGAATCGTTCATTGTTCGACGCGCACGCCGGCACCTTGAAAAGGGTCGTGTCGTTGTATTTGCGGCTGGAACCGGAAACCCTTTCTTCACCACCGACACGGCCGGAGTGCTTCGAGCCCTGGAAATCCAAGCCGACGTACTCATGAAAGCTACGAAGGTGGACGGCATCTACGACCGAGATCCAAACAAGTTCCCTGATGCAGTCAAATACGAAAAGCTGGGATACACCGAGGCGATCCAGAAGCGCCTTGCCGTAATGGATCAAACCGCTTTTACCATGTGTCAGGAACATAAGATGTCCCTGATCGTGTTAGACTTGAATCAGAAGGACTCGATGGTTAAGGCCGTTATGGGTGAGAACATCGGGACTCTAGTTACAGGAGATACAATTTAAGCCATGGATGCACTAATTCAAGATGCCGAGCGCCGAATGAAGAGCGCGATCGAAGCAATGCTCAGCGACTTTGCGACGTACCGAACCGGACGAGCCAATCCTGCGATTCTTGACCGAATCACAGTGGAGTATTACGGAACGGAAACTCCAATTCAGCAAGTTGCAAGTGTTCAGGTCCCTGAACCTCGACAGCTGGTGATCACGCCTTACGAAAAGAACATGCTCGGTCCTATCGAGCGGGCGATTACAAAGAGCGACCTTGGAATGAATCCAAACAACGACGGTTCTTGTATCCGCTTGAATCTGCCAATGATGACGGAAGAACGGCGCAAAGACCTGGCCAAGCAGGTAGGCGCAAGAACAGAAACCGCAATCATCGCCATTCGCAACGTTCGCCGAGATGCGATTCATCAAGAGCAAGCCAAGCTTAAAGCAAAGCAGATTAGCGAAGATGAGCTCAAGGCCTTCGAAAACAAGATTCAGAAGTCAACCGACAAGTTCGTCGAAGAGGCTCATTCTCTGCAAAAGAAGAAAGAAGCCGAACTGATGGAAGTCTAATTCTGTTAGTCTAAGAACAGAAATGGCAAAGCCAATGTTTCCCGAACCAAGCCTCAACCGCGTGCAAGAGCGCGCGGTTGCTCGGGGCATTGATCTTGCCAGATTGCCTCAGCACGTAGCGATGATCATGGACGGCAATGGTCGCTATGCCAAAAAGCAAGGTCTTGGTCGGCTCTGGGGCCATCATAAAGGCTACAAGGCCCTACGAGGCGTCCTCCTGGATTCAAGCGATTTGGGAATTCGGTATCTCACCGTGTATGCTTTCTCGAGTGAGAATTGGGCAAGACCCGATGACGAAGTTCGCGGCCTGATGGAGCTGATCGAAAAATCAACCCGCGATGAAGTCACAACAATGATGCGTAACAACGTCCGTATGCGGGTCGCTGGTCGGATGTCTGATTTACCCGATTCGCTCCGAGAATCTTTCGAATTCGCTTGCCGAGAGACCTCTGGCAACACGGGGATCACCTTCACTTTAGCCGTCAACTACGGTGGACGTGCCGAGATCGTTGACGCTGTACGCGCTTTGGTCGCCTCCGGAATTTCGCCAGACGAGATCACCGAAGAGGCAATCTCCAAGGCGATGTATCAGCCAGAGAATCCTGATCCAGATGTCATCGTACGCACGGCTGGCGAAATGCGGCTGTCGAACTTCATGATCTATCAGGCTGCTTACGCCGAGCTTGTTGTGACACCGGTCACGTGGCCGGAGTTCAAGCAGAATGACCTCTTCGATTGCATCGCAGATTTCCAGAACCGCGAACGAAAGTTCGGCGGTCTGGAAATCATCTAAGAGTGTTGAGACACGAAAAGCCGCCTAATCTGGGCGGCTTTTCGTTTCCAAGATATTGATTCAGGAAGCAGATTGTGGTTTCCAATTCGTCAGCTTTCGGTCAATCTTAAACGTCCCGTCTGGGTTCAAATCAATCATGGAATAAGAATTTCTAGATCGAGTAAGACGCGGAATTCCATCGGTTTTATCTCGCCGCTCCAAGTCAGCTTCGACTGTGCGCCACCAAGCCCCAGAAACCGCGCCTCCATTGTAATAGGTAATACCGTTGAATGTGAGTTCTTCCTCAAAGTGAGTGTGGCCACCCAAAACAAGCTTGACATTCTTGTTTTCGTCAAAAAGCTTCACAACTCGGTGTTGATCCCGGAAGCAAGAACCAAACGGAACGTTGAAATCTGTCTCCAGGCGACCGGCATCGACGAGTAGAGGCGAGATCCCGGTCACTGGGATGTGGCATAGCACCAAGGTTGGCAACTTTGTCTTGACTTCTCCTGTTAGCCATTCAAACTGGGCTTCATCAAGACCCCCCTGATACCGATTCTCAAACTCTCTCACCGTATCCAGAACGATGATTTTCCAGCCATTCCGCTCGACGGAATAATAGAGCTTGTCCATTTGAAACTGCTCCTTAGACCAATTTTTTCCGAAAAGCGCTTCATTGCCGGTAGCTTTGCTAGCAGGCTTATTCCAACCCCAAACATCGTGATTTCCGATGCAGTGGATCATCGGAATCTTGTGAGCATCGCGAAAAACCTTAATCCAACGGTCGCGCATTCCGATAGCGGAGGCTAACTCTTGCCCCATCGTTCCAGTAAGATTGTCTCCGCCCGTCAAAATTAACTCAGGTTTCTCGTTCTTCTGCAAATGTGCGAGGGTCATCGCAATTCCAGCATCGCTTCCACGACCACCCGATACAATGTGCATGTCGGTCATGTAGGCAAGTCTTAGGCTCTTTTTGGTCGGTTGCAATGCTTGAGAAAGAGCCGGAAGGCTACCGGCGATTCCCAGCGCGCCAAGGGCCTTGAGCAAATCTCGGCGAGAAGTATTGTGTTCCACACAGAGAATATTATTCAAATTGCGTAAAAATTTTGTTAAGAACACAGACATTTCGTCGCGCGAACCCTAAGACGGTACACTAGCAACCAGAATGCTAAGAGCTGGAAACGTAGGACTCCCGAATGTCGGCAAGTCCACTCTCTTCAATGCCGTCGTCGCAAATGCGAAGGCCCAAGCCGCTAACTTCCCTTTCTGCACCATCGAACCAAATGTCGGTTTGGTCAGTGTTCCAGACAAGCGTTTGGATGAACTTGCCAAGATCAGTGGATCGGAAAACATCCTCCCTGCCCGTGTTGAGTTCGTAGATATTGCCGGACTTGTTAAGGGTGCGAGCAAAGGCGAAGGATTAGGCAACCAATTTCTCGCCAACATCCGCGAAGTGGATGCGATTGTCCATGTCGTGCGTTGCTTTGATAACGTCGACATTATCCATGTGGACGGATCGGTTGATCCTTTACGCGATATTGATGTGATTAATATCGAACTCATGCTCGCCGATCTTGGCACTGCAGAGCGAAGGATCGAAAAGGCTCGCAAAGAAATCAAGGCCAAGAAGGAAGCCGCTTACGAAGTTTCTGCTTTAGAAGCAATCATTCCAGCTTTAGAAGAAGGCAAATCCATTCGAAGTTTAGATCTAAATGATGATGAGCGGGCTGCGATTAAGCCACTCGGATTTCTTACCCTTAAGCCCGTGATCTATGCCGCGAATGTTTTGGACACTGACCTTCCAAATGGCAATGAATATAGCGAGAAGGTAAAGAAATTTGCTGCCGAGGAGAAAGCACTTTGTGTCGTGATCTCCGCGCAAGTGGAAGCCGAGCTTGTTGAGTTAGACGAAGCCGATCGGGAAGAGTTTCTTGCTGACATGGGCGTAACAGACGGAGGGCTTCAGCAGCTTGTTCGAGCGACTTATGACCTTCTTGGACTCCAAACCTACTTCACCACAGGGCCAAAAGAGACTCGGGCTTGGACCATTGTTAAAGGCATGAAGGCTCCTCAGGCAGCCGGAGTGATTCACAGCGACTTTGAGCGTGGCTTCATTCGTGCTGAGACAGTTGCATTCAAAGACCTTGTCGAGCATGGTGGCAAAGCCAAGTGCAAAGAAAAGGGCCTAGTCCGTAGCGAAGGAAAAGATTACGTCGTTAACGAAGGCGACGTAATGGAATTTTTATTTAACGTTTAATCTAATGAATCCCAGCATCGGCGCGCAATGCATTGATCGGACCATCGCAGTACTGGAACACTTTAAAGTTCCAGGATTAGAATTCGAGCGACGTTCTACCAGCTTAATCATTAAGCCGAAGGCAGAAAATTCATTCCTCATCAGCATTTATGACGAAGGGCATGAGGCGATGATCACCGCCGAGCGATGGCATACGCACTATGAAGACCCTGATCAAATCGCATTTTGTGCCCTGTGGTTGCTTACGCCATTTTACAGAGTTGTGCACGAGCTAAAAGGAGGAAATCTTGTGGCGACGTGGCTCGAAAGTTATGAATCAGAGGGCTGGGTCGCCTTCGAAGCTGTCCACTTCCTGAATCCCGAGCACGCCAAGGATTGGGAGCTAGCCCCCAATGAATCCTGCGTATGGAGGCACTACCAACAGCACGTCGCCGAGCCGCCCGAGCCAATCCAGGACATCCATCCAGGGATCATTTTGGACCCGCATGGTCTCCCACCGGAGAAAAAAATCGGCGTGAGCATACAAGAAGGGCAACGGCTACGAGGCAGAGAAATCGACCCCGGATAGACAATCCAACAGGACCAAAAAATGGCCCAAGACAACGAAACCCCCGCCCTTTTTCTTCCGCCGCCGTCGCCCGTGCAGATCCAGCCGCTGAACATGCGGGCGATCACAGACCTTCGTTTTGATCGTTTTTTCTTCGGCCCCGGATCCTGGGCGGACTTAGAAGTGGCTCTTATCGGCTGGCCAGCAGGGGCGGAGGGCGGGATTTTGGTCGATGGCCAGCTTGCAAAGGTGGATCCAACCACGCTTGACGGCCTGGAAGAGGGAGAAATGCTTCTGCTACCAGGGCAGCCAAACGCCATCCATCGCGGCGGTGTTCGGGGGCTCGCGGACGTGGTCGAGCGACTCTTGGATCCGAATGGCGGATGCCCGTGGGACCTTGAGCAAACCCACGAGACCCTCAAAAAGTATCTCATCGAAGAGGCATACGAGCTGATCGAGGCGATTGACCAAGCGGACGACGCCGCAATGATCGAGGAATTGGGCGATGTGCTCCTGCAGCCGATGATGCATGCCGGAATCGCGGCAAAGGAGCGCAGATTTAGCATCGAATCGGTCGGTCAGGCGGTCGCGGAAAAGCTTGTCCGGCGCCATCCCCACGTTTTTGGAGACGCAACCGCCGCCGATGCAGAGCAGGTGCTCAAGAATTGGGATGCGATCAAAAAGCAGGAAAAAAATGCCAAATCTTCGATCCTTGAAGGCATCCCTGCGAGCATGCCGGCGCTCGGGCAGGCGCATCAAATCTCAAAGCGAGCGGCCCGAGCCGGGTTCGAATGGCCCGATCTTAAGGGCGTTTTCGCAAAAATGGACGAGGAAATCGCCGAGCTAAAAGAGGCAATCGCCCAGGGAGTCCCGGAGGAAATCGAGGCGGAAATAGGCGACCTTTTATTCACCGTGGTGAATGTCGCAAGGTGGCTGAAAGTGGACGCCGAGGAATCCCTCCGGAAAATGCTGCGACGATTCACGGCCCGATTCGCCTATATGGAAGCCAATTCTCCCCAGCCCCTGGCGGATTTATCGCCCGAAAAGTGGGACGAACTCTGGAATGCGGCGAAGGACAACGCAGAATGACTGCACTAGAGCGCGATTGAGTCTAATCTGCTTCCCAAACCAATATACCAAGTTCCGGATTTTCTGTGTCCAAAAATACATACATAACGCCAGTTAAATATTCTGAAAGTTGAGGGTATTCCGTAGCATCAAGAGCGAAAATCAGTGGCATGGGCTGCCCTTTGGAGTCCAAAGGTTGTTGATCTCCACTCTGGAGCCAACGGGGAAATCCGCCCATTTGTAAACGGGAGTAGAGTTCTTGATTAGATTCCTCTTCCAAAAGGATTTGATACGCTTCTGGCATATCATCTCCGTTAGGAAAGTCCCAACCCCAGCCCTCCGACCAACCAATTTTCGTTTGCCCTATCATCGGTCCGAGTGAGGCTTTCTGATTGTTCCTATTCCTAAGGATCATGACGCGGGTTGATCCATTCGTATGATCCCATGTTTCATGAAGGCACTCTCCCGTTGCTACATCATATGTTTGAGCCATGAAAACATAGACTGATCCACTATCGTGAGAGAAACTCGGGTGGTTCCCTAGCTCAGATTGCGCAATGAACGTAAGAAAAGTTCCGTCAGGAGAACGTGGCCATTGGTCTTCCCCTAATCCAATTGGCGCCCCACCGATGAAGTTTTCTCCAAATTGGAAATCGGGTGAGCTTAACGCAACTTTTAACTTTGACTGAAGGACGGTCATCACCTTTATCCAGAGATTTGGAGTCTCTGGATGACCATACTTAACCGGAATCTTTTGCGGAGGCATCATATATTGTAATCACAATTCAAGACTACCTCGCAAGAGTCGCCTATATCGAAGCCAATACCCCCCAGCCCTTGGCGAACTTATCGCCCGAAAAATGGGACGAACTCTGGAACGCCGCCAAGGCACAAGCGGCAATATAAAAATCCCAGCAGCGTTGCTCCCGGGTTCTTTTTTGACATGCCACCATCCCGTTCCAGGGTATCGGCTTTTTGTTACGATTAGTCCTTCTGGACTCAACCTCCCCTAACCCCTCCATCTTGTAGGGGAAAGGGTTCTTTTTGCGCTTCCGCGCAAAAAGGAACCAAAAACTTTGTCGCTTGTATGCGCCTTCTTTCGGTTCCTGGGTTTGTGGATACGGTTACTTTGCCCTTTGCGATGGTTTTGAGGCTTGGTAAAAGGCCTCCACCCGAGGGGGGGATGGAGGCATGGGGGACTTTTTCTCCGGTTCCCCTCTCTTTCGCCTTTCGGGATTGTGTGATCGCGATTTTTGGTGGCGAGGGAGAGGGGCTAGGGGTGAGGGCGAGGGATTGCTCACTCTTATTCGCGTCCCCTTGTAGTTTTTAGGTCGGACCGCCCCCTAAATCCCCCTCCTTGACCACAAACAAAGTTCATTAACGTGAAGCTTGCGGGTCAAAGAGGGGGACTTTTATGAATTCAAGTTTTGCGAAAAAGCCTCCACCCGAGGGCGGGGTGGAGGCATGGGGGACTTTTTAGGGTTCCTTTCGGTCCCCTTTCGCCTTTAGGAAGAAAGGGCTAGGGAAAGAAGGTCTTGGACTCACGACTCACTTCCTGGAGGGTGATTTTCCTCTCCAAGAGTTCAGCGACAACGCCCCCTTCGCCCCCTAACCCCCTCTTCCCGCCGGGCGAGGGGGGACTTTTTTGGGATGGTCTTTCAAAAAGATCTGGGGCAGAGTGTTAAGATTTTCAGAAACCGGCAAAAAAAGCACTAAAGGGCGAACAAGTTTGATCCTAGAATCGTTATACTTACTGTTGGTTGGACGAAAGTTCGGCCACGCCGAATCCAGACATAAGGCGTCTGGAGCGGGGGACCCATCAACGGGGTGAATGACAGGAATGTCTAGGGTAACTCTTGGCCCGAACCCGGCAGCTAACCTCGTAGGCTCAGCGAGAGTCGCTAAGACTCGGTCAGAAATGGCTGGATCTTGATGGGGATTCTGGGCGACCAGGATTTTCCTAAAACCAGGCGACCCTTCGCACAAATAAGGCTCTCGGGAGCCAGCGGCGATAGGATTTTACGCAAATGTCCTTGGTCCGTTCCCGCCGAGCCCTTGTGTAGGAACCCTAAGGGGCACTCGGTTCGCCGGGTGCTTCCTTTTTTATGGGGCTTTTTCCAGAACGGATTTCAATGCATCTGCCCAATCTTTGCCGCTGAGCTTGGTCGGAATCACCGGCGCGGAACCTGCGAAGACTTCTTCGGGATTAAAATCCGGCGTGCGAGCAGGCAAAGAGCCTTGCAAAAGAACCGCATCTTGACCCAAATGAAGCGCGATTCCACACAGCTTATATCCAAGCTGACCATGGGCAATATCCAGCGCGCTGGTCACCCTAAAACAGTCTGGGCTTCGGCTTTCGGGGGAAGATTTTTTGAGTTCTTCGCCCAAAATTGCAGGGATTCCGGCGGCCTGCAGAGATTCGATGATCGGCTTTGTGATCAGCCGGTAAACCCGGGTCGTGCTGCGCGATAACAGGCTTTGCGAAATGCAGCTGATTCTTTCGAGCTCAGAAAGCCGAACAGCCAATCCGATGGTGACATCATGGCCATGCAAAACTCCTCTACCCCCGGTCGGGCGGATTGCCCACGGGATTCTGGTAAGGGGTTGGAGATCCTTTTCGGGAGTTTGAAATCTGCCGAGGGTCGCCCAAGGACGATCCCAGTCATAGATTCTTGCCGCCCACGAGTGGTTTTTTAGCGCGGCCACTAGCATGCGATCGCGCGCCATGTTTGTGAGACCGCCTTGCTGTGGTTCGTAGGTGACTTGCACTCTGTTTATGCCGGGGACATGAGCCCATAAGCCGCTAGCACGGCGTCTGGATCTTGGGCGTCCATCAACCCGCGTCCTATCACGAGGTAATCGGCTCCATCCGCGAGTGCCTCGGTCGCCGAACCGGACCTACTATGATCGTTCAGGCCCACTCCAGGTCGCCTGACTCCTGGCGTAACGATGACGCCGGCCTTTCCGATTGCGGCTCGGACGGCTTTAACTTCCTCTGGACTTGTGACGCATCCATCAATTCCGCATTCAACCGCTAGCTTGCTGAGGTAAAGCATTTGCTCTTCCACCGTGCGCGTGCATCCGAGGTGATTGGTGAGGATATGCTGGTCGAGACTTGTGAGCACGGACACTGCGAGCAGGATGGGCTGCTTTTCTTCGCTGACGCTGTGGACTTCTTCTACCGCCGCGGTCATCATCGCCGGTCCGCCGCTTGAGTGGAGCGTAATCATCCACACCCCGTGCTTGATCGCTTCCCTTACGGCTAGCGCGACGGAGTTTGGAATGTCGTGGAACTTGAGGTCAAGGAAGATCCTTCCTGCCCCGGCTTGCATCAGCTCGTCCACAACGCTCAGGCCGTATGGCATCGTGAGGGCATGGCCGATTTTGAACCCGCCGATCTTGCCCGAAAATCGCTTGACGACCTGTATCGCTTCGTCTTTGTTGCTTGTATCGAGCGCGCAGATCACTTTTCTTTGGGTAGCCATGAGTTTAAATCCTTAACCTTTACTCTACACGATTTTACACGGGTTTATGGTCTAATGAATGTGTGGTGAATCACCAAGAAATATTGGTCGGCGGCTATTTTATGGGAGGGCCATGCGATTCGGCAACTTCGAAACAGGTCGTGGTTTCGCCTTGGTCTGGTTCTGTGGTGGGGACGGCGGCTGAGGCTACTTGGTCGCACTGTGATTCTGCCCTGGATGGAGCCGCTAAGGCATTCGAGATTTGGCGCCGAGAACCTGCCGAGCGACGGGCTGCGGATTTACTGACGATTTCTACCCGCTTGGAGCTTGAGAGCCAATCTTTTGCCGAGCTGATGGCGGACGAAATCGGCAAGCCTGTTGCCTTGGGCTTGGTGGAAGTTCAACGGGCGGCTTACGTTTTTCGGAAGGCGGCTGAGTTTTGTTCGCGCACGAACTGGAATGAGATCCGGATCGAAGACGACGAAAGGGCGCTGGAATACCGAACAATGATTCAGCGCGAGCCTCATGGTGTGGTGCTTGCGATTACGCCTTATAACTGGCCCATCAACCTCGCCGCGCATAAGATTGCGCCGGCCTTGGCGGCTGGAAACACTTTAGTGATCAAGGGATCTCAACAGGCCTCCCTCACGACTCTGCGACTTGCCCGGTTACTCCATGAGTGCATCGGGATTCCAGGCGTGATCAATGCGGTGAATTGCGAACCCGCCGACGCTGAACGCATGGTCGTTGATCCTAGAGTGAACATGATCAGCTTTACAGGAAGCGATGCCGTGGGTTGGCGGATCAAGCAGCTAGCTTATAAGATTCCCGTGACGCTAGAACTCGGCGGGAATTCCTTTGTGTTCATTGACGACTCGGCAAACCTCGATACCGCGATCTCTGAAATTGTGAAGAGTGGATATGGATACGCGGGCCAAGTATGTATCTCCGCACAGAATGTGCTGATTCGGCATCACGTTTTTGAGGAAGTCTGCGAAAGATTTAAAACCATTGTTTCGGGTCTTAGCGTCCAAAATCCTCGAGACCCGGAAGCTCTTTGCGGTCCGATGATCTCGGAAGCCGCCGCGTTTAAAGTCGAAAACCTCATTAGAGAAACCGCTGGCACAGTCATTGCAGGTGGAACACACGTGGGTAATCGCTTCGAGCCTACGCTGATAAAGAGTCCCGATCTACAAGACCGGATCGTGACCGAGGAAGTCTTCGGACCGATTTTGAACTTGATCAAGGTGGATAGCATCGCTCTGGCGTTCGAAATCATGAATGCCAGCAAGTACGCTATTCACGCTTCGCATTACACAAATTATCCTCACGAGGAGATCGTGGAGAAAATGAACACTCCAGGGGTGATCGTGAATGGACCTCCGAGCTTCCGGCTTGATGCCCTTCCCTACGGTGGAAATCGCGAGAGTGGTTTCGGGCGAGAAGGAGTGGAAATTGCCTTTGAAGAAATGAGCAGACCCAAGGTGCTTTACGTTCGAAAGGATCCCTATTTCTGACATACTATGGACGTGCCAACTCGCTTCGCCACGGCCGACATCGGCAGCAACACCGTTCACCTTTTAGTCGCCGAGACGACGGACCGGGGGCTTCAACGGCTGATCAATGACAGCGAGTGGCTCAGCTTAGGAGAAAAAGTAAGTCGGCAGAAGCGGATTCCTCCAGAAGACGTTCAAAAGCTCATCGCAACCTTGACTCGTTTTAAGCGTCTGGCAGAAGATATCAACGCTGAGTTCCCTTACGTCTTTGCCACAGAGGCAATGCGGGTTGCCGATAATCATGAAGAAGTAATTCTCCGGATTAAGGCTGAGACTGGACTGCGTGTGGAGATCATTGCACCCACTCGTGAGGCAGAATTGAGCTTCATCGGAGCATCGCTCGACTGCCCTACCGACGGTCGGACAGGTTTGGTTGAAGTGGGAGGTGGAAGTGCGCAAGTTGCGGTGTTTCACTCCGGCGTGATGGAATTCGAAAAGTCGCTCCCGATCGGGACTGGAAAACTGTCCGCCCAGTTCGCCATATCCCAGCCTTGTCCGGATGATCTTTTGGACGATCTCCGAGCCCATGTTCGGGAACTTTTTAAAGGTCTGAATGTGGAACCTGTTCAACGGATTCTTGCCTCTGGAGGTGTTGCCCGTGGGCTTTGGCGAGCATTGCATCCTGATGGGAATCGTCATCTGCGCCGTTTTGAAGTTGATTATTTAGTTGAAGCAACCAAAAATCTTACTGCGGAAACGATTTCCCGTCGTTTTGATGTTAAAGCTAAAAGAGCACGGACACTATTGCCCGGCGGTCTCATTTTTCAGGAAGCAATGTCACTTTTTGAGTTACCTTCATTGATGATCAGTGAGTTTGGTGTTCGCGAGGGAGCGATCGTTGAACTGGCACGTGGAGCAATTGTACGATGATCACCTCTCAACCAATCACGAATGACCGCTGGCAAAGAAGCGAACGCTATATCAATCGCGAGCATAGCTGGCTCGAATTCAATCAGCGCGTTTTGGAAGAAGCAGAAAACCCTGCGAATCCGACCTTAGAGCGGCTAAAGTTCCTAGCTATATTTGAGTCAAATCTTGATGAATTTTTCATGGTTCGGGTTTCTGGACTGATGGAACAAGTTGACGCGGGGATTACAACCCTCACCCCGGACGGGCTGACCCCAGGTGAACAAGTCGAAATGATTGCTGAGGAAGTACTTCCCCTCCGTCTACGCGCCGCCGGATTATGGGAGAAGTCCCTCAAAGGGGAGCTGGAAAAGTCAAATATTCACATCAGGACTTGGGACTCTCTGACCGACACCCAAAGGAAGAACCTCCGCGATCTCTTCGCAAAGCAAATTTTCCCGATCGCAACGCCATTGATTTTGTATCCAAATCCGAGCGTTCCGTTCGTGAGCAACCGTTCTTTGAACCTCGCTGTGATGCTTGAGGATGAGGATGGAACCCAAAAGTTAGGCCGGGTAAAGGTTCCATCAATTAGTCCAAGGCTCATTCAGCTCGTTAAGTCCAGGCAAGAATACATTTTGTTAGAGGATGTTGTCGCAGCGAACCTTGAAGCGCTCTACCCTGGCGTAAAAATCCTAGGTGCGTTTAGGTTTAGGGTCGTACGCGATGCTGACGTTGAAATTAAAGAACTTGAGGCCGCCGATCTTCTCAGCGCGATTGAAGGTGCTCTCCGAGAACGCAAATTTGGCGACGTGATTTCGCTTGAAGTCGAATCTGGAACGCCGAAGAAGGTCCAAAAACTTCTTCAGGACTTGCTCGAAGTGAGCCCGGAATACGTGTTTGAGATCAAGGGAATGATTGGGTTGGATGGTTTAAGCCAACTCACCAGAATCGATAAGTCAAGCCTGAAGAACGCGAGTCATAAACCTTATCTCAATGAGAACCTTGCAAATCCAAAAGCAATTTTTGAAACCATCCGCAAGCAGGATGTGCTCCTTCACCACCCATTTGATAGCTTCACCCCAGTCGAACAGTTCATCGCGAGTGCCGCCGAAGATCCGGATGTGATCGGAATTAAGCAGACTCTTTATCGAGTTGGAGCGCAATCACCGATTGTCGAATCGCTTCTTGCGGCTGCCGAAAAAGGCAAGCAAGTTGCCGTAATGGTGGAGCTAAAGGCACGCTTTGACGAGACGAATAACATCCTTTGGGCCCGAGCCCTAGAACGAGCCGGGGTTCACGTGAGCTTTGGCTTCCCAGAAATGAAGGTGCACTGTAAACTTTGCAGCGTTGTTCGGAAAGAAAGCGACGGAATGCGCACATATGCGCACATTGGAACCGGCAACTACAATCCGGCGACGAGCCGACTCTATACCGACCTTGGGCTACTCACTTGCGATCCGCAGGTCACCCAGGACGTGAGCGAACTCTTTAACTATCTGACCGGATTTTCAAAGCAAACCGAGTACCGCAAGCTGCTCGTCGCTCCGCACACCTTAAGAGACAAAATCATTGACCGTATCGAGCGTGAAATCAGTTTCCACAAGAAAAATGGAAACGGGCGCATTATCATTAAGCTCAATTCTCTGGTGGATCCGGAGACGATCGAATCGCTTTATGAGGCGTCCAATGCCGGCGTGAATATTGATTTGATCATTCGGGGAATCAGCTGTATCCGTCCTGGCGTTCCTGGGATGAGTGAAAATATTCGTGTTCGAAGCGTCGTTGGGCGTTTTCTGGAGCATTCGCGAATCTACTATTTCGGCAACAACGGGAAGCCGGAAGCACTCATCGGGAGTAGCGACCTCATGAGGCGAAACCTTGACCGCAGAATCGAGGTGCTCGTGCCGATCACGGGTCCCGCGCTTGTTTCTCTAATCCACGATCAGTTGCTGACCGCATACATGAAAGACAATACAAACTCTTGGATTGAGCACCCAGACGGAAGTTATAAGCGCGTTCATAGCACAGCATCCGAATTTACTGCTCAGCGATTCTTGATGGGACAACCACTGACCAAGCTCCAATTTGCGCTGGACCGCTAATGTCAAATGATTGATCCCAGTCGATACTTTGACCATGCCGCCACAAGCCCCATGCACATTCAGGTGGTTGAGGCGATGCTACCGTTCATGACGGAGCACTTTGGGAACCCCCACGCTATCCACTCAGCCGGGACATTTTTAGGACAAAAGGTTCAAGAGGCTCGGGAAGAAATTGCCGCTTTACTTGGTGCGGAAAATCCCGAGTCCATTATCTTCACCTCCGGAGCGACTGAGAGTAATAATTGGATACTAAAGGTCAATCCGGAAATGGCGATCAGCCCCTTTGAACACTCATCGGTACTAAAGACCGCTCAGGGATCGGGCCGAGTGATTCTCCCAAACGATGACTACACAGTTGACACTGATCATGTGGATTCCGCTGGGATTACGCTTGTTTCAAACGAGACCGGAGGAATCCCCAATCTCACTCGGCGTCCAAAGGTCTTGCACCGAGACATCACCCAGGGGATTGGCTACGTTCCAATTCACCTTGACGACTTTGATTTCGCATCATCAAGCCTTCACAAAATTGGTGGTCCAACAGGAATTGGCATCATGTTTGCGCGAGACCCATACACACTTTCACCGATGCTGATCGGCGGAGGTCAAGAATTCGGGTTAAGGAGTGGAACGGTTTCAGTACCCTTGGTAGTGGGAGCTGCGGAGGCGGTCAAGATTGCGATCTTGGAGCGAGAGACCAGGGTTCAAAGCACGATTGCACTGAGGCAACTCTGCTTGGATTACCTGCATGAATCTGGAGTACATTTCGGAACTGACCCAGTCAATGCCCGATCTCCCCACATCCTCTCCGTCAACTTCCCTGGCGTTGAAGGACAAACGACAGTTTTGGAGATGGATCACCTCGGATGGATGATCAGTGCAGGTGCTGCCTGTAGCAGTCATGAGGTCGTGCCGAGCCACACATTGTTGAGCCTTGGGTACTCAGAAGAACATTGGCGCAGCACAATCCGGATCAGCTTTGGGCCATCGAATTCTCCCGAAAATTGCCTGCTCATGATGAGCGACCTGATAAAATACATCAAAAAAGTGCAGATTTGCAACTAATCTGATCATTTTCTTTGTAACAAAGACATACATTTCAGCGTCTAATGTTTTTGGCATTAGACTTGTAATGGATGATGCCAGAGCCCACTCCGCTAGATTCAACGTCGAATTGCGCGTCAAAGCATGGCTTGACAAAAAACTCACTTTATGATAGGAATATGTTAGTCTTTGCGTGAACCTTAGTTATCAGCGCGGGATTTGCGGAATTCTCATCATCGCATAAAGTCGGTCAAAAACGCACACTTGTGTCGTAGAATCAATTAGGAGCGTTCGCGTGGAAAGGTTCACGTGAGCAGAGGAACAAAGAATTAATGCCGGTAGAAAACGGAACACAATCAACGGTTAGACGAGGAAAACCCATCACGGTGCGAACCGCAGGGAGGCCATCATACAACGCCGCAGCGGCGCAAATGCTCGTTGACGACCCAAATGTCGAGCCAATCGATGATGATCTTTTAGACTTAGTCGAAGAAGAGGAAATCGAAGAGGCTGAGGCTACCCCGGTCCACGACGACAGCGAAGAGCTGGAAATGTGGATGCGACAAACCCGTCGCGCCCACCTTTTGACTCCAGCTCAGGAAGAAGACCTCGCTAAGAAGGTTCAGGCCAGAGATTTGTGCGAAGCCCAAAAGTGGAACGAACTCGCAAAGCTCCTGAATAAGCCGGCAGGATTTGATTTCGACGAATACGAACAGCGATTTATCAATAAGCAAGGTCGTGACGCGAAGCAACACCTGATCGAATCAAACCTTCGACTCGTTGTTTCGATTGCCAAGAAGTACAACGCCCGAGGAATTCCTCTTGCCGACTTGATTCAAGAAGGCAATCTCGGTCTGATCCGCGCGGTTGAAAAGTTTGACTGGAGAAAGGGCTTTAGGTTTAGCACCTATGCAACTTGGTGGATTCGCCGAGCGATCGCTCGTGCGATCATCAACCAAGGGCGAACGATCCGAATTCCCGTCTACGTGGCTGAATTGATCAACAAGGTGATGAAGACCGCGAACCAACTCCAACAAGAGTTGCACCGCGAGCCAACGCCAGAAGAAGTTGCTGAAAAAGTCGGAATGTCACCAGACCGCGTTCAAGAAATGATGCGCGTCGCGGTGGAGCCACTTTCTTTGGAAACTCCGGTCGGGGAAAAGGACAATAGCAGCATCGGAGACTTCATTCCTTCTCAAGGAATGCCTACTCCTGGTGACGTCACTTGGAACTTGATCCGACGCGAGGAAATTGACGGTATCTTGGGCCGATTGACCCTCCGAGAGCGCGACGTCGTTCGCCTGCGCTTCGGTCTTGACGACGGTCGAGCACGGACTTTGGAAGAAGTCGGCTCGGCACTCAACGTTACTCGAGAACGAGTTCGCCAAATCGAGCTCCGAGCCATGAAGAAGCTACGTCACATCGGTGCTGAGCTGAATCAACAAGGCTTCGCAGTCACCCCGTCGCCAAACTGATCTAACCACATTTCAAACCAAAAAGCTCGCCTGAAAACTCAGGCGAGCTTTTCTGCTTTACTTTGGCTTCTACCAACTGACGGAACATCATAATCTTTTTACTTACCATATATACCGATTTTAAAACTTGTTGGACTGGATCATAGCACTAAGCGAACTTTCCGAGGGTCTAGGGCGAGAAGAGTCGTCCCTTGCCCGGATTCGACGACCCCAAGATCTTCGGAAGGATTCTCAATGGCCATGCTGACGTCCAAAAAGTTGACTTAGTAGAGGGTCCGAGAAGTCATCGTCCGGTGCAGGAATCGCAAATTCCAACTCCGAGGTGAACTGAACTGCGCTTACGCCAGCGGGAACGGGACCCACGGGGGGCACGTCCTGGCACCGGAAGAACTTGAGAGATTCGACAGCCTCTTTGCGGTCAAAGGACTGTGCCCTTCCGCTTGCCCAATCCTTCCCCAGAGCAGATATCGTAATGTCCAGAATGCGTTCCGCGTTTTCTAATGAAATCCCCTCTCTGTTCGTTGCCTCTTCAACAAGGTCCTTCACCGTTGTTCCATTGGTTAAGGAGGAGGTTCTGAAGGAAGCCACCCAGCACTTTGCGCCACTTGGGGGGATAAGTTGAGCCGCGGAAAAGTGGTGGGAACGAGTTGACCCTGTTGTGCACTTCACTTCAATTAAGCTGCTCCCGAACGCAAAATCGTACTTTTCGTTAGCGCTGGAATGCCATGCCCGAGCAAAGAAATTCGTATCACCTGAGAGACAGATCAACAGGAGTTCAGACCAGACACCAAGAACGGATTTTGAAGGAGGCAATTGACTCCGCTGAAACAGCTGAATGCAACGATTAACGGACTCCATCACGGATTGGGACTTAAGGGGCTGCTCCAGCCTTGATAGGAGAGAGACAAATATATAGAAGAACAGTTCAATCTGTTCCAGATCATCCCCCTTGCAGCGAATAATCGTAAATCGGTTCTCGGTCTGTTGCCCTCCATGGAGGTACTTTACCAGCCGATTCCAATCCACCCGCAGCAGGTCCAGATCGTAAGCCGCCGGGCGGGATAGATCGTCGGAGGCAGCGGAAACGAGAAGACACGCCCCCCCTCCCGCTGACTTTCCGATGAGAACACCTTCAAGTTCAGCTATCGGGTGGGTGGTAAAAAAAGGAAAGCCGGGGTCACCTGCCGTTGGCTCATCTAGAGAACGAAATTCTTCAATGAGATCCAATTGCATATTCAGAAATAATCCTCCGCTTCAGCAATGTACATTGCTCCGTCCATTGATTCTGGCGAGTAAACTGCTATCAATAAGAAGGGGTTCTTCTCGAGGTCACTTTTAGGGTTTATGGGAAGAATATTATGAATCTGGACTGTGAACCCTCTTTCAGAGCGAACCTGCTCGTCCCCGATATAGTTGGGACCTCGACCTTGGAATAACCTTCCCTGATCCTTTAGTTGCCCGTCCTCAAGTGTTCTCTCCCGTTCTTTAAGGTCATTCATCAAAAAAATCTCGCAATCGAATGCGCCATTATTCTTTAGGAAGTCCTCAATGAGTGAGTTGAGCGCCAGGAAATTATCCGATTCAGATGAATCGGCGTTCACCCACTCTCTCAAAACCTTTTCCAAAACTTCCTTCATTGGAGCAATGCATCTCGTATGAGGATTGGTCGGAGGACCTCCATCCCAGGTACTAAAATCACGGTCAGACTTTAAACTGTTTACTACTTGCAAGTTCGAAAGTCGAGCTTCAGCGTGAGGCAAATATAGTGTAGCAAACCACTTGCCGCCAAACTTGGCTCGTTTAGAGCCCAGAGACAGGATATTGGGTCGGGTGGGTCTCAAGTTTTTATCTAACTTGAAAATTCGCCTCAACTTCTGTAGCGATGGGCTGGAGTCCTGATACTCCACCAACTTCGCGCGAATATATTCCTCATGGCTGACATATGATTCAAATGCATTTGCCACAGCATCACTTAAGAACACTCTGCAAAATCCCAGGTAACCCTTTTTGTATCCAAAGAATCGCGCCCGCTGCTGAAGCGTATCCGCATTTCCCACCCCCACGCCTCTGGGTAAGTAAGTAACGGTAAGCCCTTCAACGGTGAATCCACGGTCCATCGCCTGACCTCCCACAACGATATGTGAGTGCACCTCATTAAACGGGATGCTCGGAGTCCTTCCTCCTGCCGCGTTCACAAGTGTCACTTTTGTCTGCTGAATTGCCATGGGAAGATGCTCTAGGAGATCGGAGAATGACGGTATGTCGGGGACAGTTTGCGCCAAGTCTTTATAGGACTTCTCAAAACCTGTCACCAAAGATTGCCGATCTGGATCCTCTTCCGACTTATTGAGCCGAAGGAGCCAGTCCTTGATTGCTCGCGTTACCCAGCGGTGGTAATCGTCTTGAACACTTGTACCTTGAGATGGATGTACCAGCATGCTCCGGTTGCCATCAATGTCTTCATGTACCGAGGCCGCCGCAACTCCGAGAAAAAACAGTTGCATAGCATCCCGCAGACTCTTTGGAAATGTTTGAGGCGAGGAAGTCTGCGTGGGAAGTTCGCTGAGATTTGTTATTCGTTCAATGTAGGGCGAACCAGGTTCAAAGAACTGCGCGCCTCCAACATATCCTGTACCAGGAGTCAATACCCTGATGAACGAAGGAGATAAGGTGTCAAACAGCGAAATGAGCAACGGTGCCTGAGGCGTGGCCGTGTACTGAAGTAACGTGTGATGAGGTATCGCGCTCTTTAGATTAATGATGTGTCGATGAATCGCCGACACTGCGAGTGTAGGTTTGCTAGCGTTAGCATCCATTGAGGCCTGGTCGCCCTCATCGTCAATAATTAGCACAGGCCTACTCACCAGATCAAGCTCACGCAACAGCGCAACAAGGCGTCCCAAGTACGTCGTCTCCTTCATTACTGTCACTAAGACTGTTGGCTTCCGTTTGTCACTCAGATCTTTGTAATTCCAATTGTCAAGAACGGTCCTAATGTCCTTGAGGTCGTCTGTTGAAGGATTTGAGAAATGTCGCCACTTCCTGTTTTTTCCAATTGGCGGCAAATTTAATTCTTTAGCCAAGCGTTCTTGGGACTGCTTCAAAAGCGGGACCGAAGTCCCAGCGATAACTATCACCATCTGGTAGCGGTTGTCTCGCGCCAATGCCAATGTTGCGATGAAGGATAAGGTTTTGCCGCTTTGGACGTAGCCGAATACCAGACCGGTTTCATCCGACGAAGCGGATTTTGGTGAAGTGCAACTTGACAATACCCCAACGCATTCTCGTTCTAGAACTTCCTTTTGATCGTAGTCGAGACGCGTTTGCCGGTCAAGAAGGTCCTTAAACTCTTGCCCTACTACGGGTTGCCAAGCTCCGCCAGATTGTGGGGACTGTTCGGGAATCAACTCTACAGAATCAGGCACTCTCTTCGCCTCCAAGTTCCGCTGCCTCGCCGAGAGTACCGCGAAGAAGTTCATTGATGCAATCGCGAACTTTCCCTGCGTTATCCACTCCTGCGTCACGCGCAGCGCATTCTGCCAAGCACAAAGCAATTGCCAATCGCACTTGAGATTCTAAATGTTCGAAGTTTGGTCCAGAAAAACCAAGCGTAAATGGATGTCCCATTGCAAGGCGAATACCGATTTCTCTGTTCTTGTCCTTTGAGGGAAAGTTTATGATTTTGACCCAGTCGGCCATTGCTAAGTCGTCCGAAAACTCCACCTTCACTCTCCACTCAACACTATCAAATTTCACCACAGATTCTCGGGTTGCTTGGTGCCATCTGGAGGAAACAACGGGTTCTGCGTCCCCCTCGGGCAAAACTTGATCGGAACCAGCCCCATATTTTGTGAGGATTTGTTCAGTGTCTGATCCACTTATCGCTTTGGCGGCTTTAACGGCGATGGGAAGCACCACTTCTGTGACCGGATCGTATGATTCCGATTCACGATCATCAACTGGGGCGGGAAGATTCCTAAAGTTTGCCGCCTGTGACCGAACTTTTATATCCCCGGAATCAGCTTCTTCTCGCAGCTTTTTGACGAAGGATTCTTCGATTGCCGACCAGTTGACAATGCCATCTTTCGTGTGGGTGACTTTTACTGGATCTAGTTCAATATCGCCAAAAATTCTTCTAGCCGCCGCTTCATTTGCAGCCCCGAGGAATGCACTAGGTCGATACAGGTCATCAACACTTCCGATAATCAGACGGTTTCGGCGAAAAAGAGATAGTCCGGCTTCTTTTGTTGTCATTCTTTCCCGAATCGCTAAGAATCCGGTCGCCCGAATAATCTCGGATTCCGAAGTCTCGAATGTAAAATCCAGTTCTTTGCGCCAGACCAGGGAGTTCCCATTCGGGTCCTTAAAATATGGGGCGCTGAGAATAGGCGGAAGTCGGTATTCGAGCTGCTCCTCGTCAAAGTAGATTTCAACTTCACCCTTTTCCAAAAATTTTCGATACATACAGGCTAAGTGTTGTTTTATCTTTGCCTTCGTCTGACCAAATGGAGGATGGTAAAGGTTTTTGAGCGTTACTTCAGTATAGTGTGCATCCGACTTTTGTAATCTCTCGGAAACGTCTAAGTTCCTGATCGAATTCTTAATGATTCCCGGGATGTTAAATATTACGGTTCGCTCACAGGGATCTCCGAGTGCGCTCGTGCGAACTTCCCACAACGGCGAGAACCAACAAGCAGCGGTCTTCATTCCCATACCAAACTCGCTCAACCCCTGCCGGTTTGCGGGTACAGCAGCTACACGGAAGGCCCTAAGAAACTCGGAGAGGCGGATCCCGGCAGCGTTATCCGTGATGGATAATGACCTTCCCTCATTCGTAGCAATCCGAATTTTAAGCTTATAATCGGGACCGTTAATCTCCCTCAGAGCCGCCTTGTACTCCTCAAAACTCTGTATTGAGTTATCAACAAATTCAGCAACGGCATACCATGCCTTGTAATTAAGGTGTGGAAATGCGGCAAAGAATCCTGGGTCAGGCGTTATGTCAAGCTGCATTGGTAACCAACTTTAAGAATCCTTTCCTCGCTGGGAGTAGCAAGATGAACAGAAGAAATTCATATTTACACTCAGAAGACCAAAATGTTACCCCAAATAATACAGAGCAACTCGCGTCTTTTCCGTCACGATTCTATATCCTGGGTGTCCTTTCGAGCCTCAAAACAGGGTTACTGTGCGGAAATTCTGGACACATCGCACGGGTGAGCTGCGACGGCATTAGTACTCAGAATCATCTTCAGGGAATATTCCGAGAAGTTGTTCTGCGGTCAAAATCGTTTAAGAAACACAAATATCGCAATCGGGGCGATTTTGAACCTAAAACTTGGTGGACCGTGATGGGCTCGAACCATCGACCCGCTGATTAAGAGTCAGCTGCTCTGCCAACTGAGCTAACGATCCAACGCATTAAAATGTACCACTTTTGGCAACAGCTGTCAAGGGGTTTGGGGTGAATTAGGGGTTTTGAACCTAAGAGCAACGGAGGATCCACTCGTCCTAGGGTTCTTCCCTACCGTCAAACCAGGGTAAGACCCGGCAGTTCAAGCACGAAAGAAACTGTTCTGAATCCGGATTGCACTTACGAAGGCACTCCGGAGAATGGACTGCGACAGGACTCCAAGAAACAGCATCAAACTCCAATTGCCCCATGATCCAATGTCATTGGGGGTAATTTATGATCAAATGACGAATCTTGAGGAACGCATCGCAATCTCGGAGACGATTCGAACAAACCTGATCCACAGAGTTCAGAAACTTTCCCCAGGACAGCAAGTAAGTCACGCTAATCCGGGTGACTTCAGTCCAGTCGAAATGCTTGAGCATATGGCCTTAGTTGAAGGCTTGAATGCATCTTTCATAGAATCCTCAATCATGAACGGAGCAGTTAAAAAGAAAGCTCAGCCGAATATCATCTATCGTTTTGTAATGAAGCGTATCAAAGGAAGAAAACGCGTTCCGACGACACCACAGTTCATTCCAAAAAGAAATGTCAGCTTTGAATCGGCGACGGAAAACTGGAATTCCGCAAGGAATCGAATCATAGATCACGTCCGGAAAAATTCAGAGCAGCCGACGGCGATCAAGCACAAATTCTTTGGTCGTTTAAGCGCTTTCCAACTCTTGGATCTTCTGGATGCGCACTGTGAATACCACGATCACTTTTTCCCAACTGAATAAAAAAAAATCCCTGGGTCTTTGACTCAGGGAAATTTTCAGCACTTAAGAAAAATCTTAAGCCTTATTTGCTCTGCGTCGGCGAGCCATTGCCGCGAGTCCAAGACCGAGAGCAACCATTGTGCCTGGTTCTGGAACAGCGCTGAATGTCACGTTGTCAATGGAAAGACCGTGGTCGTTTCCTTGATTGTTATCGTCCCACCATCGGAGGAGAAGGACATCGCCGTTCGCCCAGTTGAGTCCAGTAATCGTGCCACCGCGACCAGAAGTCAGACCAGCAAAGTTTCCATCAACAGTTGCAGCAGTCGCAGTGTTCACAAGGGAAGCACCGTCGAACGCGCCACCGGGAGTTGTGAAGCCAGCGGCATTTGCATCGGTATCGGTGAAAGCGATTGCCCCAGAGTTCAAATCCTTGTAATCAAAGATCATGGATTGGGCGGCAGTGTTACCACCGTTTCTCCACTGCTCCATATCGTACCCAAGGGTGAATTGAGTCAAGGTGTCGCCAGTCGTATTCTTCAGCGCAAGAACAAAAAGAAAGTCGCCGGTCGACCCAGATCCAACATTCCCGAGAGCGCGATCGCTCGATCCCGTAGAACCAAAGGAATAAAGAGCGCCAGTGTTAGAACTGCCCGTACCCGCAACAATTGCAGTATTGTTTGCGCTTGTCGCATCTCGGGTACCGAAAATACCAGCGGAACCAGCTCTCCATGCGGACCACCCAGTCATTCCGCTGAATGGGAACGAAGGGTTATTCGACCAAGCAACACTGCTCGATGCATTCAGCGTGTCAAAGTTTTGGCTGTAACCGCCACCATTCACATTGTAGTTAAAAATGCTTTGCGCATTAGCAGTTGCGCCAACAACTGCGAGCATGACAATCGCCATTAATTTTGTATTATTCATCTCTTTCCATCCACCGTGATCACCAAAAAGCGAATTCATTTTACTGGCCTGAGCTAAAACCCACGATCACACTCTCAATGATACATTGTCATCTCTAAAATTCTCAACGAAAATCCCTGTAAAAAACTGGGAAATACAGAAAAGTGGCATTGTTTTGACCAATTGCTAGTATTTTTATCGGTAAAAATTGGCCCGCTTGAACTTTTTCCCAGCGCAAGTAATACAAAATTCTCAATCCAGAACCACGTAACTACCGTCCGTCGCAACTTTACATTTTGGCGGGCGCTTTGTTGCCTCAAATTGATTTAGGCCAGCTTGCAAACCTAACCAAAGACTCTTCATTTCAGGAGTTTTTGTGATCAAAGTCGCTGGATTTCGGGATGGATAGATGTCAACACGAATCCGCTTTTGTCCACGCGCCCGGGCGTCCATGGCCGCGATATAGATCTCCTCAATGATAGGATCCGTCATCGCAAGGCAGCCTATCGAGCGGTTGTCGCCATGAATAAAGATATCCCCACCAGGCTTTTCCTTATCGCTTAAAATCCGATCACTTTTGTTGGGATAATTGATTCCTAAAGAGAGCCAAAACTTGCTTGCGGGATTAAAGCGATCAATTTCATAAAAACCTTCCGGAACCTGCCGATCCCCTTCCCTTCTCTTTGGGCCAAGTTTCCCAGATTGCCCCGCGACCGGATAGTCGTGAACCAGGGTCATTGGCTTTCCGGCGGTTTTTGACGCCCATAGCTCCAGCACTTTATCGTCCTTGAATGCCCGAAGATAGATTTCGGCTGGAGGATAACTGAGCTTCTTTGACTTAAACTTTGCTTCTAACAATGGCGTCGCGCGTTCGCGTGCTTGCCTCACTCGTTCTTCCGGAGCAACTCCACTTTGCATGATATTTGCCCAATTCCGTGTGATCACCGGTGTCAAAAGCACTGCACCGACCAATCCTACAACAATCGCGATTACTTTTCCCTTGATCATCGTGATTCTTCTTTGGCTTCCACCGGATTTGTCTCGGAATCAGAAGCAGGGACACTGGATTTGATCATTGCCGCATACCTTAAGACTCCAAAAATGGCAGTACCGGCAATTGCAATTGCCGAAATCAGCTTCCCTATTCCCTTCAAGAACCGAAACGGAGAAAAAAGATTGTCGTTAAGTCCAGGAATCATTTGATGCTTGTCTGCCAGGGAGAAACTAGATCTTAAAAACCAAAGCGTCGTCTGCGCCGATGCCGGTCTTCGGGTGCTAAGACAGTCGTCTTGTGACCGTGCGTCATAGAAACGTCTGGTCGCCCAGAAACCATCGCAAACCCCGAAAGGAGGGCAAACATGACGAGGGAAATCGCTTTCCAGATTCGCTGCAGCATCGCTCGAGCGTACCTAAGGACCCTTGAAGAAGACAACTCGGCTCCATTTCGCACAATTTTAAATTTCCCCGCACAATGCTGTTGCAATACAAACAAAGGAGTTCCATTAGATTGCCTTAATAACCTTATAAACTCACCCTTATCTAGGCTTACTTCCTTCCCTTGCCCTTGATGAAACCATTTTGAATTTCACTTCACTTCCTGTACAATATCGATATGCGCTTCGCGACAAAGGCTATTCGAACCGGGCAAGACCCCGAACGAGAACATCGTTCCGTGACATATCCCATCTACCAAACTTCCACTTTTGCTTGGGATCAGATTGACGAAGAACCCCACGTCGCCTATAGCCGCGTGAATAACCCCAACCGCCTGGTGCTGGAGCAGGTCATTGCCGACATGGAAAATGCCAAATATTGCACGACTTTTGCCAGCGGAATGGCGGCTGTTGTCGCTTCTTTAAGCACTTTACAAGCAGGTGATCATGTCCTGGTTGCAAGCGATATCTATGGCGGAACCCACCGCTATATCGATTCGATTCTTCCCCGCCAAGGCATTTCTTACGCTGTTTTTGATTCCTGTCGGCCCGAAACGATCTCCGAAGTCGTCAAACCGAACACGAAAATGCTGATGTTTGAAAGCCCAACTAACCCTCTTTTGAGGGTTTGTGACATTAGGAAGGTCGTCGATGAAGCTAAGAAGCATGGCTTGATCACGGTTTTTGATAACACCTTCGCCTCGCCCGCGCTTCAACGCCCGCTTGATCTCGGTGTGGACATCGTAATGCACAGCACGACCAAATACATTAGCGGCCATAGCGATGTGATCGGCGGTTGCCTTGTGACGAATCGCGAAGAGATTGCTTTTCAAACCACCGAATGGGCAAAGAACACCGGCGCTTGTGCTTCGCCTTTCGATGCTTGGCTCAGCTTACGTGGCCTGAAAACTTTAGCGATTCGGATGGAGCGGCATTCTGCCAATGCTCTTACGGTTGCCCAATGGCTAGAATCCCATGCCGACGTCAACGCGGTTTACTATCCCGGTTTGACCTCGCACCCTGATCACGAAGTCGCGAAATCGCAGATGGATGGCTTCTCTGGAATGCTGAGTTTTGAGATCGGGAATACCGAATTCGCCAAGATCGTTGGGACTTCGACCAAGCTATTTCTCCTCGCCGAATCCCTCGGCGGCGTGGAATCTTTGATCGGATATCCCACGCTGATGTCTCACGGCTGCATGACCGAGCAAGAACGGCTAGACCGAGGCGTGAAGCCAAACCTACTCCGCTTGAGCGTGGGTATCGAGGATCCGCAAGATCTGATCGAGGATCTACAGCAAGCTTTCGCCAAGGCAAAAGCCGCAGTTGGCACTGCGGTCTAAATCGCGCTTACTACGGAAGGGCTTTAGAAATTTCGGTTTCTAAGTCCTTTCGTTTTATTTTGCCCGACCATCGTTTCAAGATCACACCGTCTTTGACGAGCACAAAGGTTGGGACGACTTTGACTTTATAGCGATTGGTCACAGCTGATTTTGTATCCAGCAGGATTGGGAATTCTGGCTTCATTTCCGCCATGTATTTTCGTACTGCGGCGAGATCCTCATCCATCGTGATCGCCAAAACTTCGAAGCCTTTCTGGTGATAATCCTTGCGAAGTTCAGCGATAATCGGGGCAGTTTCTTTGCACGTTACGCACCAAGTTGCCCAGAAGTCAAGTAGATAGACTTTCCCTTTTTCCAAGGAATCTTTCTTCCAGACATTTCCCTTCGTGTCCCGGATTCCAAGCTCAAGAACAGGGCTTTTCCCGCTCTGGGATACCGCAGAGAGGGTAACGAGTGACAATAATGTCAGCGAACTAAGAAGTCGTTTAGAATCCATAACTCACCGAAAAGCCAAGGTACTTCCCTCTTGCCAATAGTAACGAATAAGCAGTTTGACCGTTAACCTGCGTCAACAAAAAGTGAGAGTAATCGCCATCGTTCACCGCCTGAAGCGTTAAATCATTTCGCGCCGCCCAATTGACGCCAAACGGGTAAACAGTTTTCCCTTCATACGAGTTAGTCTTTACGCTAACGAAAGGTGTGAGGTGTGTTCCAGTTATCATTTTAGAAGCAGTAAGGAAAAATGCTTGCCCCTTAGGAGTGCTCAATCTATCAGCTACTGATCCGATGACTAAGCTCGGCGTTGTTTTCGTCTCCGGGGTTATGAACCATGAGAATCTTGGCATCACTGGAGCATTGCCATCGCTACGACGCAGATAATTAAAGAGTCCTTGTTTGTTGCCAACTGAAGAACTGATATCACCGCCCGCGCGCTCAAGGCCAAGCGTTAGATTAGGTAAAACTGCATGATCAATTGAAAACCGATAACGTGCGGAAACCGGGGAATTGATAGCAACATAACGCATATTAATTGTCCACTTTGCTAATTGGCCATCGGGCCCAAGGAGCTTCGCCTCACCAGCGCAACCCGCACAAGTCGGAGCTAGAACCCGATCTCGCTTTGGTGCTGCATTTTCTTTCGGTTCTAAGTTCTTGAGATGGGTTTTGAGCTGAACATAAGCCTTGGCAGGGTCCGCTTGGAAGGATTCCAAAGCCGCTGGATCAGAAAAATAGACGCGAATTCCAGCGTAATCCAGATAGCGGATCGCATCAGGATAAGCGATTTCCTTTCCTGACTTCAGATCCCACCGAACTTCGGATTTTGGCAAGTTCACATAGAGTTCTGGATTCGATTTGAATTCAGTATGGTGCTCGGACGAGTTGAAAACGTACCGAATTCCGCGATACTCCATGTTGTCCTTTGAGCCGGCAACAACGCGCTTGCCATCAATCGGGTCAAATAGGGATTCCGCAACTGGCTGTCCAAGAGCTTCGCCCTCTTCAAGGAACTGAAATGGGTGCTCACTAAAATCCTTGTCGCAACCTGGGCAGCAGATCAAGAAAACTAAGCCACCAAAGTAGTGCGTTCCATACTGAGATAAACCCTTTTTATGAAGAACCGGGCAAAAGATATCTCCCGTCTGCGCCTGTGCGACGCTTGCGATCATCACGAGGGACAAAATCACTGACCGGGACAAGAACTTACAAGACATAGGAAAAATCTCCATCTACTTCATTCAACCACAATTCTGGTTTGGCCGTTCCTTAACAAACCTGAGTTCAAATCTTGTGTTTCCTCATCAAATCCTCACAGCTTTTGCCCATACTCTTCTTAGAATGCGTATACTTGTGGTGGAAGATGATCCAGACATCGCCAGCGGGATAGAGCTTGCTCTACGCCGTGAGGGTTACATCATTGACGTGCGTCGCGATGGTCTGGAAGGTGAGCGCACTGCCTTCGAAAATCCCTACGGGTTGATCGTTTTGGACCTTATGCTTCCAACAAAGGATGGCTTTGCGATCTGCAGATCTCTTCGAAAGCACGGAAAGGACGTTCCGATTCTGATGCTGACCGCTAGAGATGCCGTCGCCGACCGCGTGAGCGGACTCGATGCGGGCGCGGACGACTACTTGGTCAAACCCTTTGCGATTGACGAACTCCTCGCCCGTGTTAGGGCCCTTACCCGCCGCAAAAACGATCAGCGCGGAAGCGCGGTTGAGATCGGCAATCTGGTCCTCGATACCCTAGGTAAAACCGTCACCGGGCCAGAGGGTCTGATCCATCTCACCAAACGAGAATATGATCTCCTTGAAGCCCTCGCCAGAAACAAAGACCGAGTTCTGTCCCGTGAAACAATCTTGGATCGGGTTTGGAATGCCGACGAGGCTCTCCCGAACACCGTGAACTTCCACATGGCGAGCCTCAGGAAGAAGGTAGATCCCGATGGCGTGCTGATCGAGACGGTGCATGGGTTCGGCTACACAATTCGCACCCGCGCCGGGAAGGATCTATGAAGAAGTCCCTCACGCTTCGCCTGATTTTTTGGAACAGCATCTTCCTTTTGATCGCGATGGGGTTGTTTGGCTGGCTTCAGCTCTTGAATACGCGGCGCACAGTCGGGCAAATGGTGGATCGCGAACTCACTGGACGAGCGAATTCTGTACCACCAAACATTCGACCACGCGAGGATGACGGCGGAAGACAAGGGCCGCCTGATGGCTTCGGGCAGCGCGACGGCAGACGTCAAGGACAAGGTGGTCCTCCGCAAGATAGAAATCCTTGGCGGAGGCCGAGAATCTTTGATTCCGAAGGAAATCCAATCGGTCCCGATGAGAATTCTGCCCCACTCGACGCCAAAGCACTCGAACGTGGATTGCGCGGTGAGGTCGTATTCCTCAATAAAGTGATTGAAGGCACCGAGCTTCGGATCGGTTCGTTTCCTCGACGCGATCGAGGGCAGATTGTTGGCGTGACCCAGGTCGCACAAGAATTACAACCGTTTCAAGTCGCAAACGATGCCCAAGCTTGGTCGCTACTCCTGATCATTCCGCTGACGGGCTTAGTCTCGGTCGGTTTAGTCTCGATCTTGGCCCGGGGGGTGGTTAAGCCGATCACCAAACTCACATCTTCCGCTGAGCGGATCGCCGCCAATCCAAATCTTCACGAACCGCTAAAAGTCTCCGGAGAAGACGAAATCGCTCGCATGACACAAAGCTTTAACGCGATGACCCTCGCTTTGCAAAATGCAAATGACCAGATCAGCCAATCCCTGGAACGTCAACAAAGGTTCACAAGCGATGCCGCCCACGAACTCCGAACTCCCCTCACCAGCGCATCCATTGCGGCAGAAAATGGTCTCCATCCTTCTGCAACCCCAGACGAGCAGCGACAAAGCTTAGAGACCGTCCTTCGGTCTTGTGATTCCATGAACCGGCTCACGGGAGTGCTCCTGACCCTTGCAAGGCTTGATCAAGCCGATGCCCAGTTAGAGTGTACGAATGTCCTACTGGCTCCGATCGTCGAAGAGGTTCTCCGAGAAGCGGAAGCGACCAACGATCCCCGAATCAAGCTAGCCTTTGACCAATCGCAAGTCCTTTGGGCGAACCCAGACGGATTGAAACAGATCCTGAGGAATCTCGTGGAGAACGCACTGGCATACACCCCCCGTGATGGTCAAGTCAGGGTTTCGGTGACCGAGAATCAACTCCAGGTCCAAGACACAGGAGCAGGGATTGCCAGCGAGCATATTTCTAAACTGTTTGATCGCTTTTACCGTGGAGATTCTTCCCGTGATCGGCAAACGGGCGGTCACGGATTAGGACTCGCAATCGTTAAGGCTCTCGCGGATGCGATGGGGGCAAGCATCCGAGTCGAGAGCATATTAGGCTCAGGAACGACTTTTTTTGTGGAATTTGCGAAAAAACCCTAAATCCTCATAAGACCCTCATAACAAAAACGCATTCTATAAGTAACCGAAGCAGATCGGTGAAAAGGAAAATCAAATGAAAAACGTAACCCGACTCTATGCTCTTCTCGCAACTGCGCTGATGATCACAACTATCGTCACCACATCCGACGCCCAAAGAGGCCCAGGCGGTGGTGGTCAAGGTGGACCTCAACAAGGTGGTCCTGGTGGCGGCGGTGGAATGCGACAACGCAATCAACAAAGCGGACCAATGTACATCATCAAGATGTCCACTGTCCAAGCTCACCTTAACTTGACTCAAGCCCAGAAGGATTCCATTGCGGCTCTTAGACCTCCACAAGGCGGTCAAGGTGGCCCTGGTGGCGGAGGCCCTGGTGGACAAGGCGGACCTGGCGGTAACGGTGGCGGACAAGGTGGCCCTCAAGGTGGCGGTCCTGGAGGACCTGGTGGCAATGGCGGACAACGACCAAATCCTTTGGCCGAGATCCTCAACGAAAACCAAATGAATCGCCTCAACCAATTGGCACTTCAGTTCGATGCCCCGATGTCCATCATGGATAGAAAGTCAGCTCAAGAGCTTGTTCTCACGGCGGCTCAAAAGCAAGAACTGGATACGATCATCAAGAACGCATTCCCACGACCACAGGGTGGTCCTGGTGGCGGCGGTCAAGGCGGACCTGGTGGCCCTGGTGGAAATGGTGGCG
>JBEIDH010000019.1:0-43059 GCA_040383535.1 Chthonomonas sp.
CCAACCATTCAGGCAGGCAGACTCTTTATTTTTCGTAAATGCATTAGGCTTTGCGTTTTCTCTTTAACAAAGCGGCGGTTCCTAGTTCAAACAACAGGAATGTTGCTGGCTCTGGTGCCACTACAACTTCAATGTCCTGTGGATTCACAAGTTGCGTCGTCGCAAAAAGTTGGTTCGCTCCAGCCGTCCAGGCAAATTCTCGCCATAGTGAAAACGCCCCACCAATCGTTCCACCCCACCATAAGGCATTTCCATGGCCATTTGCAATCCCAAAACCATTAGTCACGGTATGTGAGTTTGCAGTCGTCGCGCTAAAGTAATTTCCCGCACCGCTTTAAAACGCCCCTCCCCAACACACAGAATTTCCGGTTCTAGCAGTTTTAGTTTGGAAAATGGCCGTTCCATTAGACAGAATCATGTGCCCCCAGAAAACTGGCGCATCTCCTCGCCCTGCGCCAAATGGTGCCGCAAAGCCCGAAGGGAGAATAGAGCACTGAAAATCTGCGCTTAGACTACGGCAAAAAAAAGGGCGGTGTGTCAGCATCTGAAGGATGACTCAATCCCAACCCGCTGGATTCCGACGCCTCTGGAACTATGCACGTCCGCAAAGAGGTCGCGTGATCCTTGCCGCGGTGTACTCCACGCTTGGAAAGGTGATGGATGTCGCCCCAGAAATCTTGATTGGAGTAGCAATTGATGTCGTTGTGAGGGGGAAAGACTCCTTTGTTTCCACCCAGTTCGGAATCGAAGACCGCTGGAATCAGCTCCTGATCCTGGGAGTCCTGAACGCCATCGTCTGGATTTTAGAATCACTCTTTGGATACCTTGCCGCCTTATCTTGGCGGGGAATCGCCCAAGGAATTCAGCATGGGTTACGGATGGACCTTTACCGCCACGTTCAGAGCCTTGAGGTTTCTTGGTTCGAAGACACCTCTGCGGGAGGAATGATGAGCATTCTAAACGACGATATTAATCAATTAGAGCGTTTTCTGGATGGCGGGCTCCATTCGATCATCGTTGTTTTCTGGAATATCGTCCTTGTGGGAGCGGTTTTCGCTGCGTCTTCGGGGATGTTATTACTCTTCGCATTCTTACCCATCCCGATCATTGTGATCGGATCAATTCGTTATCAGAAGAGGCTCGAGCCTCTCTATGCTCGGGTACGTGAAGCGGTATCTACTCTCAACGCAACCTTAAGCACCAACCTCGGCGGGATCGCAACGATTAAGGCTTTCACGGCAGAGTCCAGGGAGGCGCAACGCATTGAGCAAGTCTCGCTGGACTACAGAAATGCAAATCGCGAGGCGATTCGCTATTCCAGCGCATTTGTGCCCCTGATCCGGATGGTTATTTTATCTGGATTTACTTGCACTCTTTTGATTGGAGGGAAGATGGCGCTCGATGGTGTTCTTACGGTAGGAGTTTATTCAGTGCTGGTCTTCATGACTCAAAGACTCTTGTGGCCATTGACCTCACTGGGTGATACTCTTGATCAATATCAACGGGCCATGGCTTCCAGTAATCGTGCTTTTGACTTACTTGATGTCAAGCCTAGTCTCATTCCTGGAACACATAATTTGCCTCAGCCGGTTCGAGGTGATATTGGGCTTAATCATGTGGATTTTCGTTATCATCCTGACGTTCCGATTTTGAGTGACATTTCAATGCACGTTCCTGCGGGTGAAACCCATGCGATCGTAGGAAGCACCGGTAGCGGGAAGTCCACCCTGATTCGCCTCCTCATGCGGTTCAACGATCCTAGTTCGGGCTCCATTTCGCTGGACGGGCTTGATGTGTCGTCCCTATCCTATGCTTCCTTGCGCGGTGCTATTGGTTACGTGAGTCAGGATGTTTTCCTTTTCCACGGGACAGTAATGGAGAACATCGCTTATGGCCGACCGGATGCTACTCAGGAAGATATTATAACGGCAGCAAAACAAGCAGAGGCCCATGATTTCATCACCGCCTTACCAATTGGATACGAGACAATCGTCGGTGAACGAGGACAAAAGCTGTCAGGTGGTCAGCGACAAAGGGTTTCACTAGCTCGGGCGATTCTTCGGAATCCTAGCATTCTGATTTTGGACGAAGCAACCTCAGCTGTAGACAACGAAACTGAAGCCGCAATCCAACGCTCCTTGGCTCAGGTGAGTAAGAACCGAACGACAATCGTCATTGCACACCGGCTCAGCACGGTAAGGGACGCTCACAAAATCTGGGTTTTGGAACAAGGCAAGATTCAAGAATCGGGTACTCACGATGACCTCTTGAAAACCGATGGACTCTACCACGCCTTGTGGAGAGTCCAAACGGGAGAAAAGTAAGGAATGGAACTACCTCACAGAAACAGGATCATCTAGCTCTTCCTCAACCCAATATCCGTCTAGGTCATAGTAGCCAAATAGTGTCGTTTCAAAGTTGCGGGTGATGAGAAATTCGTCGGTGTATTCAGGTGCGTGCTGAATTTTTTCTCTGGTCATCTGGACAGAGACTTTCTTATCTAGCCAGCTCATGCCAGAAATCCAACGCGGGGAGATCAGGACCATCTTTCCTGGCCACCAATTACCCGTGTCTACAACGATATATCGAATTGCCCAGGTTTTGTCATCAATAATGAAACTGTTTAGAGATCCAATATCTCCATCCGTGGCTTCGATCACGCTCCCTCGTACATCATCGGTACTATGCAAGTGAAAATCTGGCTCATCCGGAATATCTCCTTGACTCGCCATGCTGTCTTCGGTTCTTAAGATATAAGGAACTGCTCCCCACATAAAAGGTCCGCTCCAATATGGAGGCCAGCCGTAGAAACCACTGAGTTCCTGCTCATCACGACGAGAAATAGGTCTATCGCTATTCGGTGCCGGACTATCCTTTATTTGTTGTTGCTTTAGATCAACGTGAATCGTTTCCTTTTCGGAATCAATACTTCTTAGCGAGTACGGTGAGATAAGAACTGACCTTTCCTTTAGCCATCCGCCCGTCTCTGCCACGAGATATCGGATCGCCCAGTGACGATCGTCGAAGTAGAATTCCTGGACTTTTCCAATTTCACCGTCGGTCGCTTCGAGGTGGAATCCTGTTAGGGTTTTGGCTTTAATGAGCATAAGTTTCTTCCTGTGTGCAAACCTATGTTGGTCGCAGAGCCTTAGAATCTGATAGTCCGCCTCTTTACGTACATTAAGAATTGCCCACGAAGTGAAATGCTCCTGCTCAGCATTTGGTAAGATGTAACTGAATTTAAATGGCGCATCAACAGCTTAGCAGCTATACTCAGCGTCGTTCTACAAATCGGCTCCGGCCCAACCGAGCCAAAGGAAGAATTCCTTGGCGTCAGCGCAATGGAATTCGGTTCGACGCCTGATTCCAAGGCTTTGGCCGGGTTTGTGATTGGAAAGTGGGGTTATGTCACGGGATCAATGAAACCCATGAGCGGTGCTGCTACCGACATCATGGAGTTCAAGCAAGACGGAACGCTGCTGTTCAAAAAAGACAGTTTTAAGTTCGGCGGTACCTGGAAAGACATGGGCGAGTTTGTCCAAGTCGAGTACATCACTCTCCAAGGCAAACCGATCCAAACTGCCCTTGAAGAGTTCAGAAAGGACGCAGAGATAGGTGGGCAAGGTGCTATCGCCGTAGACATGTTTTCAGAGTGGGCGTCCGCCAATCTCGATAAAATGACTGAGCTTAGATTGGGAGACGATCAGCTAAAATTGGTTTTTGGAGCAAAGCCGCTTCATGCCGCCGCGACCGGAAATATGGATATGGATGGCATGTTAAATGATATGAATGCCGCCATCACCGCAATGAATTCTCCAGAGAGAATCGGAGTGAAAAAGTAAGCTTCGGGATTCAATCATTCCCAAATTTTTCCTGCGTATAATGGGAAAATGAATCCCACACGACGCGATTTTCTCCGGGCCGGGGTTGCTTTGTCCCTGGCTCCTGCCGCACAGATCGCTCGTGCGTTCGCTCCAGAAGAAGCATTTTCATTCGCGTTCTTTAGCGATACCCATGTTGGATTGAAAAGCAATATCGAGCAAAACGCAAAGATGCTCGCAGAAATCTCTGCTTGGAAACCAGATTTTGCAATCAATGGTGGCGACGTGACCGACTACGGCTGGGCGGAAGAGTATAGAAATTACCTATCGCTTATTGATCCACTAGGTTTTAAGATTCATCACAATCCGGGGAATCACGATGTTCGTTGGTCTCCGCTAGGTCCAAAGGCTTTCAAGGAAGGAACCCGTGGACCTCTTTACCAATCTTTCGATCATAAAGGGGTTCACTTTGTGATCCTTGATAGCACGGTACCGCTTTCCCACCATGGGCATTTCGAATCCGAACAACTACGATGGCTCGCCGATGATCTTGCAAAAATCGGCAGAGAAACTCCAGTGATTCTGTGTACGCATCACTGGGTGGGAAGAGAAAAGATGGTTGTCGGAAATGAATCCGCGCTTATGCGGGTCATTGAGCCATACAATATCAAGCTCATTTTTAACGGTCACGGGCACAGTGATCTCCTTTGGACCTGGGACGGAATCGTCAGTACCATGAATAAGGGTCTCTATCAATTCTCCTGGCAGCGAATTGATGTGACCTCAACCGAGATTAAACTCCATAGGCGCTCCGAAAAGAGCCCTGAGCCAAAGCTCATATCAACCATCCCAATCAAATCATCAAAAGAGAAGCGCAAGGTCTATGCCCTAGGCGAACCGAATACTGAACTCAGGATTGGAGAAGGCACTTGGAAACCCAATACCGCAGATTCGATCGCAGGACTCATTGCTGGTGACCATCAGTTTCTATTACGATCAAGCCCGAACACTTACCACTCTGGCCCGGAAATCAAAGTTGGTAAACCAGACGAAGCTTGGCGAAGACAACTCCCGGGAGGGGTGATGTCTCACCTTAGAGTCCATGATGACTATGTCTATGTCTCATGTATGGATGGTTCTATACTGTGCTTCAATCTCGACGGGAAGCAAGTTTGGAAAGCAAAAACGGATGGATATTGTCACTCTTCACCAGCCGTTGATGCAGAAACCCTCTTAGTAGGAAGCGCGGATACCTTTGTCTATTCCTTTAACGCGAAAAGTGGGAAGCAACTGTGGAAGTTTGCGACCAATGGACCTGTTTACAGCTCTCCAATCATCCTGAATGATCTGGCCGTAGCGGCAAGTGGCGACGGAATTGTGTACGGCATCAACTTAAGGAGTGGCAAGGAGGTTTGGCGGTACGAACTTCCCCGATCGCAAACTTCCTTCATTCAAAGTCCACTTGCGACAGATGGAGAAATCGTGTTTTGCGGGGCTTGGGACAAGTTTCTCTATGCGATCAATGCCATGGACGGTCGGTTGGTTTGGAAAGCGCAATGCACGGAGAAGTCTTTCGCTTATTCTCCGGCAATTGGACAGCCTGTCGTGGACGGAAATCGGGTTTTTGTGCCTTCGAACGACAATCAGTTACATGCATTCGACTGTAAAACCGGATCCATTCTCTGGAAAGCAACCGCCCCTGGTGACAAATTCGGATACCCTTCCCCAGCCGTGGATCGTGGTGTCATCTACTCTGGTGGTTTAGGTGGGAACGGCGATGTTTACGCTTTATCGGTGCGCACCGGGACGCTGTTGTGGCGTACGTCAGTGGGTCAAGCGATTTATGATTCAGGAATCGCGCTTGGCGATGAATTTCTGGCAATTGGATCCGTGAGTGGGATGCTGTCCATTCTGGATCGGAAAGGGGGAAAGGTGCTCCACCAACGCCAGCTTCCACCTGGGCTCTTTCTGAGCACGTGCGCGATCTCCGGGGGGAGGATCTTTGCCGCTACGTACAATGACATGCTCATCGCCATTGACTTTTGAACAGATTTGAACATTCAAAGGTCGTTAATCACATTTAGACCCCGAACATTTCTCAGAGTTACCAGATTTCAACCAGGCAACTCAGAACTTAATCTTTTATTAACATTTCAAAAGTAACCTGTCCAGCGTATGAAAAGGAAAGGTTTTACCCTTATTGAACTGCTGGTCGTGATTGCGATCATCGCAATTCTTGCCGCGATTCTGTTCCCTGTTTTTGCACAGGCTCGCCTGGCAGCCAAAAAAACTCAAGGGCTCACCCAAGCGAAGCAGATCGGAATTGCAACTCAACTCTACATCGGTGACTCCGATGACATCTTCTTCCCTTACCGGGTCAGCACGCCAAATCCAGCGTATGCCGCTTGCGTTGCCGCTGGGAGAGCCAACTGCAACACCACTTTTGGTACCAACACACGGCCACTCACATTCTGGAGCCAATTGCTTCAGCCTTATATTAAGAATAAGGACATCTTCAAGAGTCCAAATAAGCCAAATGCTTGGGTCGATGAAGATGTGAATGGTGGCGACACCGAGGCACCGTTCCGCAGCTACGGAGGGAACAACAGCTACGGATTGAATACCGTCATCTTTGAAGCCGACATTAGCCCTCTTGGTCTAGGTTCGATTGAAAATACATCGAATACTCTTGTTATCGTAGATGCGAGCTACTATAATGTTTTGCCTAAGTTCAACGGTCTCTTACGAAAGTTCGCTGGATTCCCTACTTACACCAGCGCATGTACAAGTTCAAGCCGACAACGCTACTGGAAGAATCTCGGTAATAGCTACCTCTTCCGTTGGAACGGATCTGCAGCCGCAGAACCAACTGATGCCGAAGCAGCCAAGCTCATCGAAGCGCGATGGGGCGGTGTACTGAACGTCATCATGGCCGATACAAGCGCAAAGGCACGTCCAGCTAAAACCGTAAGCGACGAACTCCTGAAGCCAAACGTTACCGATTCCATGTGGGACCCTTGGAAGCAAGGTATGATCTCCTGCCCTTAATCAAGAGTAGGATTTTATGAGCAAATAGCCCGGAAGCATTATTGCTTCCGGGCTTTTTTGTTCAGGTCAAGAAGATTGTTACCATGCGTAGTGCTCGGGTGATGTTTTGAACCCAGGGAAGATTGCATTGATCTTTGTCAGTATCTCTTGATCAAATTTGATTTCCAGAACGCGCATTGTATTGTTGAGTTGCTCAATAGTTCTTGGTCCAATGATCGGTGCGGCGACGGCAGGCTGATTGAGTAGCCAAGCCAGGGCCACATTTGCGGGTTCTTCACCCAATTCTGCGCACAACTTGTACCAAGCATCAAACTGATCCCGGTGCTTTGAATAGGTATTCTTCGCTTGATCGTTGCTTCGGCGTCCAGTTTCCGCTGGCGGCCCGGCTAACACTCCTCCGGCAAGTGGCGACCACGGAATCACTCCAAGGCCGTAGTCGAAACTAGCCGGTAAGACCTCCATTTCTACGGTTCTTTGGAATAACGAATATACACTTTGCTCGCTAATGAGTCCGAGATTTCCACGCTTTGTGGCGGCTTCATTTGCCTTTGAAATATGCCATCCCGCGAAGTTGGATGAGCCGGCATAGACCACCTTTCCTTGATTTTGCAGATGCTCATATCCTGACCAAGTTTCTTCCCAACTTGCATCGCGCCAAATGTGGTGCATTTGGTAAAGATCAATGTAATCGGTTTGGAGTCTTTTGAGAGAACCCTCGCATGCACGTCTCATGTATAAGGAGTTGACTTTGCCCGTATTCGGTCCTTCGCCCATATCGCCGTAGAACTTAGTCGCGAGAACAACTTTTTCTCTCCTTCCGCCTCCCAGCGCGAACCAACGCCCGATGATTTGCTCGGTGAGCCCTTCGCCTTTGCTCCAGCCATAGACATCGGCCGTGTCAAAGAAGTTGATCCCCAGTTCAAGGGCGCGATCCATGATCGCAAAGGAATCAGCTTCAGTGGTGCTCGGACCGAAATTCATAGTGCCGAGGCACAGCCGGCTCACTTGGAGAGCAGATTTGCCAAGATTGGTGTATTGCATGAACGGAGTCTACCTACCAGGCCCCCTAGTCCCCCCGAATAAATCGGGGGAAGACGCTAAACCAGTTGGCTCTACTCGGACTCAGAGGCGTGCCCATCTGGTTTCATCATCGGGAACATCAGAATCTCACGAATAGATTCCGCACCAGTGAAGAGCATAGCCAGCCGGTCCATACCGATCCCGCATCCGCCGGTTGGCGGCATTCCGGATTCAAGAGCGTAGATGAATTCTTCATCCATCGGGTGCGCCTCATCATCGCCCGCTGCCGCCCGAGATAACTGGTGCTCAAATCTTTCTCTCTGATCAATCGGGTCATTGATTTCAGAAAACGCATTGCAGATTTCCCGCCCCAGAACATATCCCTCAAATCGGCGCGTGTATCCCGGGCGATTTGGGTCCTTCTTCGCCAGAGGCGACGTTTCGATTGGGTAACCCACGATGAAGGTCGGCTCCTGGAGGCTTGGCTCGATGAAGACTTCAAGAAGTTTTTCAATCAACCCGCCCAGAGTGTCCTCTTTGGCGAGATTGACCCATCCGCCAGCCGCCTTGGACTTTGCTTCAATGTCGTTTGTGCGAGCAGAGGCCAGAGCTTTTTCGATCGACTCAAAGTCCGCGACCGCCATGCCAGTCGCCTCAGAAATCGCCGTCATCATGTCCAGACGTCGCCACGGTTGAGAAAAGTCAACGACGACTTCCCCTTCTGCGACTTCACCAGCTTTGGCTTCGTGAATCATGTTTCCGTGTCTTAGAACGAACTTAGTCGACCCATAAACATCGCGAGCGACGTAGGCGAACAGATTCTCCACGCGCACCATCATATCCTCAAGGTTCACGTAGGCTTCGTAAAACTCGAGCAATGAAAACTCCGGACTGTGGCGATTGCTGACACCCTCATTCCGGAATACTCGGCCGATTTCGTAAACTTTTGGCAAATCACCGCAAATCAATCGCTTCAGATACAGCTCGAGCGAGATCCTTAGCTTGACTTCAAGGTCGTAGGCGTTATAGTGCGTCTTAAACGGTCGAGCCGCAGCTCCGCCAGCCTCAAGCTGAAGCATTGGAGTTTCTACCTCCAGGTAACCTTCCCCGTCGAAGTATCTTCTGGTCGCACTAGTAATTTTCGAGCGATTCACAAGCATTTCGCGGGCTTCGGCATTGCAGATAAGGTCAAGGTGGCGATGGCGATAGCGCTGCTCCACATCACTCAGTCCGTACCATTGGTGACCGTCCTTTTCTTTCCCAAGCGGCAGAGTTTGCAGGCTCTTGCTGAGCGGAACGACGGACTTGACATGGAGAGTCTTTTCGCCGGTCTTAGTCAAGAACAGGAATCCAGTGACCCCAATGTGATCCCCGAGATCAAAATTTTGATAGGCTTCCCACTCCGCTTCGGTGAGATCATCTTTTCGGAAATAGGCCTGGATTTTTGAATCTCCGTCCGAAAGGTGGGCGAACCCGGCCTTACCCATCAAGCGGTAACTCACCAGCCGACCGGCTAAAGAGAGTGTTGTTTCCTCCCCAGAAATCGTGTCAAACTGATCAACTGCGGCTTGAGGGGAATGTGTACGGGAAAACTTTTCCGTCATGTATGGATCAAGCCCGAGCTCTCGCAACCGCGCGAGCTTTTCAAGGCGTATTTCCCGAAGCGACCTTTCTTCTGTCATCGCGCACTAGAATACTTCAAGTGAGCGAGCATGGAATAACTGTAATGGGGCAATTTTGCCTCTTGTTGGACGAATAGCGATGAGAATGATCAGCAAATTTTTGTTTTTTGGACTGGCAATTGCCGGGCTAAATCCTGGTGTTCTTGCTCAGAGCAGGTCCCCGGTCACTGCCCTCAATTTCAGTAAGGACGGTAAGCGCGTGATCATGGGGCACAGCAATGGATCGCTCAAACTTACGAACGCAATCACCAAGAAAACTCTTTGGAGCACTCCCGCTCGAAAGCCCGCTTTCGCAGTTGGGCACGTCTCCATGTCCAGCGATGGTAAATGGATCGCGGTTGCGGATTCCGTAATGGGGAGCTGGAAAAATGTCCGCCTCCATAGCGGTCGCGATGGGAAATTCAGGATGAACCTGGTCGCAGGTCTGATGGCGGCTTTTGCCCCGGATAGCAAAACCATGGCGGTTTCCAGTCCAGATGGGCTGATGATCTATGAGATGGATCATCGTCAGATCATCAAGAGGCTCCCAGAAGTCGGAATCGCGCAATCGCTTCAGTACGCGCCCGATGGTAAATCCATCGCGGTCCAATCCAAAGATTCCCTGGTTGTTTACGACACGAAGACTTGGCAAATTACCCAAACCCGGGTCATCCCCGGCGGGCACGGTGGTCAAGTTGGATTCGGTTTTGACGGATCTCTCGTCGCGGTTGTGCCACAAATTGGAACTCTGTTCCGATGGTCGCTTGACCCCACCGATCCTCCGATGGAACCCATTGTCGCGACAATGAAACGACCGCTTTTTGCCGCGATCAGCTTTGATGGTTCGACTGCCGCTTTCATTGACGAGGACAATAAGATTGAGACCCTTGACCTTGTCTCGGGACAAAAGGATCAGATTTTGCCCTTAAAGCAAGGATATGCAAATGCAATTGGAGTCGCAAATGGCTTGGTTGCTGTAGGCGCATATGACGGTCAAGTTAAGTTTCTTGGCAGAATGCCTGCGGTGGACGTTGCGGACATCGGAAATTCGCTCGGCGATGATTTTATTGACATGGTCACTGGGGCGCGGCCAGATCAGCTGTACTTTACAAAGGCAAACGGAATCTCCGCACGAGTGATCTCAGTCCGACTCACCGATCCTCGCGTGAAAGTCACGGTAGACGTCGCTAGTGGTTTTCCCACCGGAGATGAGCCATTTGATCGCATCATCAAACGAAGCTCTGCAGACATCGCAATAACGGGGACGTTTTTCGACACACGATCTCTTCGACCGATTGGTGACATCGTCGTTGACGGAAACAAGCTCTACTCAGGCATGATGGGAACCGCACTGGCTTTTTCATCAGACCGTGCTCCAACCATGAAACGCGTTCCCTACGGACGCACTCAAAATTGGGACGGTTACGACACCGTGATCGCTTGTGGCCCCGCTCTCGTTCTTGGGGGAGATATTGATGTTGATCCCCGAAGCGAGGGATTTGGGGATCCTAGAATTTTCGGGACGATCCCACGTATTGGGGTTGGCGTCACCAGAGATCACAAGTTGCTCCTTGTCGCCACAGGTCCAGCCTCTTTCCATGGATTTGCCAGGGCTATGAAAGCGCTAGGTTGCGTAAACGCGATGAACTTGGACGCTGGCTCATCTCGAGCAATGTTCTACCGAGGGCGAACACTGATCCGCCCGGGTCGGCAACTCACTAATCTCCTCACTGTAAAGGTGGACTAAATACGATTCTAGGCGATTTGCAACCGCAAATCGCTTGAATTCGTTATACTCGGAGCATGCGAAAATCTCTTTCCCTCGCCACGATTGCTATGGCGTCTCTTTTCATCCTCGCTGGTTGCAACAGCGGTCCATCCCTTGTCGGAAAATGGGACGTCAGCGGTGGGCAAATGCCGGGCAAAGTCGTTCAAGAATTCAAGGGCGACGGCACGACTACAACGAGCATTGAAGCCGATGCGATGGGACAAAAAATCACTATGAAACTCACCGGAACGTATAAGCTGGACAAAGATCAACTCACGATGACAGGGACTGACTACACCATTGAAGGAGTTCCACCAGCCGTCATGCAACCAATGCGCGCCCAGCTTGATAAAGAATTCAAGAAAACTCAGACCGACAAAATCACATGGGTCAGCCCAGATGAAGTGACGCTTCCAACCGCCGCAGGTACAACTGTGACCATGAAACGGATTAAATCGTAAATAGGCGTTAACATTTCGCCGATATAATGAAGGTTATGTCTGCGCGACGCATTGCAGTAGTTATGGCCGGAGGCTCTGGAGAGAGATTCTGGCCTCTTTCTCGGCGCACCCGTCCAAAGCAACTTTTGGCTTTGGCTGATCCAGAAAAATCTCTCATCGCGCAGACCGTTGACCGCATATCTCCGCTAGTTGGACTGGAAAACGTGTTCATCGCGACCGCTCCTCACTTGGTGGAGCCAATCCAGGAGGGTCTTCCGAACCTCTTACCAGAGAACGTTCTCGCTGAGCCGCACAAAAAGAATACCGCTGGTTGCCTGGTTTGGGTCGCTGCGACGGTCATCGCGAGAGGAATCAATCCCGAAGAGTGCTCCATGGCTGTTCTTGCCGCAGATCATCGCGTATCCCCAGATCAAGGATTCCGGAACACTGTAGAGGCCGCCCTAAAGGTCGCGGAAGAGACGGGATCTCTGTGCACAATCGGCATCCGACCAGAGCGACCAGAGACGGGCTACGGTTACATTGAGGTCGGCTCGGGAGAGGGTCACACGCACAATGACGTTCGCGTCCGGCCGGTAAGCGCCTTCAAGGAGAAACCGGAGCGGGACGCTGCGGAGCAATATCTTGCCGCCGGAAACTACCTTTGGAATTCGGGGACATTCTTCTGGAAGCTGAGCGACTTTTTGAATGAGCTGAAGACTGCGGCACCCGATCTTGAGCAAGCGATCCATGACATTGCGGCTCTTCTAAAAACAGGAGATGAAAACGGCGCCAACGACCGATTTGCCGAACTCCGAAGCATCAGCATTGACTACGCCCTTATGGAAAAAGCCTCGAATGTTCACGTCGCAGAAGCCGCGTTCGAATGGGACGATGTCGGAGCTTGGGATGCATTAGACCGCTCCATGGAATCAAGCGCAGATGGAAACATCACCGTCGGAAACACCGTTGCATTGGAAGGTTCCGGGAACATTGTTTATAGCGATGACCCCAACATGGTCGTCACGCTCCTTGGAGTAAGCGATCTAGCAGTCGTCGTCACAAAAGACGCTGTGCTCGTGATTCCGAAGAACCAGGCCCAGGACGTGAAGAAGATTGTTGAAGCTCTCAAGGAGCGCGGAATCGACCGCACGTAACCCGACCAACGCATTTAACGTATGCTCTGAGAATGAAAGACCTAGCCGAGAATCCTGATAAAGTGATGGGTGCGGCTCCGCACTTTCTCAGTATCCCCTTCCCTGTGTTTGGTCCGCTGGTTTTTGCTTTGGTTATAGGCAACAGCCCTTACGCGAAGTACCACGGGTTTCGGGCAGTGCTGAACGATCTCAAAATCATCGTGATTACGGTCGTGATCGGACTTATCAGCCTGAGCATGACGATCATCAGTAGCATCCGCCTTATTCAAGAGGGCGGGCAACCGGATTGGGTTGGGATGATCATCAAAGGTGTCATCGTGTGGCTATTGCTCGCAGGTTATGGGCTCTGGAACACGATCTCGAGCATCATTGATGGCGTTGGGGTTTTGACCAAACCCGAGCACGAGCCAAAATCGAAGATTGACCGTCTCGCCGCGAAGTGGGCAAAATACCGTTCAGCGGATTCGATTGAACTGCCGTGAAGGAACCGTAACTTTTTCCGGAACGCCTGCCATAATCATCCAGCCGACCGGACCAAGGAACCCGAGTATCGCCAAAACTTGGCTGCGCGACTTCGCGATCGCATTAACCAGAACTCCCCAAACGCAGGCCAGAACTGAGATAAAACTCATCCCGATGATCATCATTGGGAGAAAATCAAACTTTAGCTCACCAAGATACATTTGGAGACCCATTGCGCTTATGGCAAACAGGATGCTCCATGCGTAGAGCATGGTCGCGAAACGGATATGCTCGTTCGGTTGCTTGACGTCCACCGTGGCTGGTCTCATGTCACGGGTGATAGCAATTTTCATACCGGTCACCCCACTTGATTTGCGAGTTTGAACCTATTTTTCACCTTTTGGAAGCTCTCTGGCGGGTACCCTATGACTTATGGCAGTTGATATTCCGTTAGGACCACAGGCACCTGAGGTTTTTAATACCGTGATCGAAATTCCTCGCGGGAGTACAAACAAGTACGAGTGGGACCCGGAAACCGGATTGTTCAAGCTGGACCGTGTCCTCTTTTCGCCGTTGTTTTATCCATTTGACTACGGATTTATTCCCCAAACCAAGTACTTAGATGGTGACCCCCTTGACGTACTGGTCATGGTTTCGCACCCAACTTTTCCTGGCTGCCTGGTGGAAGCAAGAGCAATCGGCGTCCTAGAGATGCGGGACGAAAAGGGCCCAGATGAAAAAATTCTCTGCGTCGCCGCTCGCGATCCACGGTTTGGATACCGAACCCATTACGAGCAACTCAGCCCGCACACGCTCAAAGAAGTAATGCACTTCTTCCAAGTCTATAAGGACCTCGAAGAGAAGTCCGTGGATGTTGTTGGCTGGCATGGTCCTGAGCTTGCAAACCAGCTCATCATGGATTACCGCCTCGATAAGTAAGGATATCAAGCCGGATTTACGCACTTGATCCTCGTGGATCAAGTGCGTTGTAGTACGCGTTCGCTGTGCATGAGCTTATTCGTTGCGACGAACAGGAATCCTGCTACGAGCAACGCTATCGCCCCGCTTGTCACGACCAAGACCCAATCTGTTGAGCCGCTGAACGCCCCGCGCAATCCGACTGCTGTGCTCAAGACAGGAATAAACTTCAGTACGGCAGATTTTCCGAGATCCGTGAAACCAATTACGTTGGAGTAGATCGCAGGGAGTAAAACCACAAAGCTCACAGCAGTCAGATAGGTTTGCGCCTCACGCATGGATTTCGCCCATGTACTCACGAACATCAGAATGCTCGCGAACATTGTGACCAGCGGAACCAATAGGCACAGCAGGGCAATCACCGCGACAGGGGTAAGATTCAGGGAGCCTACCGCTGATCCCTGCGAACCTGAAAGGAACACCCCAAGAACCGCCGAGCTCGCACTGAGCAAGCAAATCACGGAGAGCGCGAGATACTTACCTAGCAAGATTTGACTCCTGGGTTGAGGCGAGATCAGCAGTGTCTCCAGTGTGCCGCGCTCTTTTTCTCCTGCCATCAGGTCACTCACGGCGCTAAATCCTCCATAAAATGCCCACAGGACGATGAGATATGGCAACATTGAAGCCAGCGATCCTATGTCGCGTGCTTGCTTTTTGGCGAGATCGGTCTCGACGAAACTTACCGAGGCCAGAATCTCGGGATCAATGTTTTTCGCCTGGAGTCGCTCTTCCGCGACTTTCTTGTTCAGTTCGCTAATGCTGCGTTGGACTGCACGCATCGCGACTTCGCTCATTGGCTCCGCGCTATCGTAAAATGCCTTTACCGAAAGTTGCCCGGCTTCCGCGCCGGGCTTGATGTCAAGCGCGAGTCGCAATATTCCATCCTGTACTTGCTTCACCGCATCGCTTTCGGAGCTGATCGGCATGAGCTTTGAGCCTGGTAATGCACTGAGGGCTTTACCAAGTGCCGTGTCCTCGCCACCCTTAATGACACCGATCTTGCTCCCGATGGAGGTCGATATAGTAGATTCGATGCTCCCGATGAGCTTCATCATCATCACGAGTAGGAGCACTGGCATGACGAAGGCACCGAAAGTGATCCGCTTGTCGCGAAGCATCTCCCGCATTTCTTTTCGGAAGACTGCTTTCATGCTGTGATCGCACCTCTTTGGTAGTCCACATAAGCTAGGAACGCTTGTTCAAGCGTCGTGGCGTTTTTGTTCGCCATCAGTTCGCTCGGGCTTCCCGATGCACAAATTGTCCCGTTGTGGATGATTGAAACTTGGTCGCAAAGTCGCTGGACTTCGCTCATGATGTGTGTGCTGAAGATAACCGTCTTGCCTCGGTCTCGGCAACTTTCTATAAATTCCATGATGGTCTGGCTGGTCAGTACGTCGAGTCCTGCAGTGGGTTCATCGAAAAATAGCACTGGCGGGTCGTGCAAGATCGCCCTTGCAATGTTGATGCGCTGTTTTTGTCCCGTACTCAGCTTATCGCAAAGCTGATCAATGAAGTCTCCTAGCCGCAATGTATCAGTGACTTCCTGAATTCTTGTATTAATCCTTGACGAATCTAAGTTATACAATTCCCCAAAGTATCGCAGGCACTCGCGACCGGAAAGACGACCGTAAATCGAAGTGGAGTTACTCAGAAATCCGATGCGCTCACGGACTTGTTGCCCGTGGGTAAGAACGTCGAATCCAGCGACGCTTGCAGAGCCAGAATCGGGTTTAATCACGGTGCTTAGAATCCGCAAAGCGGTGGTTTTCCCCGCTCCGTTAACCCCCAGCAACCCCGTGACTTGACCATCAAGTGCCTCAAAATCAATGCCTCTGAGTGCTTCGATCTTGCCCTTTTTGGGATCGTGAAAACTTTTGACTAACGCGGTGACCTTGACCATCTGAACTACTTTACGATCACGCCATCAAGGACGATTTCCGATGGTGCTTGACACTCCGTATTCGTGCAAGCCTGGAAGATCAGCCTCAACTCGAACTCAGCGGGAGCGGAAGCCCCATCCAGTTTCACTGGAATTTCGAAAGGTCCTTCGTACTGATCGTTTTCTCCTTCTGGGTACTCAACTTGAGCCTTTACGGGTTCCACCTTCACCTGGGTTGCAACCAACCATCGCGCTGGCGGATTCGCCGTATTCAGGTGGAGCCCTTCGGGTACGTCCACGTACACAGTGAGATATGCCCAACCATCGGGGCCGACGGGGACTTCGCGTTGCGACAGCTTTGCCGTGACCTTCCCAAGGACTGGTTTGGGAAGATCAAGTTCGGGCAAATCGCCAAGGGCGTCAAGATCCGTCGACACGTAAAACAGTGCAGCATGGATCAAACTCTCAGCAGCTTGCGGCACCTTTTGCGCCCATCCGAGGATGGCCATCATTGCCTCCAGCGCTTCTTCGCGACGACCAAGAGTGGTCAGTGCGCGGATCGCAAGCGCATTTGCGCTCGGGAGAGACTGATCCATCGCCGGTTTGCTTCGCCCCATAAGCTGCTCATGATGCTTTGATGTATAGAAGAATCCGCCCTTTTCTTGATCTTTGAATTCGGCGACCATGTAATCGGCGAGGTCTGTCGCGAAATTGTTGAAGTCAACAATGCCGGTGGACTGAGAAAGCTCAGCGAGAGCCAGGATCATCGTGGCAACATCATCAAGGAAGGGGTGACCGCTTGGAACTCCGCCCGTAATCTGGTGAGGTAGTCGACCAAATTCGCTACGCTTCTGCATCCAAACCCTGGCATTCATTTCCGCCAGCATCAACTCGTCGGCTTCCACGAGCCCCCGGATCATGTGCGCGTTCCAAGCCGCGATCGCCTTATTGTCGATCAGTGGCGTTACGCGCTTTTTGCGTTCGGATCGCAAAATTTCTAGACAACCCTCAAAAGCCCCATCCGTATCCTGCTTCAGATGGAGGATGTTCATTCCGGTCTTCTGCCGGGTTGCCTCATCCAAATAGTTACCTTCATCTGAACATTGGTAAGCAGAGATGAATGGCTCAGCCAGGTCTCCTAACAAAGCACGCAACTCTTGGTTGGACCAAATGTAGTAAATACCCTCTTCACCCTCTGAGTCGGCATCAATCGCGCTGTAAAAGAGTCCTGATTTGTCGAGCATCTGGGCTTTGAGCCACTGGATAATTCCGATTGCCGAGCGTTCGAAAAGGTCCGCCTGTGGCGATCCGGCGGCATGAGCGATCTGTGCGGCACGGACGTAAGATTGCAACAGCAATCCGTTGTCGCAAAGCATTTTTTCGAAGTGCGGAAGCAGGAATTCTGCGTCGGTCGAATAGCGATGGAAACCACCCAGTACATGGTCGTGAATCCCGCCCAGCGCCATCGCCTCCAGCGACTGAAAAACCATACTCAGGGCTTCGACAGCGTGATCATCGCTCGTCCCCGCGTAGTCCAAAAGAAATGCGAGAGCCGTGTGCGAGGGAAACTTTGGAGCTTGACCAAAACCCCCGTTTTTAGCATCAAAATCGGATCGCAAGGCGTTGAAGCAATCAACGAAAAGTTGGTTTTCAACCTTGCTCGTGAGAGAGCTGATTTGCCGCGAGAGCGTTTTCTGGACCGCGTCGGAAACTTGCTCCGCACTTTTCAAAACTTCGCCCTTTTGGGTTTGCCAAATCTGAACAATGTTTTGAATCAAGGTCGTGAATCCGGGGTACTGCCCACGATCAACCTTTGGAAAATATGTCCCAGCGAAGAATGGCTTCTTTTCGGGGGTCAAAAATAGAGTCATCGGCCAACCGCCCCTTTGGCTCATGATCTGAACAGCCGTCATATAGACTTCGTCCACATCGGGCCTTTCCTCGCGATCAACCTTAATATTGATAAAGTGCTGATTGAGAAATGCGGCGACGGCATCATCTTCAAAGGTCTCGTGGGCCATGACGTGGCACCAGTGACAGCTGGAATACCCGATGCTCAGAAAGATTGGCCTATCGAGTTCCTTAGCTTTTGCGAACGCCTCATCGCCCCACGGATACCAATCGATGGGATTGGTTTCGTGCTGCTTTAAGTACGGCGAGGTTGATTCTGCAAGGCGATTGGCCATGCAAAGAGTGTGACAGCTAGACGAGTTGCTTGACCAGGGCTTTGTACTTACGATCTGGGCTAAAGCCGTGCTTACCGTAGAAATCAATCAGGGTCGTCCAGTCAATAATGCTCCGCTTCGCGCCCCGATCTCGAAGGATTTCCAACGACTTCCCAAGCAGTGCATCCCCTAGACCTTTCCCTCGAACCGACTTACTGATCCCAATCGGGCCTAGTGACCCCCACCCGGGCCCGAGAGCTTGTTTCCAAACGGCTCCGCCAATTGGTAGGACACAACCATCTTGCTGAAGCAGGGCGAAACCGTGACAAATCGCACCTTCAAAGAGCCCAATCACCGTCTCTGGCCCCTCTAAGTTCCATTTGTTGGTGATGTCGAACTTCCATCTTCCAGCAAACTCAGCTTCAAAAAAAGCAAGAAGCGCGGAAAGATCATCTGGTCCGCAAGGACGGGCCTCGTACGGCTCAATAAGAGGGATTAATACTCCCTCAGGAACAACATACGACCCCATGTCCCGCTCCAAGTCCACCTGATCACTTTGCGGCTCAAATCCGTTTTGTTCAAGAAAACCCATTAAAGATACATGATCAACTGGACATCCAGGGAAAATGTGAAGGGAATCTTGACCAAAAATGAGCTTCTGGATTCCGCGATTGCGAAGGACTTCTACAGCTCTATCCAGCAAAGGTTGAACATATTGCGGATCATCGAAAACACAGAGCGACAAATGAGCCTGAAGTGGATCGGGACCCGAGAATAGAGATGATGCCGATGCCTTAACGCAAATAAATGCCCGCAGTTCCCGATTAAATGTCGCCCAGCGTGATGCCTCCAAGTCCAAGAGTGGAGAATCCATCATGTGACTTTTAATCAAGTCGCGTCCAATGACGAATTTTGCGGGCGTAGACTTCTGGATGAGCGTTTCGGCGAGCTCAAGGTCAAGGAATTGGATCGCACCTTCCATTTTTTTGGTTAGGCCGCGATTTGGCGCAGTTGCTCAGCGTAGCGATTCAGTGCTTCTCTGGTCCTAGTAATGCGGCTGATCATGTTGCCGTCATCACTTCTCAAAAGCTCTTGAAGAGTCGGAGACGACCACAACGCCTCGAACGCATCCATGCCTTTTTCGTACAAATTGTTCGGCGTTCGGCTATCTTCCAAATCAATTTCTAAAAACGCGGAAACAAATCGTCTGATGTCTGGGTACTGCCGATGAAGGGTTCCTCGCAACTCCCCGTAGCGCTGCTCCATCCTAAAATCTGGGCCGTATTGAGCGGAATCACAGAGCAATTCAACAAGCTGCTCGTATTTGTCATAAAATTGAGCGAGCTCTTGTTGCCGGAGTCTCGGTGTGGACACCAAAGGAGTTGCCTTGGCGTCTTCTAAGTCTTTCGCGAGGATCAGCGATCGATTTTGAACGCGAGTTGGGACGCTCTGAATCCATCGCAGGGCATCGCCTGCGCGGTGGGAAGCTTTGGTGAGAATGGTCAGAACGCTCATTACTTTTGGCTCGCGTAGTTTACTTTCAAGTCTCGCATCAGATTCTGGACTTGGCGTTTATCATCGTCGTCAAGACTCTCTTCGATGAGTTTGAACAGAGTCTCAGAGGCATCGATCGCAAGCTTTGCCTGATCCATGTCTTTTTCGATTTTCCCAGTCATTGGATCGGGCTGTAACCCCATCTTTGCCCAGGCAAGGCTACTTACTTCTTGCATACACATTACAAGAAACGCCTCGACGCGGATAGGTTCGCTTGGGTTCGGAGTCGCTTCACTCATCAGATAATCTAAAGGACGGTAGCTTAGCGCCAATCGTTGCTTAAATTACGCCCAAATCAGGCACAAATCACTCCACCCTAAGGAAGAAATCACGCCTTAAGATAGGCTGCGAATTCTTTTCGGAATTTACTCACTTTTGGCCCAACAACGGCGGAGCAATAACCGGCGTTCATCGTCATCCGGTCAAGCATGTTGCCGTTTTCGAACCGATCGTAGTACCCTTGGTGGTAATCCTCGGCTTTGACATAAACGTTGAGGTGCTCAAGGGTTGTGACGATGGGGTCCTTGAAGAATCCTTTCTCTTGCGTTTCGTCGATGACCGCCTGGGCTTCTGCCTCTTCCGCCGCATCACGGGAGAATATAACCGACCGATACTGATGTCCCACATCATTTCCCTGACGGTTGAGCTGGGTTGGATCGTGAGCGACCAGGAACAATCTGAGGAGATCCGCTCTGGTCAAGGTGGATGAGTCAAAGGTGATCTTGATCACCTCGGCATGTCCGGTTGTGCCCGAGCAGACCTGCTTGTAATCGACATTCGGCGACGCTCCACCAGCATATCCACTCTCACACGCGATGACTCCGCGCAGTTCTCGGAACATGGTTTCCAAGCACCAAAAACAGCCACCACCTACTACCAACTCGTCTCGATTCATTCGAGCTTGTACTACGCTCCCTCGGCCTGCTATGTTCGGACCTAGGTCATGCGCCCCAACCTAACCCGATCATTGCATCAGGTTTCGCCCCTCACCCCTTGGGATTTTGGGAGTAGACAGGCTAATACCTAAGGCTTTCTGAAGTTGAGTATCGGTCTCCAAAGTCCAGCCTTCAACCTTCTCCAGTAAGGATCCCTTGCGTCCGATCACTTGGAAAGAAGGCGACTTCGTGATCCCGTAGTTTTGGATGATCTTTCGATCTGGATCGGCGATGACTGGTGCTGCCGGAAAAGAATAGGGAGCCCATGCCGCATATTCTTCGATAGATTGTGCGATCACCCCGATAACCCGGATGTCATTCTTTGGTGCCGCATCCGCGATCTGCTTTGCCCGAGCAAGAGCGCCTAGCGAAAGTGGACATTCGCCATGCATGAAGACCACGATCAACCGACCATTGCGCGTGAGATCAAGCATGGATTTGGGTTGGTCACGATTGTCTCCTGGCTTTTTGTAAAAGCGATCCATTCCGCTAAAAGGCGGTGCCAACGGACCTTCTGGTTGCTCCAACATGGAGCAGCCAATTATTCCGAGGGCTGTGCAGCCGAGGACCGTTGAGCGGAGAATGCGAGAAAAAGCCATCCTAAGATAAAGCATACGCCTCCGATGGGCGTGATTGCTCCCATCCATCTGATTCCGGCGATAGAGAGGATGTACAGCGATCCGGAAAAAATGCACGTGCCAGCCGTAAAAAGCCTCAAAATGATTGGGAGTCGATCTTGCCCCAAAACTTTAGGACCAAGAAAAAGTAGGGCCAAAATGACCATGGAGTAAAGCTGGTGATACTGATTCCCGGTTTGAAAAACTCCGAGGGAGTATTCGCTTAGCCGCGACTTGAGCCCGTGGGCACCAAAAGCTCCGAGACCGACCGCCAAAGCGCCATTGATCCCGGCAAACCGCATCCAATTTTGACTCATGAAACGAGGATACTTGATCGAAGAATCACAGGTGCTGAAGTAGCCAAGATAGATTGTTTGGCAACATCAATGGGTCCCAATCGTGCCCCCCGGGATACTCAATAATCCTCTTTTGCTCGGAGGGAATCGCTGCATAAATGGATCGCACCATATCTGGGCGACAAGCAGGATCTTTTTCACCGAGCGAAACCTGCGCTGGTTTTGTGACCCTCGTCGCATGATGCAAAGTGTCGTAATAGGTGAGCGTGTGGAGCACCCGTTCACGTCCAAGTGGGACAGAGTCCATCAGATCGGCGAGTTCTTTAAGAGGGTAGCGATATGCCGAACGACCCAAAGTCACCGACATTCCACCGAGGAATGGCATGTCGGCGACTACCGCCTTGATGATTGGAGAAAGAGTGCTCGCCCAAAGACTAAGCCCCGCACCCTGACTCATGCCCATGATGCCGATTCGGTCTTCGTCAACTTCCGGTTGAGCCTGAAAAACACGAACTGCAATCAGAACGTGCTGGATCAAACTCCGAAAAATCCAGGTTTCCGGCTCCAAGGCGCCTTCTCCAAAGTATCCGCGGGACGGCGTGTACTTCTCTTGATGAAATGCCCCAAGCCCGTGAAGGTTGAGAGACATGGACGGAATGCCCTCTCGAGTGCCGTACTGATTTGGCAAGAGCGATTCGCGCCCATAAGGTGGGACCCATACGAATCCGGGCAGACGCTTTCCGTGCTCCGGATACGCAATCCAACCCTCTAGTGGCTTACCTCCTGCCCCATGAAATTCAACCAGATCTAAGCTGTGCCCATTTTCAGATTGGATTCCAACGGCTTTTGAACGGCGGAAATACAAAGGTACGGCAAGGGCGTTGGCAACGACTTCCTGCCAAAAAGATTCGAAGTCCTCCGGGACCTCGATAGGGTAGATGAGATCCTCGCGATCCAATTTAGTCTGGAACGCCTACGCTGCGTTGCTCAGCCTCAACGTGGATGCCAGTAGTCATGAGCCAGGCGGTGGCGCGCTGAATTTCTTCTGCAGGTCCGGTCAAAACCAGGTGCATCCAGCCAAAATCGGGCTCAACGCTTGCCTTAACGATGTTGACATCCACGCTAAATCCCTTGCAGAGTCGGGAAATGATAGATTCTTGCACTTGTTCTCGCCTCGCGGTGAGGTTCAGGTCGACACTAATTGCTGCCATGGTTGCCAAGGATATTACCCCGGCATGCAAAATTTCTTGTGGAATCCTAGATTGGATGTCAACTTGGACGCCTAGCCACAAATGGTTTGAGGCTAAGGAACGCTGAACTTGACGGTTTTCGTCGCAAGCACTTCGTTTTGGATGGAAAGAGCTTTGACCTGCAAGATATTCTGCCCTGAGGGAAGAATTCCTGAGTCTAAAGGTAGGTACCAGTCTTTCACATCGGTGACTGTCTGTACGGTTTTGCCGTTCAAAATGAACTCCATCCGTGGTTTTCTTGTATCGGAGTCCACCCACGCAGTCACGCGCTTTCGTCCATTGATCACTGCTCCATTTTGGAAAGGCACAATCATGACCTCGCCCTGACTCGGGTGAGCATCATCTGGCTTGCTTAGAAAGTAGGGGTCCTGAATGACCTTGCGGTATGCGGTCAAAACTTGCGAGTTGTCCAAAAGAGAGTAATTATTATTTCTCCGGTGGGCAAGCTTTAAATTATTGGAACTAAAGTAATAGATACCCTTGATCTTCGGAAAATCTGTCCGAATCGTGGTGTAAAGTTCTAAAATATTATTTGCGGCAAAGTAGCCTAGCGACTCTTGTTCAACATTACTAAAGTGAGTCGTCGCGTACTCACAGATCATGATCGGCTTTCTGTCTGAGTAAAGATCATAAATGCCCCGCAACATATCGCTCGGGGCAACCTGTTTTGCGGGAGTTGATTTATCTTGATTGAAGTAGCTGACATTATATAAATTCACACCGACCCAATCCACGTACTCATCACCAGGATAATAGTCCTCAACCCCTGCTAGTGGAGTGGCGTATGGACACCACACCATCGCGACATTTGGGGCACGATCGCGCATGACGCCTGTAATCAGCTTCCATTTTTCAACGTACTTCTCCGGATCCCCATGATAATTGACCCATGGACCGTTCATCTCACTGGCATATCTTAGGAAAATCTTTGCGCCACTTCGCCTTAGATCATCAGCCAACTTTAACAAATAATCGTCAGCCTGCACAAAGTCTAGGCCCTGGTTCGGCTCTAGAGCAATCTGAACATATTTCCCATCGGCACTGAGCTTTCTTAGCCAATCCACTGGAGCGTCTAATCCGTATCCGAGATAGAAAAAGTACATTGCGTGCTCCTTTTTTACAGCGTCTTCAAATTTTTTAGGTAGCTTTCTTATCCCTCCGTTCGAGTCAACGAACGTTTCCTTAATCTTTGGCTCTAAGTCGAGATAGGCTCCCAAATAGCAACCCGTAAGAGGTTCGTACTTCGCGAGATCGGGATTTTTCGAATGTTCGACTTCCCCCATGTCAAGGAGGAGTTTGATCTCGGGCAACTTTGCGGTGCTTACTTCGGGTGATTTGGAGCAACCGACGAGGCAAATTGCGCCAATCAGCGCAAATGCCACCGTCGTCAAGAAGTATCCCCACCGCCTCATTGCTTCACAGGTCATTATCGGACTTCCGTCGAACTAATTGCAAGGAAGGGGATCGTTAAATTGTCAAATTTACTAGCGAGTGTCAGGATTTTGATTGCGCCAGCTGGATCAAGTCCCGTGGTGGCATGAAGTGAACGTGTTCCTTAATCGTCTCCAGCACCCGAATCTTGGCATCGGGTTGATAACGCATCAACTCACCCACAATATCTTCAACAAGCTTCTCAGGCGTACTCGCTCCGCTCGTTATTCCAATCGTGTCGTAGTTGCAAGCCCAAGCCTCATCCACCTCTTCTGGACTCATGAGCAAATACGCAAGCGCGCCTTTCTCTTCGGCGACTTCTCGCAAACGATTGGAGTTGCTGCTAAGGGTCGAGCCAACAACTAAGACAAGATCACATTCCTTAGACAACTCCTTGATCGCAGCTTGTCGGTTGGTGGTGGCATAACAAATATCTTCCTTTGCTGGGGTGTGAAGATGCGGAAATCTCCGCTTTAGAACCGCCATGGTTGCGGTGACTTCATCCACACTCAGCGTCGTTTGTGTCAATACGGCCAGTTTATCGTAGTGAGGAATCTCCAACTTCTCTGCATCATCAGGAGTTTCTACTAGCACCATCCGCCCCGGAGCTTCTCCCATGGTTCCTTCCGCTTCGACGTGACCCTCGTGACCGATGTAGATGAAGAAGTAATCCTTGCTTGCGAATCGTTTTGCCTCGTTGTGAACCTTGGTAACAAGCGGGCAGGTCGCATCAATAATCTTTAGATTGCGATCTTTGGCGTCAGCTCGAACTTGAGGTGAGACTCCATGAGCGGAGAATACGACAGGCATCCCTTCCGGAATTTCGTTGACGTCCTCAATAAAGATCACCCCCCGAGCTTCAAAGTTGCGCACCACAAACTCGTTGTGAACAATTGCGTGACGTACATAGAGTGGAGTTCCGTGCACGGCTAACGCGAGTTCAACGACCTCAATCGCAAAGGCAACGCCAGCGCAGAACCCTCTGGGAGCGGCAAGAACAATCTCTTTCACAACTCTATTTTACGCCTTTTGGGGCGATATCAATCTCAACTCGGAGTTACTTCAAGTCGTCCTGAGTCAGTGTGATGCTCACACCGGCCTCACTGGCGATCACGGGAGCGGGAGGTAAGCGCTTGACCATAGTCAGCGTCAGAACCTCGATGGAGTCGAACATCCGGAGTAGGTGGGTGCCTAGATCGAAAGTCAGGCTCTCGACGAGCCGATATTGCTTGGACTGCGCAAATTCCACCGCAGCAGTTGCCAACGCGCCGTAATCCACGGTATCGGTAAGGACATCTGTGCGGGGGGCAAGACCTTTGATTCGGGCGTCTAAATCAAGCGAGTATCGATGTCCAATTTTTTGTTCTTCGTCGGAGAATCCGTGGTATGCATAGAACTCAATCCCTCGGACAAAAACACGAAAAGTGGACGCACTCATAGGCAAAACATACCTGGATGCAACGACTTTGCGCGGTCTGGCGTGGTAAACTAATACAAAATCAGCGATCCAAAATCCTGGTGGCGTCTGCCGCCATGCTTTATTTATGGGTTAACAGCTGAACGATAAAGTGAGGAAAACGAAATATGGAGATCATGCAACAACTGAATCAAATCGCTACCGAGCGCGACATTCCGGTTGGAGAACTGATCACTGACTTCGAAGAATCCCTCGCGGTTGCGTACAAAAAGTACGTTAACGTTTCCAACGAAGTCCAAATCACCATCGTTCTGGACCGCAAGAACATTCTGAACATGTCGGTGATGAAGGAAGTTGTCGGCGAGGTCATCAATCCTGCCCTACACGTTCCACTTGTCACGGCACGAAAGGTTGATCCAGAAGCCGAAATCGGTAGCTTCGTTCCGGTCAAAATTGACCCAGAAAAGTTTGGACGCATCGCCGCCACAACTTTCAAGCAAGTTCTCGCCCAAAAGATGCGCGACTCTGAAAAGCGACGCATTACCGACGTTTTTGAAGAAAAGCTCAACGACATCGTTGCGGGTCAAGTCGTTCGCCGAGAAGATCAAAACGTTTTCGTTCAAGTCAATAAGGTCGAGGCAAAATTACCAAAGTGGGAGCAAGTTCCAACTGAGCCTTACCGCCCGAACGACACGTTGCGCGTTTACGTTTTGCGTGTAGACGACAGCCGACGTGGTTTAGAGGTCATTGTCAGCCGAACTCACCCGAACCTCCTTCGCCGCTTGTTTGAGTTAGAGGTTCCGGAGATCACCGATGGTATCGTAATCATCAAGTCAGTCGCCCGCGAGCCAGGACAACGGAGCAAAATCGCCGTTGTCAGCACTGACGAGCGCGTCGATGCGGTTGGTGCCTGTGTTGGTCCACGTGGTAGCCGGGTACAAGCCATCGTCGAAGAGCTTTACGAAGAAAAAATCGACATTGTGCCGTACAGCGAAGATCCTCGTGAATTCATTATTAACGCCCTCAGCCCAGCCAAGGTGAATACCCTCAAACTGGACATGGAAAACCGAAGCGCATACTGCGTTGTCCCAGATTCACAATTGAGTTTGGCGATCGGCAAGGGTGGTCAAAACGTCCGATTAGCGGCTCGTCTTACGGATTGGAAGATTGATATCCGAAGCGAAGCCCAAGCCAGCGAGGAATCCGAATCTCGCAAAAACAAGTCTGAAACAGGCGGGGAGGCATGACCACACGTGCCTATTCGCACCTGTATCGTATGCCGAACTAAGGCCGAGCAATCTCGGTTCCATCGCGTGCGTGCAAAAGGGCATGAGGGTCGCAGTGCATATTTTTGCACCGCGACTTGCTCGTCTAAGCCCATCTCAATTCAACTACTCGAACGATCCTTGCGGCACAAATTTGAAGCCGAACAGGGAGCAAATATCATTAAGGAAATCCAGTGCAAACAGAAATTATGGCAAACGAACATTCAATAGAAAAATTAGCGAAATCACTCAAAACGTCGGTTGCCGCTCTCACGAAGGTCATTGATGATCTTGAGCTTGTCCATGAAGACGACATGCTCCTTGCCAGCGAAGAAGAACTGGCATTCATCAAGGATATGCTTGGATCGCGTGATCCGAACACGCTCTACGTCTCCAGCGGCATCAATCCGCGCGACCTCGCTGGTTTGCTCGGAGTGCCTGTTCCGGACGTTCTGAAGAACCTCATGATCAAGCTAAAGCAGCCCGCCCAAATGACGACGTCGCTCAAAAATGACGTCGTCGAAAAGCTGGCCGAGCTGTACAGCAAGAAAGTTTCTTGGGAGAATAGCGAGCCAGTCGTCAAGCCAGCTCCAATCAAGAAGGCTGAAGCTCCCAAATCTGGAGCGGTAATCCGACCGCCCGTCGTCACGATTATGGGTCACGTTGACCACGGTAAGACTTCCCTTCTTGACTATATTCGTAAGGCGAACGTCGCCTCTGGCGAAGCTGGCGGGATCACCCAACATATCGGTGCATACCAAGTGAATCTGCCACAAGGAACCATTTCGTTCCTCGATACCCCTGGTCACGCCGCGTTCACTGCGATGCGCGCGCGTGGAGCTCAGGTGACGGATATTGCGATTTTAGTTGTCGCAGCTGATGACGGCATTATGCCGCAGTCCATCGAAGCCATTGACCACATCCGTAACGCCAAGGTTCCGATGATCGTCGCAGTCAACAAGATTGACAAGCCAGGCTCGAACCCGGACAAGGTTTTGCAACAGCTGATGCAACACAATGTTGTCGTCGAATCTTATGGTGGCGACACCATTTCGGTGCCTGTCTCTGCCCTCACTGGCGAAGGCGTTCCGAACCTTCTTGAACTCATTCTGCTTCAGGCCGAAGTGATGGAGCTGAAGGCTGACCCTAAGGGCGAAGTGGACGGCGTCGTCGTCGAAGCCAAGCTCGATAAGGGACGTGGTCCGGTTTGTACTCTTCTCGTGATGTCAGGCACGCTCAAGATCGGTGATTCGATTGTCGTTGGCCAGTGCCACGGCAAGATCAAGGCGATGACCGACTACACTGGCGAGCGCATGAACGCTGCTGGTCCTTCGACCCCCGTCGAAGTCTTGGGTCTTAACGAAGTTCCAAGCGCGGGAGACCGAATCATCGTCGCCGCTGACGAACGCGCCGCTAGAAATCTCGCCGAAGAACGCGCGATGAAGGCTCGTAGCAAGCAACTCGACGGTGGTCGTCGTCGCATGAGCCTTAAAGACCTTCGGAAGCACTTGGACGACGGCGAAATGCGGTCTTTGAACCTCGTCGTGAAAGCCGACGTTCAAGGTTCAGTCGAAGCAGTTAAGGGCCTGCTTGAAAAGGTTGCTAATGAAGAAGTCGAGGTAAAGGTAGTTGCGGCAAACGTGGGTTCAATCACGGAATCAGATGTGCTGCTTGCAAGCGCATCGGACGCGATTATCGTTGGATTCAACGCCAAGCCAGAAGGCAAGGCCAAAGCTGAAGCCGAAAAGCACCGCGTTGAAATCCGCACCTATTCGATCATCTATGAATTGATCGAGGATATCGAGGCTGCGGTAAAGGGAATGCTTGCTCCGAAATTTGAAGAGCAAGCCCGAGGCTCCGCTGAAATCCGTGCTGTGTTTAAGCTCACCAAGGCTGGCTTTGTGGCTGGTAGCTACGTCACCGAAGGAACCCTCAAGCGCGGCGGCGAGTGCCGAGTGTTCCGGAACAAGGAACTGGTTTACACTGGAAAGGTGGATTCCCTCAAGCACATCAAGGCCGACGTTCGCGAAATGAACATGGGTCAAGAGTGCGGAATTCAGTTCGATGGCTGGACTGCATTCCAAGAAGGCGATGTTGTCGAAGCCTTCGAAATGGTCCAAATCATGGACTAATCATTGACTTCCGTCGGCGGTTGTTTTGTCCGAAAGGCATACAACCGCTGACCAAAGAAACTCCAAAATGCCACGCTTCCGGCTGCGACGACCGTCGCAACGCGCGCGGCATTTTTTTCGCCCATTGAACTTCCCAGTGCAAGGTTCACACCACCGCTAATCAGCGTGTTGAGACCTAAGCCGATAAGCGAAATGACTAGGAACCTTGCCATTTGCTTCGCGGTTTCGGGCGAACCCTTTAGACCCCAGGTCCAGCGACGGTTCCAGTAAAAACTCCACAGGATCCCGACGGCTCCACCACAGGCGGCCGCGACTGGAAAGAAGGCTTGCTGAGCGGTCATGCCACTGAAAATCTGCGGAACGTGGTTGATCAACCAGTTTCCTCCCCGATCCGAGAGCGACATCCCTCGCACGCTAATTGCGAAGGCGACGGTCATGCGAACTTGGTAATCCAAGATAAAAGCCGTTCCGCCAACGATACAAAACTTCGCTAATTGCCGCACGATGCGCTTTTGGAAAATCCCTTCCTTCGAAACGATTTCCAGGTCGTCTGGTCCCTCTATCGCCCTGACGAGGCGACCCAAAAGCAATCTCTCCGGAATACGATTAAAACGAGTGCCAATAAACTCGCGATGGTGCATCGGACGCACGAGGATGCTCTCAACTCCAGAACGATTTGCCCCCAAAATGTCCGTAAAAAGCTGATCACCAACCATCACGGTTTCTTCGGGCTTGACCTGAAATCGCTCCAGGGCATTGATGTACATTTCCCTGCTAGGCTTAAACTTCCCCTCCGCAACCGCGATTCCAAGCACGTTGCTCAATCGCTCTAATCTTTCCTTATTCCGCGTGTTACTAATTAAGCAAAGCTGAAGACCTGCAGACTTTGCTTCGGCGATCCAATCGAGAGTCTCTTGCGGAAACTCCTCACTCTTCCATGGCAAAAGGGTGTTGTCCGCATCCAGCAGAATGAGTTTTTTTCCGGATGCCGCGAGGTCATGGGGCTTGAGTTCATAAATTCTTTGCACCGACATGGAGGGCACAAAATCGTGAAGGTTTGGGTGAACCTCATGCCGCTGAAATTTTCCGCTTGGTAGCTTCACTTTGCCCTTGCCTTCGCCCGAGCTGTAGCCCTGGACTTACGAATGTTGCTCAGATGCTCGCCGTAGGTGGTCGCGAAAAAGTGCGTCCCTGTGCCGTCTTCCTTGGTCACGTAGAAGTAGTAATTATGCTTAACCGGGTTCATGGCGGCTTTAAGGGACGCGATACTTGGTGCTCCGATTGCGCCTGGTGGAAGGCCATCATTGGTGTAAGTATTGAAGGGAGATTGCACCGTATTCACGACCCCGGGTCCTAGCACTTGCCACTTCTGCAAGGCATACAGGACCGTCGCATCAATCTGAAGACGCATTGGTTTTTTTAGGCGATTTTCGATGACTCCGGCAACCATTGGTCGCTCGCCATCGGCCTTGGCCTCAAGCTCAATCAGAGATGCTGTGATCACCACTTTCTTGAGCTTTTCACCTTCAGGCATGTCATCCCCCATACGCCTTTTAAACGTGGCAAGTTGAGTTTCGATCACAAAATCTGCCCCAATGCCGGGAGGGAAATTATAGGTATCAGGAAATAAAAACCCCTCCAGCGACTGAAGACCTTCGGGGATCCAGGAATATTGCTTCTTCCAGCGGGCGACATCTTTCGTTGCTGCGATATATTCCTCCGCAGTACAGACGCCCTTTTCCTCAAGCACCTCGGCAACCCGCGCGATCCATCGCCCCTCCGGAATCCGGACACTTTGCTTGACGGGATCCTGAAGAGCTGCGACCATTTGTGCTGGGGTCATCCCGGGCTTAAAACGATAAACCCCCGGCTTAATCTCGTTTGGCATCGGATTGAGCATTTCCCAGATGTTGAACGCCCTTGGGTTTGCGATCACGTCGTTTTTCGCTAACAAGTTGATCACCACATTTTTCCCCATCGGAGCGGGTACTCGGACGAGCTTTTCTTCGCGAAGGCGGGACTCCCCGGCCTCCGCCATGGTCCTGCTGAACGCAACTCCGGCAAGCACTCCAGCGAGCGCAAAAACGCCCCCACATCCAAGCAGAAATTTTTTCATGATTGATTCATAAAGCGGGTCAAAATCCGGCAAGCCGAGGCACTATCCACCAATTTACGCCGCTGAGACGCTTTTATTCCGGCATCACGCATTGCCTGATCGCTTTCAATAGTGGTCATCGCCTCGTCTACAGTTGATACCTCAAAGCCGCTTTCGCGAAGCATATCCGCAAAGCGGTGGGCGACATTCGCCGGTCGTGGGTCGGCGTCATGAACAGGAATGCCAACCACGATCCCCTTGACCTCTTCCTTTTTTGCCACGATGAGCACAAGATCAGCATCTTTACGCAAGGTTCCAGTCGCCTCAATAACTGATCGAGGCGTAACCACGTCAAATTCTGTTTCCGCAACGGCGACTCCGATCCGAGCTTTTCCAAGGTCAATTCCCAGGAGCCTCAAGCAAAGGCCTCCAGGATCGCTTGTTGAAGGCTTGGAGTCGTTGCAATAGACTCCGTCGTTAGCTGATCCACCCCGCCAAAGTCACTCCAGACCCCGCCAGCTTCCTTGACTAAAAGGCTTGGCGCAGAGATATCGTAATGGGCGATCATGGGGTCAATCATTGCATGGGTTTGTCCACTTGCAACCAAACAGTATCCATATGCATCGCCCCAGGTTCGAAGGACGGGAGCTTGCTCACCTAGTTTTTCGATGCCCTGCATTCGCCCGTACTTTTTCAACGACCGGAAGGACCCGTGACAAATGGTTGCCCGACTCAAGGGAGTTTGATTATCAACCTGAATCTCTTTGCCATTGCGGAATGCCCCACCTCCCTTCACAGCATGAAAGGTCTCACCCAGAGCGGGCAGAGCAACACCCGCAACAACTGGTTCGCCGTTTAGCTCTAAACTTAAAAGCGTCGCGAACAATGGCACTCCGCAAACGAATGACTTGGTCCCATCAATCGGATCAATCACCCATCGCCAGTCACCTTGGACGGTCTCACCCTCCTCTTCCCCAAGGATTCCGTGATCCGGAAATTGCTCGGTAATACGATCCCTGATGAACGATTCGATTTCACGATCCGCCACCGTGACAGGACTGCTATCTGCTTTGAGTTCAACTTGAAAACCGGTTTGAAAGTGCTTGAGCGCGACCTCTCGAGCATCGCTCAAGGTTTGAAGAACGAACTGAAGTTCTCGATCAAGGTTCATACGGGTATGCGAAGCATCGTCTCCAGCGCCATTCTGGCAGGAATCGCAATCTCGTCGGGGACAAGTACTTGATTCACCACTTCCCCCGCAACGAGATTCTCCAATACCCAGCACAGGAAACTTGGATGGATCCGGTACATCGTGGCGCAAGGGCAAATTTGGGGGTCAAGGCACTCGATGTATTTATCTGGGTTCTCATTCGCCAGTCGCTTCACCAAATTGATTTCGGTACCAATTGCCCACTTCGTGCCAGGCTCTGAGGCGACGACCTGATTGATGATGTATTCGGTTGAGCCATTTAGATCGGAAGCCTGAACGACTTCGAGTTCGCATTCTGGGTGGACAAGAACCTTAATCCCCGGATGATTCGCCCGCGCTTTGGCAATTTGCTCCACCGTGAATCGCTTGTGTACCGAGCAATGCCCTTTCCATAAGATGAACTTGGCATCGCGAAGTTGTTGCTCCGTGTTGCCACCGAACGGCTTGAATGGATCCCAAACGACCATCTCCGTCGTTGGATCATAACCTAGCCGGACCCCGGTATTGCGCCCCAGATGTTGGTCGGGAAAAAACAATACCTTGTCGCCGTGCTCAAGAGCCCACTTCACCGCGCTTGGGGCATTGGTACTCGTGCAAACTGTCCCGTGGTTCAATCCAACAAAAGCCTTGAGATTTGCCGCACTATTGATATAAGTTACCGGGATAATCTTGCCTAAATCTCCCAAGGATTGCAACTGCTTCCAGCAGGACGCGACCTGGAATTTGTTTGCCATATCCGCCATGCTGCATCCGGCCGCCATGTTGGGCAGGATCACCTTCTGCCGGTGCGGGGTGAGAATGTCGGCACTCTCGGCCATGAAATGAACGCCACAGAAGACGATGAATTCGGCTTCGGTGTGGCTTGCGGCATCTTTCGCTAGCTTGTAGCTATCTCCCCTAAAGTCCGCGTGCTCGATAATTTCGTCCCGCTGGTAGTGGTGCCCCAAGATGACGAGGCGTTTTCCGAGCGTTTTTCTTGCCGCCGCTATCCGCTCGCGGATCTCGTCTTCGCTCAAGTTTTGATAGAATTCGGGAAGGGGGATTTGATAAGTTTGCAACCGAAACTCCTTGCTCTATTCTACGCCATGAGCGGTTCTGAAAGGATTAACGTGAGACCTAAGATCTAGGTCGGGACGTGATCACGGACCAAAATGTGCTTCCGCAAATACCAGATTTTTTAAAGTTCTACGATTTCTGGCATGATTTAGGGCTCTTTGCCGATAAACTAGAGGGACAGAGTGCGACGCGTTCTGGGAAGTCGTGGTGAATGACTCATGGCGACTTCAGATGATTGTTGTTTGAACAATATCATCACTTGGAGAGCATATGAAAAATTTAGTACTACTCGCGAGCCTTTTGGCCGCTTCATCCTCATTTGGTTTCGCGTGGACGGAATCTGAAGGGGCTACTGGGAATTCCACTCGTGCGAATGCAAACGTGTTTAACGGCTTTGCCGCTGGAGATACGATCTCTGGAACAACCACAGGGTCATCCACAACGGCTGGCGCAGGAATCACAAGCGCAGACTATTTCCGCCTCAACACCTCGGCGGTCGCGGCTGGCATATGGAAGAGCAGACTCACTATGTCTGGTACTGCTAACTTCTTTGGAACTCTCCGAGGATACGGGATCAACGCCACGACAGGTCTGATTGACACCGCGACAGATGTCTCACTCGGTCAGAGCTCAGCCAATGCTCGATGGGTGCAATACTACGGATTCGGGAAATCAGAGTCTGTCAACTTCAGAGTTCAGGGAGCCTCAACCACAACCGGAACCTACGAAGCAGTTTTCGCACGCGAACTGGTAACACCGACGAGCCTTGGAACGATTGGAGTCGGCGCAAGCAGCCTGACAACGACCGGGATCACTGGCGGGGCAAATGCCGCTGACACCGAAATCTTCGTCTATGACGCGAGTTACAACCTTGTCGCCGCAAACGACGATAGTTCTGCTGGATCAGACCTCTCTGCACTGAGTTACAACTTCGCGGCTGGAACTTACTTCATCGGCATTAGTCGATCAAACGTTGCAACCAACTTACAAAATTCGGCCGCACTTTCCGGTGGCGTCGAAGGAAAAACCAACGGTGGTGTTCATGAGTTCGGGAACATGATCTCTTCCAACAGTCCGTCTCTGCAAGCAACTTCTTACGCATTGCAAATTAACGGCAACCAACTCGCTTCCGGCAATTTTGGCGCGGCTTCGGACTTCGGTCGGATTGATTGGTATAGCGTCCAGGCCGTTCCTGAGCCAGGAACCATGGCTGCGCTCGGTCTTGGGCTCGCGGCTCTTGCTCGAAAGCGACGCAAGATTTAAGTCTGGTCCGATGATGTAAAAATCCCCATCTCCGCCTCGCGGGGGTGGGGATTTTTTCTTTGCGATGGTCTTTGAGAACCAGGGTCGTCATTCCGAACCGAAGATCTACCTGAACGACCCGGAAGATCTGCGCGAGCACGACCGCACCGGGTGTCTACAGTCAGATTCCTCTCTCCGGTTCGGAATGACATTAAGATGGCTCGCGCGCATTTTGACACTCGGTACTAGGCTAATGCAATTTCAGGTTTTCCGCCCTGTAAACCGTGCGCCCGCAAGCCGATAATTCAGATCGGATGCAAGCCGCACGCCAGATTCAGCCAGAGGAAATTCTTTCCCTGTTCGTTGTTGATGCTACTCAACAAGGGCATGGGCTGGATGACTATTTGCTCGAGGTCCTCAAAAGGTGCTCTGAATGGTTCCATACGAGTGGAGCTTCCATTTTCATTGAAGCCGAAGAACCAAGACAGTACGTCCTGGCAGCAAAGCACGGCTCGGGAGTGAAAACTCCAGACGGCGCAACAATCAGTTTTGGCAAAGGAATCGCGGGCGCGGCGATGGAGCAAGGAACTCCAGTCATTGTGACCGATCCCGGTATCGAGGGAGTCAAAAAGCGTAAAGACATCGGTAGCTCGCTGATCGTGCCCCTCATCGAATGGCGTTCTGACATCTCCACAACTTCTCCCGAGACCCATTGCGTCGGCGTTTTGAACTTGGCCCGTTCGGTAGATGAACCCATTTTTGATGCCAATGATTTACACTTAGCCGAGACGATTGGTCGCCAAATCGCGCTCGCAGTCGGAAATGCCAAGCTCTTTTCCGAGTCCAAGCACCTGGGAGATACTCTCCGCACGGTCCTCAGCCACATCGGATTTGGGTTGATCAGCGTCAGCGGAGAGGACCGGATCACTCACATCAATCCGGAAGCGGTTCTGACGCTTGACAAAATTCCCGCGAATTTCCAGAACATTTACACCTACTGCAGGACCCTACAGCCCCACTTTGCCGAGAGTATCCGCGAAGTCATCGAGGATGCTCGGAAGGGGGGAAAGGCTCGGAAGCGGCTTTATGTTGAGGGCAGAGCATGGGTTTTCACGGCAACGAAGCTACCAAGCACGGGCTGCATCGTCGTGTTGCAAGACGTAACGGAGATCGAGAGCGCTCAGCGCGATTTTGAACGTGTTCGGCGGCTTGCTGAGGTCGGTCAACTGACGGCCAGCATCGCCCATGAAATTCGCAATCCTCTCACCGGAATTCGGAGCGCGGCGAAAATGATTCGAGAAGACGCCAGCCTCGCCGCTGAATTTGCAGAGATCATCGAGACCGAATCCGTTAAGCTGAGCAAGCTCTGCGATGAGTTCTTGGAATTCGCCCGGCCACTTAAACTTGAGCTCACTGAATGCACCATCGCAGACCTTTGTGATCGAGTGATTTCTCTTGCTCGTCCAGAATTCGACGAAGCCGGAGTCCGATTGCTCTGCGACTATGCTGAAGCCACCAAGCCTATGCCGATGGATCTCCGCCGCATCGAGCAAGTCATTCGGAATCTTGTCATCAATGCTCTTCAGGCGACCGCTAGGGGCGGTGAGGTTATTGTACAAGCATTTGGAGAAACCTTGGTAATTTCCGACACAGGTTCGGGAATGGACGAGGTGACTGTGATGCGGCTCTTTTCACCGTTCTTCACCACCAAACCAAAAGGAACTGGGCTTGGGCTTAGTACAGTTCGAAAAATTTTAGACGCACACGAGGCGCGCATCAAGGTCACGTCAGTCGTTGGGCAAGGCACCCGCTTTGTCATTCGTTTTAATCAGGAGCTAAATCCGTGAGCAAACATCCACCACTTTTAATCGTTGACGACGAAAGCAACATTCGTCGCATTTTGCAAGTCGCTTTTGAAAAGATTGGCGTCGAAGTCACGGTCGCCGAATCTGGCGAACAGGCGTTGAAAATCTTGGAAGAGAAATCCTTCGGATGCGTCCTCACCGATGTGACGATGCCAGGAATCTCTGGATTTGAACTCCACGAAAAAATTTCTGAGAGGTGGCCAGATACTCCGGTCGTCATCATGACGGCGTATGGCACGATTCCCCAAGCCGTTTCCGCGATTCGAAGGGGAGCATTTGAGTTCATCACGAAGCCGTTTGACCTTGACTCGCTCAAGAAGATCGTCCTCGCGGCGATGAATGCCGAGACCGAGGGTCTCCGCCCTGAGCAACGCACGAAGCGAGAACGCAAGCGACAACCGACAACATTCATCGCCGAATCTCCGGTGATGAAGGAAATCTACAAAACGATAGAGCAGGTTGCCGATGCAAGAGCAACCGTTCTCATCACTGGTGAAAGTGGAACTGGGAAAGAGGTTGTTGCGCGCCTAATCCACGATCTTTCACCGCGATCTAGTAGTCCGTTCATCGCCGCATCTTGCGCCGCAATTCCGGAAAGTTTGCTGGAGAGTGAGCTCTTTGGTTACGAAAAGGGAGCCTTTACTGGGGCTCAAAATTCCAAACCAGGAAGATTCGAGCTTGCTCATGAAGGGACGCTTTTCCTCGACGAAATCGGAGACATCCCGCCGCTGATTCAGATCAAGCTGCTTCGGGTTCTTCAGGAACGAGAATTCGAGCGCCTTGGTGCTACAAAGCCAACGAAAGTTGACGTCCGGCTCATCACGGCAACCAACCGAAATCTGAACCTGATGGTTGAAGAAGGACAATACCGACTTGACCTCCTTTACCGGTTGCAGGTGGTTGAGATTCATCTTCCACCACTGAAGGAAAGGGTCGAGGATATTTTGCCGATTGCGAAGCACTACTTGACCAAGTTTGCGGAAGAAAACTCTCGTAAAACCGCCGGATTCTCGAAGTCTGCGATCAAAGCCATGGAAACATACAGTTGGCCGGGCAATGTGCGCGAGCTTAGTAACGTGATCGAACGAGCTGTCGTTCTGTCGGATAAATCGGCCACCGAGCTGGATATCGAACACCTACCATTGGCCTTCCGAATGGCTTCTTAAAGAGATTTCATGGCAAAAATTCTTATCGTTAGCGTTGGTGGACTCGATGACTTGCAGCCTTTTTTGGCGGCGGGGACAGAGTGTGCCGAAAGCGGGCACGAAGTCACAATCGCAACTTCTGCCCACCTTCGCGATTGGGTCATTTTTGCTGGTCTTAGGTTTGCGCGCATGGCTCCCGATTTCGAATCTTATGGAGGCTATCAACGTGCCTTAGAGTGCCGTCACGATCCTCAGGTCTGGTATCGGGACGTCATCGTCGCAAGTCTTCCGGAAATGATTCACGATATCCGAGAAGAACTTGTCGAGGCGGATGTCGTGATCACAAGCTCAGATGCGATTGGAATCGGTCAATGGGCACAAGCAAATGGCAAGACTTGGATTTCGACAAATCAAGATCCAGCCGAGTTTCAGAGCCGATTTGACCCGGTTGTCTCACTCTTCTCAAACCCATTTCTAGGATCTTCCCCATGGGTCAATTTTGTGATTGGAGGAGATCGTGGAGTACAACAGAGAGCGGCTGAGATCTTAGCGGTCCAGGTAAGGAGCACGATTTATGCGGCGACAAACACCATTTTGCCCGAGAACTTACTGACCGAAGGTCGATTTTCAAAAACACTGCACCTGTGCATGTGTAGCCCTGTGATCGCAGAAAGTCGGAGCGATTGGCCAGCGAATGTCCAGTTCACCGGATACCTGCCATTTGGGCCAACACGGATGGCGCAGAAGTTAGAAGAATGGTTGCTTTCGGGATCGAAGCCATTAGTTTTTGTTTCAAGCGAACCCAGTCAGAATTTCGTCATGAGTTCGGCTTCCATCGCCCGTCGTTTACGGAGACGTGGCCTAGTTGTGGCTGGGGCATATGCGCAAGAATGCGAAAGCGTTGGCGACGAGAATATTGAAATCGTGGATGTGACGGCCTTGGACACGGCATTTGCACGCAGTGCAGGAGCCGTGATTCACGGTGGTCACGCTGCTTTTCAAGCATTGGCAAATGGGGTTTCCGCATGCATCTCCCCAAGAACAGCAGGAGAAGCCGATACAGCTAGAAGGCTCGAGCTCATTGATCTCGCTGGGACTTATGATGGTCACTTTGGATCGTCCGGACACCTCGATGCGATCACCGAATGGCTAGAGGATGAAGAGTATGCGTACGCAGCAAGAAGTTACGCCGGTACCTGCAACCCAGATTTTGGTGCAAAGCTGTTTGCCGCATCGGTTCAAAACGCCATGTCCAGTCCGGGTGTACCCAAGGATGAAAAAATGGTTCAAATCTTTGATCAACAAAATCGAGACGCTTCCTGACCGTTCTATAATTGGAGCATGGTAACTACCTCCCTCTTGGCTCTGTCGCTGATCTCAGCTCCAACCTCCAGGTCTGCCCCTAGGCTTGAAGAACTTGCTCCGAAACTCAATGTGATTGCGAAGAACTTTGGTGGAAGGCTTGGCTATTCGCTCCTCACCCTAAAAGACGGAAAACAGATTTCATACCAGGGCAACGAACGCTTTCCGAGCGCAAGCACGATTAAAACTGCAGTCATGGTGGAGGCGATCCGACGGGTTGATGCGGGCACTCTCAAGTGGTCGGCTAAAAAGAAAATTGACCAAGACCCAAGCAAGAAAGAAGCAAGCATGTGGGCCTACTTCCTGAAGGACGGAACAAGTCTTGATGTCGACGGATTCGTGAACCTAATGGTCGGAGTAAGCGATAACACCGCTACGATCCAACTCCGAGATTGGCTGGGCACGATGTCCATCAATAAGACCATGGAGTCACTTGGGCTACCAAACACTAAGATTCTTGGCAACGCGCCAAAGGAAGAAACCGGCATCCTTCGACTTCGCCGTATGTTCGGAATGGGGATGACAACCCCAAACGAGATGGTAAAACTATTCAAGCTTATCCACGAAAACAAAGCTGCAAGCGTAGCGGGTTGCGACCGAATGCTACGTGTTCTAGGCCGACAGTATTGGGATGATTTTATCGGTTATAGCGTACCAAATGATATCAAGGTTTGCAGTAAATCCGGAGCGATTACGCGTTCTCGGTCTGATGTCGCTATCGTATATTCAGATAATCCCTATATTTTGGCGATTTATACAGATAGCCAAAAAGACAAGCGTTGGTCTGTTGATAATGAGGGCGACGAAACGATCCGGAAGATTTCGACGATGATTTGGTCTCACCTACACCCTAATCGCCCCTACACACCACCGGTTGGAGCAGAAAAATTTGCCCCAACAGGCGGCGGGGTTGAGTAACGATTACCGTCCAATAGATCGCTTGACAATTTCCATTCCTTCTGGACCATGAATCGTCAACATGACGATGATAAAGATGGAGAATCCAATCCCTAAGAGGGATAGGAGCGCACCTGCAATGCCCATCACTCCGTCATCCTCCAACATTCCGAGAGCAATTAGGAAAATTGCAAGCGCTGATGCGGAGTTTGTAATCGGGAATGGTAATGCCATCACGATGGCTGTTAGCAGGATGAGTGGTCCCAAAAACCATGTAAAAATGTTGCGGTTGTAAATCCATAACATCCGTGGTTTAAGAAACTTTTCAAAGAATCTGCACCACTTCTCCATCGCTTTAAGGAAACGACTGTCGCCAGTTTTGACACGCTTCCTCATCACCCAAGCCGGCAACCATGGCTGCTGACGGCGTGCCATCATTTGACAAGCAAGAATTCCGACCAAAACCGCAAACGGGGTCGAAATCCCTGGGGGAGTAAATGGCAATGCCACCGGCATGGTGAGGATAACAAGCAAGAATCCGAACCCTCGGTGTTCGCTTCGTGCCAGCACCTCAGCGACGGTAAGCTCGCCAGATTCAGAGAGAAAAACCTCGGCGATATTTTCGGAGAGCTTCAAATCTGCCTCCCCGACGAAGTCAAAGCTACAAGACGAGACATAAACAATCGCATGAGGATTAAACTATCCTCGTTATACTCGAAAAGCGAATCCCCCTGACCCGCGGGTCAGGGGGACCGATCAAGCAATAAACCAGACTTAAAAGTCGCCAGGAGTTCCAAAGTATTGAACGACATACTCGAAGTCGCTCGGACCTGTTTCTCCGTCACCATCAAGGTCGCCCGGAGTTGGAGCCGAATTGCCGAAATCGGCGACGACGATTTCAAAATCGCTTGGCCCTACTTCATTATCTCCGTCCAGATCCCCGTTGATGCAGAAGAACGAAGGCAGGCTGACCCCTACTCGACCAATTGCAAAGGTCGCCGACCCTTTACGAAGCCAGTGGGATGGTTTGATGGAAAGCTTGTAATTCCCACGCTTGTAGGTGGTGTAACTGAACGAACCATTGTCCGGGACATTGACTGTTACACCTGGTTCCGCAAGAGTACCATCCGGATTTCGAAGTTCAACCACTGCCGGGAAAAATCCGCCGCTAAACTCAGCGTCTAGATCCACCGTGCCCGTGATTGTCGCGGGCTGTTCGACCCCGAGTCCAAAACCTGACATCCCGTAGTTCGCCGCAAAGAGACCCTTGTATGCGCCATCAGTTGGATCGAAACGGGCGACATATTGTGTCGAACCACTTGTCGCGCGGACCACCGTGTAACCGTTTGGCAAAGTACCCGAACCAGAAACGCTTGGTGCGAACCCGCTGTTGGCAAACATTCCGAGGTAAGCCCCGTCCGTCTCGCGGAACCGCATTTGGCTTCCCGTCCCATTAAACTGACCGACCAATAACCGGCCGTTAAGGTCCGTCGTGATAGCACTTAGAGTATTGAAAAAGCCGTTCCCGAGGAGCCCCAGATAGGCACCAGTCGTCGGATTTAGTCGCGCTAAAGCTTGTCCAGAATTTGCCGAAGCATACAAATTCCCATCGGCACCAAAGCCGATCGCCAGCAAACCTAAAGCATCCGACACAAATCCGTTGCCTAACGTACCAAGATAGGCACCTGTAGCCGGGTTAAACCTAAAAATAAGGTCGTTACCACCACCAGAGTCCCCAACATACATATTCCCGTCTGGACCAAAGGCGATCGAGACAGGATCCGAAAGAAATCCATTGCCCACCTGACCAGCATAGGCACCGGTCCAAGGATCAAATCTGAGGACCGAACCGTCGTTCGTCCCGCCCGATCCGTTGCTATAAACCGCGACATAAAGGTATCCGTCAGTCGGATTCACAGCACAGGCGTAGGTTTGGCTGTTAAAGAATCCAGAGCCAATTAAACCCTTGTAAGCCCCATCATCGGATTCGAAAACACGGACAGCATTAATCGAGGCATCAGGGAGATACACTCGGACGGCATGGCTCGCCGAACTCAAAGCACCCAATGCAACCAAAGGAAGGAAATAAACGTTCCACTTCATACCAATACTATAAAACATTTTCTCGAATTTTGGAAGGATTTTCGGTAGGAAAATTAAAAAAACGGTAGCATCAACATCGTGGAAGTGAACGCAGAAATCGAAACGCTCATCCGAGCCAGGTACCCAGTCCTTTATGTCATCAGTTGGGAAGAGCGCCGCGTTCAGCAATCCCTGGAGTCCGTGGCAAAGGTTTTGAACCGACAATTGTTCACATGGTCGTTCACCCTCGGGATGAAGCCAGAGATCAAAACCCCTTCAAACGAAAAGCTGCGCGCCGAGCTAGAAGCCCTAGTACAAATCTCTTCCTTCGAAGAGCCAGCGATTTTCTTACTGAAAGATTTTCACACTTATCTCAAAGATCCGGCCGTAATCCGAGTGTTGCGCGATCTTGCCGACAAGCTTCGCGGTCGGGCGATAAGCCTGATTATCTTGGCCCCGTCCCTGGTTTTGCCACAAGAATTGGAAAAGGATCTCAGCGTCATCGAGTTTCCACTCCCGGGCAAGACCGAGATTGAAGCCAAGCTCAATGACGTCATCGAAGCGATGGCAGGCAATGAGCGCGTTGATTTAACCCTCGAACCCGATGACCGCGAAAGGCTGATCAAAGCCGCCCAAGGACTCACAATCGATGAGATTGAATCTTGCTTTGCAAAGTCCCTCGTGCAGCACAAACGCTTTGATTTATCCACGATCCTCGACGAAAAGAAGCAAATCATTCGCAAGTCGGGATTACTGGAATACTACGAAGCCGGATCAAACCTTAGCGATGTCGGAGGACATGAGCTTCTTAA
>JBEIDH010000020.1:0-42195 GCA_040383535.1 Chthonomonas sp.
ATCAGCCATTTCCATGCCCAAAATTGCCGCCATAGTGCCTTTTGGAGCGTTCGCCATCAGCGCTCCGCGACGCGCGACGAGCTTTGCGCCGTCGGAAAGTGAGATCGCGCCCGAGCAATGCACAGCGGCGAATTCTCCCACGCTATGCCCGGCGAAGGCAGTGGGAACGATCCCCGCCTCGCTCGACAAAACCCTAAAAGCGGCGACGCCACAGGTAAAAAGGGCGATCTGCGCGTTCTGCGTTTTGCGCAATTCGTCTTCGTCGGATTCAAAGCAGAGCGCAGAAATATCGCGCCCGACAGCATCGCTGACCTCGGCAAACACGCCGCGCGCAATGTCGAAAGCATCAAAGAACTCTTTGCCCATCCCAGGCTTCTGGGAGCCCTGCCCAGGGAAAATCACCGCAATCATATCGGGATTGTAGCAAACTTCTGGAGCAAAAATTTGGGCCAAGGACTGGAACTAAAACACCTGTGACTTATTTCCGAGTTGTATGAGCGTAATGCGACGAAAATATTATTGGTTAACCAGCGGGTTAGAAAGGAGAAAACCCCCTACTTGCAAGCAAGCAGAGGGGAACATGGCTAGTACAGACTGAAGAGAAATTAAGAATTATGCCGCGATGCTCAGTGTGGTATCGCCCAATTCACCGTAAACAATAACTGGCGCGGTCGGCGCAGAAGTAAATCCTGCTCTTGATGAGATAATGCGATACAATCTTGCTTGACCAGGGATCTGATTTTCGTGGTTAAACGAAGTCCTCGTTGTTGCGCCCACAAGAATCCATGCAGATTGGCTTGGCAGCTTTGATTCGATAAGGAATAAGGTGGAACCCGTGTTTCCATTTCGATTCCACTTAAGCTTGTTTACGCCGTCGTCGCAACCAAGAACGGTGACGTTATTCACGGAGACAACTGGGCCGGAATCTGGTTGAGCAATGACTTCTAAAGCATTAAGAATGTATGCCGGAATGCTGGAATCCGCTTTAAAGTCTTTGACCATTCCTCGCACATTTGCAACTACGGCTGCTCTTGACGTGTTCTTTTCGGATACGATCGACTTGAGATCAGCTTTTGCGGTAGTTACACCACTTAAGTTTGTCGTAAAGCCCTGCGTTTGGTTTCCGAGATTCGTCAAGATTGTCGAATTGAGATTGAGTTCAGTCTCGTACTTTTCGCATTGCGTATAAAAGTTCTCGAGCCAGCTGCGGAGCTGCGCATCTTCTTTTGGTAAATAATCGCCAACGGGCATGATTTTTGTCCTTTTTTAACCCGAGTTGGGTTGTCATTAGAAAGTATTGGCACCTTCCCAAAAATCTGTAGTCTTGCTCGCAAAAAATTTTTAAATTTCTTGAATTGCTGCAGATTTGAACCTAAAATGCGCCCGGCGCACGGCGAAATCCGTTCCGAAAATTAAATTTTTCACTCCAACAATTTGGTAAATCACTCCGATAATTTGAAAAATCACTCCAATCATTTGATGAGTGGGACATTTCACCGAGTTTTTTACTCCAATAACTTGGAGATTCACTCCGATAATTTGATGAGTGGAGGAACTTATCCAAAAAAAAGATCCCCTTTGCCGCAACAAAGGGGAGCGCCACATGCAAACAACTATCAATGAGTACGCGAGAGCATTCATGGTTCAGCCTTCGGCGCAGCCGTAAGCGATCATCGCATACTTTCTTTGAAAAGAGTTTGTTTTCAGCCCACGATCTTTCTTACCGTGATCTTATGATAAGATTTTTGCGATTGCTCTCTCTGCCATGATTGGCAAGAGGGCGACTCCCATCCCGTTGCAGGCGATTAAGGCGTGGACTTTTGAATTAATTTCGAATATTTCTGGCATTTTTGAATGCGTAAAGCCCATGACTCCCGCCCAGCGGTACTCAATTTCGAAATTCTGATCCTTTAAAATATGATTTTGAAGGAATTGCTCAAGGGTTTTTTGGATCAGTTCTGTGGTTTCCAGTAGAGTTGTCTGTTCGGTGGCGAAATCAGCATTTCTTGCTCCTCCAATTAATATCCGGTCGCCGAGATGCCGGAAATAATAGAAACCTTCGTCGTAATGAAATGTGCCGTGGAGCTTAAGATTGGGTATCGGTTTGGTGACCAACACTTGACCACGGGCGGGAATAACCTTAGATTCCTTGGATAACAGATGGGTGAAGGCATTTGTGCAGAGAAGGATTTGATCAGCCTGGAATGTTTTTTGGGATAGTGTCCGAATTTGAACAGATTTGCCCGGATTGGTCTGGCATAAACTGTCCTCTAGACAGGTTATTTCTTGGCCAAAAAGAATTGTCGCTCCGTTTGCGATTATGATGCGGTGAAGTTCAGCGAGTAATTTTCCGCTATGAATCGCGCCATCGCATCGGTTTTTTAGCATCGCTTTGAATCCGGTAATTCCGAGATTTTCCATTGCGCCGGATTCCCAAGTGAACATCGCCTCCTCCCCGGTGACTCTGGCGATTGCGCTGTTGATCCAATCGAGTTTATCTTTCGATTTTTCAAGAATTTCCCCTTGGTGGAGAAGTTCGTATCCTCCGCAGGATTCGTAATCGATTGCTTCGGGCTTCACGGTTGCTAGGATCTTTTGGATGCCCGCATATCGCATTTCTGCAAGGTCAAAGGTTGCGGTTTCGCCCATCGTTTCGATGTCGGAGAGCATTTCCGTCGCGCTGCCGATGCACGCGAATCCAGCGTTTCTGGTGCTGGCTCCGGTGGGAATTTGCCACCGTTCTAGGATCAGGATTTTGGATTCGGGTTTTGCTTTTAAGTACTCAAGCGCGCACCAAGCCCCCGCGAATCCAGCGCCGATGATGATCAGATCGTAGTGGATTTGTTGGTGGGAGAGTTCCCAGTAGGAGGTTTGCATGGTGCTTTACCAAGTCGAAATGGGCTTTGATTTTTTCCACATTTGGTTGAGCATGACGATTTGTCCGCCGTGATAGGAATCGTGTTGCACCAGGTGGGCGACGATCCAAGCAAGAGAGTAGTCTGATTTTCCATTGCTTCCGACCACTTTGCTGGGATCTTCGATTTGAGAGAGCTGTTCGATTGTTTTGGCGCGATGCTTTTGGAATAGCGCCCAATACCAATCCCAAGATTCTGCTGGAGGATCGGGCCAGGTGCCGCCGGATTGAGAGTCTAGCTCGTCGTAAATCATTGCCGGGTCAGTGGGATCGGGAGTTTGATTGAGAATCCCTTTATCAATCCAAAGGCGATCGCATGAAATCATGTGCATGAGCAATCCGCCCGCACAATATCCGCCCGGATAGGGGCGCCAAGTGAGGAACTCGTCGGTAATGTCCTCAAGTTCCTCCACCCATTCGCGGGTGCCGTCAATCATGGTGGCAAGCATCGTTGCGATTTCAGGATGAGCGGTGGTTGGTGGTTCAAGACGCCAGTGGTTCATATCCTGAAGTTACCCAATATTTTTCTGAGGTTCTAATCAGAATTGAACGATTCTCCTTAACAAACGTTAAGTAATTTAGGTAACGTCAGGTTCTACGTAAGGCAAAAAATGAAAGCGCTCGCGATTTCCATAGGTTTAATCTCACTCTTGGCAGTTGGGATGCAAAAGAACGCCGATGCATCCACAGTAGCCATCCCAGTGATCCCGAAAGACGCTGGAATCGGAAGGATCGTGGCGCCCCTCAAAGCAACCGACCTGAATGGAAAAGCCGTGACTGTGCCTGCGTCAGGAAAAAAGTTCACGGTCATTGCCCTGACCAGCACTACATGTCCGCTTTGCAAAAAATATGGCCCGACATTGGCTCAAATTGAGCAGGCCTATGCCAAGAAAGGGATTGCTTTCGTCTTTGTGAACCCCTCACCAACCGAGGCAGTCTCGGACCAGAATTCGCATGCCGCGAAGCTTGGCCTTAAGGGCAGCTACGTCTTTGACAAGGACCTACGATGGGCCAATTCGCTCGGGGCTGAGACGACGACTGAGGTCTTTCTGCTTGATTCGAAAGGGAAGATTCTGTACCGTGGGGCAGTAGATGACCAATTTTCGATCGGGGCTAGCTTGGCTAAACCTCGCAATAAATTTTTGAGGAATGCGTTAGATTCGGCGCTAGCTGGCAAGAAGATTCAAGTCCCGGCGACGTCAGCTCCCGGGTGTCTCCTGGCCGAAGTCAAGGCCGAGATTCCTCAGATGCCGACCTACCACGGGGATATTGAGCGGATCGTTCAAAAGAACTGCCTTTCTTGCCACCGGAAAGAGGGCGTAGCACCCTTTACTCTGGACTCATACGACGCGGTGAAATTCCGGGCGAGGATGATGCAGTTTGTTTTGAAGGAAGGCATAATGCCGCCATGGTTTGCCGAGAAGGGTTCGGGTCCGTGGAAAAATGATGGTTCGATGAGCGATCAGGACAAGAAGACGATTGACGCTTGGGTCGCAGCTGGAATGCCGAAGGGTGATCCCAAATCTGCGCCAAAGCCGCTCCAGTTTTCGGGTGGTTGGTCGATCGGGAAGCCAGACGCTGTTTTCCAGCTCCCCACCCCGGTAAAAATTAAGGCTTCAGGTGTGATGCCTTACGAGAACATCAGTGTGCCGACGAACTTTACCGAAGACAAGTGGATCGAGAAGATTGAGGTCATGCCAGGGGATCGCAGGGCAGTCCACCACGTCCTTGTGTTTGCTCGTCCACAGGGAGGACGAGGACAGGTTAATGAGACTTTGGACGAGATAAGCGGATTTTTTGGCGCCTATGTCCCTGGGAATAGCGCACTAGTTTATGAAAAAGGGCTCGCGAAACGCATTCCAAAAGGTTCAGTTCTGAGATTCCAGATTCACTACACACCGTTCGGTGAAGAAACGACCGATCAAACCAAAATTGGATTGGTCTTTGCGAAAGAACCGGTCAAAAACGAAGTTCATACAACCAGTATTGCAAACCTCATATTCGCGATCCCGCCCGGTGCACCGAAACACGAAGTCAAGGCCGAGATTCGCGTGCCGATGGACGTTCAAATCCTTTCTTTCCTTCCCCATATGCATGTTCGAGGTACGGCCGCGAATTATGAACTGACTAGGGATGGCAAAAAAACGACTCTGCTGAACGTCCCCCGTTACGACTTTAACTGGCAACTCAACTATATTCTGCAAAAGCCTCTCGACATCAAGACGGGTGATACGATTACCTATCGAGCCTGGTACGACAACAGCGACAAAAACCCGGCAAATCCTGATCCGAGAAGAACAGTACGCTGGGGATCTCAGACGTTCGATGAGATGCACCTTGGCTACATTGAGTATATCGTCCCCGGCGAAACTCCTGGTGTCGCAGACGGCGGGATTCGTCGTGGACGGGGTGGTGTAGGAGGAGCGATCTCTCAAGTGGAAACGATTTTCAATCGCTTGGACCGAAATCAGGATGGAAAGTTAAGTCAGTCTGAAGCTGGCGTTTTTTGGAATCGGATCAAAGCTGGTGACACAGATAATGATGGACTACTCTCTTTGGAAGAAGTCTTGGAGTATCTGGCGAGCAATCCCACTCGTCGTCGCTGATTACGCCCGGTGGCGGGTACTATTAGCATCAATGTCCACGATTTTGGAAACGTTTCCTAACCCCGCTCCGCAACGCAACTTTGTGATTCACCACACCTGCCCTGAGTTCACCAGCGTTTGCCCTAAGACGGGTTTGCCTGATTTTGCGACGATTGATCTGGAGTACATTCCGGGCGATACTTGCATCGAACTCAAATCGCTCAAGTTCTATTACCACTCGTTCCGGGACCAAGGGATTTTTTATGAAGCCGTGACGAACAGACTTCTGGATGAACTGGCCGATTGTTGCGCGCCGCGATGGATGCGGGTAACGGGAACGTTTGCGGTCCGCGGTGGAATCTCCAGCGTAATCACCGTTGAGACCGGACCTCGTCCCTGATTTCTATTGAGCTTTCCCGGTGGTTGAGGGCACCTTTTTGGTTCTTGCCTTCGGTGTGGACTTGGTCTGCAGGAGTGAATCAACCGCATCACTCGTCAGGATTTTAACTTCAACGGGACTTGAGACGGAGTATTGTCCAAAGATTCCGTAGTGGTCTCTGATTTGGAAGCTTGCAATGTACTTGCTTGCGTTTGGTAGTTCCGTTGTCCACGTAGCGTTGGAGAATTGGTAGTCGTCTGAAGTGGCGTACCACGTTGACTCCCCGATGAATGATCCCCAATCTCCAAATGGTTTGTCCAAGGCGCATGCCAAAGCGAACTCGGCTAGGCTTCTTTGAACTTCTTCGGAGTGCTGCAAGTCGTGACCAAGATTTGGAGCAACGAACGCAGTCGGCTTGCCAGGGAGACTCTGGATATAACTCGAGAGCGCATCCACCAACCAGTACTCATCGTTTCCTCCGTTGATGATATGAATACGGCATTGGATGTCGGAGGCAACGGCGATGGGGTCTACGAGGTTCGTTAGGGCAAGCCCATCTGGATGACCAAGAATCTGCTCGAATTGCCGTCTGGCATAGTCATCAAGTTTTGGCGAAAGTTGACCCCATATCTCAACCTGGCGCTTCATTTGGGTTGCCATGTTGAGGTTGTCAAAGACTTGCGGACAAATTCCGATGATGCGTGGATCAGCTGTCGCGCCGGCCAACCACGTCGTCCAACCCCGCTTACTTCCACCGGTTAGGACGAACTTTTGAAGATGTGGAAAATGCTCCTGGATCTGATCCATTGCGCTGATGACCGCCTGCGTCATGGGAAAGAGAAGCGGCCAGGACGAGTCCTTGGAATCCAGGAATTGCTCAAATGTGTGTGCGATGAGGTCATCCTCGCGCATGTCCCAGATGGGTTGGTTCGGAATGTTGAAAAGACTAAACACCGGGAGTGAACTTTCTTTCGAAACTTTTGCCGAAAGCTCTGCATCGGCTGGATCTACGCGATCCCCGGTGATCAGGAGGATCGCCGTATCCGCCACCTTGGGAGTTCCTGGCTGATCAAGGGTCAGGGTGTGGCTCCATTGATGCCCTTTCCAAACAACGGTTTGAACCTGAAACTCCGTGGGTGATATGATTTCCCAACCTTTTGTGCAGGTCAGTGCGTCCAGATATTGGTGAATCAAGGGCATAGTCTCTATTTTGGAATGAAAATCGTGTGAAAATCTGCCCCATACGAGAGTCAAAATCGGCTATTCTTATGATTAGTGTTTGATCTTGGCGTTTTGCGAAGGTCTGTTTTTGAGGAAATAACAAACGATGCTACGAAAATTTTGGAAAGCTGGTCTAGTTAGCCTGGCATTATTCGGTGCGATGGGCGGGGCAAATGCATTTACCCGTCTTCCTGACGTTGCAATTGAGCGTGCAATGAATGGTCAGTTGATTACCGTCCGATTCAGCCACACCAACGCGCGGCTCATCGAACTCAAGGTCAATGGCTTTAGCGTTGGGACTCGGTCTGTAAACGGAGCCAGCGAGGCGAGCACCGAGTTCAAGCTTGATCCTGCAACTTTCGAAGATGGCAAGAACAAGGTCGAGGCATTTATCTATGATGACTCTGGCAACCTGATTGCAGTCGAATCCACGAAGATGGAAGTTGACCTGAACTTTGAATCTCCGGTCATGATCTCGACTCCAAAGAATGGTTCGACAGTTCAAGGTCTTGTCGAAATGAAGCTTGATCTGAAGCGTAACTTCGGGAAGGTGATTGCGAGTTTCATGGTAGACGGCGAGTGGAAGGCGATTCGAAACTATTCCCCGTACACCTATGTCCTCGACACAGAGACCTTAACAAATGGCTGGCATGAGATTCAGGCACTCGTCGTCGATGAGAATAATGTCACCTGGAAGAGCCGAAAGCACCGTATTTTTGTGAACAATCCGGGCGGACGGACTGAGCGTGCAACTCCGGTCGCTCCAAAGGTCACAACTGCAGTCGCTCCGAAGGTCGCTCCCGTTGCCGCCACTCTAGCTGGCAACTCCTATGCCGCGACGGTCACCAAGTCTGGTCAGACAAAGTTTATGGGAGTCAGCACTCCAGCCGCGACGATCACCAGTGCTCGGATGCTCACTCCGACCGGGAAACGAACTTTGGTCGCTCCTAAGACAGTCAAAGCTACACCGGCTAAAGCCACCCCGGCTAAAGTCACCCCGGCTAAAGCTACCCCGGCTAAAGCCATCCCGTCTAAAACCATCCCTGCTGAAGCCATCCCGGCAAAAGTTACGACTGTGAAACCAGTCGCCCCTAAGAAGTTGCCACCAGTTTCCATCGTAGCTCCAAAGACGACCTCTACAAAGGTGGTAGCTCCAAAGACGACCTCTACAAAGGTAGTAGCTCCAAAGGCAACTCCGGTTAAGGCCACCCCAGTTACGACGGTCAATTCCGCATCCAGCATGGCGCGAGTGCAATCCGGACTTCGATTAAATTTCAACGGTAATCTCAAGATTGCTCTTGAAGGCAAGATCGTTAACTTTGACGTTCAGCCTCGTGTTCAGGATGGCGTTGCCCTGTCCCCATTCCGACACCTTTACGAAGCGCAAGGCGGAAAGGTGAAGTGGAACAATTCGACAAAGAGTCTAAACGCAAAGGGGGGGGGCAATGCGATTGTCCTCTCAATCGGATCACGATATGCAACCGTTGGCAATAGGAAGCTTTCCCTGGAAATGATGCCATTCATTGAAAAGGGTCGCACGATCGTTCCGCTCAGCTTTGTGAGCGATGCTCTGAACGTGAACGTTGACGTGGACAACAAGACTGGTCACGTATTGATCACGAAGAAGAAGTAGTCCCCAGCGATTCGCAAGCATGGAGCCCAGGCAAGTTTTCTTGCCTGGGCATTTTTATTGTTGAATTTCAAATGAGGGTTAAGAACTCAGTTGAATCTTCCTATATTACTTACAGACCCTCTGGGTAACAAGACAAAAAGGTAAGAGCGTGAGTAATCAAGTGAATTCATCGGATAGTCGTCAGTATAAGCGATGGGATATTTTTGAATATGCCTTGGTCCATGTTGAGGGCGAAGAGGCTGCTGAGCCAGCGATTGTCGTGGACCTTAGCCTTGGCGGATTGCAAGCCCGATCTCGCCGTAAATACCCGCCTGGGTCACTTTGCACTGTATCAATCACCGGCGAAAACGATGAGGCCATTTTCACCCAGGCTGTGATTCGATACTCGAATCAGCTACCAAACTCCGACCTTTTCGCGACGGGTTTTCGATTTGTGCCAAGTAACGTCGAAGAGCGGGTGGGACTCGTTAATTACATTCATACTCGATTCCAGGCCGAAGCCGACTCTATGGCAATGTAAAGACTTTGTAAAGAACGGGATATTGGGATTCTCCACTTCTGTTGAGGTGGAATTTTTTTGTTTGGCTCAGATAGCAAGGCGGGTTGTCCTAATGAACAACCCGCCTTGGTCACATGATCTTAATGCTTACTTGCGTCGTCGCATCATGGCCGCAAGACCAAGACCGAGTGCAGTCATGGTCGCAGGTTCTGGAACAGCTTCAATTCCTTCAAGAGTAAAGTCACCGCTTGGCCGTGCGCCAAATGTGAATGTGAGTGAATCAGCTTGGGCAGCGATCGCGCCAAAGTTGAAGGACTCTGTACCTTTACCGGATCCACCAGATCGAGTTTGGGAGATTTGAGCGATGATGCTCCCTTTTTGAGATCAACCCGCTATATTGATATCGACGATTACTTTTCGACCCAAATCGTAATGCTGTTTCGCACGATCGTGCTAGGGGTGACCAATGTCCCAACCAACTTTTTTTCTCTTAATCCCCGCAGTTTGCCCACGATATCGGGCCTTCGATTTCCGCCTCCACGCGTTCCACTTACCGCTGTCGGTTACGAGGACGTGGATAACCGTTCAGAAGTCTGGGTTTACGTTCGCGATCAGGAGAAACGCAAGAGAACAAAAGAGCGTTACGCTCAAGCTGGTTTCGCTGTCGTTGAGTTTGATAACCGTGGAGTTTTAGTTTCTTGCATGATGAGGTCATCTCCAAGGCTGATTGTGACCGACGACGAGATGATTGAGCAATTGGCGAAGGAGACGAGCCTTTTCAAGTGTGCAGATCCCGACTTACTGGATGTTAGCTAGCGAAAAAAAATAGGTCGACCAGACAGTGTCGACCTACTATTCATAAAGTGGTCAACCGGCTTTAGGTCGGAGTGGGAGCACCACCTGATGCTACCGCAACGCCAATGAGCACGAAGTAGAGGAGCACCGCAACAACTGAGAGTACTATGAACACGATGGAGAGAGTCTTTGGAAGTTTCCCACCTTCGTTACCAGCTTCGAGCGCCTTATTTCCGGTGACAATTGCCATCGGGTATCCGATTAAGCCACAGCACAGGAATCCTACCGCAAACCAGATCCAGGCGTTAGTTACGAGCTTCTGAGAGTCTTGGGTGACAAATCCTGCACCGGGAACTGGGGCCCGTTCAAATCCTGCCGGACCTGGTGCAACTCCAGTTGGCGGCTGATAAGGCTGGTAATTCGTTTGAGTCTCGGTGCTTGAAGGTGGGGCACTTGGCGCAGCTGCGGATGGGGAAGGGGAATTGAATCCAGGTAGAAGTAATCCTGGAACAGATGAAGCAGGAATCTGATTTCCTGTTGCTGAGTCTTCCAAAACAGTCTGCGGAGTGACCCGACCCTGCTGGGCCCAATCATTCAGGGTGGCAATATCAGCAGGGCCATATTTTTGCCCAGTGGTTGTGTCAACAACAAAGTATTGGCTCATGATGTTCTCTCAAAAGTATCGGTCTAAAGCTTTAACAGATTCACCACCTGAGTGGAAAGAACTGTAAGCAATGCTTGCAAAGACGTTTGATGCGAGCTCTTTGAACCCACAATCTGAGGGCAAGCTAAAAAGAGTGTTTTAAGAAAATGGCGGAGAGGGAGGGATTCGAACCCTCGGTATCTTGCGATACACCGCATTTCGAGTGCGGCGCACTAGACCAACTATGCGACCTCTCCAGACCTCGCCAGAATCAGATTATAGGCGATTCTCGGTGATTACCGCTAGGGCTTGCTCCACGGTTAGCGGCCCGATCTTGCGATCTTTCAGGTAGATGGTCACTGGTTGAGCGGAATCAGATTCTTGGGAGGCAGTTATTTTTTTTGCACTTGCTGAGGGGACAGCTGAAGGGCTTGGCTCCATTTTAACCACTCTCTCAATCGGAAACACACGTAGCCCTGGATACGTTCTCGCAATCTCTTGCGCGGTCGAAACCGAATTTTCGCCTGTGACCGAGACGATGGTGTCCCGGTTGTAGATATAAGAGCCCTGGAATATCCCACTAAATCTGCGCTGAAGCTCATTTGCGATTCGTCCAACATTCCTCAGAGATTCAAACGCAAATTGGCGGTATTCGCCGGCTGATTTAGTCTTTTCGATGACCCGGTTGCCCGCTTCAAACTCAAGTGCCAGACGAATAGAGGTGCCCGCAAGGGACGATGATAGTCTGTCAATGATCTCGGGAACTTTACAATCTGGCGGCAACTCGAGGCTCGGATCGTTCGGGGACGTTACGAGAACTCCCGGACTAGGACCTGCAAAGATTTCTAGGGCTCGATCAAACACAGTCTCAGCTTCATTAAAGTACGTCCAGTCACCCGTTGCTTTATACATTTGAAGGGCTGCATCAGAAAACCCAAGATAGTCTCCCAAATATGCTGGAGTGGATGTACCTTCGTCAAGGTCGCGAATCACGTCGTTGACGCCGACTCGAAACTTTCGGAGACGTGCAAACATATCTGTTGCAATGCCGAGCCTCTCCGAATCATCAAGGAAAACTGAAGTTTCCAGAAGTCTAGCCAACGCAAAAGATGCAGAATCGCAATTGAGTTGTTCGGAGTAGCCCTCGAAAGTTTCAGGACGTTTTGTTCGCAATAGATTGATTAATGCATCTGTTTCTGATTTTCGCTTTTCGTAGACGTCTAGGTCTGGAATGCGGGGAATCATTGCCTGGTTTCGCCCCACATCAAGACCCAAAAGTGAGTTGAGATCAGTCGTGATCTCTTGACTCAAGCCCTGATCGGAGAGCCAACGAAGAGAGTAACTCGATCTTGCGCTGCGATTGAAACCACGTTCGTCACCAACCCGCCAAGGCACAATCAGTCCGTCTCGCACGAAACTTGTTGTAAGGGAATCGAAGGTGTCTTCGGCTATCTTCCTGTAGATGGTTCGATTTTTGGATGCTGGGAAGCTTGCATTCATTTTTGCAAGCACGGCGGCCATGTCGCAGTTGATCATCGCGTACTTGTCGTAATCCACCTGCCGCCAGCCACTTTGCCTTGCCTGGTAGAAGAACCCGCCGCCAGTCCAATCGAGTATCGTGCTCTCCAGGATCGGTTCGATTGCGCGCTCAAGGAGGTCGTGTTCGCGTGTAAGTAGCAGGAACTCAAACGCTGGGGGGTTGAGGCGAAACAATTTTCCAAGTGGCCAACCTCCGGACTCCGGGTCCAGGTTATCTTCAAGCCAAGAAATGTATCTGATCTCATCGGGGATTTCCGCTTCCGATGGGAAGAGTAATTCACTTGCCTGGCTTGCTTGGCTCGCTCCAGGAACCTCAAACGTGGTCATGGAGTCGGGCTTCGCCGAGAACCTTGACCTCATATACTTGAGTGCCTCTAAAAATTTGTTTGCGGGGATACCGATTTGGGATCCTTCAAAGACTCTGCTTCCAAATTTTTTGCCCTCGGAATCTAGGAACCAAATTTGGCAGGTCGGGTCCCAACCAAAACTAGATCGAATAATGGGATCATACATGCTTGCGGCATACGGCTCAACTGACGCATCGACCCTTATCGAAAAGTAGTTTCTTGTCAAGTACTCGGCGACCTCGGGGTCACGAAAAACTGACTTGTCCAAGAGCCTGCCGGTTCTGCTGGCTGGCTCACCGATCACTAGCATGATTGGTTTTCCTGATCTACGTGCTTCGCTCATCGTAATCGGGGAGAGTGGTTTCCACGGAATTTGCTGCAGGACACTCGATTTCAAATAGGGTTGTTGAGACCGTTCGAGCACATTGTCAGGAGATGGTGGTGGAATTTGTTGCCGTAGAGCCGCCGCTGCGCAACCGACCAAAGCGATGGTCACGATTGCGCCTTGCGAAGTCGGGTAGTAGCGGCGGCGATTCAGCGGCATAGCGGCTAGTCATCAACCTGACCAAACAGTTTGAGTGTCTGGTGGAAGGTTTCATCGTTCTTAAGTACTTGATCGTAAAGCGCATCAATCATCCCAAAAATGCCGCTCAGCCCGGTGAGTCTCCTTTTAAGGGTCTTCGCGTCTTCGGTATCAAATTCGGCTGGAATGCGCTCAAGACACTCGGCGATAACCTGTGAGGTTGGGTCAAGTTCCCGACGTTTGCGTTCTCGAATCACGCGAGCGACCATTTGCCACGGTTCACTCTCGGTAATGTAGATATCTTTTCGATCGCCAGGGCTTCGAGTCCTGCGGATGATTCCCCACTCCATCAGATCGCGAAGATTCATACTTGCGTTTCCGCGCGAGATGTGAAGGCGATCCATGATTTCGTCCACAGTGTATGGATTCCCGGTGATGAAAAGGAGCGCGTGAATCTGCGCCATCGTCCGGTTGATGCCCCATGATGAACTCATTCGGCCCCATTCAAGGATAAACTGTTCCTGAACATCCCAGACAGTTCGCTCTTCTGGAGTTCCTTCTCTCTGATAATTCACGATAGTCTCAAAGTTACCCTTCTTTTTGGTTACTAGGTTTGAGAAATCCACTGAAATCTTGCTGTGAGGTTGCCGAAAAGTCGTTCATGCGCCAATCCTCGGTGTTAGAGCAAGCAGCAAGAACTTGGGCGCGACTCCTGCGAATGCGAGATCTAAAGCTTTTTGATGCCAAAGCAATGTTCATAGATGAAAAGTATTGCCAGCTGCAAGTCAGCGGTGCTAGAGAAAAGTTTGGCGCAAATAACTAGTTTACGGTCGAGATCCATGAACCAAGTCACAAAATAATGGTCATGGGGACTCTAATCGGGATCGAAGATTAGTCGATAAGACTTCGCCTCAATGATGATATGAAGACTCTGCTTCAAAGTGAGCAAGCTCAGTTCCTTACCAAAAACGTCACATGTTCCATCGTCAGGGAATCCGGGGAAAAGATAACGGGTACGGTTGAGGACATCTGCCTAAACGGAATTGGCATCGTTCTGTCTTACGAGATCGAAACGGGCTCAAAAATTTCCATCTTCATCAAGCATCGGACGCAGGTCGCCCAGATGATGGGGGTCGTTAAATATTGCCATGAGCATAACGACGCAATCGGTTGCCTTCGGGTGGGTTGCAACCTTTTACCCTTGGAGCGAATCAATTCTAGAATTTGGCAGTCTTGGTGCGAAATGGTCCAAGACATTGCTGCCTGACCATTGCCCGTCACTTCTTTAGTTTCTCTGCTTCGACGTGGTTCTTCTCAATGTAATCTTTCCAATTGTTTGGGATATCGGTATCTACAAAGATGGCGCTGACCGGACACTCTGGTTCGCACAGCCCGCAGTCAATGCACTCGTCTGGGTGAATATAGACCATCTCGTCGCCTTCATAGATGCAATCTACAGGGCAGACGGTCATGCAGGATTTATCCTTGACTCCAATGCAGGCTTCGGTGACGACGTACGGCATGACATTAAGATACCGCGTGAATTGGGAACGGCGCATCTTAACGCTCAAAATTTCGCGATGACCGGAGAAATTTTGAAGTTTCCGTACTCTTTAGTAAAGAATCCTGGGACGATATGCCGTATAATAGAGTAGGAGAATTTATGTCAATCACACTCACTTCTCGCGCTGCATGCGAACTTAAGGATCTTCTGATGGCAGAAGGAAAGCAAGGGGCCCGACTCCGCGTCTGGGTCGCCGGTGGAGGCTGTTCAGGGCTTCAATACGGTCTTGGGATCGAGGAAGACGCTCCTCAACCTGACGATCAGATCTTTGCTTCCGAGGGAATAGAAGTCATTTGCGATGGTTTGAGCCTTCAATACATGGAAGGCGCCAGCGTGGATTTCGTCGAGGATACTCTTGGTGGAGGATTCAAGATCGAGAATCCGAACGCGACCAGCTCTTGCGGCTGCGGCTCATCCTTCAAAACGGAAGGTGGCGGCGGCGGATGCAGTTCTGGCGGTTGCGGAAGTTGCGGCTAATCCTGCAATCAAAAAGACGAGTGAGCAGTCTCCGGTGGAGACTGCTCACTTTTTTTTGCCCAAGATTCTCGTGTTCCAAGCGTTCTGATACTAAAGCATCTGATCATTTTTCCGAGCGAATCCATCCAGCTCGTGCGGCGGCAGGATGATCACGTTAGGATGAATGACGCGGACGAACTCTTCGAAGCTGGTTTCTTTAATTTCGCCCTGTTCTGAGAATTCATCGTACATCCGCTTCAAGACTTCTGAAGGACTCCGCTCAAGATAATCCCCGTCTATCCAGAGACCAGGCATCGCTCCCTCGCTCTTATATGCAACTGCGAGCACAAATGGAACGCGCTCGTCGGCATCGGGCTCGTCCATCGTGTCGCTCCAAGTGCCACGTTTGACGTTGTATCCTTCGCTCGAAAGTCGGGTCATCAAAGGAGCCACGCTTTCCTTGAACTCAGCCCAAAGGATGAGCTCCGATGGTGGAGTTGCCGCTGTGCAGATGGCATGACGACCAAAAGCCTGGACATAAATCTCTTTTGTGCCTAGTCTTGCCTCAATTTCTTGCAAGAAATGTTCACTTTGAACTCTCAGAATCATTTTCGTTCCGTCTTTCGGGGATAAAATCCCTATACGTTCTATATTGCACGAAAAAAGAGGTCAGCGTTGCCAAATCAGCCGAATCCAAACACTATCAATACCCTTCTCGAAGAAAATCGACTCTATGCCCCAGCGCCGGCGTTTAAAGCTCAGGCGAATGTCAAAGATTTGAGTATCTATGCCCGCGCTGCTTCAGACCCGGTTGCCTTTTGGGAGGAGCAAGCGAACGAGCTGACTTGGTTTAAGAAGTGGGACCAGGCCTTGGATTGGAAATTGCCATTTGCGAAGTGGTTTGTCGGCGGAAAGCTGAACGCCTGCTACAACTGCGTGGATCGCCATGTGGAGGCTGGACTGGGTGACAAGGTTGCAATCATTTGTGAGACGGAACCTGGCGAAGTTTTGGAATACACCTACTCCCAGGTGCAGGCTGAAGTCAGCCGAATCGCCAATGCCTTGAAGGAACTCGGAGTTCAAAAGGGCGACCGAGTTTGCATTTACCTCCCAATGATCGCCGAGCTCTGTTTTGCCATGCTTGCCTGCGCCCGAATTGGTGCAGCGCATAGTGTAGTGTTTGGAGGTTTCTCGGCCGAATCCATTGCCGAACGATGCAATGACGCCGGTTGCAAATTGATCATCACGGCCGATGGTGGCTGGCGACGCGGCAAGGTCGTTGAGCTAAAAAAGGCGGTTGACGAGGCGATCAAACTCGGATCTCCGACAGTCGAAAAGGTGCTCGTGCTTGAACGAATCGGGAGCACGGCCGAATTTAATCGAGGCGAGTGGGCTGAAGGTCGTGACTTCGAATGGGAAAAGCTTGTGGGGGTCCAATCCGAAGTCTGCCCTTGTGAGGAGATGGACAGTGAAGATTTGCTGTTTATTCTTTATACGAGCGGCTCGACCGGAAAGCCGAAGGGAATCATGCACACCACGGGCGGCTATCTCACCGGGGTTAATGCGACCAGTCGTTGGGTTTTCGATCTAAAGCCGTTTGATATCTATTGGTGCTCGGCGGATTGTGGGTGGATCACGGGTCACAGCTACGTGGTTTATGGACCGATGTCGAATGCGACGACGGTCTTGGTGTACGAAGGCGCACCGGATACGCCAGATCTTGACCGATTTTGGAAGATCATCGAAAAGCACAAGGTCACGATTTTCTATACCGCTCCGACCGCGATTCGGAGCTTCATGAAGTGGGGAACTCACTATCCTGAGAATTGCGATTTATCTTCGCTACGTTTGCTGGGGTCGGTCGGTGAGCCGATTAATCCGGAAGCTTGGATTTGGTATCACAAGTGGATCGGCTGGCGAAAGTGCCCGATCGTGGACACTTGGTGGCAAACCGAGACCGGGAACATTATGATTTCTCCATTGCCGGGGATCACAACGACCAAACCAGGTTCGGCTTGTCGACCTTTGCCGGGGATATTTGCCGAGATTCTGAATGAGGATGGCAAGGTACTGACTTCTCTTTCCGGTTCGATTGAGAAGCCCGATGGTGCGATTGGGGGGATTTTGGCTTTGTCGCATCCTTGGCCCGGAATGTTGCGCGGGATTTGGGGCGATCCAGAGCGGTATGCCAAGACATATTGGGAGCGATTTGCAGGGAAGTATTTCCCTGGCGACGGCGTGAAGCTGGACGAGGATGGCTACCTCTTCTTGATGGGGCGGGTGGATGACATCATGCTCGTCGCTGGACACAACATTTCGACGATGGAAGTCGAGAGTGCCTTGGTGGATCACCCGGGCGTTGCTGAGGCTGCTGTGATTGGAAAGACGCACGATATCAAGGGTCAAGCGATTTGTGCTTTTGTGATTGTGAAGTCGAGCTACATCGTCACCGACAGCCTGATCGGTGATTTGAAGGCCCACGTCGCGAAGAAGATTGGGGTGGTTGCGCGTCCGGATGACATCATCCTGACGGCGGAATTGCCGAAGACGCGGTCCGGAAAGATCATGCGCCGGTTGCTTCGGGATATTGCCGAGGGTCGTGCGCTTGGGGATACAACGACGTTGGGTGATCCAGGGGTCGTCGCAGCGTTGAAGGAGAAGTACGAGAGTACGGAGAGCTGATCGGTCACAAAGCCATGCGGGACTTCTTTGGCCGATTAGACCGATCGGACTGAATAGTTTTTTCTTACCGTCGAAACGCGAGGTCCAGTACTTCCGAAATGTGCTTCACCCCGTGGAAGGTCATCTGCGATCTTGCCGCTTCGGGGATGTCTTCTAGGTCGTTCAGGCACTCCTCTGGAAGGATGACTTCGTAGATCCCGGCTCGGTGGGCGGCGAGGACTTTTTCTCGGATTCCACCGACCGGAAGCACTTTGCCTCGCAGAGTGATTTCACCCGTCATCGCGATCTCTCGTCGGACGGGTTTTCCGGTAAAGGCACTGACCAAAGCGGTAACGAGAGTCACCCCCGCGCTTGGACCATCCTTGGGAACTGCCCCCTCAGGTACGTGGACATGGACGTCAAACTTGAACTCTTTCCCCGGATTCAGAATCTCCTGGTTTGATCGAACGTAAGTGACGGCGGCGACGGCCGACTCCTTCATCACTGCCCCAAGCGAACCCGTGAGCTGCACCTGAGGTTCGTTACCAAATGGAGACATGAGCGAACACTCAATCGTGATCAGATCTCCACCAACTTCCGTCCATACCAAGCCTGTCGCGGCGCCAACTTCGTCTTCCGCACTTTGCGATCCGTGTCGGTAACGGGGACGGCCCAGAAATTCTCGAATTAACTCGGAATTAATCGTAATTTTCTGCGCATTATTTTCTGCGATTTTTCGGGCGGTTTTTCTACAAAGGGTCGCGATTTCGCGTTCGATATTGCGAACTCCTGCTTCTCGCGTGTACTCCTGAATGATTTGCAGGACACTTTCCGCTGGGATGTGGAGCTGATCGGCAGAGAGTCCATGCTCAGCGATCTTTTTAGGAATCAAAAATTGCGTTGTAATTTGCTGCTTTTCGCTTTCCGTGTAGCTTGGGAAGTGGATAATCTCCATCCGGTCGCGCAATGGACCGGGGATATTTTCGATCATGTTCGCGGTCATAATGAAGAAAACTCCGCTCAGGTCAAAAGGAGCCTCGATATAGTGGTCGCTGAACGCCTCATTTTGCTCCGGATCCAGAGCCTCCAGTAGTGCACTGGTGGGATCACCCCGAAAATCCATGACCATCTTATCAATTTCATCAAGCATGAACACCGGGTTCTTTGTGCCGCACTGCTTGACCCCCTGGATAATCCGACCGGGCATGGAGCCAACATAAGTGCGGCGATGTCCTCGAATCTCAGCTTCATCCCGAATTCCGCCAACTGAAACTCTCACAAATTTTCGACCTAATGATTCGGCTATCGAACGACCGAGCGAGGTCTTTCCCACGCCAGGTGGTCCTACAAAGCAAAGGATGGGTCCTCTTAACGATTTAGAAACCTGACGAACTGCCAAGAAATCGAGAATTCTGTCTTTCACCCTACGAAGCTCGAAGTGCTGCTCATCCAGAATTCGGGAAGCGATTTTTACATCGAGGCGATCTTCGCTGGTGACACTCCAGGGCAGGGCAGTTAACCAGTCCAGATAATTGCGAACGACCATAGTCTCCGGCGAGTGACTAGGGTATTTTTCTAGCCTCCGAAGTTCTTGAAACGCCTTCTCCGTTGTTTCAGGAGGCATCCCACTTGCCTGAATTTTTGCCGCAATTTCCTCATTTTCGGGATTAAATTCAGAGCGTGTCTCGTTGAGCTCATTTTGGATGACCCGCAGTTGTTCGCGGAGAAAATACTCGCGCTGTGTATTTCCAAGCTCCTCTTCGACCCGAACGCGAAGATCATTCTGTAGCTCCAACACCTGCTTTTCGCCAGTCAGGAGCTGGATCAGTTTTTCAAGCCGCTTCTCGCAGGATAATTCCTCAAGAAGTTCCTGCTTCATTGCGGGACGGAAGGCCAGGTGATCCGCCAACAGATCCGCAAGGTGTCCGGCATCCTCAATTGAGCCAAGGATTTCCAGGACCTCAATCGGAATCTGCTTTCCCATTGCTGCGATTTCATGTGCCTCTTCGACTGCTTCCCGTCGTAACGCCAGACTTTTCACGCCGGAAACTTCAATCTCGTCAAGCTCTTCGTATTCGGCGGTGAAGGATCCTGACTTAAACTTCAGCGAATTGACCTTTGCCCGTGCCAATCCACGAAGCACCACGCGCATGGTGCCATCGGGCATTGGCATCACCTGAACGACTTCGCTCAATGTGCCGACGCGAAAGATGTCGTCAGCCTTTGGTTCTTCCACAGCGACGTCACGTTGACCGACGACCAGCACAAGGCGGTTATTGCGAATCGCGGCTTGCAAAGCCCTTAGGCTAAGCTCGCGACCGATGAGGAGCGTACTGACGATTTGGGGAAAGTGAACGTTGTCCCGAACCGGAAGGAGCGGGATTGTGTTCAGCTTCACTTCCTCGGGTGAGGAGCGTCTCTTTCCCTTTTCTGGTTTGTCAGACACGATCATTACATTACCATTCTTCGTCACTATTCTCAAATCCTTTCAACTTATGTGCCAAAGTTCCAGCTATAATTTGAATCTATGGGAATCTCGTTGGAAGAGGTTCATCACGTCGCCCGGTTAGCCCGACTCGACCTTGATGAAGCAGAACTTATGGCCTTTCAGGGGGAGCTGAATGCGCTTCTTGGTCATTTTCAGGACCTCAATGAGGTGGACGTGACCGGCCAAGCAGCGAAGCCCCACGCGGTGACCCTGCTCAATGTGATGGCCCACGATATGCCGGTTTCTGGACTTACCCGTGAACAGGCTTTGAGTAACGCGCCATCGAGCCGTGCTGGACTATTCCTCGTGCCAACGGTGATCGAAGACTGATGGCACTTTACGAAAAGACTGCCGCTGAACTTGGGCGGATGCTGGCCTCGAAAGAAGTCTCTGCAGTTGAGGTCGCTGCCGCATTTGTTGATCGAGCGCAATCTCTGGAACCTGAAATTGGTGCATATCTCACCGGATCGGATCAGATTGATTGGAAAACCCAGGCCGAATCGGCACAGGCAAAGATTGATTCCGGGACGGTCGGCCCGCTGACTGGAATTCCAATTGCGGTTAAAGACAACATCAGCACAATGGGTGTCAAGACGACGTGTGCAAGCAAAATTTTGGAGACCTACGTGCCTCCTTTTGATGCTACGGTCGTTCAACGCTACCAGGACGCCGGGATGGTCATGCTCGGCAAAGCGAATCTGGACGAATTCGCGATGGGAGCGAGCACTGAGCGTAGTGCTTACCATGTCACCAAGAACCCGTGGGATACCGACCGATCACCGGGTGGATCATCGGGTGGTTCAGCTGCGGCTGTCGCAGCCAAGATGGTTCCCGTCAGCTTGGGATCCGATACCGGAGGATCAATTCGCCAGCCTGCTGCACTTTGCGGAATCGTTGGGTTCAAGCCGACTTATGGACGTGTCTCGCGCTATGGCTTGGTTGCGTTCGGTTCCAGCCTTGACCAGATCGGTCCGATGGGGCAGACAGTTGAAGATTGCGCGCTTGTTTATGAGGCGATTAGTGGTCATGATCCGATGGATTCAACTTCTATCCCGGAGCCAGCATATTCTTCAGCTTCTCTGAAGTCCGGGTCGCTGAAAGGATTGAAAATCGCTTTGCCAAAAGAGCTCTTTTCGGATGCGTCTCAGCCGGGTGTTTTGACTTCGATCTATGAAGCCGTTGAAACCTTAAAGCGCGAGGGTGTTGAATTTATTGAGGTCTCTGTTCCAGAAATTGAGCTCGGCGTTACCACGTACTACATCATCGCTCCTGCGGAAGCGTCTTCTAATCTTGCTCGGTTTGACGGTGTTCGCTTTGGTCCAAGAGTTGAAGGTGGTGGACACGTTGGTGAGATTTCCGCGACACGCGGTGCCTTGTTCGGACACGAAGTCAAATCTCGAATCATGATCGGAACCTACGTACTAAGTGCGGGTTACTACGATGCCTTTTATCACAAGGCTCAACAAATTCGTGGAAAAATGGCGGAAAATTTTGAGAAACTCTTCCAAGATGTGGATTTGATTCTGGGACCAACGTCGCCAATTGTCGCCTTTAAATGTGGGGAACTTTTAGATGACCCGCTTGCATTAAAGCTAGTGGATTACTGCACAATCCCCGCGAATATGGGCGGATTCCCAGCAATTTCGCTTCCGAGTGGTTTAAGTGAAGGTCTACCAGTTGGAATGCAGTTGATGGGTGCGGTCAAGGCGGATGAAAGGGTCCTTCAAGCGGCATACGTCATTGAGCAGGCGCTTGGCGTAAAATTGAATCCACCGCGCTGAAATGGGAGCTGGTTAGGTTAAAGCATGGTTAGGTTTGTAAGAAACCATCGGTTGAACAAGGTCAAGGAAAAGTCCGTTGGTCTGTTTATCGCGAGTGCGCCTTTAGCTTATCTTGCCTGGCTAACTGTCACAGCGAGCTCCAACACAAGACTTTGGGCCTACTCGACGGTGCTCATCACGGGGCTGTTCATCGTTGGCTTTTATTGCGTCACCCATTTTCAAAAGAATATTTTCCTTCACTCCCGACTTGAGAGCCTTTGGCAAACTGTTGAAGACCGACTCGCCCGGCTTGATCAAGCTTGTAACTCGATGAAGGGTCAGTACAGCGAGGACCTTACTGCGTTGCAAGCTCGCGTGAACCATACCGCAAAAACGGTGTTCGAAGCACTACTCCGAGCAGACTTGTTGCAAAGCGAGCTCCGGAAGTCTGAAGGCTCGGTCTCATCCCCGGCATACGGGTCCCAGGTACACCAAGCCCCGTCGTCGGACAAGCAAGTTCAGGAACTCTATCGAATCGCCGACAAGCAAGTTGCAGAATATCGGAACCGGATCGCGGGACTGATGGCCGGAATTGAGCGATGTGAGGCACAGGCGACCGTCTTTGTGACGACCCTCGATACGTTACGAGTCAGGCTCTTGGGATATCGCCTTTCTGGAAGTAACCCAGAAATGGAGCACAAATACTTCTTGGAATCAATTGGAGATGTTAAGCAGCAACTCGATGCGGTTGATTTGGCGCTCGATAGCCTCTCTTTAGAACGGTTAGCGTCGGAAATCGAGCTTGCAGAGGCGACGAATACGGAGAGAGTTTCCGAAATTATAGAGCGTTATGAGGCGAGTACGATCAAGATTCCCCCAGCGCTTCCTGACGATGTTGTCATTGAGCAAAAAAATACATGAAAATTCGCATAAAATCTTACGCGAAAATTAATCCATTTCTTGCTGTTGGTGAGCCTCTGGAAAGTGGATATCATCCCGTGCGCACGATTTTGCAGACGATTAGTCTGCACGATATTTTAGAGATGGAGGTTGCGGATGTTGAATCATTCGAGTGTATTGGTGCGACTCTGGAAAGTGAGAATACGGTTACAAAGGCTTTGCGATTATTAAGCGAAAAATTTTCCGCCGAGGCGTTTAGGATCAAATTAGAAAAGCAGATTCCGATCGAAGCCGGATTAGGGGGCGGGAGTAGCAATGCTGCAGCCGTCATTCGAGGGGTTTATGCTTGGCACAACCAAAAGTTGGACGACTTTGCGCTTGATGTTGCAAAGGCCATTGGTGTAGATGTTGCCTTCTTTTTGCGTGGTGGCACCGCGCGTGGAGAAGGATTCGGTGAGATTGTGACCCCGATAGGGGGCGCTCCCCACAGATATGGGCTAATTGTGAAGCCCGAAGAAGGTATTTCGACTCGGGAAGCTTATCGGACACTGGACGCCGCGCCCAGAGAGTTTAAGGAGTTTCCAAGGGATTCTGATGATTTCTGGAATCAAAATTCACTTTATAACGATTTCGAACGCGTTGCGCCATGTGTTTGCGGAGAGATTGCCGAGCGGTTAAGAGTTCATGGCGCGGAAAGCTCTTTACTTAGTGGGTCAGGATCAGCTGTGTTCGGAATTTTTTCCGATAACGTCATCCGTGAATCAGCATCGGAAAAAATTGACAAGGAATTCGAGGCTGAGATATTGCCATTTGAAACGATTGATGATATTGGCGCGGTGACCTGGAAATGAAGTGCATCATTCTCGCCGGAGGTGAACTCACGGGAGATTTAAAAGAGGAGTTAAATGCGAATTTTCGCAGTGAATTCATTTGGCACGGAAGATCATTTTTGCAGATTGCGATTGAAGCGGTGCAACCATTCGGGGAAGTGATCGTCGTTGGTGGAGAACAGCGTTCCGATGTACAGTGGATTGAAGGCGGAAAAACATTCTTAGAGTCGTTTAGCAAGGGCGTTCGTGCCGGCGAAGGCGAGAGAAATTTGCTGATGCTAAGTGCGGACTTACCATTTCTAACTCAAAACGCCGTGAAAGAATTCATCGAAAAATCTGATGAAAACAACGTCATCAATTATTCCATCGTCAATGTGGATGCTGTTGACTTAAAGTTTCCGGGGATGGCTCGCACGAGTTTGGGACTTCAGGAGGGCGTCTTTACAGGTGGGAATTTATTCCTATTAAATCGTGATTTAATGCTAAAAATTCTTCCAAAAATTCAGTCCGTTTACGATGCTCGTAAGAGTCCCATCAAACTGGCATCCCTTTTGGGATTTAGCACATTTCTGGTGGTTTTGCGAGCCCGTTTTTTTCCAAAGTGGTCTCCAATTTGCGGAATAGAAAAAGTAGTAGGGAAAGCACTAGGTGCTCCGGTGAAAGCAATCATCTGCGAACACCCTGAAATTGCCGCTGATATCGATAATTCCAGACATTTTGCTTGGCTAAAAACCCTGTAGAAAAGGAATAGACCTTCCGACTATATTCGTATGGTCAAGATAATGTCTATGCCAAAAGGAATTGATCCAAAGCTAACAGAATCATATCTGATGAACCTTGTCGGGGTCGTGGATGTTTCTGTTTGGTGGCAGGACGAGGCTCTCCATGCGTATGTCACCGCCATAGACGATAGTGTCTTTTCCGCGCGTGACTACCAGAACTGCTGCATGCAGGACTTGGGGCTTCATCAAACGCCAAGAAACATCACCATTGGATTGCGAAGAGATCGCTCTCTCGCTGCCTAAAAAAAATGCCCTGCTCAATCAGCAGGGCTTAAATCTTTTTCAGTAGACGGTTAGTCTTCTTCTTTATCTTCTTCTTCCTCAAACATGTCAACAGACTTGATTTCAGCCTCGTTGATTCCGGCATTGGCCATTTGCTCAGCATGAAGCTGGGAAATGGTTTTAACTTGCCGCCGAGGGCAGTTTGTGCAAACAAAATCCACCTGCACGCTGGAGAGCCAATCTGGCACCTTATCAATCGCCTTATCGCAAACGCATTTGACCATAATTTTTCCTTTATTTCGAATCTTGAGCTTCTTCCCAAAGCTGAACGGTATGTCGGTGGCTCATTAATCCATTCACCGCCATAACAACTGCGGCAACAAGGTAGATGAGGACGAGACCGTTTTCATCACGCTGACCAGGGTCTCGAATGGAGTCTTGCCCTGTAAGTAGACCCACCAGGGCAACCAAAACGAGAATGCCCGCGATCCAGAAATAGGTATTCTTCCACGCCGCAGGGGTAGACAAAGGCTTTTCGGCCGACTTACTCACAAGTTTATTGTACCCGTCAGAGTGCAAAAATCGAAACGTCTACGAAGGATTTAGACTCGCAGATCAATGACTCGACCCTTGCCTTCGACCATCCGAGTGATTTCGGCGGCTTGTTCCTGTTGAACTTCGAGGGACTTTTTGAGCAATGCAACCTGGAGTCGGTTTTGCAGTACTTCGCGAGAACCGTTAACGTCCATCGCTTTTAGCGTCGCCTCAACTGCTGTAGATTGCGAAATATCCATGCCCATCATTGTTATTGGCATAACAAGCGGATGGGCTTAGGGATGTTTGGAGTGATTGATGAACAAAGGGTAAAAAAAGAACTTATCAATCGTCGAGTTGGATCGATCCACGCTTGACTATGATCTCGCGAAGCAACCGGCGACCGCGGTGAATTCGTGATCTCACCGTTCCGATCGTCGTCTTTTGCGATTGTGCAATCTCGTGATAGGAATATTGCTCAAGGTCGCACATCAGGATAGCCGTGCGGTAGACCTCTGGAAGCTCGTTTAGAGCGGCATGAACCTCATCAGAGAAGTCTGATCGCTCAAGGTCTAGCTGTGGATTTGCACGCTCATCTGCAACCGGGATCTCTTGGATCTCACCGTCGTTTGGAGACATCATGGAGTTTAGGGACTCTGCCTTGCGGATCGGGTTGTCGCGTCGACGAGAGTCTAGGTACGCACGCTGCATGATGCGAAGAACCCAGTTCAGAAACGGTCGTCCGGGCATGTAGCTGTCGTAGCCCTTCCAAGCCTTCAAAAATGTTTCTTGAACGAGGTCTTCGGCTTCGATCGGATTTCGGGTCAACTGAAGAGCCATGGAGTAAGCCCGTCGCCGAGTTGCGTCCATCATGGATTCGAACTCTCGTACCACAAACGGCTCGCGCTCGATTCCGGTACTCTCTGCTTCTATCTGTTGATTCATTTGAAGACCCTTTCATCATTGCTTGATGATGCAATGACTACCATCATATTAGCAGACGTTGATTCTATTGTCAATAGTTCCACGTTCTTTCTGAAAAGTGCTTCAGACGATCACATATTGTAGTCTGTATTCGTAAGTAAAGGGTGACCCGATGAAATTTGTACTGGTAACGAAGGAGAAAGATATCGTAACCGCCGCTCAGAAAGCGTACGGAACGCACTACCAGCTGAGTGTGTTCGAAGATTGGATCCAGGCGCTGGAATCATGCTCCGATGCAGACGCGTTGGTCGTTGACATGCTGGCCACGCTGGAGAAGCCAAACAAGATCGACGGCTACGAAAAGTTCGCTTTGGCCAAGATGGCGCACGATTCTGCCAAAACCGTACCACTGATCGTAATCTCTCAGCCTCCCGAATATGAGCTGGATAGCATGGTGGGATGGCCAAATTTCCTATTTGCGATGGTACGTCGTCCTGTGAACGAGCGCACCTTCAGGCAGATTAGCGGCTGGGTTTAGAGACGATCTATGCCCCGAGAACCACGGCGAAGACCGATCACAGACCTCCTTCAGAAAAAGCTTGGTGATCTACCGGCTGAGCCAGGTTGCTATATTTATCGCGACGAAAGTGCGGCGATTCTCTATGTTGGAAAAGCCATCAATCTTCGGAACCGTGTCCGGAGTTATTTCCAAGCGAGCACCAAACACGGGAGTCGGATCGAGCGGATGGTCGGCAAGATCCGGGACATTGAATGGATTTCTGTTACGACCGAGCTGGAAGCTTTGGTCCTCGAATGTAACCTCATCAAAGAGCACCGCCCGCCGTACAACGTCCGTCTGCGAGACGATAAAAGCTACCCTTACATCGTCATTACAAAAGAAGCCTTTCCCCGGGTGCTCTTTACCAGACGTTTGCGAAAAGACGGGGCAAAGTATTTCGGTCCCTACACGAATTCCTACGCAGTTCGAGATACTTTAAAGCTCCTACACAAAAATTTCCCTCTCATCCCCTGCGGAAAGAGCTGGACAGGAAACCGGGATCAACGCCCCTGCTTGTACTACCACATGAATCAGTGCCTCGCCCCCTGCGCTGGGCTTGCGAAGATTGAGGACTATCGGGTCATCCTGGGAAAGGTTGAACGATTCTTGCAAGGTAAGGAGGATGATTTACTTGTCGAACTTCAGGTAGAAATGAATGAGGCAGCAGAGGCCCTCGATTTCGAAAACGCCGCCAGGATTCGAGATCAGATCATCGCCGTCCACAAAGTGCAAGAACGCCAAAAGGTGATGAGTCAAGATCAGGAAGATCGTGACGTGGTCGCCGTAGTCAAGGATGACCGAGGTGCGGCTGTCCAAATTCTTTACATACGCCATGGAAAGTTGATTGGTCAACGGCAATTTATCTTGGATGGGTCGAGCGAGACTAGCCCTGGCGAGGCGGTTCAGGAGTTTGTGAAACAGTACTATTCGGACAGTATTGATGTTCCGAAAGAGATCCTTCTTCCGGTGGAGATTGCGGAGCGGGATATTGTGCAGACATGGCTCAGGCAAAAGCGGGGAAGTGCAGTCACTATTGCCGTCCCGCAAGGAGGCGAAGGACTCAAACTGGTTGATCTTGCCGCCCAAAATGCCGAGCACGCCCTGTCGTCATTCAGAAAGGAAATCGAACAAAAAGAGGCTTGGGTTGAAGATGCGCTTACCAGTTTGCAAGACGCTCTGGATTTACCTGAGCCGCCAACTCGAATCGAAGGTTATGACATTTCTAACATCCAAGGAACTGCTCCGGTCGGTTCGATGGTGGTGGTCGAGAACGGCGAAGCCGCCAATGCCGAATATCGGAGATTTAAAGTGCGTTATCATCCGGAGAGTCCAAATGACTTTGCGATGATGCACGAAGTCATAACAAGGAGGCTAAGAGCGTATTTGGACAATGATCCAAAGTTCAGTAAGCTCCCCGATCTGATCATGATTGATGGCGGAAGAGGGCAATTAGCGGCGGCGCTGAAAGCTCGCGATCAACTTGGACTCACCGTCCCAATGGTGGGTTTGGCAAAGAAGCTTGAGTTGATCGTCTATCCGACCAAAGTTCGAGATGTAGAGCTTAGTGACCAAGGATTGGATCGCTACGGAAGTTATGAGTATGACGAAGGAAGGGAGTCTGGATACGACTTTAAGGACATCGAACTACCGCTCCATTCCCCAGGGCTACTTCTGTTGCGAAGGCTGAGAGATGAAGCTCACCGATTTGCGATTTCGTTCCACAGAAAGTTGCGCGACAAGCGCGCGAACGGATCGGTACTGGATGAGATTCCGGGCGTGGGCCCACGGCGTCGTCGAATGCTCTTGCGAAGCTTCGGCAGCATCGACGCAATTCGCCGGGCGACTCCGGAGGAACTTGCTGCCGTTCCGACGATGACCTTGGCGATCGCTAAAAAAGTTGCAAACTTCCTTACGGAAGACCCTTAATGCTTGACCGGCGTAAAGCTGGTTCCGCATCCGCAGGAGCGAGCCGCATTCGGATTCTTGAACTGAAAGGCTCCACCGCCGAGTAAATTCCCAGTGAAAATCACTTCGGATCCGACCAAGAACTCGGCGGATTTTGAATCACAAACGAATCGGACTCCATCAATCTCAACTGCGAAGTCAATGGGCAGCGACTTTGTTTCAAGCTTGATCACGTATTCAAATCCGGAGCACCCGCCGCCTTTCACTCCGAGTCTTACAAACGTTCCTGTCTCGCCTTTGCGCGCGATCAGCTTCTTAAATTCTTGAACAACTGCCGGACCTAAGGTCACTGGGAAAGCAGATTCGCTCATGAGCTAGAGATCGTTGTCCTTCTACTGGAGGTTAGTTCCAATGGAATTGAGGCATTTTGATCGCCATCCAGTAAGTCCTGGAGAGTTATGTTGTTCAAAACGTCGTCAACGGCACCTTGTAACTTTGTCCAGAGAGCCCGTAGGGAGCAACCTGTTTGGTGGTTGCACTCGTGCTGAGTGCCACGATGGCGGTCACAGAAACCATCACCAAATAATTTACCGCCAAGAACTTCCAAAACCATGTTGATCTTGATTTCACGAGGTGGCGCACTCAGGCTGTAGCCCCCAATCTGTCCACGCGTGCTCTTGACGTACCCTTCCTTGCGCAGGATCGCCATGAGCTTGCCGACGTGGGGCTGGCTCAGACCTTCGTGTTCACTAAGTTCTGGAATGGTCATCGTTCCTCCCGGTCCGCGACTTGCGATCGCGAGGAGGCATCGGAGACCAAATTCTTCTTGAGCACTGACTTTCATGATTTTCTTGTCGGGTTCGATTGATGATACGGATGAGAGGTGTAAATCTTTTCAGAACAGTCCTAATTCGAGTTTGACGTGGTCGGGCATCATGTCCATGCTGTAGGGCGGATCCCAAATCAAATTAATCTTTGCTTGAGACACGCCAGGAGTTTGCCTAATGGCTTCTTCGACCTCACCCGGGAGTGATTCTGCGACTGGGCAAGCCGGGGAAGTTAGAGTCATGTCAACATCCACATGGGCAAACTCATTGACTGTGATGCCGTAGATCAGACCGAGATCGTAAATATTTACCGGCAACTCAGGATCATAGATTGTTCGTAGAGTCTCGATCACCTCACCTTCCAGAAGGCTCTGCTGAATCGAGTTCAAAGGCCCCGTGGTGGAAGTACTTGGTAGATTGATCGGCTCGGGCATTAGTGTCTTTTTCTACTCCAAGTTATTATTACTCATTTGTATAGAATGGTGATACTGGTTTTGCCTCCAGGCTTTTATCTCCCCGCATTCTTGCCAGGAAAGTTCTCGAATTCGTATTCAAACGTACTCAAAATGAAAAATTGCGTCGTCCTGACAATCTCGTTAGGACGAAGATCGTCTATATTTAGAGTGGGAATGGGAACAGAAGGAATCGAAAAGCTCACTAAGGATCTCGCGCACCAATTTGGGCTCGGCGCGAGCGCAGGTCCCTTGGTGGAATCGTTTTTGGGTTTCTTGAGCTACCAAAGGCAAGATGGGCTCACTGGACTTCTTGAGGATTTCCGCGACTACGGGCAAAATGCTGAAGTTGAATCTTGGCTCGGACTCGCTTCAAATCGCCCGATTACCGGCGAGGATCTCACAGAAATCATCGGGGAAGATGCCCTAAACTATCTCGCCAACAAGTCAGGATTGAACGCCGAAACGACTGCGGATGCGCTTGCCGTAGCTGTTCCAAGAATCATTGACCTTTTAAGCCCCAGCGGGGAGATTCCTGAGAGTCTGCCAGCATGGGCAAGCGGGCGGATCACAATCCCGGCGGCTGCGAATAAACGATTGTCAGAATCCATCGCCGAAGATCGCCGAAATCGTCCGCCGACCAAGTTCGCAGAGCCAGCATCGAAGCCGAATGAGGGATCAAAGCCCAAGCCTAGAGTTCCCATTGCCCCTGCCCGCGCCGTTGTTCAAAAGCGGGCACAAGGACCAGAACGCCCTAAGCCAATTCGGAAACCATTGGCACCCATCTTGGTCGCCCCTGTGTACCTCATCGGTATCGTTGCTCTGATCGCAGGTTATGCGCTCTATAGAAGTCGCAACTCCGGACCTGCGGACAACGGTACAAAACCTAAGCCAGTGGTTGCTCAAGGCAACTCAGCCAAAGGAACTCGATCGGTTGCAACGACGACCGCATCGCTGCTCGAACCCGCAACGCTAAATCTTTCCCGAAGTGGGGGGCTCATTCGATACTCCGGCATCGTCAAAGAAGATCGAAACCGAGAAATTATTCTCCTCGCGTTGGGAGGAAACGAGGCCGACGGCACAATTGATGTCGATCTCGGGGTTGGCGACTCTGCTTGGACTCCTTACATCGCTGAAATCGTGAAAGAGTACCTTCCGAGAGGAGCCGAGCTCACCTTCAGTGGGAGTGAAGTCGTCATTGGAGGGAATCTCTCTGAATCTAGGCTCGAGAGTTTGAGAGTAGAAATTCAAGCTCTCGTCGGTGCGGAGTTCAGTGTCAAGCGTCTGGATGCCGCGAAAATTGGACAAGAAGCGAATCAACTCGCGAGTGCGCGGATCGAGGCGCTAGGTGCAAAGGAATCGGTCACGGAGACGGACCTTTGTAACGCTCTCAACAAGATGGTGGTTAACTTTGCCTCCGGAAGTGTTGCCGTTCCAGAGCTCAATCAAGAGCTCCTGAAACTCGCAGTGCCCCTCTTCGCGAAACTTCCGCCGGCTGCGAAGATCGAAATCGTCGGTCATACAGATAGCGTTGGCTCCAAGGCGGGTAATCAAAGGCTGAGCGAGAGGCGTGCCATGGAGGTCATGCGATTTTTGATCACGAATGGCGTTTCAGAAGAGCGACTTGTGAGATTTGGGGCAGGTGCCAGCTTGCCGCTGAGTTCCAACGATACGCAGATGGGTCGTTTCCAAAATCGCCGCATTGAATTCAGAACGTATATTCCCGGTCAAGCGGAAGCTGACCTTAAGCCATCTGAGAAGACGGAAGAGCTACCTATTTCCTCCGACCAGACCCAAAGTCCCGAATCTGAAGGCAACTAATTCCGGGCAAAGTCATTGCCTGGTATGATCTAGCGACCATGCTGTTCGGGAAAAAAAATCAACAGCGCGACCGCTTTGAGCGGATGTGCGAGGAAATTTTCCCGGCCCTTTACGGCACTGCATTGCGACTCACCCGTGATCGGGATGAAGCATCCGACCTCACCCAAGAGGCAACTGTCAGGGCGTACGAAGCCTTTGATCGATTCGATGGACGTAACTTCAAGGCATGGATGCTTCGCATTCTCACCAACGTTTACATCAACAAATATCGCCAGCGCAAACGCGGTTCCCCCGTAGATTCCCTAGAGGAAGAAAATATTGCCGAACCAATGGCACCAGAGGGAACTATTCCGGACAGAGCCTTGTTCGATAATTTAGTAGGAGCCGAGGTAGAGGAAGCCCTCTCGAAAGTTCCTGCTGATTTCCGAATGACAGTCCTGCTCAGCGATGTGGAAGGAATGACTTATGAGGAGATCGCCGAAGCGACAAATGTGCCAGTCGGGACCGTTCGGTCAAGACTTGCACGTGGAAGAGCAATTTTACGTCGTGAGCTGGAACAATTTGCCCTCGCGCGTGGTTATGTAAAAAAGGAAGATTTAGAATGAGCGAATTTTTGGATATACACGCACTGGCCGATGGGGAACTGACCCCGGAACAAGCAGACGCCCTTCGGGCTCAGCTTGCTTCTCATCCTGGCTTAGATGCTGAACTGCAATCTATCCTTCTCGTTAAATCGACCTTGCGATCCAACATCGCTGGTGTTTCCGATGCCGAATGCTGGTCCCAATGCCGCGAGCGGATCGCGGCGATTGACCGGACCTCCCGAACGAATTCGTTTGTCAGCAGATACTCATGGGCGATGTGCGGTTCGCTCATCGCCGGAATTCTAATTGTCGGTGCGGCTCAGCGAGGAATGAATTCGTCAAAGCCATTCGACCCAAATTCTGTCCCGCTCCTTGCATCTGCCTTCAGTGCTCCAGGTACAGCATCTACACCAAAGGCTTCTCAGTTTGATCGTTGGCTAAACCAAGTCCGAGTTCTAGAGCAACGTGTCGGAACCTTTGACGGGAAGCCTGCCTCTCGATCCATCTTGCAAGATGGTAATGGTCGCTACCTCTTATTTATCGTTGCGGATTGCAAGACCGTCAACGGTGCGTGTCCAGAGAAGAAATTTGTTCCTGGCGAAGTGGATGGTATGAACACCATCAGCTGGGCGAAGGACGGCTACGCGTTCACTCTCATCGGTAAGAACCAGACCTCCGAACTCGAGCTAGTCGCAACCCGAATGTTCGCCCCACGATAATTTTCCCCTCCTTTCATTAACTCTCCTCTCAAAGCAATAGGGCGATCCGGTTTACCGGATTGCTCTCTTTGTTTTGCCGCGATTAAGTTAGATTCTTTGGAAAATGCGAAACAAATCCGCAAACCCCTGCTATATTAATGGGTATGCAATCCTGCAAACGATTCTTTGGTGCTCTTGCGCTGGTCACTCTGACCTCTCTTTCCTTCGCCGCCTCGCTCGGTATTGGCGACAAAGCCCCTGCTCTTGATGTCAAAAAATGGATGAAGGGCACGGAGGTTAAGTCCTTCGAAAAGGGTAAGACTTACGTTGTCGAATTCTGGGCAACATGGTGCGGCCCTTGCCGTGCGACCATTCCCCACTTGACTGAGCTTGCGAAGAAAAATAAGGACGTCACATTCCTTGGAATCAGCATTTGGGAAGATGACAAGGGCCAAATGGAACCGTTCATCAAGGAAATGGGCGACAAGATGGATTACAACGTCGGCTGGAGTGGAAACAAGGAGGGCATGTCTGTAACTTGGATGCAAGCCGCCGGTGAAAACGGAATTCCCTCTGCCTTCATCGTGAAAGACAACGTGATCATGTGGATCGGTCACCCGATGAGCATGGATAAGCCGCTCGAAGAAATTCAGTCTGGAAAGTACGACATCGAAAAGGCCAAGGCCGCGGCAAAGGCAGAGAAGGAAGCCGAGGCAAAAGCAGCTGCTGCTCAAAAGGAAATCGCAGCCTGCGACAAGATGTACAACGACGGCAAAACCGCCGAAGCCAAAGCAAAGCTTGATCAACTCGTAAAGGAGAACCCAAGCCTCGCAGGAATGGCAAGCGGAGTCAAGATGAAGTGGCGCGCGATGGAAGATCCTGCCGGATTTGAAGCCGATGCCAAGAAAGCTGCAAAGAACGAAGACGCTCGTATGGAGTACATCATGTTCGGTCTGAACAACAGCCGCAATCCTAAGCTCCAAGCCATCTCCCTTAAGGTCATGGAGATGATCTGCAAGGAGACCGAAGACAAAGACGTCATCTGCCTGTACTACACCGCCGTCGCATTCCAACGCGCTGGCAAGAAAGAACTGGCGCTCGCATACGGAGAGAGAGCAATCGTCTCCTTCCCGAACAGCACGATGAAAGACGAGAAAGGCTTACTTGAAGCGATTGAAAACTTTGTCGCTGGATTGAAGAAGTAATTCTGAGAATCTGACGTAGCGATCCCGATCCGGTTTTTCCGGGTCGGGATCGTCTATATTTGAACCATGCGATTCTGTGCGCTCTTCATGTTCTCTGCTCTCGTAGGTGTGGCTCTGGCGAATGACGGAAGTCTAACCCTCGGTGGTTCGCCGCAACTCCTCAGCAGCCATCCTACTGTGCGCATGAACAGCGAGGTCATTACCTTCATGATCCGCGAGGGACAGTTGATGGCGGATTGCAATTTCAACTTTATGAACGATGGCAAGGCTTGCGAAGTCCGCATGGGATTCGCTGATCAGGGATTCGGCGAGAAGGACCCATTCGTGTGGAGCGGAGTCGAATGGAAAGATTGGAAGCCCGTGAGCGTGTTTGATTCTTTCCTATCCTGGGTGGACGGCAAGCCAACGAAAACAACCCTCGTGAAGGGCAAGGTAGAAGGGGAAGTATTCCATACCAAGACAGTCAAATTTGGGGCAAAGGCGACCGTGAAAGTGCGCGACCTATACCTCGCAAATGAAGGAGTCCAGGTCACCGATGACGGCAAAGTCGTGGTCAAGACCGCGGGCTACATTCTCTCCACTGGAGCTTCTTGGAAAGGCAATATCGGCTCTACAACGGTGATCTTTGACTTCGATCCAAAGCACCCGGTTAAAGAAATGAGGTTCGGTACCTCCTCCCAGATTCTGAACATGAACTTCCAAAAGACCTTCAAGAACCCCAAGCAAGCCGTGCGTTGCACCGGTCCTGTCAAACCAGTTCTGAAGGACAACAAGCTGACGTACACCATCAAAAATTGGCGACCCACCATGGCCTCGGACATCATGCTCGAATACGGCGCCGGAATCGGACAGGACTAACTTTCGTCTGGGGATTCTAGGTCTGAGAGCACCTTCTCTAATCCGGTGGGGTAGTAGATGTTGTTCCCCATGATCAAGCCACGGTTCCGGAAGTTAGGATCTTTCAGGAGATCAATTGGGGTGGGATTCTGTCTTCACGTTCTTTCCTCGATGAGAGCTTCCTCGACCGCTAACTCTTTGGGTGAAGGAGGTGGGGCATAGTACGCCGTTTCCTTTGGAGCAACCGCTTCTGATGGCGGGGATATTTCCCCCATCATCGGTTCTTCGGGTACGGCGATCTTGCCAATGGTTCGCTCTGGCTCCGTGAATCCTGAGGTGGAATGCGTGGTGCTAGTTGGAGTCCCAATTGCCTCGCCCTGTAGCGGCTCCTGGCATCCTGAGAGCCCTGCAACCGAAATTATCCCAGCCGCAACCAGCTTTTGCCAGGCTGGAGTCCCCTTATAGATTGGAGCGCCAGTCTCATCGGGCAGATACCGAACGCACATCCGTCCCTGCGTTTCCATGACTCGGGCGGCGGCTTCTTCGGGAGTCATCGCGGTGAGGTCATTTACGCTGTGCTGACACTTGTCGCAAAACCTTGACTTCTCGTCCCCGGTCATCCCTGTCCAGTCCTCGCGGCAAGGCTTCTCAACCCGAATTTGTCGTAAAAATTTCATATCGGTTCTTCCAGATAGTGTGTTCAACACAATTCTACAAAGGTGAGTGCCACCGGCCGAGCCTTTCGTTCAACGTGAGTTCTCTTAGCCCGAAGCAGCAAACCTAATGGCGGCTTTGCAGTGTTCCAATGCAGTATCAAGAAGCGGAATTGGGCTGTCGTAACCTTGGAGGAGGACGGGGATTTCCGTGCAACCCATGATCACTCCTTCAACTCCGTTTCTCGCGCTTTCCTCGATTAAACCGGTAACAAAGCGTTTACAAGAGTCAGAGAAGATATTGATGGACATCTCCTCGTAAATCGCGCGATGAATGTGTTCTTGGGCATCCACTTCCGGAACCACTAGCCGAATACCAGCGGCTTCAAAAGGCTCATGGTAAAAGACTCCATTCATCGTATACTTCGTCCCCAAAAGCAGAAGACTCTTAAGATTTTGCCGCTTCGCTTCTTCGACCGTCGCAGACATGAGGTTGATGATCGGAACGGTCAACTCTTGCCCAAGCCGATCTGCAAACATGTGAAGCGTATTCGCGCATATCATGATAGCTTCCGCACCTGTAGACTCCAGCCGACTTCCAGCTTCCAGGATTAACTTGTAATTCGCCTCCTGATCTCCGAGTAAATTATTCCGCTGAAGATCACCAAAATTCAGGGACCAGAGCATTAAGCGCGCCGCATCCACGCCGCCGAGTTTTTCGTTTGCCATCTGGTTCAGCGTCCTGTAATACTCAATGGTCGAAACATAAGTCGTACCGCCAATGAGCCCGAGCATTTTCATGACTGAAGTGTACTATCCTGCTTTGCGTTTGGGCTGATGGAACCGGCCACTCTACCTTCGCCCAATATGGGGATCCTTACATCCTCAATATCCTAGAGTGGAAAATCAAAAATGCGGAGTACATCTCCCTTCTCTTTTCCCCGTGAGCATCTGTAAGGTGGGCCAATAAAGAACTAAAACAACCTTGCGCCGTTTGGTACTGCGCGGTCCGGAGAAAGAAGGACCACTTCTCCAAGATCATCAGGAACACCGGTGGTGAGAACCTCCGATTCAAATCCGGCAATCCGCTTCTTGGGGAAGTTCAGTACCGCCAGGATCTGCTTGCCAATTAAATCCTCCACCGCATAGTGCGTGGTGATCTGAGCACTTGATTGCTTGATCCCGTATTCCCCAAAGTCAATCCGGAGTCTATAGGCGGGTTTCCGGGCTTCAGGAAAAGGCAAAGCCTCAAGGATCGTCCCAACCCGCAGTTCAACCTTCTCAAAATCTTCCCAAGTTATGTGCTCCATGAATTAAAAGTCATTTTAGCGAATGACACGTCGCCAAAACTGGGAGCAAGCCCGCGGAAACTCTTTTGCCTTTCCCCGTGTTATCCTTAGGCATGAGGGCGAATTTCTTTCTTGGAATCTTGGCGCTAGTCCTGGCCGGATGCGGGGGGCCGCAAACAATCGTCCACCAAAACGATGCCGTGCTCATCCCCGAAAAGCCCAAATCCCCTTTCCCCCTCGCCAAGCTCACCCACGAGTTCGCCGTCCCCGTGCTCATGTACCACCGAGTGTCGGAGCTGACCCCAAAGGAAGAGCGCAGCCCACTCATCCGCGATCTCACCGTCTCGCCAGAGGATTTTGAGCTCCAAATCCGGTTCCTTAAGGAGCAGGGATTCATCTTTTTGCTCGTCCGCGAAGTTGAGCAAGCCCTCCGCGAAGGAAAACCTCTCCCCGAAAAGGCGGTGGCGATCACGCTCGACGATGGCTATCGGGATAATTTCACCGAGGCCTTCCCGATCCTCAAAAAGCACGGAGCGCGCGCGACGGTGTTCATGGTCACCAACAATTTTGGTCGCCCCGATCGCCTGGCTTGGAACGAAGCCAAGCAAATGTTTGCCGCCGATATGGATTTCCAGTCTCATACCGTGAGCCATCCCGACCTCACAACCCTTTCCCCGCAAAATCTTCAAAGGGAGCTGGTGGATTCCAAGAGGATTTTGGAAAATGGCCTCAAATCCCCCATCACGTCTCTCGCCTATCCCGGAGGCGCGTTTAATCCCGAAGTCGTCATCGCGGTGGAGCAGGCCGGATATCTGTCGGCATGGAAAAAAGGCGGCGGCGCCCTCCAACCCAAACACGCCAGCGACCCCTACCTCTTGCCCAGAGTTCGCATCCACGGCAAAACCGACCTGGATAAGTTCAAAAGAAGAGTCCTCAGCGGAACCTACATCATCGCCGACCGGAAAAGAGAACGTCTAGTTGCTACGCTCAAGTAGACGAACTTCTTTGTTATGCAGATCGACATTAAGAACTCGATCACCAGGATGGTGAAACCCCAAAGAGGGCATCACGTGATAAAGAAAAGCCGAGAGCCAAATCCTTCAATCCTCACTTTTCTTCTTCCGATGCGGCTTGGAATCTGGCCAATCTTCTAAAATCTTATCAAGTTCGGCATGGAGTCGGTCATCTCTCTCATCTGCGGCTTTTAATTGCTCTTCCGTTGTGGAAGGGTCGTTAAGAAGATACCAATCTTCCAAATTTGCATGCGCCATTTCTATAACCTTTTCATTAAAAGCTTTTGAATATGGATTGGTTTCTCTGAGATTAAAGGCTTCAATTCCCTTAATGTTGTCTTCAGTGGTCTTCTTGAAAGCGCGTGTATTGGCGGTTTTATATTGCTCTTGAGTGAGCGGGCCTTTTTCGTTAAGCTCTTTCCTTAGCTCCACTAAAAACGGGAAAATCAATTTAACCTCAAACTTAAGGAGCTCAGTATCGTCGGTATCGGTTCTTTCATCAGGATGATTGCTTACTTCTGCGTGGGCGGCATAACTCGCCTCGTAATCTGCACGAATGAACATTTCCAAATCCTTTCGAAGCTGCTTCTGGTTCATGGTGTAAATTATACAGTCTTTAACAAATAGCTTTAATCATTTGCGTTGGGTCGGAGAAAAACTGTTGTGCGCGCGCAGAGAGACGAAGTCGCCGCCCGTTCTTGGTTCCTTTTTGCGCGATAGCGCAAAAAGAACTCTTTCCCCTCCAAGATGGAGGGGTCAGGGGAGGTTGAGTACTCCTAGCAACCTTGGAATAATTTTGCCTCCTGAGTCCCCAAAAGACCTTTAACTCTCCTCTACTGGTTGCAGGAGCGCGCAACGCTTACGCACTGATAGTTTGAATAACTTTTCAGAGAAACCTGGCGTTGGAAGCTGTTCTTGAGGATTACTGGACTCTGAATTCACTTTGCACCTTTCTCCGGTTCAGGGAGCCAGACTAAATCCACCATGGCATCAATTTTGAGGTACTTGACAGAGGTATCCGCGTAGCCTATTATAACAGTCTCGTTTTGTAGAACCGCCAAGGATTCCTTGCCACCATGGGGAGATGGGCGGGTTTGGGTGGATAAGAAGATTAAAACCGTTTTCGACGCTTCTGCAATTTCGGATTCGGAAACTTTTGAGAGTCCAGAGTTCATTGCAACCATTGTTTTCATACCGTCAGAAGACTTGAGTGGAGATGAAAAAATATCTCGGTTTTTTACGAACGGATAAATTTCAACTTGCCACGAGTCTGCACTTGGAAACCTACCATCATTGTCGGATCCGTAAAGCACAAATCCGTTTGCAACTTGCTTCATGTTGCTGATTGTCGCAGTTACTGTAGAAGCGGAGTTGGATTGCCTAACCACTGGCTCAATGATCTGATATAGGATATAGATCATGAGTACACCCAATAGGAAGCCAGGCAAGCTCCAAAATGGTTTTTTGTTTGTTTTTTTTGTGGGGATATGTATTGGAGGTTGGGAGAAGTCGGGGTTCATAGCTTTCTCCCTTTATAGACGTGCTGAAGAAACCTATTCCGTTTTAGGAATCTCGATTTTCCAGTCATACTGCTCAACGGCGTCGATCGGGGCTGCCCTTGTGGACCCATCCACAAAGCCGATGATCCCCCTTTTCTGGAAGTTCGCAACATCCTTTTGCCCACCGACGGCGTTTCGGGTGGAGATTGTGGAGAGGAACAGGGCGACGCTATTGTATGGATCTGGAATTTCCATTGCCACCTTTAGGCTGATCTCACGATTCAGCGCAATGCGAGAAAACGGAATCCCGGCACTAGCAAAACTTTGATCCATGATTCCAGGACTCTTGATGTATTCTTGCGTCGCATCTTCCCAATTTTATGCCGCCGGATACTTGTCGTCATGATCGGCGGTGTACATGACTAGCCCCATGCCAACCTGCTTGACATTGGTGATCGCCTGCGTTCTTTGCGCGGTAATTCTTGCTTGGCTGAAAACAGGGAACAGTATTGCCGCAAAAATCAAACAAGGCGCGATTAAAGCGAAGGCGATCAGGAACCAAGCCCAGCCCGGAATCTTGTTTCTTCGTCCAGGTTCGGGACCAACGTTCATTCCGTGGGGACCAGGAGCAAAGGGGGGCGGAGGAGGCATTTCGGACATGACATTTTCAGTTTAACACGACAGGAATTTTTTGTGATGATTGCCACTTTTTTCTTCGATTTTCCTGGAATCAGATGGTAAGATCGCGAGAAGAAAGGTTGAATCAAAATGAAAGCAATTCGCGTTTTACCCGTACTCATCTTTGCTCTATCTTGCGTCGGTTTCGCGCAAGTTCCTAAGAACAATCCCCTCCTCAATGCCTCTCAAAAAATCGGCGAGCAAGGACTCACCACGGAGTCAGCTGAAAAGGTGGAAGGATGGGCTTTCAAGCCTTCAGGATCACGCATCCTGGTTGCAAAGTATGCAAGTGCATTCGGTGATGATGAGGCTCAGCGGAAGACGTTTGCAGAAGCAATCGTTTCTGTGATTGAGAGCTACGAGGAAGCGGTGAAGGAACTGAAGCAGAGCAATGACCCCGCGACGGCATTAGCGTTTAGTTTCTCGGCGTTGTACGGAATTGCGAACGGCTATTCCGACGATGATGACTCGATGACTCGCCTCGCTGCCAGATTTCGAAAGCAGCTCGCCGGCGTGAAGGCCACTGATCTACAAAAGCAAGAATTTTACGAATTTGCCCTCAGTTCTTGTTGCTCGACCCTAATTCTTGCCGCGATGGTAGAGGAAGAAAAAGGTGACTTGAGCAAGATAAAGACGGTGGCAGCGGCGCAGATCAAGGCATTAATTGGTGCCGATTTGAACCAGATTACCGTGAAGGGCAAGGAATTTACGATTAAAGGATCTGCGGCTCCGGTTGCGACAACGACGGGGGGTTATGCTCCTGGATTTGCTTTCTCGACTCCGGCTGGATTTACGCTGAATGCCGGTTGGTATGCGAAGACCTTAACCGAAAGGCGAAACATTAGCAATGAGCTGAGTAACGCTTTCATTCGGCTCTTGCCCGCCATTCCCGCAAAGGGAAACATTGGCGATGCACTTAGTAGTTTATGGAAAACCGCAATGCCGCAGGAGATGGCGGGTAAGGCGGGCGGTATGATCTATCGCCGATATGTTGGAAACAAACTGATCGCGCAATTCATTTCAGGTTCTGGTCGGGAGAAAGGGCGACGGACGGACACCGTCTTCACCCTGATGCTCGTTGATTGTAAGTCTCATTGGCAACCGGTGGTCATCGCCCAAAATTACGAAGACCAGGGTGATTTTATAGCGGGGGAAGATATGTCAGCAGGCTTCTCCTACCCGAAGACTTGGTCGTTTGCCGAAGAATTCCTCGCAACTTTTCGCTGTGCAGGATCGGAGGGTCAACCTTTAGCCACCAAAGAAGCCCTCGCAGGGAACTATGAATACGGATCTGGGGGAACTCAGAACTGGGTGAACATTTACACGGGAGCGACCTCTATGACGTTTAGTAGCTATGGTGGTGAGCTCAATCTGAACGTGAACGGTACCTTCACCTGGAGAATATCCACCGCCTCTGGAGCGGTTGGTGCAACGACTTTCCGAGGGGCAACAGGGTCTGGTTCTTGGAAGATTGAAGGCGATATTTTGGCTTGTAAGTACGAGAAGTATGATCAGGGTGATGGCTACAAAGTAAAGGAAGCCAAGTACCGCATTGCCGGAATTACGAATTTTTCTGATGGTGTCAAGGTCGCAGTTTTGGTATCAGAACTCAATCGGCCGGTCAGCCCAGTTTCGCTCAGTGATTCTAGCTATTGGCATTCGACTAAGAAGAAATAGGTCATATTCCAGTACTTTTCTGGATGAGGTTTCTGAGTTTTTAGCCAAGAATCTATCTTTGTGCCTTGGGGTCTAGACGCGTCTGGAAAGTTCGGGTATCATCGTGTGACTGAGTTCTGGGTAGATGCCCGAGTGGCCAATGGGAACAGACTGTAAATCTGTCGGCGAGAGCCTTCGCAGGTTCGACTCCTGCTCTACCCACCAGTAATCTCAGTCAATTTGGGGGCATAGCTCAATGGGAGAGCACCTGCTTTGCAAGCAGGGGGTTAGGGGTTCGAGTCCCCTTGCCTCCACCAAGA
>JBEIDH010000021.1:0-41903 GCA_040383535.1 Chthonomonas sp.
AGACGCTTCATTCTCTTGGATTTCGGGATCATTGTCATCAGGCGTGAGACATGATATTGTAAATTGAGTCCAAGTGTGATTATCTTCGATCCAACTTTCCAATTTTGACACCTGGAAGTCATGGTACCCAGGACTGTAACCATAAACATTGTAAAAAAGTGGGAACACAGGAGAATTTAATGTCATAGTTGCTACCTAATATGCCCCCAGACGGGTGGGCGGGGTGAAGGGGAGAAGCCTTGGGTGCCACGGCCAGCGGGGCGGGGTTTGTGCGAGTCTTGACGACAACAAAACTCAGCCCCGATGACCGTGCTTCTTGTACCCACTGACAACTCATATTGCTAGCATACGCCATAGTGGTTCAGAAATTTCCAACGTTCAAAACCTTGATGCAAAAAGAACGATCACGCACGATGCCCTTTTTAAAAATGGTGGCGAGAGTACTCAACCACTCCTAACCCCTCCATCTTGGAGGGGGAAGGGTTCTTTTTGCGCTGTCGCGCAAAAAGGAACCAAAAACAGAAGCGACAGAGACGCAGGCTGATAACCTTCGAAAAGCGTGTGGCCGATGCGGCTGAAACTTGCTTGCCCGTGGTTACCAGCCTTCAAGTTGGCAAGACGGAGGCATGCAAAGGTCTTAAGAACTGCCATGTTTACTGTAAAATCTTGTGGTTCAGGTTGAAAATGCAAGTAAGAAGAGTGCTCTCGGCAATGATTGAATTGTTCCGGCAATAAAGTCCGTGCGCACGTGAACGATTGCCGTGCGCACGTGAACGATTGCCGCGCGCACGGGAACCACTGCCGTGCGCACGGGAACAACTGCCGTGCAAAAAAGAACCAGAAAGGATTGCGAAGGGCAGGGGGCTAGTTCCGGAAATGCTGTTGAAGACAACCCTGCAACTGAGATTCGGCTTATAATTCAGGGGTGATTAACGATCCCACATTTTCCTGGAAGCGCCTCGGAAAGGCTTTTGGAATTCTTTTTGGGGCCGTCCTATTGATCTGTTGCCTCGTGGTTGGTGTAGAAAAGGGGTTTCTGGTCACGGGGATTTTAGTCGGAATTGCCATCTCCGCTATCCTATCTATTTACCTGCTTTACTTGTTTACGATCATTCTGCACGAGAGCGGCCATGTGATTGGTGCTCTTTTGTGCGGGCTGACGATCTGTAAGGTTGTGATTGAAGGCAAGACGATTTTCGAAAGAAAGAAGAGATATACGCCAACGATTAACCACCGGAACTATGTGTGCGCTTTTCGGCGAAATCCGACAAAAGCACGCCTGATGACGTTCTTCATTCTTGCTCCCATGATGAACATCTTTGCGGCAGCAGGGGCATTCATTGTGTTCTACAGCGTTAAAAATGATCCAAGCCAAAACATTTTGATGGGATTCGCTATCGCGTTTGGGTTCATGAACTTTTTTATCGGGGCCGGGACCCTTACGCCTACTTCCGACGAAGCTAGCGATGGCTCAATGATAGAACTTCTGGAACGTGATCCGGAGAAAGTCATTGCACACCATCATACGTGGGCGATTTTTTCGGAAGTGCAGTACCTATCACCTAGGGATTATTCGCTTGAGGATGTGCAGGTTTTGGAGAAAAACTTGGTTGAACAGCCTCTCGCGTCTTATTACACCCTTCACCGAGCGCTGGCGCATTGTGATGATGAGGAAATTATTCGGTGTGTGAAGTTAGGATACGACGGTGTTAAGGCTCAACCCAATTTTCTCGAAGGTCATAGCGATTACTATCAATATATGGCGGGCATCGCGGCGGTGCAACTCAATGATCCCCAGCTTTCCGACGAAGCAATGCAATATCTGGAAGCCAACGACCCGGATCCGGAAAGCTTACTTTTTCCAAATTTGTGCCGCGAGTTTGCATACGGGGATCGTGGAAAGGTTCCTTTGCTAAAGCAACAAACCATCGAAAGCATTCTGTCCCATACTCCACCAGGCACAGATCCTGCCTACTTAATCGACTACATAAATCACCTCATCCCGGATCAGGAGCAAGGTTAATCTGGGAGGTTGAGGCTAACGCCAAAAAAGGCTCTGACCGCAATTAGCTCAAGTCTGGGATATCGCTTGGGTCGAGTTGGGTGGCTTCTACGTTTTCGTCCCGAATCTGGTCGTAGATTTCCTTTCGGTGTACGGCGACGCTCTTGGGGGCTTTGATGCCTAGGCGGACTTGTTCTCCGCGGACTTCGAGCACGATGATTTCGATGCCATCTCCGATGACAATGCTCTGGTTGAGTTTTCGGGTTAAAACCAGCATGTTTTTTCGCCTTCCTTGGCTATCCTAAAAAATGGCACTCCAGGTCTCCGGAGCAAGCCGCTTTTTAGGCCGCTTGTTGAGACTCGCTTATCTTTGGCGTTCCAACAAGGTGCTTTAACGCCCACTTGTTATCTTCCAGTACAACCTGCGCGCCCTTTCTTGTTTCTACGTTGATCAAGATCGGTCCCGCTAGGTTCAGCGACATCTCTTCCGGTTTCCCTTTTGGAATTGATACCACAGTATAGACCAGGTAAGGCGATTCTTCGGTAATTTCGAGTGCTTCGACCACCATTGAGGGGATGATCGGGTTGTAATCTTGCACATACAGCCCCGGCGCAACGATCAAAAACGAGATCGCAGGCTCATCAATGCTTTGGAGCCATTGGAACGGGCTACCCGGTTTATGCTCAACTAACACAAAGTTTTTGAGCTGAGGGAATCCAATCATGCCATCGGGCAAGACGAGCAGGTCGTTCTCAGTAAAGGAGATTGCCCCAAATCGGGCGGTAATCATTTCAGTCTTAGTTATCATCGGAGGTAATCCATCAGGCTCAATTTGAATGAGTTTGCTGTGACTTGTAGTGCAGCCTGGTATGCGGTTTCCGATGCTTTTAGCCTTGTGACGGCTTCGGCATAGTCCACATCCTCCAGGTTGCTGATCCCTTCCGTGAGTTCATCCATGCGCCGACGATTGACTGACTGTAGGTCGTCCACCGTCCGCATGGCAGTCCCCGCCTCCGAGCGGAGCTGGCGAAAATCGTTCAAAGATTTCTGGACTTCGGCGATATCAATACCGCTGATGCCGCTCACATTCCCTGAGCGTAGATTGACTTTGAGTTGTTCCATCCGGGCGTAAGCACTTGTGAACTGCTGCCCGCCAGGAGTATTAACATTGAGAGTTTGCAACGGCCCAGTTTCAATTCGGATCGGGTTCGCATCTCCGTTATAAGCCAGAGTTCCCGCCGTGACTGAGTAAGGGGGAGCGTCTGTGCGCTGGCCGGCAAAAAGGTACTGGTTATCACTACCTTGCGAATTAGCAAGGGAGACAAATTGTTGCTGAATCTGCTCGATCTGGGTCGCGAGGGCTGCGCGAGCATTTTGGTCAACCGTCGAGGTTGCGCCTTGCACTGCTAGTTGATAAGATCGGTTGAGAAGATCACCAATATCGGCAAGGCGATTTTCGCTGTTCCCCAAGTAATCTTTGGCGACGCGTAGGTTGGAATCGTACTGATTGATTGCGGCTTTGACGCTTCGGCTTTTGAGAATAATGCCGCTATCATACGCATTGTCGCTGACCTTTTTAATCCGCTTGCCAGACGAGATGGCGTCTTGCCATTTTGCAACTTCTGCAAATGACTTCGACACAGCCCTTCGCTGTCCGTCATAGATTTGGTTTTGGCTAATGCGCATCGTTTATGGCCCCGTTAGAATTACCTGCGGATCAAATTAATAATATCTTCGGCATTTTGGTCCATGATCGTTAGGATTCTCGCCGCAGCTTGGTAACTGCGTTGAAATTTCATCATGTCCGCCATCTCTTCGTCAAGGCTGACACCGCTTTGCTCCTGGATCTGGTTACTGGTTTGCTGGACAATGGCGTCATAGGTTTCTAGCTGAGCCTCTTGGTACGCGACCTCACGACCAATCGCGTCAATGTGACCACGATAGAATTCTGTGATCGAGCGATTGCCGAGCGCGGAAAGTTTCTGAGTTCGGGAATTGCTGATCTGGAGCGCTAATGCTCCATCGCCGGCGGCGGTCGTCGTTCCTGTGGCGATTGCCTGAGCATCAGCCAGAATCGCCGGATCAAGATCAAAGTCCACGGCACCAGTCTGCGGGAGGGGTAATGTTGGGGGCACTACTTCCGGAACGTCGTTAAAGAATCTCACTCCGCCAACGCCAGCCGAATTCACGCCCGATTGGTGCAATGTATTGATTTGGGTCCGCATGGTGTTTGCCATGTTGTCCAGATCTTGCATCGCAAGACCAATTCGGTTTACGCTCTGAATCTGCCCAAGTAACGCCCCGCCTTTGACAGGGAAGTTCGTTGTGCCATCGGTGAGGCTTAACGTGCTGTAATTGATCGTGGTCGGGAAATCGCGGGCTCCCGCTGAGTCAATTAAGACTAAATTCCCGGCAAAGATATCAACCGTGCCATTCGGCTGGTTGCTCGTGGTGATCTCGGTGATCTTCGAGAGATCGTCAATCAGCATGTCGCGCTGATCTTGGAGCGATCCGGCAGCGCCGCCCGTGACTTGCAGAGATTTAATCTCGGTATTGAGCGCGGCGATCCGCTCGGTAATGTCCTTCATGCTCGTGAGCATGGATTCTGCTCGACCGCGTGCGTCTGCATAGTTATCGACCAAAGCGGCATGGGTGCTGCGCACCTTTGCCGTCATGATCTGAGCGGATTCGCGGACCTGGGCTTTCGCAGTTTGATTGCTTGGATTACTTGCAAGAGCCGACCAAGCATTGTAAAACTTGTCGAGACTATTCGCGATTCCAGAATCGCCTGGTTCGTTATAAACCGATTCAATTCGAGTCAGGTTTCCACGCAAAGTGGACGCTTGACCCTGATCGGACAGCGATGCTTGCATCCGACCCTGCAGGAACATGTCACGAATGCGTACTAAACCATTGATGCCCACTCCGCTTCCAAAAAGGTGAGTCCCATTTTGGTTGACTGCATACGGATCCAATGCCCGAAGGTCAAGCCGCTGTCGGCTGAACCCAGGGGTGTTTACGTTCGCGATATTGTTGCCGGTGTTTTCCATCGCACGTTGAAACGTACGCAGGGCACTGTTGGCAATCGAGATTCCTTGAAATGGACCAGGCATTTTTACTTACTCCCTTCGGATTTATTCCATCAAGCGACGGCGTCCACTAGGACCGAACTAGGTACTCCAGTCGAAAATTGTCCCTGGCTTTGTTGAGCGACCTTGGCAAGAAGCGCAAGAGTGCCGCCAACGTAACCCATCTCGTTTTCGATAAGCTTGCGGTTCAAGGCAACACGGTCTTGGACATTTTTGCCGACGATTTCAATACGCTTAGAGAGGGTTTCGAGCTGCTTTGCTTCGGCTGGGTTCAGCGCGTCAACAATGCTTCGAAGACTTGGCATAACATCCAATTCTCCGGCCAGCGATTGTGTTGACGCCACAGCTTGCTCATCAATTCTCTTCATGTGCGCCATCATCGTTTCCAGTTCGGGTTGAATGGATTCGACGCGAGCGACATCGCGCAGAGTGAGGGCGGCTTGTTGCTCCGCGAGCGAGCGATTCAGTCGCTCGGCGGTACTCAGCCAATCCCAGAAGATCCGTTGTAGTTCTCGTGATTTCATGGTTTTATCTCCTGCGTTGAGGCAGGTTCGTTTTGGGTCAGGAGGCGGGCGGCCTCGGTACGGTAGATAGACTCGGAAAGCTGGTTCTTGAACATCTTTGCGATGCCGAGTGAGCCATTCTTGCCGACGATATCGGAAATTGCGTTTGTAAACTGATCTCGCGTGAAGTCGCCCATCGGACCTTCGCCGCCAAACTCTTTTGGCATCATCTTGTTCAGCAAGTCGCGAACGAAAATGCCTTCGATCTTGACCGTCGCATCGCCGAGCTTGCCGAGTTCCTCTTTCGCTTTCGCGCTGAGATCAGACTCATACAATGCAAAGGGCTTACTTCCTCCGATTTCCAGCAGCTTCTTGCCTTTGTTCGGAGATGTTGGAGTCTCTGTTTGGCGACTGTTGATCATCCCGGTGAGCTGTGATCCTATTCTCACTGGATTTTGATCCTCGCCTTTAGAGCGCCTTGATCCTTGAGGGCTTGCAAGATCGCAATCACATCTCGGGGAGAAACTTTAAGTGCCTGAAAGGCCCGAGAGAGATCCGTCACAGTGGCGACAGGGCCAATGAGACCGATACTCGCTGGGTCCTCGGTTGCCGTGATATTCGTATTGTTGACGGGAGTCGTTGTTCCGTTACTGAACGGCGCTGGTTGGGAAACATCGTTGAAAGATTCGATAACGATGGAGAGACTTCCATGAGCAACTACTGCAGGGCCAAGACGGACATTGCCACCCATCACAATCGTACCCGTACGTTCATTCACCACCACAATGGCAGGAATGTCTACGTGGACTTCGGTTTGCTCGATCAAACTCATCGCTTGGATCGGGGTCATCGTACTTGGAAGCGTGATCTGGATCGTGCCACCATCGAGGGCAATCGGCGAGAAGTCGTGATTCACTTCATTCAATCTGTTGACCAATCGACTGGCGGTTGTCAAGTCTCCCTCATCGAGCTCGATGTACATGTTTTGGCCATAGACGATCTGGAATGGAGCGACTCTTTCGATCACCGCACCAGCCGGAATACGACCGACAGTGACATGATTCTTTTGCACGCTTCCACCGCCGCCAGAGCCAAAGTTGAATCCGCCAATGCTCACCGCACCTTGGGCGACTGCTGCGGCATTTTGGTCATCGTTGGCATAGTAGAGCGGGGATTGGAGCAGGAAGCCACCCTGGAGCGACTTTGCATCACCGATGCTTGTAATCGTCACGTCAAGGGTATTGCCCGGGGAAGAAAAGGGCTGAACATCTGCCGTGATTACGACCGTTGCAACGTTCTTCGAATCCAGTTGCCCGGGTTCAATCATGGTGCCAAACTTCTTCAGTGCGTTTGCCAAAAGGGTGCTGGTGAACGGAGTTTTCTTGGTGTCTCCCGTTCCTTCTAAACCAACCACGAGGCCATAGCCCATGATCTGGTTTTTTCGGACGCCACGGAATCGGGCAACATCTTTGATCCGGACCAAAATTCCGGATTGTTCGACCATATTGGCGAGTTCGCCTTTGCTCAGCTTTCGATTGGCAGGTGGCGCTTTGCTTGGTTCACTATTCACGGTTTCCGACCCCTGAGCACCAGTCGTCAGGATCAAACCAAGAGCAAGAGTTTTGAGAAAGAGATTTTTCATGGTTTTAGAAGAGCCAATCTAGGACTTGGGTCAGAAGGCCTTTGCGTTGTCGGTCAGCGATTTGACCTTTACCCTCGAGGCGAATTTCGGCTTGGGCGAGCTTCTCGCTGAGAACGCTGTTATCCGGCAGAATGTCGTCGCGACGGACCAAGCCAGTGAGCTTGAAAAGTTGAGTGTCTTTATTGATCACGATCTTGCGCGAACCTTCGATGATGAGGTTTCCGGCGGCGGTGACGAACTTCACTTCAGCGGTCAAACGCGCTCGGAGATTGCCATTACTGGTGGTCGTTCCCGTGCCAGCGGTTGTACTGTTCGCGGTTGTTTGTCGAGGTCGAATCACGTCTAGGAACGAGAGAGAAGCCTTGATCGCGTCCTGCACGATATTGCTTGCATCGGCTTTACTCGTGTTGGTTGTAGCGGTGAAACTCGCGACACTTTGCTCGCTGATCATGATCGTGATCAGGTCGCCTTCCTTTGATGCGGTGCGATCCTTGAACAGGCTTTGCGCGCTGTTCGACCAGGTACTTCCGGTCACGGCTTCTGGCGCAGCGTTCTTATCAATCACCTGGGCAAATGCGCTGGTCGCGATCGCTCCAAAACAAATCAGTGCTATTAGGTTTTTCAAATTTTCACCTCGATCGTGCCTTCGGCGATGAGCGTCCCGGTAAAGGTCGCGCCATCCTCTCGGCGAATTTCTACTGTGTTCAGACCACTCGTTCGGGTGACCTTTCCGGAAAACTGGATCTTCATTCCTGGGCTCAGCACGACGACTTTGACCAAGGATCCGACCTTAGGCATCGTGTATTGGCTTGTGACCATCACACTCATGGAACGAGATTTGATTTTCTTGCCGTCCACAAAGGCATCAATCGTGACCGAAGCGCGGGTGCCAGACCAGGAGACATTCCCGGTGCGAAGTTCACGCTTACCGGTCGGCAAGATCATCGCGATGGTCTGATTCTGGCTTTGGTCTGTCAGCACGGATTCATTGCCAAGACTCGCCTGGATCGCTTTCTTCGCCACGTCGAAGAGCTCGGTGTACTCAACTGTTTGGCTTGGTCGACGGATGGACGTGGATTCGGGGACAATGAACTCAATAGCATCAACTGGCAACTTTGCTGCACGAAGTTGAAGCCGCGTCCGCTCGAGTTCAAAAGGTCGGGAGTACCCAAGAATTGGGGTGCTGCCCAGAGCAATTCCGCTAATTTGATCGACCAGCGCTTGCGAACCTTCAAATGTTGCAATATCGGTGAGAGAAAATGTTTCGCCATTTACCAACGTTTCTGAATTGATACGGACCCGCAAAATCTTTCCTTCTTGGAGCGGGGTCACGGCTTTGGATACAAGTGCCTTTTGGGCTTTCGCTGTGACTTGCTTGACGCTTGGTTCGGGAGTTCGGGAGCTCGGTAGGACCGGGATTTCGGGTTGCTTTACCGGGGGAACTGAATTTGTTTGCTCGACTGTGACAAAGACTCCGGCACCATTCTCACCCGCCGGACTGTACGTCGGACGATCGGTTGCGACGAAGTAGTTGTCGGTGAGAGTCAGGGCTGATGTCGGAGCAAAAACTCCGACCACTAACGTCCCAACCTTGGTTTCTCCAGACGGGTAAGTTGCAAAGAGCTCGCCTACTTTTGAAATCCTGAGATTGCTGATTCCCGTCCCAATCTGGACGGTGGGAACGGTGTTCAACCCGTGAATTGTGGCGAGCTTACCGTCGGCAACAGTAAGTGTAAAATCGCGGGAAAATACTGCACGGCCATCGCGAGAAAAGCGCACATAGCCTTCGCCTTCGATCTTGACCGAGAGCGTTGGCGATGATGCCACGAGTAGAGAAAGGAGCAAAGAATTCATTCAATTACCTCTTAAGCTGATTGAGAGTGCTGAGCATGTCGTCGGCGGTCTGAATCGCCTTGGAATTGACTTCATAAGCACGCTGAGCAGTGATCATCCGGACCATTTCTTCGACGATGCTGACGTTGGAGCCTTCAACGAATCCGCCCTGCAAAGCCCCTGACCCACCCTCACCAGGAACGACCGATTGCCCGGCGCCACTGGCACCACCAGCTCGATACAAGTTCTGTCCGGCCCGGGTAAGACCGGCAGGGTTCGGGAAAATCGTGACTTGGATTCGACCAAGAACAGTTGGTTGCTCTTCGCCGGGAAGAAGGACGGCGACGTTTCCATTGGCGGAAACGCTAAAGCTGGTGGCCTCGGTTGGGACTTGGATTCCAGGTCGGAGTCGGAAGCCGTCGCTGGTGACCATGTTTCCATCGGAATCACGCTTAAATGCGCCATCACGGGTGTAGCCTACCGAACCATCTGGCATGTCGACCTCAAAAAATCCTTCGCCGGTGATTGCGATATCGAATGGGTTTCCGGTGGCTTGGAGACCACCTTGACTCATGTTAACGGCATTGCCACTGAACCGGGTCCCCAGTCCGATCTGAATCGCTTGAGGCGTCCGAACCGCACCATTGGTTTCCGAGCCGGATGCCCGCAGCGATTGGTACATGAGGTCTTGGAATTCGGCGCGTTGGGATTTGAACGCGTTGGAATTGACGTTCGCCAAGTTTTGGGCGATAACATCTAGGTTTGTCTGCTGGGCAGCCATTCCGGTTCCGGCAGTGATTAAAGCTCGCATCATAGTGGTTGGTTTCTCCTAATAGGGTTCAAAATTGGTTTTATCGCTGAGAGGATTCGATCAGCTTGGATGTGGATTCGTCGTGGGTTTGAATGCTTTTTTGAGCCATTTCAAACAGGCGTTGTACTTGCACCATCTCAATCATCGTGGCGACGATATTGACGTTGCTTCCTTCGATGGATTCGGGAACAATGGCTGGACGATCCTGTGGAACGGCATCGCCTATTACGGTAAACATGTTAAGCCCGAGCTTTCTGAATTCGCCGTCGAAAACTGCAACACGGCCGAAAATCGTGCCATCCTGGAACACCTCGCCAGTGCTAGAAATTTTGATTGTTCCGGTCCCGTCGGCTCGGATGGGTCTCAAGCTGTCGTCGAGGACCTTATTACCGTTAACGTCAACGAGCTCTCGGCTTTCATTCAGACTAAAGGCTCCGGCTCGGGTGAATCGTACGCCGCCGGGGGTTTCAACCGCGAACATTCCTTCGGTTGATCTGATCGCGATGTCGGTGCCGTTCCCGGTGGACTGAATTGCCCCGCGTTCCCAGTTGGTTTTTATCCCACTGACCATGGGACCGCTCTGCATGCCGCCGACGCTTTCGCCCTGTCCACCACCATTGTTCAGGCGGCGAATATAACCTTCTTCAAAGGTCATCTCGTCTCGCTTATAGCCGCTGGTACTGGCATTCGCGAGGTTGTTGGCAACGCTATCCAACCAGTATTGGTTCGATAGCATTCCGGTTGCGGCGGTATATAATCCACGGTTCATCCCACAATGACTATCGGAACAGGGTCAACGCGGGCTTAGACCCAAAACCTCGCAATCTACTTTAGGTTTTGGGGTCTTAGGTTCAAAACGTGGAATAACTTACTATTTTTTTGGAGATTGAAGTTCTTGCATCATGTCCATTTGCATCTGCTGGACTTCCAACAGTTGTTGCCATTGGTGCCCAATCAACCGGTCAATTTTCTCGTGTAGAGCCCTGATCTCAAGCTCGGCTTTCAGGTTGATTTGGTAGTCATGTTCGCTGCGTGTACGATCCTTTCGCTCTTGGCGGTTCTGACTCATCATAATCACAGGGGCTTGAATCGCGGCAATACAGGATAGGATTAGGTTCATCAAGATAAACGGGAACGGATCAAATGGCTTGATGACCAGTAATCCGAGGTTCATCACGATCCAGATCGCGAGGATGATGAAGAAAAGGATAATGAATGACCAGCTTCCACCGAAGGACGCCATTTTGTCGGAAAGCCGATCCCCAAAGGTGATCTTCTCCGGAGCTTCTTTGAAAGGATCGTGTGCAAACACCCGCCCTGTTTCGATGCTTTCTAGAACTTCCTTGTCTATGGCTGTGACCTCGCCGCGATCCTCAATGAGCATCTTTTGAATCCGGTCCAGCCTCATCTTGTTCAGCGCAACTTGACCGACGTAACCATCTATTTTTGCCCCTGGGTTACTGGCGACGAGCTGCTCGCGAATCGCGGGCCTCAGGTCGGATATCTTTACGGCATCGTGACCAGAGATCATTTCTCCGGTGATCTCGCAACGTTTTTCCAGAATCGGATCACGTATTTTTTTATCCATCTCACTCAAGAGACGTCAAAAAATCCAAGATTAAGCCAAACCCGTTTAGTGCTTAAGGGGCTAGGCAACCATCCGGGAACGGTGGTGGCTCGCTTCGTGTCTTGAGGATGACCGAAGGCGCGACATTCAAGACAGCGGGAAAACTAGGAAGAACGGCGGAACAATTACTGATGTTCGCTGCATAGGTTGTCCCGTTGAATAGATACTGAACGTAATACGAAATCGGAATCGAAGAACTGACCGGACTCAATCGAGTCGGAATCGCGCCAGTTCCCGTGTCAATTTGGTAGGCACCACAGGTATTTGTCGTCGTCTGTTGCAGAAGAGTCCCGCCGGTGGTTTCGAAGCGCAAGAGCACGTTTGCAACTGGGATATTAGAGCCACCGATCGTTGGGATATTGAGCACACGACCACGAATGAGCTTCCCCGTCCCGGTGGTTGGGAATCCTGCATAAGGGTCAGTGCAAGAGGTTCCGCCACCACCGCCAGTGCCTCCTCCTCCACCGCCGCCACAACCCCAGGCGGCCACACCTAGGACGAGGAGCAACCCGGAACTCCATCCGAGGAAAGAAAAACGCTGGCGCACAGAAATCATAGCTTTGGAAATTGGAAGGAATTGGGGAGCAATTCGTTCACTGAATAGGACGTTAGGTTACCTTGCGCGTTACTCACGTGAACGGAAGCTTCATCCGGTTGCTGGACAAATTCTCGCAACACCTGCCTACAAGCCCCGCATGGCGTCCCACCATCCTCGGTCACCACGACGCACAGCGCGAAGGTTTGGCAACCATCAGCAATCATCGCGGCAATGGCGTTTCGTTCAGCACAAATGGTTAGACCAAAGCTTGAGTTTTCGACATTGACGCCGAGATAAACCTTTCCATTGGAACCCAGGACCGCGGCTCCGACCATGTACTTGCTATATGGTGCATAGGCATTTTTGCGGACGGTTTTAGCAAGTTCAAGAAGAGCTTCGGTATTCATGATCGAATCAAAAGAATGTACCAGGGGTTAACCGAGAAGTATCACAGTGACGCCTTGACCACCCTCGGTTGCTTCCCCATCTCGGAATGACTTCACGGATCGGTGACTCGCGGCAACCTCGCGCGTGACTTTGCGGAGAATCCCTTCTCCCTTTCCATGGAGTATCCGGACCTGACCGGCACCAGCAAGGACGAGTTCGTCCAGATAGCGATCAAGCGATTCGGCGGCTTCCTCGGCCCGGACGCCGCGAAGGTCTATCTCATTGGTTATTGTGCTCGCCTTTTCAAGCTGAAGACTCTTCCGAGCAACAAGCTTGGCCTTTTCAGGTGCCTTTTGTTCGAGTTCTAGGTCCACAAGTTTGACGGTGATCTTCATGGCTCCAACTTGGATCATCGCCTTGCCGTCCTTCGGGTGCTCCAGAACGACCCCAATCTGCGAATATCCCCGGACTCTCACGTTCGAACCTCGGACAATTTCGGCGGTTTGCTTGGGCTTGGGCGGAGCTTCCGGTCTGAACTTGTCGGCGACCTTCTGTCCTCTTTGACTCAGATTCTGGAGCTTTTCTCTGACCTGACCCGAATCCGTCTGTCCGCCTTTTTTAAGTTTGGTGAGTAGGTCCTGAACCTCCAAGCGCACCTGCCGCATCTCTTCGTCCACCTTGTCGGTGAGCCTTTGGCGAGCGTTGCGGCGGATTTCCTCGGCCTCGTAAAGTTTATCCTCTGCGGCTTGTTCGACTTCGCGCAGTTTGTTCGCTAATCGGTCGGCTTCGCTTTGAGCCTTTTGTGCGCGTCGTTGTGCGTTCTCTAGGTCTTCGAGCATCTTGCTGATGCTCGCCGCCTGAACGCCTTGGTCATCCTTTGCCCTCTCGATGACGGATTTCGGCATTCCGTATCGCTCGGCAATTTTCAGGGCGTGACTTGAACCGGGAGTGCCGATCAAAAGATTATAAGTCGGGCTAAGGGATTTCAGATCGAATTCCATTGAGCAATTGATGAAACCAGGAGTTTCGCTGGCAAAAATTTTGAGCTCGCCGTAGTGGGTACTCGCCATGACCCTCGCGCCTCGGCGATGAATCTCGGTCAGAATCGCCCTCGCAAGAGCGGCACCCTCAGCGGGATCGGTACCAGCTCCGACTTCATCAAGAAGCATGATTGCTCCCGGTTTCAGGTTCTGCAATGCGGCGGCGATGTTCTTTACATGTCCAGAAAACGTTGAGAGCGATTGCTGAAGGCTCTGCTCATCGCCAATGTCCGCCCAGACCTGGGGGAAAAACCCGATCTCGCACCGAAATGCTGGCACCGCCATCCCGCACTGATTCATCAGGATATAAAGGCCAACTGTTTTGAGCGAAACGGTTTTACCCCCTGTGTTGGGACCAGTGATCAGAAGTCCGGAACTCTCGTCGTTGATTTCGAGGGTTAATGGAACCGCGATCGCCTTATCCAGAAGCGGGTGCCGACCGCGTTCGATTCGGATACGACCAGCGACAGCGGGTTTGGCGATTTCGGCCTCGGACTGATCGGCATAACGGACCTTCGCGAAGAGCAAATCAAGCTCACCCGTGCGTTCGACAGCCTTAGAAATTTCTTCTCCCTGCTCCCCAACCCGACTACTCAGGCTCACCAAGATTCGCTCAATTTCAGCGGTCTCAGCGACCTCGGCTTCTCTGAGGGCGTTGCCGATTTCCAAAACATCCTGAGGTTCGACGAAAAGAGTTTGCCCGGAAGAAGATGTGTCGTGGACGATCCCACGGATCTTGCCTCGATGCTCGGACTTAACCGGAACAACGTATCGTCCTGATCTCTGGGTGACAATCGGGTCACTGAGATACTCCCGCGTTGGGCCGGTAGTGTAGCCTTGAATCCGGTCGGTCAACCGCTTGGCGGCATTGCGTTTTGTCTTTCTTAAACTCGCAAGCGCGGTGCTAGCGGTGTCCAGAACTTCGCCGCTGGAGTCCACGCTCCGCAACACAGCGTCCTCGGTTTTTTGGTTTTCGACAAGTGCATTGCAAAGTTCAAAGAGCTTTGGGAGATCTTCCTGCTTGCTCTTGATCGCGGCTTTGACTTTGCGCATCGTGGCGAGGGCTTCGCCGATTTGGAAAAGAACTTCTGGGTCAAGGGTTCTGCCTTTGCTCGCGGCAATGGCCGGGATTCGGACATCTTTAATCGGTGCTAGAGACGGAATCGCCTCTTGCCCCGCCCAGCGCATTGTCTCACGGGTGAGTTCCAACCGTGCGCTCACTTCGTCCGCTTCGAACGACGGCAGAAGTTCAAGCGCGAGAGTGTGACCCAGCGGTGATTCGCAATGAGAGGCGAGATAACGCTGGATCCATTCAAATTCTAGGACCTTTAAGGCATGCATGGTTTCTATGTTTTCGCATCAACGTCATGCCTTAAAGGTTGAAAACTCACGGCAATAATTGCCGGAGAGGCTCAGCCTTGTTGCTGATTTTCGATGCGCTTTTCAAGTTCGGCAAGCTGGGCGTCGACGTCGGTGTTGACCTGAGGGACAGATTGGGTTTGCACTTGCGGTGCGGATGCCAATCCGAGCTTTTGCTCAAGCTTCAATAATTCTTCGTCGGCCATTCCGTCCATCGCCATGTCTTCCATTTGCATGGTCTTTCCGGCAACACTGGTACCAAACAACTCTTGGCGCGCTTGGGATTCGGCCATCTTGTCCTTAATCTTCTCGCGCGCGGCTCCGAATTGGCTCTCGAACTCATTTTCAAAGTTGAGGCTATCGAGGGTCTTGCTAATCGCATTCTGAATCTGGGACTGCTTCCACTGCGCCTTAAGGGCAAGAGCTTCGCTGGTCTTCCGGCGGATATCTTCCTCTTGACGTCGCAAAGCGAGCTTCACCGATTCCACGGTCTCAGTCGCCTGGGCGTGGCTTGCACGAAGGCTTTCCAAGGTGGAATCGTAATTCTGCTTTTCGCGAATGAACTGACGAGCAAGATCACGATTGCCTTGCTTTAGTGCCATTGAGGCCTTTGCTTCAAGATCGGCGCTTTTTGCTTCCTGCTCGGTGAGCATGGATTGGAGGCGATTCTTTTGTGTGATTGCCTGCACTGCACGCTCACGATTTGCGGAAAGAGCTTCCGTCATTTCGCGTCGAGCCTGATCGAGCATGATTTCTGGATCTTCCAGCTTATCCATACCGCGATTGAAAATCGCCTTAAACCAATTGATTAACCGCTTCATTAACGAATCCTACTTCACGAGGATTATACATTGTTGGTTTCATTTCGAGCTACAAAACTGGTCAAACCACGTGGAATTGGGCCTTTCGATGCGATTTTAGGTACTCCGAGACCGTGCCAAGTGGAGAAGTCCAGATGTCTGGGTGAGCTGAAAGCCAGAGTAAGAGCGATTGGTGGGCGCCTAAATCCACTGCATTTTCCCCTTCGCCGATGCCTTCAAAGGTCCAAATGATCCACTCTCCAGACCGAATTGCGTCCGCAGTTAGGGAGATTAATTCTGAACCCGTCAGCCCGTCCGCTCGTATGCAGCTAAGGTATTGGAATCTGCAATTTTCGGGGTCGTTGAATCCATCGTTTCCACTTCGGGCAATGCGGTCCGCTTTGGTCAGAACATCCCGGTAATCTTGGTATCCACCACAGATTGGCGGACCGAAAGGAAAAGCAAATGGGCAGTGCCGACTCGGCCCGAAAACATCCTGAATACCCTCATCAGTGGAGGCAATTTCTTCGGCGATCATCTGAGGGGTCCAACTCAATAGGTCTCCTGAGTTGAGCAGGCAACCATTTCCGAGTTCGTGGCCATTCGCTACAACCGATCTCCATCCATAAACGTGCTGCAACGCACTGTGCAAATCCACAAAGAATGTTGCGTGCACGCCCATCTTTCGTAGCGCAGGCGCAACCAGCTCCAGGTGTCCTAATCGGGAACCATCATAGGTCAGCGAAACCGCCCCCTGCACCCCCTCGGGCCAACTCGTATTGGGTTCGGGCATTTGTCCTTTCTCAGTGTAGCGACTTTTCGTTAATTTGGTTGAAAAATTATTAGGTTCCTTTCGTATTTCCAAATAAATCAATATGCAATCTTGGGCTGAGTCGCCATCCATGGCTCATACATGTCTCGACCAGAAGAGCAGCTCTGCGCCACAGATCAGAAGAATTTGTTCCTTCCGGCATCAAGATAACCCGGTCTTGACTGACCGCGGGCAACCGGGAGAGTAGTAGCCGAATCTCCTCAATATCTTCCAGACCTTGATCCGGATTCACCACAAACTTTAGCTGGGTTGGGTACTCAGAGATCAGTGATGTGAGTGCTTCTAGATTGATCCGCATCGCCTCGTGCTTGCTCGCGATTTCTGGAAAGCTCAGCGGGGTCGAATTTGCCAATTTCGGACTAATGGACATCAGATCACAGTGTAAATCCTGATAGACCGTTCCCGCGGTTTCGATCGTGATGACCTTCCCATGATCTTTTAGGATTTGGGTGAGGAGTTTGATGCCCTCAAACAGCATGGGCTCGCCGCCAGTCAAGACGACGTGCTGAATTGGAGAGGCGATGCATTGTTCAGCAATATCATCTACCGTTCGGATCGGGCCCTCGGGATTCCAAGAGGCATAGGGAGTGTCGCACCAAAAACATCGGAGGTTGCAACCACTGACCCTAACAAACTGACTTGGAATTCCCGCCCATATTCCTTCGCCTTGGATACTCTCGAAGGATTCCGAGATGCGAAGCTTTAGCACCGGATTACCCCGAATTGATGTTTGCGCTTTTGATTGATTTGGGTGCGAGTTTTCAATGAGTCCTTGAGAAGAATTTACCTTCTGTGGTTGGCTTAGTATCCCTGCCTGGATCGATCAATTTCCAACGACCCGGTAAAGCTACCACTAGCTATTCCACGAGTTTTAGCAAAAAACCTCACAATCAACTTTATGCTTCTGACTTCACAAGGTTAAAAAATGAAAATTTGAACCTGAAAACATTGCCACTCGCGCCGAACATTACTCATGTAACGTTGTAACCCGCCCAACTTGGGTGTTGAGCAGCGCAACTAGGAAGGTAGAACGGATGCCACTTTTCGAGTACACGGCAATAGATAGCAGCGGAAGAACAATTAAGGTAACGGTTGAAGCCGATACGGACACGACGGTCCTTGCCCGACTTCGTGACCAAGGCATGCACTGTCTGGACATCAAAGAAGTCAAGTTAGCAAAGAGCTTTGGATCGAGCGTCGGCAAGATGAAGCCGAAGTCCCTCACTGTGTTCTCGCGGCAATTTGCAACGATGATCGACGCGGGGATTCCGATCTTGCGCTGTCTAGAAATTTTATCGGCCAACCAAAAGGATGCGGTCTTGAAGAAGGCTCTGGAGCAGGTGAATATTGACGTTAAGGGCGGATCCGCGCTCAATGAGGCGCTCACCAAGCACCCGCACTGCTTTAGCAAGCTCTACATCAATATGGTTCGTGCCGCTGAACTCGGCGGTATTTTGGACGTGATTCTGGAACGACTCTCTGGATTCTTGGAATACGAACAAGAAGTTCGCGGCAAGATCAAGAGTGCGATGATGTATCCGGTTCTGGTGCTCTGCTTTAGCTTCTTGATGCTTTTCGTTCTGTTTAGCTTCGTGCTTCCAAAGTTCAAAGAAATTTTCTCGGACATGGACGCAAAGCTGCCTCCGGTTACTGCTGCACTCTTTGGGGTCGGTGATTTTATGCAAAAGACCTGGTGGGTATTCGTGATCTTCGCGATTGCAGGATTCTTCGGGGTCAAGATTTATGGCAAAACCGATAAGGGTCGGTATCATCTGGACTATCTAAAGATCAAGGTTCCGGTTATGGGAGATCTGATGCTCAAGATGAACATCGCTCGGTTCACTCGCACGTTTGGGACCCTGATTAACTCTGGTGTTCCGATGATTCGATCACTCGAGATCGTTTCCGAAACTCTCGGGAACGCGGTTCTGACCCATGCAGTGGATCAGACTCGCATCGCCATCCGGGAGGGTAACCGCCTCTCTGTGCCGTTGACATCGTCTGGACTCTTCCCTACTATGGTGACGCAGATGATTGACATCGGGGAAGAATCCGGTCGTCTCTCGGAAATGCTCGTCAAGATCGGCGACTTCTATGATATGGAAGTCGAGCAATCGGTCAAAGGTTTAACTTCGATGATTGAGCCTGCTCTAATCATCTTCATGGGGGTGGTCGTCGGATTTATCGCGATCTCGGTCATGAGCCCAATCTTCTCGATTGTCAACGAAATTAAATAAGACAACTACATAGCGATCAAACCAGGGCATCTCGGAAGCGCAGCACAGGACGTGCGAACTTCTGAGAGACCCGGCTCACATGGATGTTGAGCCTAACAAAAAGCACATCAAAGGACTGATGAAAATGGGAGAAATCAAACAGGTCTTCAATGACCCAGAATTGTTGGTGCAGCGGTATTTCGATACCAAGCGCCCCGACCTCAAGGATGAAATTCTTGGACAATTTGCACCGACAGTGGAACGCGTTGCCCGCAAATTCGCTGGTATAGAGCCTTTCGAAGATTTGTGTCAAGTTGGTCGTATTGGCTTGCTTAACGCAATCGGAAAGTTCGATCCAGAGGCGGGAGTGCGCTTTGGCACCTATGCCACCCACCTTATCGCAGGCGAGATCAAGCACTATCTTCGCGATAAGTCGCAGATCATTCGCCACCCTGCCTGGCTTCAAGAGCTTCGGCACAAAGTGACAAAGGGAGCAACTCGCTTGCAGGCGGAATTCGGTCGCCCTGCCACGCCAACCGAAATCGCTTATGCCATCGGTGTGCCAGTTTCACAAGTTGAGGAAGTCATTGCGTCCGGTGATTCGCTCAAAGTCAGTTCATTTGACGCCGCTCTCCCTGGCGATGATGACTCTAGCGAAATCGACAATATGCCAGCCTACACCAATGATTCTGAGGGGGTCGAAGAGCGATTGGTCCTGGAATCTGCCCTTGGTAAGTTGCGCGATTTGGAGCGAGAAGTCCTGACTTGCTTCCACTTTGAGTCTCTCACTCAGACCGAAATCTCGAACAAGCTCGGCATTTCTTGCAACTATGTCAGCCACATTTTGCGACAATCGTTGAGCAAGCTACGACGCATTTTGACGAGCGAGGAGTCTGAAGACATCTTGCTTCAAGAGCAAGGAGAACACCCTGCCGAAAAAGCAATCACGGATCGAAACACGGGATTCTATACAGAGGCGCATTTCAAGAATCGCCTCAACGAAGAAACGCACCGAGCCAAGTCGCACGAAGCCCCGCTCGCTTTGGTCATGCTCCGGTTTGATGGCCTTGACAGCCTGCGTAGCTACTACGGCAACGAATGCGTCGCGGACTTTTTGGCCGATGCAGCTGATTTTTGCCGAGAACAGATCCGCCGCCTAGATGTTCCATGCGTTGTCGGGAACCAAGGTTTTGCGATTATTCTTCCGATGACCGGACCGACCGCGAGCGTCCTACAGGCTCGACTAATGGCAAAGTTAAAGCCTTGGTTGACGCATCGGAGAGGCCCGATGGGAGCGATGATCGAAGTGCGATGCGGCTATTCGTACCTAAGTGATAAGTGCAAAACAGCGAAGCACCTCGTCAGCCAAGCTGAAGCAGCCCTTAACACTCCGTCGCACTCCGTAGTCGAAAATCGAGCCGCGTAAGCTCTTACTCTTGGGGAGGGCCAAGTTCGCGCTGGAAGAAGGAAACGATGCCGCTCTGAAAGGCATCGTACTTCGCCTCGTGGCGCAGACTGCTCAAGATCACGAGTTGTGACCGCACCTTGTTCTGGGTAAGAAGGGTTAAGAGATTACGGCTTTGTTCGATGGGGACAACATCATCGTTATATCCGTGAACAAGCCAGGTTGGCGGATCATCTTGAGATACATAAAAGGTTGGGCTAGCAAACTTGGCCATATCGCGCATTCTTTCCGGATCGCCTCCCAATAGCTGATACTCAGGAGATGCTATACCTACCAAATCAGAGCGCACATCTTTCTGTGCAAGTCTATATCTGTAAACTTGTAAAATATCAGTAGTCGGAAAAATCGCACCGACTGCATTTAAGCGAGTAGGCTCAATATTGGGTTCTTCGTTCTCCCCAGGCGAGTAGGCGGTTAACAGGGCGAGATGGCCTCCCGCCGACATCCCCCATATTCCAATCTTTTCAGGATTTATGTTCCATCGGTAGGCATTTGCCTTAATCCACCTGATCGCAGAACGAACATCATGAAGCTGCGCCGGGAAAACCGCTTCTTGGCTTAAGCGATAATCGCATTGAAAAGCCGCATAACCGAGTTCCGCAAACTGCCAAGTCACCGGATTTGGCATATCCCTTCGGCCATCCCGCCAGGCTCCACCGTGAAGAAACAGAATTGCCGGACGCTTTTTTGGGCTAGTCTTAGTCGAAATGTAAGCGTCAATCTTGAGCTCGGTGATCCCTCGTGTTTGATAGATCATGCCTTTCGTCACGGCGATAGAATCCGGCATAACCAATGGTTGCCGGGAAACCGTGACCGTCACCGAAAAGAGCAGCGCTGAGAGCATAATTTACAAAAGCTAGGCGAAATCTTATCGTACCCGCACGAGTCAACCCTCCCTATTGGCTATAATCGCGATAGAAGATGGTCGCAGACATAAAGCAATTGTGGGCGGAGATCCTGCCAGAAGTCAAAGATGGCGTGACTGGCGTGGGCGTCTGGACGGCGTTGAATCAGGCGATTCCTGTTTGCCTGGACGAGAATCAATTTGTAATGGGCTTACCGTCCGAGTCTGGTGACCTCGCAGGGCACTTGCGCCTTAACCAAACAAAGACCCTGATTGAGAAGCTTTCCGCGACAAAACTGGGTCAGCCAATCGTCCTGCGTGTGATTGATGGGTCCTCGATGCAGGACTGGGAGAACGTCAAGCGGCGCGACGCCGAGGCAAAACGGCTCCAAGAGCAGGCGATGGCGCGGCAGAGAGTAGAGATCCAATCCAGGTCTTCCTGGGATACTGTATATGACCAAATCAGCCGCAAGAATTCGACGATGGGTCTTCGAAGCCTTCCACAAAACCGCGCTAAGTTCACCGCGGAGTGCCTCGAGCTGATGGTTCAAAGTCTGAAGGCGATGCCGATTACCGATGATCTCGCGGAAAGAAACTACGCAAGGTGCATTGAGCGAATTGCACAGTACGCAGAACTTCCAAGTACCTACATCGCGATGATGATTGACGCTCGAGCTTTAAGTTAAGGTCGAGCAGGTGTTAAGCCAGCATCGACTTCTTGCAGCGGGTAAGGGCGGCAGATTGGATCCCCGATGACGACGTCTTTCCACTTGATCATTTGCGAGGAGCAGTAAAAAGACTCTGCAAGGGTCCAGCCTTTTGTATAGCGGTCCATTAGTATGTCTGGGCGGCACAATGCGACCGTCCAAGGCTCGGAGACATACCCTTTCACCCCGGTCACTCCCGCCGCGATGAGATCCCCGATCAGCGACTGACCAGACGAAGTAGGTATGAAAGTCCGGGCGCTAGTTGAGACAAAGGTCTCTGCGATTGCCCCCGAATGGAATTGCAAAGTCTGGTACGCCTCCCGATCAAATGAGTCGTCGTTTGAACCCCACGAGACATAGCCCATCAGTTTTTTGCCCGGGTTTAGAAACGTCTTGGTCACCTCCACCTGAGTCTCCATGCCCTGAGACCGCAAGAGTCCAGAGGATTTTTCCATTCGTAGCTGGAGCCACCCTGAGCTTTCCGCCGCCTCAGGTGATTGGTCGCGTCCTGGGCTTCGGTCAAAGAAAAAGAGGCCTTTCTCGGGTTTTGCCTTGACAGAACGCTCGACCATCCGCTTTGTATCCAGGAGCGTGAAGCCGTCAAGACGTGTCACCAGGTACATGTCGTACTTCTCTGAATCAAAAGGTTCGGACATCCCAAAGTAGGGATTCCTCACGCGTAAAATTTCATCTTCCGAGGGGGCAACATCCGGCTCAGCAGGGACCAGGTCTTTCATTGGTGAGCCGGCGATCATCGAATCCACGCTATGCCCAGCCGATGTATCAATGCGGAGCGGAATGCCTTTTGTAAGAACGATGAAGTCAATTCTTTGCTTGTGGGCCAGCTTTCCGATTGCTTCTTCGATGGGAGCCAAGATATTGCGCTCGTACGTGCGCTTTCCAATTTCCTCCGTGTTTGCAACCGAAATTTGAACAATGTTCTGGGGAGGAACGTTTCTTTTGCGGACGTAATACTCGGTCAGATCAATGCTGTCCTTGGAATCGATGTTGCAAACGACTAGCACTCGTCGGGAGTCCTCCGTCCCTTCCGTATCGTTGACATTGAGGCGAATCTTCTTAACCGAACCGGGCAAAACAACATTGGTCTGCGGAGTTTGGCAACCGCAAACCAAAATCGCTGTAAACAAGAGCGATCCAAAAATCCGTCCAGAACTCATCATCTTCTCCTTATTATGGGAGGTTGGGTCATAAATCCTGATGGAAGCTGGGCGCTTTGGGCTGGCAAAGTTACTTGGAAGTTCGCTTTTTGCGTCGGATCAAAGCCGCAAAACCAACACCAAGCACGGAAAGAGTCGCTGGCTCTGGCACTGCTCGAACTCTAAAGTCCATCGTCCAAGTCGATACCGATCCTTGTTGTTGTGCCCAGAATGTGTACGTACCAGCTTGCAGGGGCCCTGAGAATCCGGTCGCACCCGGTGCCGCTCCCATCATGTTGAAGATGCTGATGTCATAAGTGGAATCTCCGATATGGGAATATCCTAGCAAATTATTTGGATTCGGATTGCTTGCAGTCTCGGTGAACGTGGGTCCTCTTTGCATGGCTAAAAACATCGTAAAATCTTGGCTAATGTACTCGGTGTGCCACATGTCGTAGAGCTCTTGTCCCTGAGCGACAGTGAACTTGAAATACTCTCGGTCACTGCCTTGGGTCCTTGCCCTGACAGTGTTTGAGCCGATGCCGATATTGAGGGCAGTTGGCGCAAGACGGTTATTTGAGAGGTCGCCGTTGACTGTATCATCCCACATAACGATCGCAAAAGCGGATTGGACCGCAACCGAAGTAGCCAAAACAAGACTCAACTTTTTGAGCATCGAACACTGCATAGCCCACATAGTACGCGATTTTTAAGGAATTCTTTGGGTCGCAATTACTAGGTTTTTGTCTCGGCTTGCGGTAAAGATTTGAACATCTCGACCGCGGCCTTGGCATTTGCACGGTGATTAACGATGGGATGCGGGTAGTCCAATCCGAGGGTGCAGCCCGCGTCAGCCTGATCGAACATGGTCGCATCGTGAGGCCAGTGTCGAAACTTGGGGGAAAACTTGGAGAGCTCGGGGCACCACTTGGCGATGAAGTCACCGCTCGGATCGTGTCTTTCGCTCTGAAGAACTGGGTTGAAGACTCGGAAGTACGGCTGCGCATCCACTCCCGTCGAAGCCGACCACTGCCAACCGCCGTTATTTGCTGCAAGGTCAAAGTCAAGGAGGTACTGCGCAAAGTACTCCTCCCCTTTCTGCCAATGGACGAGAAGGTTTTTCGTGAGGAACATGGCGACAACCATACGAAGCCGGTTGTGCATCCACCCCGTCGCGTTGAAGCAACGCATTGCGGCGTCTACAATCGGCATTCCCGTTTGACCCTGGCACCAAGCCTCAAAGTGTTCGTCGCTTCCGGGCCAGGTCAGCGCGTCAAATTCGGGCTTGAAGCTTCCGGTGGCAACATGGGGAAACTGACTGAGGATCATGTGATAGAAGTCCCGCCAGATGAGTTCGTTGAGCCACTTTTCTGCTCCGGGATTGCCTGAATCTAAGGCTGCTCGAACGCACGCTCGAATGGAGATCGTCCCATGGCGAAGGTGCACACTCAGACCGCTTGTTCCTTCCGATCCGAAGGCGTCTCTTGCCACTCCGTAATGACCTATAGTCGGGATAAATCTCTTCAATCTGACGTTCGCGGCATCTTCTCCTGGCTCCAGCCAAAGCGTGTTTCGCTTAAATCCTAAGTCTTCGAGGATCGGCATTCCTGGCTCCTCGGAGAATGCGGATGCGGGCGCTAGAGAAGATAAGTTAACGGCGTAATTCTTATACGCATCTTCATTCAGATAGGATTTCCATGCCCGGGAGTATGGCGTGAACACTTTGAAGGGTAATCCTGACTGATTCAGAACCTCATCATCAATAAAGATGACATGATCTTTATAAGTTTCAAGGATAATTCCTTGACTTTTTAGCTTCGCTGCGACGGATGTGTCTCTCTGGATGGCGTATGGCTCGACATCTGCGTTCGTATGGACGGTTTCTATCTTGAGCCGAGCGGCAAGGGCAGGAATTTCATTGATCGGATCGCCATGCAACACGATCAATCTTGATCCGGCTTCTTTCAGCTTTCCGTCAACCTCCGTCAAGGAATCGTAAATGAACGTCATTCGCCGGTCATCGCGATCCTGGAGGGCGCTCAGGATCACCTGATCGAAGACGAACACAACATAAACAGGCTCACCAGGAGCTGTCGCGGCAGATAGGGCAACGTGGTCCGTTAATCGCAAATCCCGCCTCAACCAAACCAAGCTTGACTTACTCATGATGCGATTGGTAATACGTGGTCCAGTGCGCGATGATTATGAGCTATCCAGAATTTTCTGAATCCTCTTCGCGCGTGTTTCTGCTGTCTTTGCATTCTGCAATTGTTCCAGCTGTGCTCGCCTCAGTGAGGGAGCTAGGCAAGAAACTTCGCCTCCGATCCGGATCGGGCATCAAAAGCTTTCTGCAAGTCATCGGGAATGATACCGTTTTCGATGTTATCTAGCCGGTTCCAAAGCGCTGAGCCAGCGCTCAGCATCTTTCGGTGACTTGCAAGTGACAATCATTGGGCCATCACTATGGGTTGCCCATTGGTTCATCCGCCTTTTTTTGTTCGGAAACGCCTTAAAGTGCCACAGGATGATTGAGTCCCGACTCAGAGCTCGGCTAATCATCTCCTGATTTCCGTTACACGAAGTTTCCTTGAAACAGCATCTTCGAAAGGTGCGCCGGATTAAGCGTCCTAGCGAAATCCATCGAGGATAATCCAAACAGACGATCAGCTCCGTTCGGGGCAGAACAACATCAAGCCACTTGCCGTAAGCACTATCCAAAATCCAGGAATCCTCAGCGACGATTTTTTCGACGCGCAGAACCTGATCATCCATCGGAACCTCTTGCCAGCCAGGATTCCAACCGATCTCATCCGCCAGGTGGAGCGGAATTCCAGTCTTCGCGGCGACTTTCTCGGCGAGAGTCGTCTTTCCCGAACCCGTGACCCCATAGATTAAAATCCGTCGTTTCATCCGAAGATTCCGTTTTGCTGGAGCGACCAGTAAATCGCGAGGAATGCAAAGGCGCTCAGAGCGACTTTCATGGCAACCTCTGCATGCTCACTCTTCTTTTTGCGGAGCTGAAAAGCAACAAAAACATTGTAAATCGCTAAAATGACGCCAGCTGGAAACACGATAAACCCGACGATGACCGCCAGAGCCGACCGCATCACGAACGCCCGAACAACTGCCTCAAATGTTGGACCAGGATTCACCGGCTTTTCAAGCTCTTCGCCTCTAGGGTAAGGGCTGGAGGTTTGCGCACCATACTCTGCGGCGATGACCGGCGGTACTGCCATCGGAAATAGGTCAGGGAGATATCGGGCTTGGATTTCGCGGCCGGAAGAGAAGTCCCTTAGCAAGGTCTCTGGCAAAATCTTGCCCTCACGCTTGAACGCGATTAAAGATGGTACGTCAAACGGGCCGAGAACCGAGCCATCTGCAGCTACCACCAAATACTCCATGAACGAATTCTATCTCTTTTCGGGTTCAAAGAGAACCTAGTGCATCCATTTGGCTAACTGCATGTAGATCGGAATTCCGAAGATCAGGTTAAACGGAAACGTGATTCCCAACGCCCCGGCTAAATATAGACTCGGATTTGCCTTTGGCAACGCCATTCTCACTGCCGCTGGGGCGGCAATGTAGCTTGCACTAGCGGCCATTGCACCCAAAATCCCTGATCCGCCCACACTCAGACCAGCAAGGGTTCCTGCCGCAACGCCCAGGGTGCCGTTGAATAGTGGAACGCAGATCCCGTAACTCACCAGGAACTTGGCGTGCTTTTTGATATCATCAAATCTCTCCGCAGCGACCAAACCCATTTCTAGCAGAAAGATCGTCAGTGCGCCTTTGAAAAGATCGCCAAACAATGGCGTAACCTGCTTGACGCCCTCTGCACCGGAGACAAGACCGATCAAAAGACCGCCAATCAGCAGGAGGATCGTCTTGCCAGTTAGGAGCTCTCTCACCATTTCCCGGCGCGAAGTGCTAAGTTGCTTCCCCGCGAGTCCAAGACCGATCATGATCGCTGGAATTTCCATCAACGCTACAAAGGCGGGCATGGTGCCTTCGATCTTGAAACCTTGAGCCTCGGCAAAATTCAAGGCCGCGATGAATGTCACAGCCGAAACCGAGCCGTAATGCGCGGCCATTGCGGCGGCATCGGTAGTATCGAGCTTGCCGATCCTTTGCGCGACTAGAAACGCGAAGTACGCCGTGACAACGCCCAAAACCACCGTCGCTAAGGCAGGTTTCCAAAGGTCCGCTGGAGTGGACTGCGAGAGCGCGACGCCACCCTTTAAGCCGATTGCAAACAGCAAGTAAATCGAAAGCGAGGTGTATAGACCCTCGGGAAGCTTTAAATCACTCCGGAGCAGAGTGGCAATCATGCCCAAGGCAAAAGCCAGAACCATCGGCGAGAGAAGGTTTGTAGCCAAAAGCTCAGCCGGGCTCAAAAGTACCCCCAATAAATTAGAATGACAGCCATAGACGGCAAGAGAAAGGACGCCTCGTGTAAGCAGTTCGGAGCGAGCAACTGGAGTAACCAGTCCGAGACTCCTAGTGTAGAATCCGATTCATGAAGTCAATGCGCCTCCTGATCGGAATTCTCGCACTCTCGACGATCGTCCAAGCCTCTCCGGTGGATGACTTCGTTCAGAGCGCGATGGAAATTCAGAAGGTCCCCGGCGTGTGTTGGACCGTGATTGACCCGAAGGGTGGCGTGACGACGAAGAGCTATGGCTACGCGAATCTGGAAACAAAATCCCCCTTTTCGCCCTACACCGCCCATAGGATCGCATCGCTCAGCAAGCAATTTTGTGCCTACGCAATCCTAAATCTTCAAAAGGAAGGAAAGCTGAGCATCACCGATTCGCTGAGTAAGTTCTTCCCCGAAGTGACGCCGACCTGGGACAAGATTACGATAGCCCAAACCCTTGCCCACCGATCAGGAATCGCGGATTACACTGCAAGTTTCAACTATAGCCGGGACTACTCTGTTGAGGAATTCATCAAACTGATCACCACAAAGCCCCTTGCGGAAGAGCCAGGATCAACCTACCGCTACAATAATTTTGGCTATGCGACTCTAGGGTTAGTCGTCCAAAAAGTATCAGGAATGCCGCTCGCCGATTACGTTAAGCGAGTCATTTTTGATCCTATAGGGATGAAAAATTCCCAGTACTTCCGGCCCGATACGCTCATTGAAAACCGCTCGGATGGATATAAATGGGTCAATAACAAATTCACCAACACTCAGTACTATCGCGATGATGTCTTTGACGGTAGCGGCGGGATTCTTTCCAGCATCGAGGACATGGTCCTTTATGAACGTGCCCTTCGGCAAGAAAAAGTGTTGGACAAAACCATCCTCGCCTTCCAGCGCAAACCCTTCATTGGGCTTTCCGGTTATGGCGCGGGATGGAATTTTAACCTCATCAAAGATCAGCAGATTGTGGTTCATACCGGTTCGAGCTTTGGATTCACATCGTGCTTTTTGCGAAACCTCACAACTGGATACACTGTGATTCTTTTCCGGAATGCCGACCCCGAAGGCAAAGGCGCGGGCAGCCGAGAGTGGGCAGAGAAGATCTTAGAGCTATCGATCAACGGCAAATGAAGCTGGCACGACCGTCGTTTATGCCTGGCATCCATCAAGCAAACTGGAGCAGGTGCGTGCTCCTTGGGTCAATGGCCTGGCTGCTGTGCTTCCGCTACGGACCATCGTGGTTTGATCATAAGCCCTTGATTCCTGAGATCACCGATCACATCGGCAATCTTCCTCTGATCTTGATGTTTCACTTGATCGGTGGCCGCTATCTTTCGGTGTTTGCTTCCCTGGTTCTGCTGGTCACAGAGCTCATGCCTTCGATTCAGGGGAGACCGGACTTCGCGGATATTCTCGCCATTTTCGTTGCTTTGGTCGTGATCGGGTGGGACCACCGACGGGATACTGTTGCGGCGAGCAACCGGGTAGCATCCGTCCCTATCCCCACCGATGGCGCTATCCACGATGATCTATCAAAGTCCGATTCCGTATGAGGCCACCCGAATGCACGCGGCGGCGATTTACTGCTCCGACGGTCGTATTGGGACGCACTTTGATGACTTCATGGTCCACGGGCTAGGATTGCCCCGTTACGACCGGCTATGTTTGCCCGGCGGCCCTGCCTGTCTTGCCGATCACCCCGAAGCGAATCTGGAAGAGCAGGGAGTGGTGGACGAGCTACATTTTTTAGTTGAAGTTCATCAATTGCAACGGGTAGTGTTGATCGCTCACGAAGGTTGCGCGTTCTACAGCAATCGCCTCGGACTTAGCCAATCGCAGATGCTGGACACGCAAACCAAAGACCTCGGCCTAGCAGGCGCGTATGTCCATAAAGTCATCGGCGTGACGGACATAGACGCCTATTTCGCCCGGTTCCAAGGCGACGAAATCGTCTTCGAGCAAGTCCACTTCTGACTAACCAAACCGGATCATTGGCGATGGGTTCACGCTTAACCAGTAAAGCAGCATCAGACCCAGTGGAACCAGTCCGAGCCGGATTACCTTTTCACCATCAGATTGTGCGGGATTGGTCTTCCAATGTATGAGTAAGACGGCAACACCAATCCCAAGCCAATCGATGCACATATCAGAAAATCTTCCCCCACGGCCAGGAACTGAAGTCTGATGCAACTCATCCAAAACGGCCAGAATTCCAGCGATCATCGCCGGCTTAAGGATGTCCCGGCGAAACAGTAAACGAAAGAAGAGGAAGAGTAAGCCAAACTGGGTGCAGTGCCAGCCCTTGACGATAAGCCACCAAATCTGAATCCAAAATTGCGTGAACTCCTCGGTAGTGACTCTGCCACCCGAGATGTTACTGACAAAAGCTGCCAGCTGAGGAATCGTGATCACCGAACTTGAGGTCAACGCAATCAAAGCTACCCAAACCAACGGAATTGCCCAAAGCCAAGCCTTGTTTTGGAATTTTGGGGGGCCGGTCGCAGACACTCTGCTAGCCCAATTGGTCGGGGTTTAGGCCCGCGAGTTCCGGCAGTGTAAAGAGCCCATCCTTGCGGATCAATACGCCGTCGAACCAAATCTCTCCACCGCCATATTCTGGTCTTTGAATGCAGATGGTATCCCAGTGGATCGCGCTCTTATTGCCATTGCCGCCGGGCGGCGGATAGGCGTTGCCCGGAGTAAGGTGGAATGAGCCCGCGATTTTTTCATCAAAGAGCGTGTCCTTCATCGGATGGAGAACATGGGGGTTGAACCCTAGGCTCCATTCCCCAAAGTAGCGCGCTCCCTCGTCTGTATCCAGGATTTCGTTGAGCTTTTTGGTGTTCGCGCCTGCTTCTGCCTCGATGATCTTGCCATCTTTCACCATGTAGCGGATGTTGGTGAATTCAGTCCCCTGATAGAGCGAAACTGTGTTGTACTGGATGGTGCCGTTCATGGAGTCAATCACCGGGCAGCTGAAGCACTCGCCGTCTGGAATATTTGCCTCGCCGCAACAAGGCACAGATCCGATGTCCTTAATGCTAAAGCTGAGATCGGTGCCAGGGCCTTTAATCTCGACACGGTCGGTGCGATCCATGAGTTCCTTCAAAGGCTCGCAGGCCTTTTGCATCCGAGCGTAATCCACGGTGGTGACGCGGAAGAAAAAGTCTTCAAAAGCCGCCGTGCTCATGCTTGCCTGTTGTGCCATTCCTGCTGACGGCCAACGGGTGACGACCCATTTTGTGTGCTCGACCCTGCGATTCACGACGGTTTGCCCGTAATTCTTTGCCCATAAAGCCATATTCTCGCTGGAGACATCAGCGGATTCGGCATAATTCCCACCGCCTCGTAGCGCGATGTATGCGGTCATGTTTTGCATTTCTGCAAGCTCTCCGTCGCGGATCAAATTCACTCGGTCTTCATTTAGGCCGAGCAAAATTTGCCTTCGGACGACGTTGGATTCCAACCGAACGGCTACACTTGCACCGCTGGCCTGAATCACGCGCACATATTCGGCGACGGCCTCATCGGGGATGTCAAAAGCGTGAAGAAGAACCTTGTCGGCGGAAGTTGCCTTGATGGAATGGGAGACCATCAGCTCGGCAAGTTTAGTGATGCGCGGGTCAATCATGATGCTATGTTACCGGGGAAGCTTGATTTTGGTTCCCCCTGGGTATTCTTCCTTGCATACAACTTTATGAAGCCTACAACTCACCGCGTATTTTTCGGGATTCCAGTGATGCTATGGTTCGGTGGATTTGGGCTATTGGCGGGCTGGGGATTAGGCTTGCGGCAAGTGGTTTCTTTGGCTTTGGTTTGGCTGTATGTCCCTTTGGCTTGGGGGCTTTTTTCCTTGATAGTGATACTGTTTTCGGATCTTCGGTCGCTGAAACCTGGGGTCGCTCGGGCCTTTGCTTTTGCGAGTTTGTTTACGCTTTCGATGGCGACGGTGATGTTTTTGCGCGAAGGATTTCGCCCTCCGATCCAGCTTACGGCTGGAGACTTTCCGCGCGGGGATTTGATTTGGTTGGATTTGAGGGTTTTATTTGGGGTGGGTTTGATGACCTTTCTTGCGATGATCCTTGCGTGGCGATCAAAGAGTGATCCGGCTTCCCCGGAAGAACCCGGGACCGGATTGAGCTAAAATAGAGACCTGTGAAATCACTTCTGCCGCTACTGCAACCTGGAATCAATGCGGCAAAAAAGAACGCTGTCACGATCCTTTTTATTCAATTTTGCTGCGTTATCTTGGTCGTTTCTTATTACCAATTCGAGGCCGTGCGCTTATGGGCCGACCAGGTGGGCGTATTGAAGAAAAATGGCGGGCTTGTTGCCGCATTTGTGTCCTGCTTTATCGCGGGCGGATTTTTCCCTGAGATCGCGAAGTTTTGTGTAAGAAAATCTCCAAAATATGATCGCGCGCAGGTCACCCGTGTACTATGGACGGCGGTCGTCTATGGATATATCGGGGTGACGGTGGATATTTTCTATAATCTGCAAGCCACGCTTTTCGGCTCTGGTGTAGATGTTGTGACGCTCGCTAAAAAGATGGCGTTCGATATCCTCGTCTTCGCGCCGCTTTTTAGTATTCCGACCTCGGTGATGCTGTTTACGTTTGGCTACGATGGGTTTAATCGGGAATTTTGGACCAAAAAAGCGTTCACCAAAAAGTATTTAATGAACGCCGTTTTGCCCGCGATGCCGATGGGATGGGCTTTTTGGATCCCTGTATTATTGTGTTTGTATTCCTTGCCAACGAGCCTGCAATTCCCGTTTGCGATGCTCGCCGAGGCGGCATGGAGCATTCTCTTTGTTTTCCTTTTGACGCCGGAAGATGATCCCGATCTGAATGAGTTTCCCGCTATGGTGTAGGGACTTTGATGCGACGGATCAGACCATATCAGCCATAATCTGAGCATGAAGCTTGCGCACCTTTCTTGGCCCGATGTGGAGAAATTATCACGAGATTTGGTCGTCGTGATCCCCACTGGATCGTGCGAGCAACATGGTGATCACCTTCCTCTGTTCACGGATTCGCTTTTGGTCACCGCTGTTTGCGATGCGGTTGATTTAGGAATGAGCGACAAACTTATACTTACTCCTGCATTGTGGCTCGGAGCAAGTGCGCATCATTTGCCTTTTCCTGGAACATTGAGCGCGAGTATGGATGGTTACATTGACGCCGTTCAGCAGGTCGTGGAGAGCCTGGCTCGGCACGGTTTTTGGAAGTTCTACATCGTAAATGGCCATGGAGGAAATACCTCTCCAAACGACATTGCCGCCCGGAACTTGAAAGAAGCTTATCCAAATCTGCTGATTGGCAGCATCGGATATTTTGAATTTGCGGCCGGGAAATGCGCGGAGATCTTGGACGGCAGATATCAAGAAATCCATCACGCCTGTGAGGCAGAAACTTCACTCATGTTGCACCTTTATCCCGATTTGGTTCGTGCCGATAGGCTCGGTAAAGACGGATTGGTTAAGCCATTACCTGGAATGACGCACACCTTTGAAGAGGTCAGCGAACGGGGATCGATCGGGGATTCTGATCTCGCGACGGTAGCGAAAGGGAAGCTTCTCTTTGACGCTGCCGTCGCGGGACTGAGCGAAGCTTTAGGAACGCTCTTTAGCGGATATGCGTTAAAGCCAAAAGCGTAACTCAGATCAGAGATTTTTGGTACTCTGATGTCCAGAGATCAGGCGCGAAGAAGTCAATTTTATGAGCGAAGGTGGCAAGCAACAATTTTCGAATGACGAAGCCGAGGCGATCCTTCGAGAAGCGGCGCGGATTGACCGTGCATTTGATTCCACCCAACTGACTCGACAATCGTTGATTGATACGGCCGCAGAGCTTGGGATTAGTCCAGAAGCGGTACAGGAAGCAGAAAAGCGGGTTTCAGAAAGGCAAGAAACCGATCTCGCCAGGCAAGAATTCTCTCTCCATTGCGCTCAGAAAATGCGAGAAAAGATTGTTTCGTGGGCGAGCGTTTCGGTGATGCTCATCGGGATTAACTTCTTTACTTCTGGATTTGAACGGAATTTTTGGTTTATATATCCGGTAGGGATTTGGGGGGTAGTTGTTCTTTCCGAATACATGAGCTACCGCATGAATCCTCCCGAGAAGGATCATGTCAAGTTTGAAGATTGGCTTCGGGAAAGATCATTTAAGACGGCGATGGTTAAGAATTATTCCACCGAGCGTTCTGCCGTGAATAATGCTGCCCAGCTTCTGGATCAGTACTTTAATATCCATCCGCTGGATGATAAGATCGGCGCGATTAAGGCTGTGCGGGAGTCTTGCGGGCTTAGCCTGAAGGATGCTAAGTCATTGGTTGACGCATATTTCAGGGCGAGGGGACTGAGTTAGTGCCAGGCACGATCTCCGGTGAAAGCGGTCGTTCGCTTGCCACTTGGCAAATCTTGTTGATTCTGATTTTGCCGTTATTGGGATTTTGGACAACCGGATTGCTCGACTTGGATGAAGGGTTTTACGGGGCTGTCACTGGGGAAATGCTTTATCGCCGTGAGTGGATTACTCCCTATTTCAACGGCTCGCCCTGGTTTGAAAAGCCGATCTTGCTTTACTGGGCCGCGATGCCAACGGTGGCACTATTTGGCGAAAATGTCGGTCCTCGGCTTCCGAGCGTGCTGGCGAATCTTGGATTGTATTGGCTGATCTTTAAGGAAACTCGGCGATACCTTGGCGAATTTGCAGCGACCCTTACCAGCGTTGCGCTGGCTACGAGTTTGTTGGTTGCCTTGCTCGGGCGATTGATGATGACGGATGCCATCCTGACGCTCTGTCTCTCTTTGGCGTTCCTAATGTTCTATCGCTCGGTTCAATCGGGAAGCATGACCGACCGCTGGATTGCCGCCACTGCCCTGGGCATCAGTGTCCTGGCAAAGGGTCCAGTTGGAGGAGCACTATTTATCATCCTATTCGGGGTCACGTACTGGAAAGAGCCGGAGCTTCGTGAAAAATTTAAGGGTGGATGGCTGATCGGGATCGCATGTTTTGCGCTGATGGTATCGAGTTGGTACGTTCCCGCTTACCTTGCTAACCGTGACGCCTTCGTACAAGAATTCATTATTCGGCAGAATATTGGGCGATTTACGGGTGGCGATGCTGCCCATACAATCACTGCTTTTTGGGGATATTTCTTTTATATTCCGCTGATTTTTCTGGGCGCAATGCCATGGAGCCTCACGTTCTTTAAAAAATTCCCCGCCCCATCTGATCCAAAGGAAGCTCAGTTTTTACGGTTCTGCTGGCGCTGGTTCTGGACGATTTTTCTGTTCTTCTCGATCAGTAAGGCCAAACTCCCGCACTACATCTATCCTCTTTTCCCGCCCCTTGCGATGATCGTGGGTTATAAATTGCGCCAAATTTGGACTGAGCGCGGTCACGTTGGGTTTGACTTGCGAGTCGCTCGAGCGGGCATTGTGACCTCCGCCATCGTTAGCGCGATGTTCGTTTTTCTGTTGGGCGAATACTACTGGCAGGGATCCTTAGTCGGAAACCCCATCGCAAATCCGCAAGGGGAAGCTCATCGTTTGATTCAGCTCACGCGGGGCAAGCAGGAGCCGATCATCGCTTATCAGCTCAGTCGAAGAAAGAAGTCCCTTGGAACGCCTTCAAAGCTAGAGGAAACCAGCCTGCCCTCTCTTACCTTTTATGCCCAGCGCCCGATCTTGACCCGAGAGACGTTCACGGACCTACCCGCTGCCCCAAGATTTGTGATCTTCACTCGTCAGTCTCGTCTCGGTCCACAGTTCCTCTCCGATCTGGATCAAGCGGGATTAAAGGCAGTCCCAATCCAGCTTGACTTCGCACCGAAGCACTACACTGTACTCGAAGCCGTCCGTAAGGACACTGCGACTACTCCCTAAAGTAGACCAGCTTGTAGCCAGATTCTTTGGTCTTTGGGTCGAACTTGACTTCTTGAGTGAGGCGATTTTTGTCAATGCGTTCGTAAACCACCGAAGCCACGGTAGAAGCCCCACCAGTGCCAACAAACTCAGCCCGATTCTTGGTCACCGACTTCAGCTTGAAGATGCTCAGCTCTTTTTGGTTCTCTGGGACTTCGAGGTTAGTATGCAGGTGACGGAGACTCAGGGTGATCCCGTCTTTGTTGTCCGCGATCATCGAAAGCTCGACTAATGCAGGTCGTCCATCGCGGCGGATCTGGCGGAATGTGCCAAGCAGGGTGGTTCCTCGCGGGGTCATCCAGTGCTCCTCGTTGACCGTTCCATTGGGATTCAAACCAATCCAGCGACCAGTCATGAATTCAAAAGGTTTGATCCCCGGTGTGGCATCGGCGGATGCTGGAAGCTTTGGCTTTTTGGTCGGAAGAGGGGCTGACTCCTGAGCAATTGCGATTCCGGCGGTGAGGGCGATCGCGGATCCGAGTAGATAGGCAAAGTTGCGTTTCATTGCTATCAGGATACTTGATCGCCTGGTCAAAGCAACCCAAAAAGCGGAACTTTTGCAGGCTGGTATGATGACCAAACATGCGCTTGCCGAGCCGTCCCGAGTACCTTTGGAACCCAATCCAGCTAATCCGGCGGTTGCAAAACAAGAATATCAGCAAGCCAACACTGGTGAAGTTGGCCTGGGGAGACCCCATTTGGGTGCATCCGAACGACTACATCGGCGCATATATCCGTAGTCGTGGCATCTTTGATTATCACGCCGCCGAAATGCTTGCGCGTTGCACCGAACCAGGCGATATTTGCTTTGACGTTGGCGCAAATTCTGGTCAGATGAGTTGCCTCATGGCCCGGTGTGCTGGAAGCTCGGGTCGAGTCATCGCGTTTGAGCCTCACCCCGAAGTGCACGAGGACCTCGTAAAAAATGTCGCGCTTTGGCAGAAACCAGGCTATGCCGACATCATTACCGAGAGGATCGCGCTGTCGTCCGAAAATGGCACCGCAAGCCTTAGCGTTAAGCCGGACTTCTGGGAAAACCGAGGTCGCTCCTCCCTCCAAAACGGCAATCCATCGGAATCAAGCGTCCAAGTAACGACTTGTAAATTGGACAAATTTTGCGAAAGCATTCCCAAGGTTGGGGTGATGAAGGTTGACGTAGAGGGGCACGAGCTCGCTGTGTTTCAGGGAGCCGCAGCGATGCTGCAAAGTCACGCGATCCGCGACATCGTGTTCGAATCCAACGATGCATATCCCACCGATGTCACCCAATATTTGGAGGAGCTTGGGTACCAGATTTTCGGGATTGAATCCAGCTTGTTTGGAATTCGACTTTTAGAAGCAAGCGGACTATACCAAAATTCGAAAGCCCACACGACGGATCTCGTGGCGACGTCTGACTCCGACCGGCTCAAGAGCCGGTTCGCCCAGCAAAGATGGCAGTGCTTTAAGATTAAGAAATATGCCGACCAGAAAATATTAAGAAATCCGTAACAAAAAAATAGGTAGTTTCTGGAAAATGTCCTCTACAATGGAATCATTCCACGCTCATCGGACGACGGAGCAAAATCACTATTGATGGTCAGAAGTACCACAAACTCAGCTTTGCGACCGCCGATCATGTCATGACTGGCAAAACACTCAACAAGGTCGGATTCTAAGGCACGCCCTTTATCGATTTTTCTGGAGCGAATCCAGTTGAGGTCAATACCGGTCGGTTCGAGGCAGCGGTTGGAGAAGGGCAACTCGCCGGGGTCACTACGTACGTCACCGAAACAAGCAGCGCGATCCTAGGTGAATACTACGCCTTTGGCACCGCAGGCGGGGCATATCGATTAAGTGCCGAAGACAAGACCTGGCTCCTTGGCGAAGCCCAAAAGTACCAAGCTGTACCGGAACGAATGTCCCTCATCGCCCTTTCAGTGGACCAATGTCTCCAGACGATGCACTAGCGATCATGGAGAAAGATCGGGGAACTGCGTTTGACCCGGAGTGCTGGATGCGATTCGGGATTGGTCCAGAAGAAGTTCGCGCCGATTTGCGACAGCTGCGTAAGGTGAAGGAAATTCCAGTGGGCCTGGTGGGAATCGAACCCACGACCAAGCGATTATGAGCCGCCTGCTCTAACCGCTGAGCTACGGGCCCACAAGAACCTCGCTAAAGAATACCACTTGGGTTAATTTTTGCTACATATCCGTCGCGATATCGCCGCGTTCGGAGTAGGTTTGTATCCGCAAATATTCACCATAAACCCGCTCGCGGCCTTCGTCATGAGTATCCCACTCGCTTAAGCTGATCGTCTTGCCCTGATGCACTGCGTCATGGGTCCACGCGTTCAACGAGATGCCTTGGAAAAATTTGCGCAGGGTTCTGCCGCATCGCCCTGAGTGGTGCGATTTTGCCGCGAATGTGATCGAGCGTGGATTGCCGATCAAACCTAGGCTGTGAGTGACATCTTCGAGCGTGTTGTTCGAGGTCTCCTGGATCAACAACCGATCTGCAGGGATTCCTCGACTCAAAAATTCTTGGCGCATGATGTGGCTGATCGGCACTTGGTCGGAGAAGTAAGTTGGTCCAAGGCGACCGACGAGGATCACGCGGTCAAAAAATCCGTTTAGGATCGCAGAAGCGAGACCGTCCCAATCTGCCTGTACGGTTCCAAATACAAAGAGAACTTCTGCTTTAACGGGTTCGTGATTCAGAAAGACGAGATCAGAGATTTTCGCAACCTGATCCGTAGAAAGGTTTGGCACTTCCGGACGGCGCGGAATCTGCAAACTTGACTCATATTCGGACAATGTTTTTGGGTCTTGCACGATCACATTCCGTTTAACAATCTCGCGTTGCAGAGAGTGCCTGCCGTATAATGGAGTACATAGCGACAATGATGACGCCCGAAACCCAAAACCGACCCCTCGGATGTGATTTTTTCTTAAAAACGCCAACCGAGATTTTCACTCCTGAATCATTTTCGGGCGATTCTGCCCTCATGATTCGGTCTGCCGAAGAATTTAGTCGAAAAGAAATCCTGCCGATTCAAGAGCGCATTGACGGCCAGGAAGAAGGACTCATGCCCGAGCTTGTACGAAAAGCCGGCGAGATGGGTTTCTGCGGTGCAGATACGGCGGAGGCTTATGGCGGATTGGGACTGGACAAAAATCTTGCTGCCAGGATGCTTGAATTTCTATCCTTGAACGCAAGTTTCAGCGTCACAATCGGGATCACAAGTGGGATTAGCCAGGTTGGTTTGAACCTATTTGGCACGGAAGCGCAACGTCAGCAGTACCTTCCGCCTTTGACCAGCGGTGAACAGATTGGTGCGTACGCGCTATCCGAGCCAAATAGCGGATCAGACGCACTCAGCATGACCTCTCGAGCCGAGCAGAAAGGCGACAAGTGGATTCTCAACGGAACCAAGATGTGGATCAGTAACGCTAAGTGGGCGGATCAATTCTTGGTGATGGCGAAAATTAACGGCGAAAAGGTCAGTGCTTTTATCGTCGAAAAGGATTTCCCGGGTGTTTCCGTTGCTCGCGAGGAACACAAAATGGGACTCAAGGGTTCGTCAACGGCAAGGCTCATTCTTGAGAATGCGGAAGTTCCCGTCGAAAACCTCTTGCACGAGGAAGGCAAGGGCCACCAGGTTGCGTTTAACGCCCTTAATATCGGTCGCTTTAAGCTTGCTTCGATGTCAATCGGTCCGGCACGAGAGGCGATCAATCTCGCCGTCGCTTACTCGCAAGACCGTAAGCAATTCGGAAAATCGATCTCCGAATTTGGACTCATCCAAAAGAAGATGGCGGATATGGCGGCCTGGTTTTATGGCGCGGAATCGATGATCTACCGGACCGGCGATGGTATTGATCAGGCGTTCAAGTTCTCTGGCGGAACGGCGGAAGGGAATCGAAAAGCCGCTGAAGAATTCGCGGTCGAATGCTCAGCATGTAAGGTCATGGCAACCGAACTGGAGGGCATGATCATTGATGAAGCTTTGCAGGTTTACGGCGGCTATGGATTTACAGAAGAGTTCCCAATTGCCCGGATTTACCGCGATTCCCGCGTGAGCAAGATCTATGAGGGCACCAACGAGATCAACCGGATTTTCCTTGCGGATCGCTTCATGAAGAAGATGGTCGGGTCTGGGTCGGCGCTGGAACCAGCAGGAGATTCGTTCGTGAGTGAGCTTGCCGGTCGCGCGTTTTCTGCGTTTACCGAGCTGTATGGCTCGGAGAATTTTGGCAAGAATGTCCCACAGGTTCACCTTGGAGCATTGAGCGATTTGTTGATGCTAACCTACGCAGAGCAATCTTCAAGGCTCCGAGCCTCGCAAAATGGCGGAGTCAGCCAGGATCTGCACAGCCACTTCCTGACCTGGGTGAATCAGCAAGCCGCGCGTGCATATCAGGCGGCGATGAACGAGGCGGTCCTGCTTCCGGAACCAGAGAAATACAGCTTCGATGCGATCGTGGATGCCACTCTCACGCGGCGAACCCCGTTCATCGCCTGAGACTCAGCTGAGTTCGGCGATGACTTCGCTGCAAAAGTGTCGCCCGGCGGGAGTGAGGCTCAGGACTTCGTCTTGATAGCGGATCCAGCCGCGTTGCATCATGCGCTCAAGTTGCCTCCTATCCAGATCTGCGCTTGGTATTTGAACACCCTGGTTCAGGCGTATGCCCATCATCAGGCGTTCGAGTTTGCGCGATTCCTCGCCGATTTCTTCATGCTCGCACCAGAGCTTCGTGCCTTGTTCGATCGCGTCTGAATATCGCTCGGGGTGCTTCATGTTGGTGTAGCGCGTTCGGATCTCGCCGTCATCGAAGCAACCCACCGCTCCTGGACCGTAGCTGAGATACTCCTCATTGTGCCAGTAGCAGAGGTTGTGGCGGGACTCTAGTCCCGGATGGGCAAAGTTCGAGATTTCGTATTGTTCAAGTCCGGCTTCGTGGGTCATGCGGCATGCGGTTTCGTACATCCGAACTTGGATGTCGTCGTCAGGAAGATGCAACATCCCCCGAGCCTGAGCCTTGTAAAAACGGGTGTTGGGTTCAATGGTCAGGCAATAGAGGCTTAGATGATTGGGCTTGAGGGACAAAGCAAGTTCGAGATTCTTTTCCCAGGCTTTATCTGTTTGGCCTGGGAGCGCAAACATCAGATCAAGATTTAAGTTTTTGAATCCCGCTTCCCGGGCGGCTCTTACTGCCCGAACGATGTGAGTACTTTCATGCACACGCCCCAATCGGATTAAATCCTCTGGAACAAAGCTCTGCGCGCCAAGGCTGATCCGATTGAATCCGACCTCAATCATCGCCGCAAATTTTGGGATATCTACCGTGCCGGGGTTTGCCTCGCTCGTGATTTCGCAGTCGCTGGTTGGGGGATGGACTTCCATCACCGCTTTCAGAATTCCGGTGAGCTCTTCTGACGCTAAAAAGGTCGGTGTTCCGCCGCCAAAGAAAATCGTCTTCGCGGGTCGCCCGCGCCAGGGACTTTTCTGGATTTCAGCGATTGTCGCGGCAGTGGTGCGCTCGATGATATCGCCGGTCATCGCGTATGAATTGAAGTCGCAGTAGCCACATTTACTCGGGCAGAATGGCGTATGGACATACACGGCAACCGGAGTTTGGAGCATAAGTTAATTGTACTGGTTCTGTACAACCCGGAATCTAGAATAACGAAAACACCGTAAACTACTTACAACGATGCGATTTACCAAAAAGGACCTGCACCCGAGCGTTTTTGAGGCCGTCAACACCTGGCAATCGAGGATTATGTACAACCTTGGGCAGACAGGCCAGCCCGGTCAAGGCCCTTCGATGATGGACACCTACAACAAGCATCAAAAGGTCTGGTGGAAAGAGTACGGAAAGGGCTTTAGCATTTGGGCTGCAGTTTATCTGTCTGCATTTGCCGGTTCGTTTGTATTGATCAACGCGACCAAAAATAAGGCGTTTGCTTGGCTTTTCGTTGCAGTGATCATCGCTGCCACCGCTCATAGCATCTACGGCTATTACAAAAATAAGGAGAAAATCACCGCCGAAGAGCTCGAAGCTTTGCTGCCCAGTCTTGACCTTACGGAAATCCAGCGCGAGTATTGCACTTGCTTCTTGCACCTGGTGCGGAGCAAAAGTGTTGGCGATGATCATCGCCGGGAAATCCTATCACAACTCAACCAGCTCCTGGACGAGTACGACCGGCTAAAAGAACAGCGCGTGCTCTTAAGCGAACGCGCCGGAGCCTTTGAACAACTTGAGAAACTTAAGGGCGAAATCGCGCAAATGACTAGCCGCATGAATTCCACCGCTGACCCGGACGCGAGAGACACCTTTGCCAAGTCCATCGAGATCGCCGAGGGACGGATGGATCGCTTAACAAAATCCGCTCCGATGGTTGAGCGGGTGGACGCTCAGATCGCGCTGGTGAACCAAACGATGGGGGCATTTACGGAAGTGCTGGCACGATTGAAACAGTCCGACCGGGATGGAGCGCCAGAACTATCGACGCTCCGTGCGCGGATCGCTGAGGTCGCCTCGCATTCGTCGGCGCTTGAATCAGCGTTTGATGAACTCACCGAAATCGGCGTTCGGGTCTAATCCGCTCGACCAAAGGTAGGCCATTGTGCGTAAAATAGGGGAATGAGCAATATGCGCGTTTTAATCGCTGACGACGATCCGATCATTCGGTTGGATTTGAAGCAGATG
>JBEIDH010000022.1:0-38014 GCA_040383535.1 Chthonomonas sp.
GGGAGAAAGACCCGTCGCCCCGCGAAGGCTCACCCAGCGCGACATCTTAAGTTCAAGTTCGATACTTGTCGCCGCAACGGACATCAGCTTATCCACCTCAAGCTTGAACACCTCAGGGATCATCTCTGGGCGCGGAATGTAGGCATAGTTCCCGCTTGATTTCTTTGCCATCGAAGCAAGTAACTCCTCGTTATAATCCGGACCAAACCCAAGGAAAGTCATGGAGATCCCGCGTGCCTTGATTTCCCCGGCGTGATTCACAAGACTATGAAAATCCTTGATCCCGGTTGTTGGATCGCCGTCGCTCAGAACCACCATCCGGGTTGCGCGGTTGGGTTCCATGACTTGCAGTGCATTTGAGCATCCCACCCCAAGGGCATCGTAGAGATTGGTGGTATTCCCAGCCGTGATCCGCGAAATCCCGGCCTTAATCGCTTCCTTGTTCGTAACCTTTTGCGGTGGCATGAGCACATCCACCATTTCCTCAAAGGTGATGATGCTCAACACATCATTTGGTCCGAGTAAGTCCACGACGTAGTTGCACGCCATCTTCGCATATTCCAGCGGAGGACCTTCCATCGAGCCGGAACGGTCCAGCACCAGGCACAGGTTCATCGGCGTGCGCTGGGTTCCGACGGCAACTCCAGGGATCGCTCCAACAGAATTTTCGGCTTCAATTTCGAGCAGAAATTGCTCCCGAGCCGGGCCATTTGCCATCGCATGATCACGACCTGGGATGACCCGGACCTGAACGCCCTGTGGAATAGGTGCCCCGGTCAGGGCAACCGTGCGATTCGGATCCATCGGTGCCACGGTGGGCATCGCCGTCATCATTTGGGTCACGTTTCCGGCGATAGCAGGAGTGACAATGGTTCGATTTGGATCAAAGGTAGACATGGCTTATTCGAGGCGGAAGGTCGTGCTGCCGATGCGCAAAAGATCACCGATCTTCGCCATCGCAGAGCTGATTTTAGAATTGTTGAGATACACCCCGTTTAAACTCCCGAGGTCGGTCACATTGACGCCGCCAGGAATCGGTTCTATCCGGGCGTGGCGACGGCTCGCTTGGGTGTCAAACGCCATCGGGATTGTCGGCTGTTCGCGCCCGACTTCGGTGGCAGTGGTCACTGGATAGCGCTGCCCGGCAAGGGGGCCGTCCAGTGCGACAAGGGTCGGAACCTGGATCGGACTCTGGGCGACTGTGGGTATTGAAACCGGAGCCTGAATTGCCGTGGGTTGCATGGGGACTTGTGCCATCCCGGCGGGAATTTGGCCGTAAGCAGCGGGTCCAGGTTCGGGATGGGCGAATTGGACGTGCTGCGCCTGCGGAGTGTAGGTTGGCTTTCCAGCCCCTTTGAGCATGAACATCAGGCTATGATGACCGATCTGGAAAATATCGCCATTGTTCAGAAAGGCCTGGCGGGTCGGTTGTCCATTGACGGCGACGCCAATCGGGGTTTGAAGGTCGTAAAGCACGTAATTGCTACCTTCTTTCCGGATGCAGGCATGGCTCGGCTGAACCATCGGATCGCCAAACAAGGGGACGTGGACATTTTCGGAACGACCAAAGTACGTCGCGCTGGCATCAAGCGCCCAGTCCTTGCCTTCATTGCGACCAAGCATCAGCCGGACCCAAGCCTTTCGACCGATGGATTCAACTACCCCGATCATCAAACCGATTCCCATTCCAAGGATCGAAAAACCAATCCCTCGTGGGATTGCTCCTGTCTCAGAACCGGCTTCGGCGCCAAAAGCAACCACCGCTGTCACCGTCCCGACGATTACGAACGAGATGCCACCGGCGATGCCGCCAATGAGTCCCCCGATCAAACCATAGTAGGCGCGTTTCGCGCTCATACCCACCACGCCCTGACCGAGACCGATCAGCGCACCGAAGATCGCCCAGCCTGCTGTACGGCCTACGAGTTCCCCAATCGGACCAAGAGACAGGACGGATCTGTAGATCACGGATCCGAGTGAGATTCCGAATGAGCCGCCGACTAACCCAATGAGCGCACCGGAGATCGCGCCCTTGAGCATGTGCTGGCGTGACCCTTGGTGCCAACCACTGAGTAAACCCAAGAAGAGCCCAATGAGCACACCGAGCGTCGCGCCAGTGATTCCCTCCCATTGAGACCACTGCGCGATGGAGGTAACGGTTTTCGGGGCAAATGGCTCGCGGACGAGGAAGCACAAGAATCCCGCTGCAAGTCCCGCGAGTGCTAACTGAAATGCTCTGCCCATGATGCTCCCCTAAAGTGAATTACAGCCCTTCGATCCGCAAGGTCGTCGCCCCTACCAGAATCTGGTCACCGGTCTTAAGAACCGCAGGACTACTCATACGGACGCTATTGACGTAAGTCCCGTTCGTACTTCCTAAATCTGTGACCGTCAGTACGCCATTCTCGAAGTTCAAACTCGCATGATTTCGGCTGATGCTGGCATCGCTCGGAAAGGAATAAGGCGAACCAGGTTCCCGGGAGACGACATGGTCGCCTTCGACTAGATTGATGAACTCTCCGGTGGTGAAGTTGACGAGTCTGGGGACAACGCTCACGGTAGGCACCGCTGGTGCAGCGACCGGGCCGGGGGTGAATTGAGCGTCGGCACCGAGGTTGATGGGTTCAATTTTGGCTCGAGTTGGTTCGGGTTGGCTTGGTATGGCTTGATCAGGTTCGGTCGCTCCCGGAACTGGATCCTCTGGAATCTGAACCCCAATCTTATCAAGCTGGGCGTTGATTTGATCTTTGTTCTGGGTGACGTACTTAAAGATAAAAAAGACCGCGCCGACGATCAGAGCAAGCGAAATCAATCCTCCGAGAAACGATAGAATCGGGTTTCCGGCCGAGGGTGATGACTGAACCGGGGGAGTCACATTTGTTGTGGGCTTTGCTTCGGATTTTGGCTGGTCTGGAGTCCCGCTTGGGGTGGCTGCGGCACCAACCGTATCCACCTTGCTCGCGACCGCCACTTCCAGCAACGGAATCAAGTCCCCGCGCTGCAAAGGCATGTCGAAGATTTGGATTGGAACCTTGACATCCTTACCCTCGAATTTGGTCTTGACTTCGACTTTGAACTGACCGGGCGTGACGCCAAAGAATTTGACTTCACCTTCGTCGCCAGGGGTCAGCAGATTCGAGAGAGGGCCTTTTTTTGTGGTGAGGATGATGTTGGCGGAAGAAATCGGATTGCCTTCGTGGGTGACTTTTACGATCACTTCGTGAATGAGGTTAAAGTCTTTTTCGCTTGGCCTCCATTCTGTCTCGGCGTTCGCATAGGGGAGAACGGCGATATTCCCGGTCAGGTGATTATGCGCAACCAAAAATCCCGTTTTCGTACCCGGAGGAGTGGGCAAAACAACCTTGTCCGTGAGAGTTTCGACGGCGGTCTCGGGAGCTGCGCCAACCGCGCCAGGGCTGTGCCAGACCGACCAATCGCCCTTTGCCGGGAATGTCACGGTGACCTGAGCTGCTGCGAAGCAAATCAGGCTTGACAGGAAAATGGCAACGAACGTGCGCGCGGTCGTGACTCGCATGGTGTAGTCAGTTTAGCCCGAGCGGCGGGAAGCGCGTGCGCAACATCACTGGCAAGGTAACCAATAGGTCCAATTTTTTCAGCACACAGGTCGGCGGCAAGCCCGTGCCAGTACACACCCGCAGTCGCGGCTAAAAAGGTCGGCAGGTCTTGAGAAAGCAATGTCCCGATGATCCCGGTTAAAACATCCCCCATTCCCGCCGTCGCCATGCCGTTGTTTCCGGTTGTATTGACTGCCATAGGTTGTTCCGGGGTGCCGCTGATTGTGTGTGGTCCTTTGAGAATGATTGTATGATTCAGGCGAGTCACCGCCGATTTCACTGTTTGGAATCGGTCGCTTTGGACTTCCGCGATGCTGATTTCCATGAGGCGACTCATCTCGCCCGGATGGGGAGTGAGGACGCACTCCGTATCTGGCAATGCGAGTCCCTGCGAAACCCAGTTTAGAGCATCGGCATCAATCACGCTTGGAATGTCCCAGTCAATCCAGAGTGCTTCCAAAAATTCCTTTACAGCCTTTGACTGCCCAATTCCAGGACCAAAAACCGCCGAATCGAATCGAATCGGATACTCGCGAATCAGCTTTGCGCCCCCAATCGAAATCGCCCCGTCAACATCCGGAAGGGGTAAGTGAATCACCTCCGGAATCTGAGACGCGACAACCTGGCAAACGGCTGGTGTACTTGCGAGTGTGACGAGTCCGGCACCGGCTCTCAGCGCACCTTGGCAAGCAAGGACCGCGGCCCCTGGCATTAAGTCGGATCCAGCAACAATTAAAACATGTCCGTTGTCCCGCTTATGCGCACTACGGAGGCGTTCGGGAAGCACATCCGCAACCCATCGGGCAGAAACCAATCGCGCTTCGGTTGGCTCGTGCATGAGTTGGCTTGGGTAGCCAATATCTGCAACCGTCCAATACCCGGCATGTTCCAGCCCGATTCCCTGGAATAGAAACGGTTTTGCGAGTCCAAAGGTCACGGTTCGCAGAGACCAAACCGATTCTCCAAGATCCTCACCGGTATCAGTATGAATGCCGCTTGGCACATCAACACTTACAACGGGAACGCCGCTCCGGTTGATCGCACGGATCGCGTCCTGGATTCCGCCTCGAACTTCGCCATGGGCTCCAGTTCCGAGAAGTGCATCCACGATGAGGTCATATCCACCGAGGCAGTCCAACCGGCGCTGAAAACGGGCATCGTCATAGAAAATTGGCGTGATCCCCTGTGCACGGGTGACGGCGAGCTGGGTGCGATTTTCGGCAGAAAGCTCATCCTCGGTCGTCGCCATGAGGACGTCCACGTGGTAGTTCATTTCCACGGCGAGTCGAGCAACGACAAGCCCGTCCCCGCCGTTATTTCCCCGGCCACAGAGGATCGCAAGCTTGCCGCCATCGGGCAAAAGCTCCCGAACAACTTCGAAAACAGAGATGCCCGCCCGCTCCATCAGGACCATCGGCGGAATTCCGTACTGATGGGTCGAGACCTCATCAATATTCCGACATCTGCTTGCGCTTCCAATCCACACTGGACGTATCTACGCAGGTTGTGTCATATCATCGGCATTTGGAGTTCGGAGGTTATGGTAGTTCGGTGGTCAGAAATTTTTATGTGCAAGCTTGAGTAACCGTGCTTTGAAGAATAGTAAGCTGTACCGCCCGAGCTCCCGAACTACCCAAACGATTCGAACCAAAAAACTCTAGTACTTATGCGGCTGAGACTGGCATCCCAATTCCTCCGATATTAAATCATCGAAAGGATGGCAGGGATGCAAAACGGATTTCGAACAGACCAATTACAAAAACTTCAGCTCAGGGTAGACCCTCGGCTCGTGCTCTCAGGACAACTCCTCGGAATGTCCTCGCTCGAAGTGCGTACCGCGATCGAAACAGAACTCGTTGAGAACCCCGCTCTGGACTGGCTAGACTCCGACGGTGAGCCGATGTACCTGGAAACGATCCTCAAAACCGTAAATCCAGGCGAGCTAAAGCCTGGAAGCGAGGACCGAGAGTTTCACCGAAGTCAGCCCAATGACGCGTCTGAAACCGATTGGACGGATCTGACTAGGAGCATTCACACGCTTGAAGAGAGCCTTGAGGGACAGCTTGGCGCAGTACTGAATAGCAAGTACGCCAAAGTGATTCAAATCGTGATCCACTCGATTGATGATCGAGGGTATCTGGTGACTCCAGCTGAAGAAATCGCGATGGATCACGACCTCGACATGGACGATGTAGAATTTGTGATCAATGCCCTGAAGGATTGCGAGCCATGCGGAGTCGGGGCGTCGAATCTGCAGGAATGTTTGGTGATCCAGCTCCGTCGTGCCGACACCCTCGAAGGAAAAATCGCCTACAACATCGCCAAATACTGCTTCGATGAACTCGTGGACAGGAACATCCGGGCGCTAGCCAGAAGGTTCAAGGTGCTTCCCGATGTGATCCAAAGCGCGCTAGAAGTTATTCGCGGCTGCTCACCGTACCCAGCCGATCAATTTGAGCGTGATTCCAATATCCACATTTCGAATCAGGCGACTTCGGTTCCGGTGGATATGAAGATCGTGAAGGATGACTTCGGATGGTCGGTTGAGATTCCTGGAATTGATGCCAGAGACCTGATCATCAGTCACGCCTACCGCGAGCATATGCTCCGAATTCAAAACGGAGCCGCCGCCGAGGCAGACGAAAAACGCCATCTTTCGACTTACGTCAATCGGGCAAAAGGGTTCATTGACGCCCTCACCCAGCGCGCGATCACGCTCACGAAGCTCGGAAACTACCTGATCCAGAATCAAAGCGGGTTCATCACGACCGGGGAATATCGGTTCTTGAAGTCTCTCACCCGCAGAAAGGTTGCCGCCGACTTGGGCTTGCACGAAAGTACCATTAGCCGAGCTACCGCTGGAAAGCACATACAGCTGCTGAATGGTGAAGTGGTTTCGTTTGAGGTCTTCTTCAAGCCAGCCTTGCGCGTTCAGCAAATGATCACGGAAATCTTAGCCAAAGAAGACCCTGAGCATCCATTCAGCGACGAGAAGATCGCCCAAATGCTCTCCGATCGCGGGGTGGATGTGGCTCGCCGGACGGTCAATAAATATCGAGACCGGACCAAACTTCTCTCCAGTCGGCACCGAAAGAACGCCTAACCTTTTGGTTAGGCGTGTACGACGCCTAGGGAGCAGGTTCATCTGTGACGGGGACGACCCGAACCGATAGGGTGTTTTTCGCGCCCCGGTAGGTTGCGGTCAGAGTGATCGCCCCTTCGCCGAGAGCACGGACGACTCCGCTTTGGTCAACCCATCCGCCCGGGCCCATCGCGCTCCAGAATACTTCTCGCGTTGGAATGACTTGACTCGTGCTTGTAATCGCACGAAATGCTTGCAACTTCCCAGCCGTGAGTTGTCCAGGACCTTGAATCACGAATGGCGGAGTATTTTCTGGCCTCGGTCCGAAGAATAAAACTCCGTTCGAGACCTTCCGCTCGATCCCGTCGCTTGGGCGATTCACAGCTTGACCAAAGATGGAGATTGTGGAACTGCCGCCGCCATCAAGATTAATGGCATCTCGGCAGCCTAACCCTTGCATAATCCAAGCCATCTCCGGCAAAGTGCAACCGATACTCATCGTTTGGCGACCGTCCACGACTGCGAAAATCAAATCGCCCTGGGCGCTGATGCCCACGGCAGTGCGGGGATGGCGGTCGGTGCTGAACTTCTCACTAAAGCTCGCTGTCTGGAAGTCAATTTTCACCTGACCGTTTTTGATGAGCATCGGACCGCCGCCAATGACATTATCAATTGCGTTCCAGTCGAAGCCGGTCATATTTGAACGAATCAAGGCATTTGCAATGAGTGATGTCTCGCTCAGAACTTCCGCGGTTTTGCCTTGCCCGACGAGCACAAAGTGACCTTCCGGAATTTTTACACTTGGCTGATTTTGAATCACGCGCACAACCTTGCCCCGCGCGTTTCCGGTTGGATTCAGGCCGAGAGTGTCCATTTTCATCACAACATAGGTGCAGGGCGCTGCGGCTTTTGCTTCTGCGGCGGCATCGGTCATGAGGACCCACTGATCAGCTCTCGCGTCTTCGTTGATGCCATTAAGCGCAATCGCTGGAGCACCGTCAAGACTAATTGAGCCTGACCAATCGCTGAGCGCAATTTTCGCCCCCAATGGCCCCCAGCCAATCGACGCTCTTCCCGGAAATGGTCGGCTCAAGAGTTGTCCATCGCGTACCATGGCTCCGAGTGGCTCACCACTCGCAGGGAAAAAGTCGCCATTGATGCCAGCGATGGCACTTGTGCGCTGAACCATGCTGGACATGGTTTCGCGAGCGTCGTTTCCAGGCGCCCCAAAAATTTGCCCACGGGCGACTTCGCTTCGAGCAAACAAACCTGGTGCGCCGACATTAAAGCGAAGGACATGGATCAACCTGGGTGCCTTGGAGTCAATTTCCATCCGGTAGCTCATGCCAGGGGTGATTAGCTTTTCCCAGCTTTGAGCTTGGGAGATCGCTGCACTGAGCGCAAAAAGGGCAAGAGTTAAACGTCGCATGGATTTTCTAGGTAGGTCAGGGTCCCGCGTTCGGCATCCATCCGGGCGGTAATCCCCAGCGGGATGCTAAGCATTTGCTTCATGTGACCAAATGGGAACATTAACATAGACGGAACACCAGCCTTGATAAGACGCTCAGAAACGATGTCGCGCCATGGTTTTGCCCCAATCGTTTGGTCTGATCGTTCATCCGTCCGGGTCATTTCACCAACAATGACGCCCGCCGACTCCTGCAAAACTCCAGCGTTGAGGAGGTGAGTCATCATCGCATCCACTCTATGCGGATTCTCATCAACGTCTTCCAGTACCAAGATTTTCCCTTTCGTGTCAATTTGTTCCGGAGTACCCATTGCATCGCAAATCAGAATCATGCAACCCCCAACGAGAGTCCCGGTCGCGATACCTGGAACGACAACCTCAGCCTTTGGCACGACATCCGCGATCACGGGGTCGCCAACGAGGAGTCTAAGAAATGAATCATAAACCCATGGCTCGCGCTGGGAAGCTAGCGTCAGCGCCATCGGCGCATGGATGCTCACTCCATTTCGTCTCTGCCAAGCCATGTGAAGCGTGGTGATGTCGCTAAACCCGATCAGCATTTTTCGAGAATTCACCATCTTGTCAAGATCCAGGTAGGGAAACAATCGTGCGCAGCCATAGCCTCCTCGTGAGCAATACACGGCCGAAACTTCCGGGTCGCTAAATGCCGACATCAGGTCAGATGCTCGGGCTTCGTCATTTCCGGCAAGATAATATTCCTGATCCAGGACGTGCGGCATGAGCTTGGTCTTGAACCCAGCATCATGGAGGACAGCTAGTCCCTGGTGCATTTTTTCCGGGTCAATCCCGGATGCTGGGGAGACTACGGCAAGGGTGTCGCCGGGTTTTAAAGCCTTGGGCTTGATGCGCATAGCATCATTTTAGTTCGGATGGCCCCACTTTCGCCGTGCCTTCGGTCGTCAATTCAACCGAGGCAAATCCAGCGTCGCCCTCACTTGCTGAAGCGCATACTGATACTCGATGAAGTGGGAACTGAGCTTCCGGAATTTTGGAGCCTCAGTGTCGTGGGGCGGTAGTTCAAACAAGCTCACAACGTGATACGATTCTTGTGCCTGCTTTGGCAGATTCACGATCATATCCCCGGCGATCGAAAACCGCATTTTGGTCAAGAAGTCCGGGAAAATTCCGCTCCAAAAGAGGATGAAGTCCCCGATATGGCGATGGACTTCTCGTTCGCGTTCAAACGAATTGGCATTGAGCAAAACGTCGCCCTCGTTGAGCATTTCCGTGATGCTTACAATTGGGCGTCCACTGGCATCCTTAATCGAGAAAATCTGGTCAGTATGGACAAACCGATTGAGCAAGCCGGCAAGATAGAGCTCAATTTCCTCGTCGCTTTGCCCGAGGCTAGAAATGAAGGCGTCATGAACAACCTCCGAGAAGAGGCCATGGAGTCCGTGTCCAGAAGGTTCAAATGCTGACATCGTGTTAGTCCTCGCCTTTGTATGAGGATATATTCCATAGTCGTCCAAAATTCCAAAATCGTTCCAATAGACTTTTGCACGTAAAACAAATTTTTGCGAAATGCGGCCGATTTCGACCACCTAAAGCGCTAATGACGTCTAAACTTCTGTAAGGTCCTCGCTGAAATGATCATTTGCCCAAAGTGCCGCGCCCAGAACCCACCGCAAGGAAAATTTTGCATGTCGTGCGGCGCGCCTCTGCCAGCGATTTCCCAGCCTATTCCCGCCCAGCCTGTTCAAAACTACGCTGGAATGCCACCCCCACAGCCAAATGCTCAGAAGACGTGGTGGACTATTGGAATCGTGGGTTGTTTGTTACTCGGAGCGTTCGGTTTTGGTTACGGGGAACTGCTGAGGCAACGTGCAGCGGCGGCAAAACCCGATCTGCTACGAGTCGAAGCAAAGCCTCCCAGCCCAGATCTGCTTAGACTCGAGCCAAAGCCGCAAGAGCTCACCCGGCGAGAGAGATCACCGGCTCCCGAGAACACTGAAATGCCAGCGGATATCAAGGCCTGGCTTGAGCATTTGGAGAAAACCGAGCGCGAGCGTCGCCGGTTGAGTATGAGGCAAATCGGCAGTTTCACGGCGACAATGGCCGGACTCCAGATGGGCGATGCCATGAAGATGCTCGAGGAAATCGCGGGTAGTGATCCGAACAGCAACGAAGATCCTCAGGAAACCAGCGCAGTTGCCGTTCACAAAGAATTCGAACAGGCCAGAACCGATTGGCGCAACCTGCGCGACCAGTTCAACGCGATGCCCCCGCCAACGGAATGCGAACCGATCCGGCAGGCTTACGAAATCGCGCTGAGCGAAACGAGCGGAATGATGGGCGACCTGATGGGCTCAGTCGAAAAAGCCCTAGCAAGCGACGATCCTCAAGCCAAGAAGGATGTCGTCGCGGACCTGTACGAAATGAAGGGCGCAAGCGAGGTAATTGACCAGGCAGGCAAGAAAACCGACGGGCTGATCCAAGAAATTTGTGATAAATACAAAACCAAGAAGTGGTTCGGAATTGCGGAAGACTTTGGCGGCGGCGGAGGAATGATGGGAGGAATGGGCGGATTTTGATCGCGCCACCAGTTTGTCCGGACTTCCTGCACCGACTTGCCGAAGATTGCCTCGAAAGCCTGATGCGTTCGCATCCTTTGCCCCGGAGACCAAAAATCGAATGGCGCGGATATCGCACCACCGCTGGAACTGCAAACGCGAACACATTCACGATCGCTTTGAGCAAGCATGTTCTGGATGACGCTGAAAAGCTCCGATCCACGTTCGTCCATGAGTATGCCCACCTGCTGGCATTTGCCCGATTCGGACGAAGAGGACTCAACCATGGTCCGGCTTGGCAACAAGCGATGCGCGATCTTGGTGCGGATCCCCAGGTCTATCATCGCTATGATTGCCAAAGAAACCAGCCACGCCAGATCGTCGAGTACACATGTTCCAAATGCGGAATCGTGATTCCAAGAAAACGAAAATTGCCCCTAAACCGAAAATATCTCCACCGCAATTGCGGCGGGACGATCGCGCTTCACGCGATCAAAGAGGTTGATCAAACAAAAAAAAGGGGCCGCTCGCCATGTTGAGCAGCCCCTTGTCGGGATCTAGGTGTGAAACCTAAATTACTTCGTTTCTTCGGCTGGCTTTTCAGCGTCAGTTGCAGCAGCGCCTTCGGCTGGCTTTTCGCCTTCAGCTGGAGCAGCTTCGCCGCCGCCAGAGCAACCAGCGAGAACTGTGCCCAAAGTAAGGGCGAGCAACAACATCGAGATGAGTTTCTTTGACATAATTTTCTCCTAACAAGACCCTGCCACAGAACTCACGCTCTGATTCGGGTTACCCTCATTACGTTTGCACGTTCCGTTTGGTCGCAAAAACTTTCACTTTTTTACAACCGATTCTCAGATATGAACGTAATGAACCCCATGGCAGGAGGAAAAAGGCTGAGTCTCAACGGCATGTTTGGTCTTGCTGCGATTGCTTTTTTGATGTGGGTGATCCCGGTGACTCAGCCTGTGCTCATCCCGCTGATCTACCTGAACACGCATATCCACGAGTTCTGTCATGCAATCATCGCTCTCGCTACAGGTGGTTCGGTTCAGTACATTAAAGTCTTCACCAATGGCTCGGGAGTGACCCCGGTTTCGGGCGGAAATCTCCTCTTGATCGCTTCCGCTGGTTATGTCGGCTCGGCGATCTCTGGTGGATGGCTCGTTGCGTGCTGCCGGAGCGAGAAAAATGCAAAAACCGCGTTGATCGGATTGGGCGGGATGATGGTGCTGAGCATGGTCGTGTTTGTCCGTGGCGATCTGGTCGGGTTACTTTCCGGTGCGGCTTGGGCGGCGGTATTGCTTTGGGCCGGACTCAAGGCAAAGGGCGAGTTGCAGACCGGACTTGTTGCGTTTTTAGGCTTTCAAGGCTGCCTCACCGCTGGGTGGGCCTTGCTCAATCTTCTGCAAATCACAACTTCAATGTCCGTCAACAACGATGCCGAGATTATGGAGAGCATCACCCGCATCCCAGCGGTGGCCTGGGCCATTTCGTGGTGCATCCTGAGTATCATTGCCATTGCGGCTGGTTGGAAAACCGCTCTCAAATCTAAGTAGACCATTCTTATGACAACCCCCGTATCTGCTGCTCCCCCGATGGCTTCGGTCGCGACCGTCCGAAATTTGACCATCCGCTATGGGGCCTTTACCGCGCTGAATGATGTTAGCGTCAACATTCCGACCGGGTGCGTTGGTCTCTTGGGCCCGAATGGTGCCGGAAAGACCACTCTGATTAAGTACCTGCTCGGATTTTTGAAGGCGACTTCGGGCGGAGCGACCGTCATGGGGGCAGACCTAGAAACAGAATCCTCCCAAATCCGCCAATTGGTCGGGCTGATGCCGGAGCAAGATTGCCACATTCCTGGAATGCCGGCGGTTGCCTTTGTCGCCTACGCGGGTGAATTGGCTGGAATGCCGTCAAACCAGGCGTTGCGTCGAGCGCACGAAGTTCTGGAATACTGCGGTCTTGGTGAAGCGCGATACCGAAATGTCGAAACATTCAGTACCGGGATGAAGCAGCGGATCAAGCTGGCTCAAGCGCTGGTTCACGGACCAAAACTATTACTCCTCGATGAACCCACCAACGGACTAGACCCGAAAGGTCGCGAAGAGATGTTGGAATTGATTCGCTCGGTTTCGCACGGCAAGGATGTCAACGTGATTGTTTCGAGCCACTTGCTGAAAGACATTGAGCGGACTTGCGATCAGGTTGTCGTTGTCGTTGGCGGTCAGATTCGGATGCAGGGCATGATTAAAGATCTGACTAAGATACAAGGTCAGCCGGTAGACGTCGAACTTAAGGACCCGAGTCCAGCTTGGGCGAATGCGATTGCCGCCAAAGGCATTCAAATCCTAATGGCAGACCGCTACCATTACCGGGTTCAGGCGAACCTCGAGCCCGAGAAAGTTTCACGAATCCTGTTCGAATCCGCCATCGAAAGTGGTGCCGAGGTTCGAAGTCTCCACCTCGCTACACGCTCACTCGAAGAAGCCTTCCTGGAGGCCATCAAGCCATGAATCCTATTTCAGACTTAACCTATCGCGGCTACAACGGCCCGCTCGATCCGCCCCGACGACGTTGGTGGGTCATCGGTCGTGTGTCCACCATGATTGCGATTCGGAAGCGGATCTTCTGGGTGGGTACTGCGTTTGCTTCCTGGTATTACGTCGTCATCCTCACGATCTTTTTCTTTGCAGACTCGTTCAATCGGCAGTCTGACGGAATTGCCTCTGGTCAGCTCGATCTTTTGGCACGAGCCAAGTGGGTGAACGAATTTGTTCACGGATATAGCTTTGGTCAGCTGATCTTCATGTTGCTGTTGCTGCTTGTCGGAGCAGGATCAATCGCGAATGATAACCGCGCAAATGCCCTGCTGGTCTACCTAAGTAAGCCGTGCAAGCCTCGTGACTACGTGATCGGAAAGTTCGCCGGGGTTTTCATTCCGATGTTTACAGCGATGGCGCTACCGAGTTTGCTCTTCTACCTGAATGGAGCGCTGAGCTATCGTTCGTATGGATTTTTGAATGATTGGTTCCTCTTGCCAAAGGTTCTCATTGCGGTTGGGTTGGCCGCGGCTTTTAGCTCAAGCATTATGCTTGCCCTCAGTTCCATCGTCAAGAACGGTCGCATTGCCGGAGTCGCCTATGCCGCACTTTATCTGGTGCCATATGTAGTGACGATTGCGCTAAAAGGGGCTTGGGTTGCCCAGGAAGGAAAGGCTCCGCCGATTCTTGGCCAGCTTTCGTACTGCAGTATCGATGGAGTTCATATTGCCCTCATCAAATCCATTCTAAACACGGATGGCGGAATGGCATTCTCCCTCGCTGGCAATGCTCGCTCGTTTGAACCAATTCCCCCGCTTCCACTCATCCCCCTGCTCCTGGCGGTCTTCGCGATCACCGGAATTAGCATGTATATTTTTGCGAGCCGAGTAAAGGCCGTTGAGGTGATCCGATGATCGAGCTCAAAAACGTCTCGCGCTGGTATGGGTTAGTTATTGGTTTGAACGACGTTTCGTGCGTTATCCCTGCTGGGATTACCGCGTTGCTCGGTCAGAATGGTGCCGGGAAATCCACCATGATGCGCCTGGTCACCGGGCAAATCAAACCGACCGCTGGGCAGATATTGATTGATGGTGAAGAGCCTTTTGCCAATCCGAACGTGTTCCGCAAGCTCGGGTATTGCCCCGAAATTGATAAGTTCTACGAAGACCAAACCGGTCGGTGGTTTGTGAACCACATGGCAAGACTTCAGGGGTTCAATGCCGTTGAAGCTAAGCGCAGAACCGAGGAAACGCTCATTCTCGTCGGCATGATTGACCGATGCGACAAGAAGATCGCCGGGTACTCGAAAGGCATGCGCCAGCGGATCAAACTCGCTCAAGCGATGCTCCACAATCCGCAAACCATCCTTCTAGACGAACCGCTTAACGGCCTTGATCCGGTGGGGCGTCACGAGTTCATCAATGTTCTGGGACAGCTTGCCGAAGAAGGCAAAGCGATCGTAGTCAGTAGCCACATCTTGCACGAGGTTGAGCAATTGACGAAGAACATCCTCCTTCTCCACCGCGGGCGATTACTCGCGACCGGCGACCTCAGGACGATCCGCTCTCTGATTGATAAGCACCCGCATCGGATTCAGATTGAGAGCCCCGAGCCGCGGGCGATCGCCGGAATGCTGGCAGTCAACCCCGATGTGATTAGTCTCGAAATTGACCGCGACTTTTTGAATGTCGAGGTGAAAAATGCCGAAGGCTTTTATACTTCGTTTGCCAAGTTGGTGGTCGAGCGTAACCTCCGCGTGACCGCGTTTACCAGTCCAGACAACAACCTCGAATCGGTGTTCCGATACCTGGTGGGGGGCTAAATTTTTTATGTTTGCTTATCTTTACACTTCCAGCATTCGCGAATTCACCGCCCTCAAAAAGCTCATGATCTGGGTCTTCGGGATCATTGCGATTTTGATCCTGGCTTACACGATCAATTACTTCGTGAAGGGCGACACCTCCACGATGAAATTTGACCGCCTGATCTCGATGATGGGATTCCGGGTCACCGCGATTGTCAGCGCGGTTTACAGCACCTGGGTGATCGCGAGCGAGGTTGAGCAACGCACGATTGTTTACCTTCTCACGCGTCCGATTCCAAGACCGGTGCTGATCATCTCGCGTGCCTTGGCCTCGATTACGGCAGTCGGGATTTTGAGTACCTTGGTGACCCTCGTCCTTTGGATGATGAGTGGCGCGCCCGGCGGATTGCCGATGCGCGAAATCGGAATTTCGTGGTTAGGAGCATTTGCGTATGGTGGGCTGTTCCTGTTCGTCTCTCTGATCCTGAACCGGGCGATGATTTACTGCTTGCTCTACGCTTTCGGGTGGGAGGCATTGGTGCCAAACATGCCGGGCGAGATCTTTTTGACATCGATCCAATGGCACATGTCGAATCTGGCAAAGGCCGGAAAGACGGAGCCAGAAGCCGCCCCAACCCTCCTTGGCGGGAGTGCCCAGACCGCAAATATCGCGCCGATGGTTTCGGTTTCGATCTTGGTTATCGGGTTTATCTTGATGATGGGCTTAAGTGCGTATTGGTTCAAAACCTTTGAGTACGTGCCGCGGGAAGATGCCGAATAGTCGCGAAACCGTGGAATCCGGGATAATAGAATCATATGGCAACGACGCTGTTCGACAAAGTTTGGGATAAGCACGTAGTGACTTCGCTGGATGGCGGTGGGAATCTGCTCTTTATTGATCGACACTTGGTGCACGAAGTGACGAGTCCACAAGCTTTTGACGGACTTCGAGAGGCTGGTCGTCCAGTTCGCAGGCCGGACCTCACTTTTGCCACGGTTGATCACAATGTTCCCACAGATGGTCGGCCGATTGACGATTCCACCCTCAGCGGAAAGCAGCTGAATGCGCTCTCACGGAATTGCGCAGAATTTGGGGTTCCGCTCTACGGCTACCAAAATGCCCGGCAAGGGATCGTCCACGTCATCGGACCACAACTCGGGATCACGCTTCCGGGTCTAACCATCGTCTGCGGAGATTCGCACACTTCCACCCACGGGGCTTTTGGGGCACTTGCATTTGGGATTGGGACGACCGAAGTTGAGCATGTTTTGGCGACTCAGACCTTGCGGATGAACAAGAAGCCAAAGTCCCTTGGAATCGAGTTCACCGGGACGATCCCGGCTGGAGTGACCGCAAAGGATTTGATCCTTGCCGTGATCCGCAAGCTCGGGGCTTCGGGCGGTACCGGGTACGTTGCCGAGTATTTTGGTCCGGCGATTACGAGTCTCCCCATGAGCGGAAGGATGACGATCTGCAACATGAGCATCGAGATGGGTGCCCGAGCTGGGCTCATCGCTCCAGACGACGTGACGTTCGATTACATTGCTGCCGAAGATAGGCCATTTGCTCCGAAAGGCGAAAAATTCGACCAAATGGTAGATTCTGCGCGCTTGCTTAAAACCGATGAGGGCGCGAGCTACGACCGTCTTGAGTCAATTGACGTCAGCACGCTTGCGCCGCAAGCGAGTTGGGGCACAACTCCGGCGATGACGGTGGATGTGAATGGCATCATCCCCGAACCGAAGGACCCCGCTGAAACCCGCGCCCAAAGCTACATGGGCCTCAAGCCTGGTACGAATATTGCTGATTACAAGATCAACACTGTGTTCATTGGCTCATGTACCAATAGCCGGATTGAAGATTTGCGCGATGCTGCAAGGGTTGTAAAAGGTCACCACGTCGCTGCGGGAGTCCGGGCGATGGTCGTGCCTGGCAGCGAAGCGGTTAAGCAACTCGCCGAACAAGAAGGATTGCATACGGTTTTTCAAGAAGCCGGATTCGAGTGGCATCACGCCGGATGCTCAATGTGCCTCGGCATGAATGGTGACATTCTTCGCCCGACCGAGCGTAGTGCGAGTACAAGCAATCGACCATACGAAGGTCGCCAAGGCCCGGGTAGCCGCACGCACTTGGTCAGCCCAATTACAGCCGCCGCAACGGCGCTCAACGGAGTCATTTCTGATCCTCGACCTTATCTGTAGCGCGGCTCAGGCACGTAGATTAGGTACCAGACTGAGCGGATTGTTTGGGAACTTTGTGCGAGGGTTGTTCGCGACACACTTGTCAAACCCGCTGCGGCTTGGGTATTCTCTTGCTCTACCACACGAGCGGGTATAGCTTAGTGGTAAAGCTCCAGCCTTCCAAGCTGATCATGCGGGTTCGATTCCCGCTACCCGCTCCAAATTCTTTCCAGGATTTCCCTTAGAGAAAGAAACAACTTTCAGAAAGGTCACCTCGGCGTCGTTGTTCGCCTTTCGATGCGCTTCTCGTAACTCGTCCCAAGCACGATCCGATCCACAAACACTGCAGGAGTGTGGATGTTGTCCGCATCTAGTTCGCCAACTTCGACGATTTCTTCGACCTCAACGACCGTGACTTTGCCTGCGGTTGCCATCATGGGATTAAAGTTGCGGGCGGTTTTTCGGTAGATCAGGTTCCCCATCTTGTCCGCTTTCCAGGCTTTGATGATGCTGAGATCGGCCTTGAGGGCGGTCTCCATCACGTACCATTCGCCATCAAATTGCTGGGCTGGCTTGCCGTCTGCGATCACCGTCCCATATCCAGTTTTGGTAAAGAAAGCCGGGATTCCGGCACCACCTGCGCGAATCCGCTCTGCCAAAGTCCCTTGGGGATTAAATTCAAGCTCCAGTTCGTTGCTGAGAAATTGCCGCTCGAACTCCGCATTCTCGCCGACGTAGCTGCTGACCATCTTCCGAATCTGACGTGTCTGGAGCAAGAGCCCCATCCCAAAGTCGTCGACGCCGCAATTGTTGCTGATCACCGTGAGATCCTTGACGCCGGTTTCGCGCAAGGCTAAGATCAGGTGCTCGGCGATTCCACATAGGCCGAAGCCGCCGCTCATTACCGTCATGCCGTCAAAAGTCAAACCCTTGAGGGCGGATGCTGCATCTGGAAAAACCTTGTTCATAGCGCCTTTGCTCGCGGTGCCTGGTTATCGTGCGGCACCATTTAACCTATTATGATCGAAATGGCGGGATCGAAAAAAGAAAAAGAGGCAAGCTCGGAGAGAGGTTGCCTCAAAACAAAAGCGGAAAATGCAATAAAAAAATCTCCTTTTACATTGCAGTCAAGAGGAGTATCCGATAGTTATGTTAAGAAACGCAAGTTTTCACTCCAAACCTAGTAGATTCACTAGGGAAAATTCATGGTCCTCAGGCGCAATTTCGTTATGACGAATTTACTGGGGAATCGTGTTCAAAACATCCGCCAATTTGTGGGTGATGGTGCTGTTGCTGACCACGGTATCGCAACCGGCTTCGCGCCCCTTTTCCCAGAGAGGATTTTCCTTGTGCCCAGCATGACCAATGATAAAGATCCCCGTTCCGCGAAGAGCGGGCAAGATATCCTCGACGGGCATCGTCGGGCTGCTCAGGTTAACGATCGCGGCAACCGCTCCCTGAAAATCTTCTGGAATTGCTTTGAGCAACACAGGCTCGTGTCCGAGGCCGCGAATCCCTTGTAGTAATCGGCTACTCCAAATGAGGTTATCTTCGAAGACAAGGATTTTCATGTAAGGTCATTCTACGTTGAAATCGTGTTCAATCACCACGCTTACGGGTACTTTAAATGACGTGAGTATCCGTCCATTGTTTTGGGATGAAGCCGGTCTTCATTTGATTGATCAGCGCGTTTTACCAGTGCGCGAGGAATGGATCGTCCTCGATTCAGCCGCGAGGACGGCGGAGGCAATCCGCGATATGGTCGTCCGTGGGGCTCCTGCAATCGGAGTCACGGCGGCGTACGGCATGGCTCTGGCCGCAAAACATGGCGAAGATCGAGCTGAGGCAGATGCGATTCTTCGAGCGAGCCGCCCAACGGCAGTAAATCTATTTTGGGCGCTTGATCGCATCGCTGGATTAGCATCATTTGATCCTGACGTGGTGCTGCAAGAAGCGATCGCGATTGAGCAAGAAGACCTCGAGATGAACCACGCGATGGGCGAATTCGGGGCGACTCTCCTCCCAGACGAAGCGATTGTGCTCACGATCTGCAATACCGGCTCGCTGGCCACCGCGGGCCATGGTACAGCGCTTGGCATCATTCGGACGGGTTTTGCGCAAGGAAAGGTAAAGCACGTGTACTCCTGTGAAACTCGCCCCCGTCAGCAAGGATTGAGGCTGACCGCTTGGGAGCTCATGAAGGATCAGATTCCTTTCCAGAGCATCCCGGATGGATCGGCGGCAAGTTTGCTGAGTCAAGGGAAGGTCAATTTCATCGTTGCCGGAGCGGACCGGATTGCGGCGAATGGCGATACCGCGAACAAGATCGGAACGTATATGCTGGCGATTTTGGCAAAGCACTTTGGAGTTCCGTTCGTCATCGCTGCGCCAAGCAGTACATTTGACCCGACAATTCCCGATGGCACCCATATCCCAATCGAGGAACGTGATGCAAGTGAAATTACCCACATCGAAGGTCAACAGGTTGCACCAACGGGTTGTCCGGTTTGGAACCCTGGATTTGATGTCACGCCAAATGACCTAATTTCTGCGATTGTAACCGAGAAAGGAATTTTCCGTCCGCCATATAGGTTCTAAAGAAAGGAGCCGATAAATATACGTGTATGCGTGCATCCGAAGGATGTTCGGGTTGTGGATTACCCGGGTACCTGGAACTCACACGCACGGAGAAATCTCTTGAACGAAACTGGACAACTTTTACTTGCGGTTGGTTGCACGGCATTGCTCGTGTTCATCGTTGATTATTTTTGGATTGGTAGCAAGCTCAAAAAGATAACTGGATCATCGGAAAACCAAGTCCGTGCGCTTGCCGAAAAGATTCAAGAAGCTACTGCTCTTCGAAAAAAATTAGAGGAAGCCGAGAGTCAAATCTCAGAACTAGAGAGTCGAACCCCAGTCGCGGCCGGAGAAGTGGATACCACGCTTTATGTCCAGCGCATGGAAGAGCTCACCAAGCAACTGCAAGCCGAGAGGGATGCAAAGGCTCTTCTAGAACAACAAGTTTCGACTCTCCCCAACGCTTCTGGCGAGGCTGAACTTCTCCGTCACCGGATTGAGCATCTTGAAAACGAACTTCAATCCACGACATCAAGAGCATCTCAGGCCGAATTGCTTGCCCGGGAACTCCAGGAAGCCACTGCATTCAAAGCGAATTCTAATGGCGACGACGAAGCCAGAGCTCAGCTTCTCACTGAGAACGAGCACCTTCGCAAATTAGTGCAGAACATGCGCACTCAGGCAGACGAGGTCGAAGGACTCAATTTCAAAATTCGGACGCTGGAGGATGCCCTTTCGAACGCACGTGCAAACACTTCCGAAAGCATTGATGCCGATGATTTCACAATCCAACTCGCGACTAAGGATCAGCAGATTGAGACTCTGATGAGGGGTAAAGCGCAGTTGGACGCGGAAAAGATTCAACTGGAACAAGCGCTTCGGGAGGCCACCGCCCATTCCAAGGAAACCGAGGACCTTCAACGTGAACGTGAGCAACTCCTGATTCGCCTCAACGATTCGAAGCGGGAGCTTGAGTCTGTACGCGACGCCGCGAAAAATGCCGAGCTTTATCTGGCCAAGCTTGAATCTGCTCAGGATGCCCTCGAAAGGCTGAAAGCGGATATGGCGGAGCGCGATGTTCAGCTAGCGGGACTTAAAAGTGTAGCCGAAGAAGCTCAGGCCTATCAAAGCCAATGGGAAGAAGCCCAAGCCGAGATAAAGACTCTTGAGCAGAAGCTTGCAAGATTCTCATCTGCGGCTAATATAGGCGAGGTCTTTCAGCTAGAGTTGAGTTCCGCCCAAGAAAAGATTTCCACCCTTGAAGCCAAACTCGCTGAAAACAGCACCGAAATCGCCGACGTAATCGCAGCGAAAAATGAAGCCCGCGAGTATCTCACTAAATATGAATGCGCCCAGGCAGAGATCAGCACATTGATGGATAAGCTTTCAGAAAAAGAATACGCTTTCGAGAGCCTTCAAAGTAGGTCGTTTGAATCCGGAGATATTCTAGCGAAACTTCAGGACGCCGAGAACGAAATCTCAAAGCTTTCTGCGGAGCTAGTCGAAGAAAAAGCCAAAGCCGAGGAAGTCGAAAATCTTAGCACTATGCTTGCGAATACCAAGGCTCGAAGTGAAGAGCTTCAGAACCTATTGCGAGAAAAGCAAGGGGAGATCATGATGCTCCAGAAAGAGGTCGAATCCAGCAGGGAGATCGGAAGTCAGGATGTTCAGTCTGAGCTTGAAAGCGTCAAAAAGCTCCTTAATGATGCCGAAAATCAAGCCGATGAGGCCGCCGAACGAGAGGCAAGCCTTAGCGAAAAGATCGAAGCCCTCGCCGCCGAGCTGAAGTCCACAAAGGAGGATTCCAGTCTAGCTCGAACATCGCTCGATGAAATTAAAGCGGAAGCCGAGCGGGTGCGAAACGAACTAGCAAGCGTGCAACGTGAGGCGAAATCTCTTGCCGAGGCCGCTCAAAAGCTTGAAGAAGCGCAAGCGGAAATTGAACGTTTGCAAAAGTCAGTCGCCGAACAGGTTAACTCAAACTCAGAGATCGACCCGATGCGAAAACGCGTGAATGAGCTCTTCGCTAATCTAGAGGATTCCCGAAGGGAAAACGAAGGCATCCGAAAGTCAATGGAAGGAACGCTGGCCGACTTGAGGAGATTACGCTACGAAATGATTGAACTTGGTCGGCTGCGAGAAGAAAATGCCCGGCTCAAGGCAACCCGAGGTCCATCCGCCGAAATTGATACCCTTCGATCCAAGGTCGCTGAAGCCGACGTCATCGTGACTCAATCGAAAGCAGAGACGGAGGAGACGAAGGAAGCCCTGTCAACCGTAGACATAGAAATTGCAAGCATTCGAAGTCAGTTGCGCACCACGATTGATCTCGGAGAACTTGCATGAGTTTTGAAGATCAAGAAATCAATCTCAGGCCTTGGGCGATGACGCGGGGATTTTCCGCACTGGGTTTGATGGCACTTGGGGTCATCATGGGTTTTCAAAAGCCAGAAACTCCCACGATCCTTGTGCCGGAAAATGGCAAAACGTTCAAGGAAACCATCGTCAAGATCAAAGGAAAAGCGGCTCCAGGAAGTATTGTCGTGATTGAACGAGCGAGAACGGACCAGGACCGCAAGGGAAATAAGAGCTACGCCATCGATACGCTCAACGCAGATACTGAGGGCAATTGGGAGAGTGAGCACTACTTTGACGAAGGTCCAAACACAATTTGGACATATTATGAGATGACCGGCGGGACAAAGGGGGCGAATTCGGACCCTGTCGAGTTCACGATCAAATCTGATTTTGAAGCAAACATGTCCAAGGCTCTGGAGATCACTTCCCATGAGAACAACGGGCAGGTTCTTGCTGGAGACGTTGTGATCACGGGTCGTGCACCAGCTGGAGCCAGGGTTCAGATCAGGATAGATGAAGGAAGGCCATTCAAGAAAGCCGCCGATGAAAAAGGATCTTGGGCATTTAATCTCAGCATGAAAAAAGGTACCCACAAGGTTAAGGTTCAAACACTTACGGTCCTGAAGTCCACACAAGAAATCACATTGATCGCAAAGTAAGGAATTTTCTCAAATGGTCGTAGAGTGCAGTCGTGAGCGACTGCATTTTGCTTTTGGGAGATCAGCTCTATAATGGGTTACCGGGATTGCCAGGGGGCCTGCCGATCCTGATGCAGGAAGATCGGCCGCTGGCGACGAGTTTTAGACATCACAAGCAGAAAGTCGTCCTTTTCTTTTCGGCAATGCGGCACTTTGCTCTGGATTTGGAATCGCATGGTCGCCGGGTTGAGTACAAGAAGTGGGACCCCGAGCAGCTTGACTTGATAGACCGCTTAGCAAAGACCGATGGCAAAATCTACACCTACACCATCCACGATCGCCCCTTCCGGACACTGTTAACCGGAGCCTTAGGTGACCGGCTAGTGGAGGTTCGTTCGCCAGCCTTCCTAACCAAAGATGCACTCTGGAACTCGTATGCAACGGGAAAGACCCGGAAGATGGGTGATTTTTACAAACGCCAACGGCGTGACCTTGAGATTCTAGTGGATTCCGATCTGGAGCCGGTTGGAGGTCAATGGTCGTTCGATGAAGACAACCGCAAGAAAATCCCGAAAGGGCTCACTGCTCCAGCCATGCCCCAATTCCCCCCGGATCAAATCACGACGGAGGTCATTGCCCTGGTCGAAACTGAATTCTCCGATCATCCCGGGGATCTGGCAGGCTTCTCGTGGCCAGTCACCCGGGCGGACGCTCTCTACGCCCTAGATCAGTTTCTGGAGCAACGCTTCGCCTCCTTCGGCCCTTACGAAGACGCGATCTGTAAGCACCAGACGTTCTTATGGCATTCGGCTCTTTCGCCCCTGATCAACATGGGTTTGCTCACCCCGGATGAGGTTGTAAAGAAGGCGCTGGCCTTCGCTCGAGAGAACGAGGTGCCCATGGCGGGTCTTGAGGGATTTGTCCGGCAAATCATCGGCTGGCGAGAATTCATCAAGCGCATCGACGAGGAGTACGGGGAAACCGGACGAGACCAGACCAATCACTGGAACCATGATCGCCGACTTGGCGCGTGCTGGTGGGATGCGACGACCGGATTGCCCCCGGTGGATGCCGCAATCGCAAGGTGTAACCGCTACGGATGGTGCCATCACATCGAACGCCTGATGGTGCTCGGCGCGACGCAGCTGATGGCGGGAATCGCACCCAAGGAGTCCTACCGCTGGTTTATGGAGATGTTCGTGGATTCGGCTGAATGGGTCATGGGACCGAACGTCTTTGGCATGTCGCAGATGAGCGATGGAGGGGTCTTCGCAACCAAACCTTACCTCAGCGGTAGCGCGTACATCCTCAAGATGAGCAATTACCCAGCTGGACCTTGGACGGAAATTTGGGACGGGCTCTACTGGCGATTCATCCATCTACACAGAGACGAGTTCGAAAGAAACCCGCGCATGAAAACCGTAACTTATGGTCTTGATCGGTTGAATTCAGAGCGCAAGGATAGGATTTTCAGCCTCGCCGAGAACTGGATCAATACCGTATCATCGGCAGCAACTAAGGGTTGAATCTGGTCCAGTGGTTAGGTATACTCACGGATTCGTGGGAGCAAGCCAGATGGCTCGCGTTTGACCACGGAGGTACAAAATGCCAAAGCAAGTTAAAAGAGTTCAGCCACACTCCAAGCGATTCACAGAATTGCTCAAGAACAACGATCTAGAAAAGATTTACGAACTCGCCGATGCGATCGCCACAGTTAAGGCAAACGCAACGACGAAGATGAACGAGTCCATTGATATCTCAATCCGACTCGGGATCGACCCGAAGAAGGGCGATCAAAACGTTCGTGGAACCACCAACATCCCACACGGAACCGGAAAGACCAAGAAGGTCGCCGTTCTTGCAAAGGGTGACCAAGCCAAGGAAGCCAAAGAAGCCGGCGCCGACACTGTCGGTGACGAAGACCTGATCAAGGAAATCCAAGGCGGATTCAAAGATTTCGACGTGATTCTCGCGACCGAAGAAATGGCTCCACAGATCGGAAAGATCGGTAAGATCCTTGGTGCAAAGACTCCAAACAAGCGAAACGGAACCGTCACAAACTCCATCGCCAACGCCGTTAAGGAAATTAAGGGCGCGACTCGGGTTGAATACCGAGCCGATAAGGGTGGCGTTGTTCACATGCCAATCGGACGAAAGAGCTTCACCGATGAGCAGTTGATGGAAAACTTCGTTGCCGCATACTCTGCGGTTCTTCGAGCCAAGCCGTCCAGCACCAAGGGTCGCTATGTTCTTAAGCTGACCGTCACGAGCACCATGGGCGTTGGCCTCCAAGTCGACCCGACCGTTGCACAAAAGATCGTCGGCACCGCATAATTCCTCTCCCGCCCGGAATGATGCAAACCCTCCAGCGAGTTCGCTGGAGGGTTTTTTGTGCCTTCTGCACTGTCATTCCGAACCGAAGGGAGGAATCTGCCCGGACTCACCCATTGCTTGGGGTTATTCGCCTTTGCTCCTAACCTTCTCCAGGACCCCGCCCTCTAAGACAACCATAAACAGGCACACAAAAAAAGTCCCCCGCGAACGGGAGACTCTCATAAAACCAAAACCCAGCCTTACTTCAAAGGCCACTTGGCGAGTTTCGCCGAAGTGATCGTAGACTGCGCAACATCGGTCGGCATATCCATGCGATCCTTTGGAAGAGCCACGATCTTATCCACGGCTTCCATCCCTTCGACAACCTTGCCCCAAACGGTGTATTGATTGTCCAGGTGCGGAGACTTCTTGTGCATGATAAAGATTTGGCTCGAAGCCGAATTCGGATCACTGGTCCTTGCCATGGAGCAAATCCCGCGCTCGTGCGGAACCGCGCTGAATTCTTGCTTCAGCTTAGTGCCGTAGCCTCCAGTTCCTGCGCCAGCTTTTGCGCCGCCCTTGGTGTTCGGGTCGCCGCCTTGGATCATGAATCCAGGGATCACGCGGTGGAAGAATGTTCCGGTGTAAATGTCCTTGCTCACGCATTCTTTGATGCGGGCAACGTGGCCGGGAGCGACGTCGGGGAAGAACATGATCACGATTCGACCTTGAGCGGTTTCAAGAACTGCGACTTCGTCGCCGTCCTTCGGGACGCGGGCGATCACTTCCGCTGGATCAATCACGGCTTTCTTTTCTGGTTCTGAGTTCATCTCGTTTAAGATAGCAGTTTCGGGCTTGGCGAGGCTATGGGCTGGGTTAAGGTTGAATCCCAAAAAGCTAGTTGCCGCAAAGAGGCAGAGAGCAATGATTTTCATTCACCTACTCTACCCTCGGAATTCGGATAGCAAGTAGATCAAGGCGATGTTAACATCGCAAAATCCCTGTATATTCCCCGTCGCAGGTTCAAAGGACGCGCTGGTACACTGTCAAGTACGATCTCTTCAAGGCAATTGGGCCTTGATTGGAGCAACGGAGCCCCACCAAAATGAGTAAAACTTACGCCATTCTCGGATCTGGCATGCAGGGAACTGCAGCCGCTTATGACCTCGCCAAATTCGCCTCCCCCGCCAAAATCTTGATGGGCGACGTCAGCCTAGAGCAAGCCGTCAGGAATTCCGAGCGCGTGAACAAGCTCACCGGAGAAGCTTTCTGCCACCCGCAGCAGGTTGATGCCCTAGATAAGGCCAGCCTAAGCGCGTTTCTTTCCGATGTTGATGTCCTGATCTCGTGCGTGCCTTACTGGATGCACCCAAAGATCGCCGAAGTCGCAATCGCCACTAGGACCCACATGGTTGACCTCGGCGGTAACACCGACGTCACGATGGTCACCCTGGAAATGGACTTCGCGGCAAAGGAAGCTGGAGTTTCTTTGGTTCCAGACTGCGGACTTGCACCAGGTTTGGTGAACTCGCTCGGCATGTCTCTGATGGAGCAAATGGACGAACCTGAAACCATCAAGATGTACTGCGGCGTTTTGCCTCAAAATCCGAAGCCACCGTTTAATTACAAGCTCACCTTCAACGTCGAAGGTTTGGTCACAGAATACGATTACGAAGCCGTTGCTCTCAGCGGTGGCAAAATCGTCCACGTGGACACCCTCGCCGATTTAGAAGACCTCGAAGTTGATACCCTTGGAAAGATGGAAGCTTTTAACACTTCCGGCGGAACATCCACCGCGCCGTTCACTTTCGAAGGCAAGGTTCAAAACTATGTCTACAAGACCATCCGGTTCCCAGGTCACTGCGAGCGCATGCGGATTTTCAAGGACTTCGGATTCTGGGGCGAAGAGGCGATTGACGTTCGTGGAACCAAGATCGTTCCTAAGGATGTCTTCAATGCGGTGTTCGGCCCTGCTTTGGATAGCAAGTTCCCGGATAAGGATATGTGCGCCGTGCGTGCGGTCGGAATCGGTAAGAAGGACGGCAAGAATGTTCGTCTGCAGATTGATATCTTGGACAAGGAAGACGAGGCAACTGGATTCACCAGCATGGAGCGCCTGACCGGATTCTCCGTCGCGATCTATGCCAAGGAAGTCGCTGACGGCAACGTTCCAACCGGTGCGATTCGGTACGAAAATGCCGTGACCGGGACCAGGTTCGTCGAAGAAATCCAAAAGCGCGGCGTGGTTCTGAAGTTCAAGAGCGAATAGGTTCTGTTTGCTCTTGAACTTCAGACCGGGTCGCTTCATTCCGAAGCGGCCCGGTTTTTTTGGCTGCACGCTCTGGTTTAGACGTCGGCGAAGAGGGAGGCGCGAACCTAACGCCTGTCATTTCGAACCGAAGGGAGAAATCTGACAGTCCTCGGCTGTTGCTCTTGTCTAACTCGCCTGCTGCACGTGAGACGTGGACTTACTAGCAATGGGTAGGTCCAGTCAGATTCCTCCTTCCGGTTCGGAATGACGATTGGACATTGATGCAGTGCCTCAACTAGAGTTCTGATAAACTTTAGTCAATGATCTTGCACGTCGTCAAATCTTGGTTAGGTGTTATTCTCGGTATTGCACTCTTGATTTTTGGGGCGATCGGAGGTGAGAGCATGATCATTTCCTTTACCGAGAAGCCAGCCAGTGTATCCGGCTCTCACGTTGACGAAGTTTTCGTACTGATTTCTTTCGTGGCTTTCGGAGGGATCGGTTTCCTTCTTGCGCAAAAAAACTGGAAGGTCCTAACGACCCCGTAGAGAGATCCCGAGTTATGAATCGGTGTATAAGGTTACTCCATCGGTTCGCCGACTCCAAAGGCTGAAACGCTTGAATTAGAGCCGAACCTAGCATCCGTACTGGGAGAAATCCGGGCTGAACCTGGCATATCTACTGCAGGGAGAGATGGCAGGATTGGGACGAAAGTGTGACCGGATAGAGGAGGTCTTGCTGGCGCATAAGCTGGTGAGTGCCGAACAGATTGCCCAGGCGCGGTCGTTGCAAAAGCGCACCCGCGAGCCGCTTGATGAGATCGTCGTGAGCCTCGGGCTGGTCAGCGAGCTCCATCTTCTCAAAGCCCTCGCCGCCCACGAGGGCGTAAGACCATGGAATCTCGCTCATTCTCCACCCACCCAAGCCGCTCTGGCGAAGGTGCCGTACGAGGTGCGCAAGGAACTCGAAATTCTTCCCGTTCTTCTCCAAGGCGATCTACTGGTCGTAGCAACTGCAAGCCCACGCGAAACGCAAGCTCTAGAACGGATTCACCGCCTCACCGGTTATCGGGTCGAACCCGTCCTTGCGAATCGCTCTCGAATTTTGTACCTGCTGGATGAGCACGAGAATGGGACTCGCGAGGTGAATTCGGTGGACGTTTTTGTCCAAAAAGCGATGTCAGAAGTCGAAGCCCGCAACCGCGATGATGAAGACATTGATCTTGATCGTTCCGGAATCGACACCCGTCCGGTCGTCGGATTGGTGAACCAAATTCTGGAAGACGCGATTCGGATGAAGGCGAGCGATATCCACATCGAACCTCGATCGGAGACCGTGGACGTGCGATACCGCCTGGATGGGAGATTGTCGAAATTCCAGGAATTCCCACGCGCATTGCTCCCGATGGTGGCGGCAAGAATTCGCATCATGGCGGATTTGGATATCGTGGAGTTTCGGATTCCCCAAGACGGTCGGATGTCTATGCGGTCAAATGGTAAGGAAATTGACTTCCGGGTGAGCGTCTTGCCAAACCGCCACGGATCAAGGATAACATTGAGGTTGCTCGATCGCTCTATGGCACTCAAGACTCTTGATGATCTTGGGGTAAGCGATCACAACCTGGCGATGTACCGGAAGTTGATCCGCAAGCCCCACGGGTTGTTCCTGGTTACTGGTCCAACAGGGAGCGGCAAAACGACCTCGCTTTATGCAGCTCTTGGCGAACTGGTGGATGAATCGCTCAATATCATGACCTGCGAAGACCCGATCGAATACGATATGCACGGGATCAATCAATCGCAGTCGAATGATAAGGTTGGCCTGACCTTTGCCGCCCAACTACGCTCGATCCTGCGGCAAGACCCCGATGTGGTTTTGGTCGGTGAAATTCGGGACCAAGAAACCGCCGAGATCGCGATCCGCGCCGCGATGACTGGTCACTTGGTTCTGAGCACGCTCCACACGAACGACGCGCCAAGTGCCATTCCGCGCTTGATAGATATGGGTGTAAAGCCATATCTGGCGGCTTCGTCCCTCATTGGCGTGTTTGCACAGCGTTTAGTACGGCGGCTTTGCCCGCATTGCAAGAACCAGCGGACGGCGAGTCAGTACGAATCGGACATCTTGCAACGCACTACCGGGCAATCAGGACCGCACCACATTTGGAAACCTGTCGGATGCGCGGAATGCTTTGGTACTGGATTCCACGGGCGCACTGCGGTGAGCGAAATGCTCCCGATCTCGACCCACATGCAAAGCCAGATTCTCAACGATTTTGCACCGGAACTCATCCGGCTTGAAGGCGAGAAGTTGGGTTATCGCCCGATTCAGTTTGATGCAATGATGCGGGTGCTGCAGGGCGAAACCAGCTTTGAGGAAGCGGCACGCATGGTCTTTGTGGATGACATCACGCCTCAATCTGCCGATTTGCGCGTCGCTTGATCCAGAGCATTTTGAGCCCTTTGCGTCCACTCATTGGCTCGGTATTTGGTGAGGTAAGCCGTGATCTGTCGCGCTTTTGGTAGTTCATCGCCGGCGATGAATGCGACAGTTAGCATGTAAAGCACTTCGCCAGACTTGTCAAACCGGGCATTCGGCCACAAAAGCCATCGACCCAAGAATGGCTCTAGTGCCTCGATCACCCCACTGAACTCTTTGCGCTTGAATGCCTCAGCACCATAAAATTTTCGGCACGTGATCAGTCGCCGATTCACCGCCTGCAGAGCGAACAGGATCGTGCAGGTCGCCACGATCTCGGGGATCATGGTGGTGCCGAGGAATCGTGAAGGGATCAGGAAAAACACGACCACGATGAGAACAATAACCGTCGTGAGGAGCCCAATCCCTTTGAGGCGTTCCTTTTCGATTGCTTCTTCCAGCGTCATGCGCGCCTCCTCAAGAGAATGTAAAGCACCGGGCCACCCAGAACGGCGGTCACCGCACCGACAGGAAGCTCAATTCCAGCCCACCCGCGCTGCGCCAGGATGTCCGCGATCAATAGAATCCCGCCTCCCATGAGAAAGCTCATCGGAATTCCGAGCCGGGAGTTTGGACCAAAAGTCCTTCGGGCTAAATGGGGTGCGACCATCCCGAGAAAGCCAATAATCCCCGTCGCTCCCACGGCCGCACCGGTCATTAATGTCCCGCTGACTAAAACCTCGCGTCGAACCTTCGCAACATCCACCCCCATCCCGTGGGCGGCGAGATCGCCAAATGCCATGGCGTCGAGCGCTTTTCCTCTCGTCGCTAAGAACGCGCAACCCGCCAGCCCGCCAGCTCCAAGGATCCCGACTCGACTCCAAAACATCGGCGTCATGCTACCGAGTAGCCAGCGCATCAGTGCCCCGCTATCCTTTCCCTGCATAAGAAAAATCAGGCTTGTCATACTTGCGAGAACTGTCCCGACGACGACCCCCGCGATAATCAGCTGATCACCTTTCGTTGAGCGCGTACCACCGCCAACACCCATCACGATCATCAGTGCAATTCCTCCCCCAAGCATTGAAGCCGCGACGACACCAACTTCCAGAGCCAAACCGCTCAAACCAAGCCCGAGCGCCAAGGCCCCCAGGACGGACGCGCCCCCAGAGATTCCGGTCGAAAATGGCTCTGCAAGGGGATTGCGAAAGACGAGCTGAAACGCGAATCCAACCGAACCCAGAATTCCACCGGCGAATACGCAAGCCAGCGCCCTGGGGAACCGGATTTGCCAAAGGATTGTAGCAAGCGATGAATCTGTGGACGGGCCAGAGGCAAGAGCGGCGAGCCATTCGGGACCAGATGCCGATGTCCCGCCACCAACCGCGATGTGCGCGAAAAACAAGCCCAAGACCGCCAAGATTCCAAAGGCTATTGTTTTCACGGGCATAGCGCTCATTATACGCAGGGGTAATATAGTTTCGACCGTGAGCATTCCACCAATCGCAACCAGAATGAGCGTGATCCAGCCGTCCCCTACGCTCGCGATCACTGCAAAGGCAAAGAAAATGCAGTCCGAGGGGATTGATGTGATTTCCTTTGCCGCCGGAGAACCAGATTTTAACACCCCCGCAGAAATTTGCGAAGCCGCAATTCAGGCCATCAGAAATGGCGACACCAAATACGCGCCAAGTGCGGGATCAATCAAGTTACGTGAAGCAATCTCGCAGAAATTTGCCCGGGAAAATGGCTTAACCTACGGCACCGATCAGATCATCGTGAGTTGTGGGGCGAAGCACTCGATCTACAATGCACTGCAAGTCACCATCAATCCAGGTGATGAGGTCATTCTGATCGCGCCTTACTGGATGACCTATGCCGAGCAAATTCGGCTGGCGGGTGGGATTCCGCGAGTGGTTCACACCAAGGGGTCGGAGGGCTTCATTCCGGATATGGATGTACTAAAGAATGCCGTGAATGGACGAACCAAGGCAATCATCCTCAATTCGCCAAGCAATCCAACTGGAGCGACATTCGACCGGGCGACAATGAAAAACATTGCAGCACTTGCGTTGCGACACGGACTATGGATCATTGCCGACGATATTTACGAGCGTCTGGTTTACGGCATTGAGCACACCAATATCGCCGGTCTTGGGCAAGACGTTTACAATCAAACGATTACGGTTTCGGGCTGCAGCAAAACCTATTCCATGACCGGTTGGCGGATTGGGTATGCGGCCGGTCCACTCAACGTGGTCAAAGCAATGTCGAATTTGCAGGACCAGGTTACGAGTAACGCAACTAGTTTCGCTCAAGCCGGGGCTGTCGCTGCGATGAATCTGGACCCAGCGAAGATCGAGTTCATGCGAGCCGAGTTTCAAAGCCGTCGAGATATCGGCGTTGCTGAGCTGAAAAAGATTCCAGGAGTCGAGACTCCAGTTCCAAACGGAGCGTTTTATTTATTCCCTGATTTTTCGCAGTATATTGGCGCCGGGAATGACATTGATCTCGCGAACGAGATTCTGATGGAAGCCAAGGTTGCCGTGATTCCCGGTGGCGTGTTTGAAGGTCCTGGGCACTTACGGCTCAGCTATGCTACCAGTCCGGAGCTGATCCAAACTGGGATTAGGCGGATCGCGGAGTATCTCGCCACAAAGTCTGTATGATCCCTAAAGGCATCCCTCTCCGAAGCGAAGAACTGTTTAAGCTGGCGATGACGCATCGGTCCGCAGCAGTGGATTCTGTCAAGGATAGCTATGAGCGACTCGAATTTTTTGGGGACTCGGTCCTAGGACTAGTCGTAGCTCAGTATCTGTATGAGCATCACCCCACCTGGGACCAAGGAATGCTGAGTAAAGCTAAGAGCTTCGTGGTTCAAGAGGCTCCTTTGGCGGATACAGCCGAAAAGCTAGGACTCGGTGCGTACATGTTCTTGAGTGCAAGTGAGGAAGCGACAGGAGGACGGCAGCGCCCTTCGATCCTCGCTGACAATCTCGAGGCGATTATCGGGGCGATCTATCTTGAATCTGGGCTAGAGGCGGCAAGGTGGTTTGTTCTCGAAAAACTCCACCCGTTTTTGGAGATCATCAGCACGGGGGATGTTAATCCAACGGATTTTAAGTCAAGGCTTCAAGAGACGGCCCAAGCGATCTGGAGAAAACCCCCTCACTACCGGATAGCAAAAGAAATTGGTTACGCCCACGAAAAAAGGTTCATCGTTGAAGTGTTGTTTGATGGTGAAATTATGGGCGAGGGAACAGGACGTTCTAAAAAAGAAGCGGAACAATCTGCTGCAAAAAGCGCCTTAGAATTAATAGAGATTGCAAGTCGACCGCGAATTTCCCCGGATTCAAACGAGGATTTATAATCGTCTTACTCATAGACTTGCCAGGTTCTGTTAGGGAACTTGGGTTGAAAGAGTTGATTTGGTACGGTTTTTGCGTTGTTATGCGATGTAACCGCAAGGGGTGAACAACACTATGAAAAACATTTTAAAGCTAGGAGTGATCTGTGCATCTGTATTGAGCATTGCAATCGCAAATGCGCAGATGCTAAGGAACTCTTATCTGGTACGACCAGCCAAGACTCACGCCGAACTCATGAAGCAGGTTCGTACAGAGCCACTGGTCATGGACCGCTATATGCGGCACTACGCGATGAACCGAGAAGAAGTCCTCAGTATGTTCGAAGACCTTCGACTCAGCCGAATCGAAAAGACTGGGGTCTTCGGAATCTTTGGTGTTCCGCGAGACGGCAAAATTCAAGTTAATCCACAGGTCATCAAGAAGGGTACTAAGGTTTGGGTTGACGCTTCTGATACACCAATCCTGCTCGAAGTCTGCGGAAATCCGTTCGGACTCGGTCCAAAGACCAGCACGATGGGAGACACTTTGTCTGCAAAGCCGATCATGGAAGAATCCAACGACGTGGTCGCCATGTCTTCTATGCCAATGACTCCAGTCGTAGCATCCATTGACACTCCGCTCGTCATTCCAGCCACTCCTATCATGCCAAACATGGTTGAGCCTGCTGTGGAGCAATCCTTACGACGCCGAGAACTCGGTTGGCTGGCACTCGTTCCAATCGGAGTTGCAATCATCGCGCAAACTTCTACCGATAAGCCGGAACCAGTTCCAGAGCCAGCTTCGATGCTCGCCCTTGTTGCTGGATCGGCATTATTGATGCGAAAGCGAAAGAAGTCAGCTTAATCTAGACCTAGAGGATCGCCCCTTCATAGAAAACTAGAGTTCGAGGATTTGATCCTCGAACTCTTTGTTTATGTGAATTGCGCCTTCTTTTCCGCAAGCGTAGATGTTCTCCAATCGAATTCCAAATTCGCCAGGAAGATAGACTCCTGGCTCAATGGTAAAGCAGTGCCCAGGTTCCAATATGGTCTCGTTTCCCGGTGACAAATTCGGAAGTTCGTGAACATTCATCCCGATGCCGTGACCTAGGCGATGCACAAAGAACTCGCCGTATCCATGAGACTCCAAAACGGTTCTGGCCACAAGATCAATGTCTCCGGTGGCAACGCCCGGTCGAACAGCATTCAGGCCGCGGTGGTGGGCTTGGTAGACCGCGTTGTAAACATCTCGGACCCTCTCTGGAGCAGGGCCAAAGTGGATCACCCTTGTGATGTCGCTACAGTAGCCCTTGTACTCGCAACCAAAGTCGAGTAGCAATACTTCCCCAATTTCAACTGGTCGGTCGTTGTTTGCGTGGTGCGGCTCCGCCGAGCCAGGACCGCCGCCGACGATGCAAAACAGTGGGTTTCCTCCGCACTCCAACATCATGCTCCGAATGCGTCCAGCGATTTCATTCTCAGTTTGACCTGGTCGGAGCCAGGTCAGCAGCTCGCGGTATAGGGTGTCGACGATTTCCCCTGATGCTTTCAGGGCATTGATTTCGGCCTCATCCTTTTGTCCCATCACTTTGCCAAGGATTGAGTCCGCACTTTGGAAAAGGGCGGCGGGTAAGACATTCTGCATCCCTAAAAGTAAATCAGCACGAAGTACCGGGTCTACTGCGATCACGCTCGTGCGGAGATCCCAGTCATCCGCAAAATCTGCAAAGAGATCCATCGGGGATTGGCCGTCGGTATACGTTTTGATTGTCTCAATGCCACACTCCTTGGCGCTGGTTTCGCTCAGTGCCGGGCCTAGGAGGCAGACTTCGCCACTTGCCCTGATTGCTAGTGTCAGAAGGCGCTCGTGACCATCCTCGAACAGCCCGTGAGCGTATCCCATTGCCTGCGGTGAAGATAGCAATAGGCAATCTAAATTTTGGTTTGAAAGCTCTGAGCTGAGTTTCGCTAGTCGAGATTGGAAGAGCGCGGAATTCATCCTTCGATTCTATCTCCAGATTGGCAATTTTGCTCCGAGAATTATGGGACGTTGCATCGCAAAAATCCTTTCTGGGTATAATGAAAGGGCTACACTACGGGATCGTCCAATGGCAGGACAACGGTTTTTGGTGTCGTGAATCTAGGTTCGAATCCTAGTCCCGTAGCCACTTCTTTTTCTAGACGCACCCCTAATTGGGTGCTTTTTTGTGTCAAAAATTTGACTTAAAATCCGCTGTATTCAATCACAAATTAATTGAACAAACGTCAGCGAAGAATCAGACAACCATTAGGGTGACGTCAAAAAACGAGACTTGTATCAAAAATCCTGGCGCAGTAGGATGGATAAGATGAAAACACAAAATTGGAATCAAAAAATCAGCAAGCTTGGAATAATGGTTGCAATGGTAGTCGTTTCTGGAGCAATCAATGCCCAAACTATTCGTGCGACTATCGACGGGAATGCAGTGACTTTCTTAGATGTACAACCCATGATGATGAATAACCGCGTCATGGTCCCGGTACGCGGAGTCTTTGAACATCTTAATGCAGATGTGATGTGGAGTGCCGCCAACCGGACGGTCACCGCGCAGCGCGGTTCAGACCAGATCACGTTGCCGATCAACTCCAACTTCGCAACTGTAAATGGTCGAGAAGTTCGCCTGGAATCACCTGCCATGATGAGCGGTGGGCGCGTGATGGTGCCGCTTAGATTTTTGAGCGAGGCACTCAGTGCTCAAGTCGATTGGCTCTCTTCCAGCCGAACGGTGGCAATCGTAACGAGCAGCGCTTACACTGTAAACGCGCCGATGGCGGGATACACAATGCGTCGGCTTGACATCGGAACTGTCATTCCATTTAACCTGATCCAGAAATTGGGTTCCGGATTCTCGAAGAAGGGCGACCTCTTTGATGCCAAACTGGAAACCGCTGGCCTGCATTCCTACGAAGGATTGCCAATGGGTTCGATCCTCCAGGGTCATATTGACACCGCAATTCCTCGCGATGGGGATACTCCTGGCGTACTTGGGCTGAAGTTTGATCAGGTCAAGCTTCCGGACGGCAAGTCTTATAAAATCTTTGGATCACTGATCAGCATGGATGACAAAAGCACGAAGATCGTGGAAGGGCGCTACATCGCCAAGCCAGGTGTAAAATCAGACAATCTCAAGTACATCGGCTATGGAGCCGGAGCAGGGCTTTTGGTCTCCCTTCTCACCGAGGGGCGAAACCTTGAAAGTACTTTGATCGGATCTGCAATCGGACTCCTCTTTGCTCAAACCCAAAAGGATCCGAAGAAAGTTCGCGACGTGGTTCTTGAATCAGGATCAACCGTAGGCGTCCGCCTTGATCGAGAGTTTACATTCCATATTCTGAATTCTCAGAATCGTTAATCCTTAACCATCTTTTAACAACACATTCTCAATTTGTCCTATGGCTTTAATCACGCCATGGGACACTTTTTGTTTGTCGGTTAATTCACGGACGGAAAAGGAAGGGACATGAAAATTCTGACTTGTTAGATTACCTGCTCTCGGTTACTCTGTAAGTAAGGGAATTAATATGAAAAATTATCATTACTTTACGCGAATATGCGTACTCACTGCGTTTCTGGCAAGTACATTTGCACCGACGCTTGGCATTCAGGAATCTCGAACCCAGGACAATGGCGGCAGCAAAGGAATCGCGGTCAGCTACCCATGGTCGTTTAGCAAGGGTACAGAAACGGCCAGAATAACGGCTCAGGAAGCGAGCATGGAAATTGGTCAACGCGCTGATTACGCTATGATTCCCGCCGATGTGGCAGCCGCGGCATGGAAGGCAGGGAAGTACCGAACGCCAATCGTCGGGCGACTCCCGTCGCGAACAACCCTCCAAGCCTTCGGCAAACGCCTCAAAGCCAAGCGAGTCATGTATGGCGAAATCTCCTGGCACACCCGAAGCATTTGGGTGAATGCCGGTCCGAAAACCATTTCGACGGCAACGGTTAATGTTTATGTTTTGGACACGAACTCCGGCCGAATTGTCTTTAAGCGCACAAATGTAAAGGCCCGTAGCGATGAGAAGACGAATGGCTATAAAGTCGTAGCAGCGATCCTTTTTACCCCTTTGGTGACCGCCGTAAGCGGAGGTCCAGCCACTCCTAGAGAACAGCGCGCAGTTCAGATCGCACTGGCCAACGCTTACTCAAATTGGGTTAGCCCCGTGAAAAAATGATTGAAATCGCTCCCATGCACTCCGACCGGCCTTTACCAATTGTAAAGGCCGGCACCGACCCCCTCGAGCGTAAGTACCGACACGGAAGCGACATCATGCAAAACGAAATCAGCACACCCTTAGAGCCACTCAGCGACCGTGAAAAGGAAGTCCTCTCCCTCATCGCCGAGGGATATAGCAATCGCGATACGGCAAATCACCTGTTCCTTTCAAAGAGAACAGTTGATTTCCATCTCGCAAATATCTATTCAAAGCTTCGGGTCAACAACCGCATGCAAGCGGTTTATGTCGCGCACCGAGGCGCGGTGATTCCGATCAGCGATCCCTTACGATTCGCCGACCGTGTTGAGAATGCTGATGCACCCCATGATCTCTCCAGCCTCGTCGTGGAGGGGAATGACTCGAAGGAACATATTCTCGAACTCCCCTGAGAGGCGTCTTTCGGATGCTACACCCTCCAGCGCGGAGAGGTGAGCGGAGATGGCGGGATTGGAAGGATCATTCGTTTTGAAAATATCGTAGACCGTTTTTCCAATCTCCCAACTCACGCCAAAGTGCGTGGCGGGAAATTCCCCATTTGCCATAACATTGATCATGAGGTCAGCATCGGTTGCCCATACGGTTGATTTGATCTGATCCATCGCGAGGTGAAGCAAAGCAAGTGCTGCCCTAAGTTCGAAGACGTGGGTTTCCTTTGCCGCGACCAAGTCA
>JBEIDH010000023.1:0-37702 GCA_040383535.1 Chthonomonas sp.
GACAGGAGCAGGGGCCTTGGTGGAAAGAATACGAGTCACGCGTTGTAGATGCGGTTCGTCGAGTTCGCGCAGTCTCTTATCAACCTTTGCGAGCATGACGTCGGTGTCATCGTCTACTTCGAACCGGATTCCAAGCAGGAGTTCTCGGTTGACGTAGTGATCAAGCACGTTTCGGCGCATGTCCTGAGCCATTCGGCTGACTTCATCGAGAATCTCGTGCTCGGTAGCACCTTCGAACGCAGGGCACTCGTAGCGGATTCCAAAGTGGCGACCAACGTACCCGAGGTGAGTTTCGAGGATTTGACCAATGTTCATCCGGCTCGGAACCCCGAGTGGATTCAAGATCACGTCTACTGGAGTTCCATCGTTGAGATACGGCATGTCTTCCGCCGGAACAATTCGGGAGATAACACCCTTGTTTCCGTGACGTCCCGCCATCTTGTCACCAACGGTGATCTTCCGCTTTTGAGCGGTGTAGACCTGGACCGTCATGTTGGTTCCAGCTGGCAATTCGTCGCCTGGGATTTGCACCAACGGCTCGCCGGTGATGTCGCATTCCAGTCGCTCGCGCTTCTTGGATTCGTTGTAAATCTTACCGATCGATGGCGAGAGGTACTTGTATCGGCTGTAGACCTTGACGTCAATAACGACACCCTTTTCACCGTGCGGCAATCGGAGGGAGACGTCGCGCGTTTCTTCTGCCTTCTTACCAAAGATCGCAATGATGAGTCGCTCTTCGGCGGTCATTTCGGTTTGACCCTTCGGTGCAACCTTACCAACCAAGATGTCTTCTGGTCGGATTTCTGCACCAACGCGTATGATTCCGTTTTCGTCGAGGTCCTTCAGAGCGTCTTCGCCAACGTTGGGAATGTCGCGGGTGATTTCTTCTGGCCCGAGCTTGGTGTCAACGGCTTCGCATTCGTGTCGCTCGATGTGAATCGAGGTGAACACGTCGTCCTTGACCATGCGCTCCGACATGATGATCGCGTCTTCGTAGTTGTATCCGCCCCACGGCAAGAATGCCACGAGACAGTTTTGACCAAGCGAGAGTCGAGAATTGTCGCAGGTAGGACCGTCGGCAATCGTATCTCCAACAAGGACGACGTCATTCTGAACGACCTTTGGAACATGAGTGAAACAAGTGGACTTGTTCGAAGCCGCCATGTGGCTAAGCTTGTAAACATCCAAATCACCTTCGTCGGTTCGGACTCGAACTTCAAGCGCGGTGACGTACTCAACAACGCCTTGGCGATGCGCGATAATCGCAGCACCAGAGTCAACTGCTGCTGTTCGCTCGTACCCAGTACCGACAACCGGTTCTGCCGAACGCAAGCACGGAACAGCCTGACGTTGCATGTTCGCACCCATTAGAGCACGGTTCGCGTCGTCATTTTCCAGGAACGGAATCAACGCGGTCGCAACGGAGATAATCTGTTGCGGCGAAACGTCCATGAACATGACCTTTTCGCGTGGAACGGTTGGGTAAGAAGCACCGCCGAATTCCTTGTCTCCACCCGGGCATCGGATCTTGACAAATTCTTCAATGATGTTGCCCTCTTCGTCAAGCTTAATGTCCGCGGGAGCAATGCGAGCAATGTTGTCTTCTCGCGCTGTGAGGTAAGCAATCTCTGGTAAGACCTTTCCGTTGACGACCTTGCGATAAGGAGTCATCAGGAATCCAAACTCGTCAATCCGAGCAAGAGTGGTCATCTGGGAGATGAGACCAATGTTTGGACCTTCTGGAGTTTCGATCGGGCAGATTCGGCCGTAGTGAGATCGGTGAACGTCACGGACTTCCAGCTTTGCACTGTTTCTCTGAAGACCACCAGGTCCGAGGCTTGAGAGCCTTCGCTTGTTGGTGATTTCCGAAAGCGGATTGGTTTGGTCCATGAACGTCGAAAGCTGGTTCGAACTAAAGAAGCTCTTGATAGAGGCACTAACTGGCTTGACCGACAGGATAATTCCTGGCAGCAAGTTCTCTGGATCAGCGGAGGTCATTCGCTCACGAGCGACCTTTTCCATTCGGACAAAACCAAGTCGAAGCTGCGACTGGAGAAGCTCTCCAACCGAGCGCACGCGCTTGTTCTTGAGGTCGTCAATATCGTCGCGCTCTGCTTCGCCGAGCATGTATGGCTCCATGGCAATAAGGATGCCTGCGAGGTCGTCTGATGTTAGATTACGAACCTTCAGCGGAATGTCGTTATTCAATCGCTGGTTCAAGAACCGGCGACCAACCTTCCCGAGGTCGTAGCGTTTCACATCGAAGAATTGGTTGTAAAGAAGTTGCTTCGCGGCTTCTTCCGTAGCAGCTTCGCCTGGGCGCATCCGCTTAAAGATGTCCAGAATCGCATCGCGCATGTTCTGGGTCTTGTCTTGATCCAGAGTCGCGTTAACCAGCGGTGAGACGTGAAGGATTTCAAGATTGGTCAATTCCATTGACTCAATCTTCTTCGCGGTTTCCCGGTCGATGCGCTCCATCTTCTTCACGATCAGCTTGGTGCCTTCGTGGAGGTCGTGCATCAATCGCGAACCATCAAGCTCATCGGCAGTTGGCTTTTCAAGCGTTCGTTCGTTACCGAAGTACAGCAACATTTCGTCGTTGCTTGCCAAAGGCGACTCCATTTCGACAACCAAATCTTGCAAGGAAGCAGGAATTTGAGCCAAGACAGACTTCGTAAGAACCGTGCCCTTGTCGAAGAGAACTTCTCCTGTATCTGGATCAGCGAGAGGATCAACCAGCTTGCGCTTGTATCCGTCCTTAATTGCCTTGGTATAGCGAACCCGGCCCTTGAACTTATCAGGAGCGGAGCTATCAAAAAAGGCGTGAAGAGCTTTGATCAACTGCGTGATCGGGAGCTTCTTGGTTTGACTGACCTGGGTGTAAACAGCCTGGTTAGAATCGGATTCGACTTCGAGCCAAGGACCTTCATTAGGAATGATCCGCGCCGAGACGATGACTTGCATCGCGTTGTCAACTCCCTCTTCGAAGTACAGACCCGGAGACCTGGAAAGCTGAGAAACGATGACGCGCTCTCGACCATTGATGATAAAGGTTCCCTTGTCGGTCATCAACGGAAGATCACCGAGATAGACTTCGGATTCGATTTCCTCGCGATCACGACCACCGAAGCGAACAGTTGCCTTAATCGGCGCTTCGAAAGTCATGTCTCGATTCCGGCATTCTTGGAGCGAATACTTAGGCTCACCAAGGATGAATCCGGCGAATTCGATGTAATTGGTTTGGGTAAAGTCCCAAATCGGAGAGAACGATTTAAAGAGCTCAGGGAGTCCTTCTTCAAGGAACCACCGATAGCTGTTCAGTTGGAGTTCGAGTAGGTAAGGTACATCCAAGATAATTGGAAGGCTCTTTACCGCTGGCTTAATGAGTCTCATTGTGTCCTCCGGGAGTTCAAATCCCTCGTGCTCGAAGACGTAAAACGACGTTGTAAAATGTGCAGACGCGGCATTGGGGACTTTCTATTATCCCCATTAACCCTAGTGATGTCAAGGGGTTCCCGCTCTTCGAACACAAATAACTTCAAATTCCAAAAGCAAAATTACCTGATTTGCCCTGTGGAAAATGCCTTGAAATGCTGACTCTTTTGACTTAGGGCTATCGTCTATAGCTCTGAATCGTGGCAGTCAACGTCGGAATTGCGCATGAACCTGTTATTCTTGCGTGTACTCTAGTATAATGACATCGTTACGAACGTGAGGCGTTCCCGCCCAAAATCGGGGTCGTGCTCCTTCTTAAGAAGAGGAATAAAAAGAAATGCGAAGAACATTACTCCTAAGCGGAATTTCTGTTGTCGGCGGCGTCCTGCTCGCCGGTTGCGGTGGTGGTGGCAGTGACTCTGCTCCGGCACCCACATTTACTGAGGTCACGAAGTCCGTGTACGGTTTTGTGTACGTTGCATCTGGTCTCGCTCCATCCGGCAGCCCAAACGTTGTGATCACAAACTCGTCTACAGCTCCTGATGGCTATCTACCCGCAAACCTGGGCACGTTGACGATCCAAGTCGCCGACGGTGAAATCACGCGCGCTGCTGATAGCGAAGTTTTCAACCTCTCCGCTGGCAACTTCATTGCCGCAAAGGTAACTTCTCGGACCAGTGTTGGTGGAACTCCTTCCTTCACATTCAGTGGCTCAGGATTAGGATCTACAACTGGTCCAGTTGGCACAGGAACATTCCCGATCGCAGCGACGAACGTTTCTCTCAATTCTTCGAATAGCTTGCAGGCATTGACATTTAACTCTGCGGCATACACCGCCGGACCTGCAGCGTCTCTCAGAGTCCTGCTTCGCGATCGAAGCGTTTCAGGTTCCAAGTTCGGAGCACCTGCAACTGTCCTTTCCAACATCATTCCTGGCAACGAAGATAATGAGTCCTACGACGTCCTCGTTATCACCCAAGACGCAAACGGTGTTGTTCTTGGCAATGCGAGCGATTGGTCGGTCACCGACTCGTTCTCCGGATCTGACTATTCGTTCGTTGACTTCAACGGTGGATCTCTCCCTGGACGAGGAGGGAAAGGTTCCTCGATCCCAGACGTGATCTATGCAACAGGTGGCGGTGTGGAAGGTGATGACGTTCTCTTGACTTTCACTACTCCCGTGGCAAGCGGTCTCTCGACGAGTTTCACAACAAACTACTCTTATGGAAACGAAGCAAACTTCTCCGTCAACTTCACGAACCCATCAAGCACGGCGACCGTTGTTTGGCCAACTTCAGGGCCTGTCAATACCGTACCGCTTGCCTTCACGATTCTTAACGCGAATGGTGTAAGCGTACCAAACCGGGCCTACAGCCTTCAGGTAAGGAACACAAATGGTACGAATTATGGGTCAAATACCTATCCTTCGCCAGCGGCTGGATCAGCCTTGACATCATCATCGGGAACCACAGATGGCTCCGGAAACGCGACGTCCACATTCAATACTCCAACTTCAGCCGCTGGTTCAAGTGCGTTCAACTCGCTGAACGTTAAGTACGGCGTTGGCAATACTGTGGCAGTGATCGGATCCGCCGGTATCATTGGAAGTCGGTCGATCATCATTACTCGACCACTCGGAGCACTTGGACTCTCGGGAGCAAGCCGAATGGATACCGGAACGACTAGCCCGGCAACTAACGCGACCAGTAACCCAGATCGCTTCCGACTCACCACAGCAGACGACGTTGATTCCCAGTCTGTTTTGGCTGAATCAACCTTTGCGACCTTGCTCTCCAACGTCACCTGGGATGCGATCAATAACATTCCTTCCGCGACGGCTGTTTCTGGATTCCCGAATCCGGCTGGAGACCTGGATGACACTGCAACTCGATCGGTTAGCGCGGCGAGTTACAACGGTAGTAGCACTGGTGTAAGCGTTCGAATCAATGCAGGATCATCAGCCGGCCGATTCACAGTAACCGCATCTGCCAGTGGCATTACTTCTCCAGCGTTTACGGTTGATGTCTTCGGCGTGCCTCAAAAGGTTAAGCTGACTACAGTTTCTGGTGGGGTCTCTCCAACTGCAGGTGGATTCACTGGAATTCCAACCGGTGGTTCGATCACTGTAACTCCAACATTCATTGACACGTTCGGTCACACGATCCCGAACGGTGAATTGGCGTTCGGTACTTCGCTTGGAACAGTCACCTCCGGTGGTGGTGGTACGATCATCCCAGTATCGGCTGGATCAAGAGACTACATCGTCACAAAGGGTAACACAACCACGGTTGCGACCGTGACCTACAACGCGATCACATGGACCGGCGCCAAGGGCGGATCAGGAAGCAACTCCATCGCTCGAACCTTCAACGTAGCCCCGTAAGGAGCTAGCTGAAGCACTCAAGTCCCCCGTTCGTAAGGACGGGGGAATTTTTTGCGTCAACATAGCCAGAAATTAGCGTCTTAATGATCATGCACAAAAGTTCTTTTTGGATTGTTGTTTACTTGGCAATAGGATCTGTCCTTGGAGGGTGCACTCAAAGTACGGCGAAACCCGATGTCGAGCAGACAGCTGAGAAAGAAGAGGCCTTTGCCTTCCCCGAAGGTCCTCCCAAAGATATGACTGCGATCAAGGACGTGCGCCCGCTCAAGGCCGGGGATCGCATCGTGTATCTCAGTGAATTCACGGCTCGGCGCAGTAAGGAGGACTATCCACGTAAGTTCTTTTCTTACCGCTTCATCGAAACTGCTACGGTGAACCGGGGTGGAAAAAATTACTTGGTCATCAAGGACTCTTCAACCGCCTTGAAAACTGCAATATCGGGTGAGGTCAAACCCCCACAGGTTGGGCGACGCTGGTACCACGACCCTGCAACTTTGAAGTTGGTTGCCTTCGAAAACCCGCCGCTCATTGCGGAAATGATGCCGGTGACCGAAGAACTTCCCTACCCCAACCAGATGACAGCTGGAGCTAAGCTCACACGATCTGTTACGCTTCAGAATGGCAAGACCATGTCCTACACGCGTGAGGTTGGTGGACTAACTAAAGCCGGTTCGCTCAGCGCGCTGGTGGATGTCTTTGAGTTGAAGGAACTCGAAACTGACGGGACATCCCCGATTGAGACCGTGGGGCTCTTTTCCCCCACGATCAACGCCTGGGTGCATTTCAAGCGAACGTACGAATCCGCGGGTTACCAGTGGGAAGAATCCGGTGCCCTGATCGAGCATACTCTCGCTCCGTAAACAAAAAAAGCCGCCCAGTTCCATGAGCGGCTTCTTATTCAGAACGTCAAGTTCTTACTTGGAATCGCGGAATGGCATTCCGAGTTCCTTCAACAGTACTCGACCTTCTGCATCTGAGTTAGCGGTGGTGCAAATGATGATGTCCATACCGCGGATTCGGTCGAACGAATCGTAAGGGATTTCAGGGAAAACCAACTGCTCTTTCAGACCGAGGGCATAGTTGCCTCGACCGTCAAAGCTGTTTGGATTAACGCCTTGGAAGTCACGGATTCGTGGGAGAACGACGGTGCAAAGCTTGTCCAGGAAGTGGAGTGCCTTGTCGCCTCGAAGGGTGACCTTGCAACCAATCTTCATGGCTTCGCGAAGCTTAAAGTTAGACACAGCCTTTCGAGCTGTTGTCGTCACAGGCTTTTGACCTGTGATGAGCTGCATGTCGCGCACGCAGTTATCAAGGTGCTTGTCGTCGGTTGCCTTCACACCCATGTTGAGAACGATCTTCTCAATCTTTGGGAGCTGCATGACGGATTTGTACTTAAACTCTTCCATCAGCTTCGGGGAAGCCTTCTCTTTCCAAACTTGCTTCAACCGCGGAGTTGGGTAACTCGTTGGCGATTCCATTTCTTTCTTAATTCTTGCCATAGTGGTACCTCACCCCTGGTTAGGAGTTCTTCTTCTCCTCTTCGCGTCGTGCAACGAGGTCAATGTCCACGCCGTCAACGATGGTCTTGCCGCTCTTCTTTGCGTAGCGGACAATCTTATCGCCTTCCTTGCGTCGGCCGACTCGAGTTGGCTTGCCTGTTTCTGGATCAACCAGCATCACATTGCTGATGTGCAATGGGGATGGCATCTTGAAACGTACGGATCTCTCGCCTTGTCGCTTTGCCTTATAGTGCTTGGTGACGGCGTTGAGTGGGATTTTTTGATCAGCATTCTCAGGATCGTTTTGAACGACGATGACCTTGTGCTCCTTTGGAGAAACAGCTGCGATCATGCCAATTTGGCCCTTATCCTTGCCTGCAATGATTTGAACGGTGTCGCCCTTGCGAAGCTTGAGCTTGACGTTCTTATTCAGTGCCTTAATTTCTGCTTTCGTTGGCATAGTGTTACAGCACCTCCGGTGCGAGGGAGACGATCTTCATGAAGTTGACATCTCGCAATTCTCGTGCGACTGGTCCAAAGATCCGAGTGCCTCGTGGCTCCATGTTCGCTGGGTTGATGACAACGCAAGCATTCTCATCAAAGCGAAGAGTGGATCCGTCTGCACGTCGGATGGCCTTCTTGGTCCGAACGATGACTGCCTTAATGACATCACCCTTCTTGACCGGCATATTTGGTGTCGCGAGCTTAACGGCAGCGACGATCACATCGCCGACTCCGCCATATCGTGGCTGGGAACCTTTCAATACACGGATACACATGACTTCTCGTGCTCCGCTATTGTCTGCTACCTTTAGCCTAGTAAATTGTTGAACCATTTTCTGTTCGTCCTTGCCTTTCCTTGTTGTTTTCCCTGCTTCCGCTCATCCCGGTTCAGAAGCAGGATAAAAATTACTTGACCTTTTCGATCACACGGACAACGCGCCAGTTCTTTTCTCGACTTAGCGGTCGTGTTTCCATGATCTCGACGGTGTCTCCTTCTTCGACCTTAACGCCATTGATTTGCTTCGTGGAAACGCCGTCCACCATAAACTCATCAACGTGCGCCTTGAACTTTTGGGTTTTGATAACCGTTTTGCCGTACAGCGGGTGTTGAACACGTCGGACAACTTTGATCACGATGGTCTTGTCCATCTTTGCAGATGAAACTCGACCTTGTCGGGTCTTTCGTCGGCCTCGGGCTTCTTCCGTTGCGGCTGCGGCTGCTTGGTTTTCTGCCATTAGCTATTCCCTCCGCGCTTCTTTTCACCGATGATGGTGAGAATCCGTGCGATGTTGTGTCGTCGGCCCATGAGGCTAGCGGTATCCGTCATTTGGCGGAAAACCAGGTCGCGTCGCGCCTTATACAGACTCGCTCGTTCTTGCTCTAAAATCACTTCCAGTTCTGGAACGCTCTTTTGTCGCAAATCGTCAGATTTCAATTCCTTCATCTTTACTCTTGAGTTCCCTCAGTTTCGTTGGTCGCAACTTCGGCTTCGATGACCTGATCGGCAGTGACTTCCATCTCTGCGCCTGGGGCCATTTCTTCACCAGTTGCGGCGGCTACATCGGCTGGGACTGCAACGGCAGGTGCTCCAGCGGCTTTCACCATAAATTTACATCGGATTGGCATCTTGTGCATAGCCAGTCGCATCGCTTCCTTTGCAACTTCTTCTGCTGGGCCTTCCATTTCAAACATGACTCGGCCTGGCTTTACAACGCAGACCCAGCCTTCGACGCCAGCCTTACCTTTACCCATTCGCTGTTCAAGAGGCTTCTTGGTGAATGGCTTATCTGGGAAGATTCGGATCCACACTTTACCACCACGCTTAATGTGGCGGGTCATGGCGATACGAGCGGCCTCAATTTGTCGGCTTGTGATCCAAGCTGGTTCCATGGCAACGAGCGCGAAGGTACCAAAAGCGATGGTGTTACCGCGAACGGCTTGACCTCGCATTCGTCCCCGGTGCTGCTTCCGGTACTTGGTTCTCTTTGGCATTAACATTAGCTATTTGCTCCTTGTGTTGGTGCTGCCGGTCGTTGTGCGCGATCAGGTCGTGGACCATCGTTGCGGGGTCCATCATTTCGTGGTCCTCGGTCATCTCGTGGCGGGCGATCGTCGCGTCGGTCTCGGCGCGGTCGTGGAGCTTCTTCGTCTCGGGCTTGGCTTGGGTGACCCATCAGTGCTTGGCGTTGCTTTTCTGGCAACACTTCGCCCTTATAGATCCAAACCTTGACACCGATGGCTCCGTAAACAGTCTTTGCGGTTGCGGTTCCGTAGTCAATATCGGCGCGGAGCGTGTGGAGAGGGACTTTGCCCATCTTGTCCATTTCGCTTCGGGCGATTTCAGATCCGTTCAATCGTCCTGCAACCATAACCTTCATTCCTCGACCATTCATACGAAGGGCTCGAGTCATTGCTTGGCGCATGGCACGGCGGTGAGAAACACGCTTTTCGAGCTGAACAGCAATGTTTTCCGCAACAAGCTGAGCATCGAGCTCTGGCTGGCGAACTTCAGAAACGTTGACTTGAACGACGAGCGTGTTGTCAACCTTTCGAACCATGTTGTTCAGGTCTTGAGTCAGATCATCAATTCCCTTTCCGCCTCGGCCGATGATGGCTCCTGGTCGGGATGTAAAAATCGTGAGCTTAACGCGGTTAGCGGCTCTTTCGATTTCTGTTCGGCTGATGATGCCGATGCCGTATCGCGCACAGATTTCTTTTCGGAGTTCATTGTCCGAAGCGAGCATCTTCGCGTAGGTTTTCTTGTCTCCGTACCAGGTGCTATCCGCGGTGCGGATAACCCCGATTCGAAAACCGATTGGATGTATTTTCTGACCCATTAGTCCTTCTTCTCCTCAGTAGCTTCCGGTTCGACTGATTCTGTTTCAGTTGCTTCAGCTTCTGGCGCTGCTGTTTCGACAACTTCAGCTTCGGCTACAACTTCTTCGGTCGCTTCCACCACTGGGGTTTCTTCGCTTACTTCTTCCTTCTTGGCAGCCTTGGCTTTCTTTGGTGCTTCGAACTTTGGTCGAGGCTTAGCCTTGGTTCCGTGTGGCTTTTGAGGAGCCTTTTGCTCAAAATCTTCCAGGATAACGGTGATGTGACTGGTCTTCTTAATGATCCGCGCACCACGACCCATGGCTTTTTGCGTCATGCGCTTGATCTTTGGACCTTCATCTACCATGATCGTCCTGATTCGGAGGGATCCGCCGTTCAACCCGTTGTTGGTTTCCGCGTTGGCGACTGCAGACTCAATCACCTTGCGCAACATGCGGGCACCCTTACTTGGGTGGAAACGGAGCTTTGCCGAGGCGTCGTGTGCAGACTTGCCTTTAATCTCATCTGCAACGATTCTTACCTTTCTCGGTTGAACCCTAATATACTTTGCGACAGCTTGTACTTCCATCGTGAAACTTCCGTGTAGTCCTCAAGATTCCTCGTGTGACTCACTCCTCACTCGCGCTTTCTCTCGTTCTCGCCAGCTTAATCGTGCTGACGTGTTCGCGAGGGCGCAACCGAAGAGGATACCCCGAAGGACCTCTCAGTAGCTACGTTTTCCTTAGCGGAGTTTGACACCTCGATCAGGCATCGAACCACCGTGACCCTTATAGGTCCGGGTCGGGGCGAATTCGCCCAGCTTGTGGCCGATCATGTTTTCGGTCACGAAGACTGGAACGTGCTTACGTCCGTCGTGTACTGCGAGTGTATGCCCCAACATATCTGGGGTGATTGTTGATCGGCGAGACCAAGTCTTAATCAACTTTTTCTCTCCCGATGCATTCATGGCGTCCACTTTTTTCATTAAGTGGTCGTCCACGAAGAATCCTTTTTTAATACTTCTTGCCATGGTGTGTGAATTTGTTTTTTCGAGGTGTTTTCCTGCTCACCCTAAGCGGCGAGCAGGAAAGAGTTTATGTTAGTTCTTCGTCCTTCGGCGAATGATGAACTTATCGGTTCGCTTGTTGTATCGTGTCTTCTGACCGTTGGCCTTGTTGCCCCATCGGTCAACTGGACCTTTCTTACGTCCGACTGGTGACTTCGCTTCACCACCACCGTGTGGGTGGTCTCGAGGAGACTTAACGACACCTCGAACGTGTGGTCGTCGGCCAAGGCCTCGGTTCTTACCGGCCTTACCAATCTGCTCGTTTTCGTGGTCGCTGTTTCCAACTTCCCCAACGGTCGCTTTGCAAGTGGCGTGAACCATTCGCATTTCACCGGATGGAAGTCGCAGGGTCACGTAGTCGCCTTCCTTCGCCATCACCTGAGCGGCGGCGCCAGCAGCGCGGACCATTTGGCCACCCTTCGCTGGTTGGAATTCAACGTTGTGAACAAGAGTACCAAGTGGGATATTCTTGAGCATCAAGCAGTGACCTGGAAGGATGTCAGCACCTTCGCCGGAGCGAACGATCATGCCATCAGTCAGACCCTTTGGAGCCAAGATGTAGGTCTTTACGCCATCTTCGTATTGCAAAAGAGCAATGCGGCAGGTTCGGTTTGGATCGTATTCGATACCAATAACCGTTGCGTTTTGACCATCCTTGATTCGCTTGAAATCAACGATTCGGTAGCGTCGCTTGTTACCGCCAGACTTATTGAAGGCGGTTCGGCGACCATAGTTGTTGACACCACCGGTCTTTGGGAGAGGAGCAAGAAGGCTCTTTTCGGGTTTCTTCTTGGTGATCTCCTTGTAATCGGCGATGATCATGTGCCGTCGGCCCGGCGAGGTTGGTTTTAATCGTCGTGCCATTTTAGACTCCGTAATCCTCTAGCATTTGACCAGGTGCAAGGGTGATGACGGCCTTTTTCCAATTCGGGCGTTGGCCTGGCTTTCGCTGACCGACGCGGCGCATCTTTCCTCGGACGTTGACAGTGTTGACTTTGGTCACCACGATCTTCTGATCCTTTTCTTTCTTACCGCTATTGTAAATTGCTTCCAACGCGGCTTTGATTTCGAGCTTGTTCGCGTCGCCATCAACCACGAAGGTGTAGCGTCGAACATTGTCCTCATCCTTCACGAATTGAGAACCGTAGCTGAGTGCTACAGACTTTTCCGTGATGTGAGGCTTAACGATGATATCGTATGGGCTTTTCATTAACTACCAGCCTCCTCTATTTTCTTTTTGGTGGCCTTCTTTGGCTTTTCGGCTGGAGCTTCTTCAGCATCTGCCTTCTTTGCCTTGCTTACCTTTGGCGCGATGGCAATCTTTGCTTCCTTTGCAGGCTTAGCAACTTTTTCTGCCTTAGCAGGCTTTGCCTTTTCAGAGACTTCGCCGGAGTAGATTGCTTCTGTTGCTTCAAGCGCGTCCTTGGCGAACACGATCTTGTGGGCAACGAGAATGTCTCGGGTACTGAACGCTACTGACTTCACGCCTTCTGCATTTGTCGGCGCGGTTCGCACTACGACGTTCTTCAGATTGCGGAAGCACTTGTATGTGTTTTCGTCATAACCATTGGTGATGACCAAAACTCTTCGAACATCGTTGACTCCGAGGGCCTTCAGAAGCGCTTCGGCATCCTTCGTTCGAGCCGCATTAAAGTTGACTGCATCCACCACGATCACATTGCCAGCTGCGAACTGAGCATTGAGCGCACCAAGAATGGCGGCGCGTCGCTCCTTTCGGTTGAACTGCTTGGTGTAATCGCGAGGCATAAGAGCCAGCGCCATCGCACCGTGTGCATATTGTGGGGAACGAGTCGAACCTTGTCGGGCGTTACCAGTCTTCTTTTGCTTGTATGGCTTTCGGCCCCCACCCCAAGTTTCCGAACGACTCTTGGTCTTCTGGGTTCCTTGGCGGGAATTGGCTTCTTCCGTCACAACCGCTTGGTGAAGCAGGTGCATCAGAGGTTCGGACTTTGCGATCACGCCAAGTTCGTACTTGCCAGCCGCTTTTCCGCTTGAATTCTTAATTTCGAGAGTAGACATGCCTTACTTACCCCCTACCTTATTGATGATCACGACCGCTCCGTTTGGACCGGGGACGCTACCATCAATGAGAAGAAGATTGCGCTCGGCGTCAATCCGAACGATCTTGAGACCCTTTTGAGTCACCGTATCTCCACCCATTCGACCTGGCTTGCGGGTTCCTTTAAAAACGCGCTGAGGACCAGTAGCACCGGAGGAGTTTGGACGTCGGTGAGTCATGAAACCGTGGGTCATGTGCTGACCAGCGAATCCATAGCGCTTAACGCCCCCTTGGAATCCCTTACCCTTTGAGGTACCGGTTGCGGTGATGGATTCACCTTCTGTAAAAATGTCGGCGGGCAAAATTTGCTGCCCGGCTGTGAAGCTAGCGGTTTCGCTCACTCGGAATTCCTTAAGGGTTTTCACGTTGTGAGTTAAGCCAGCCTTCTTGAGGTGACCAAACTTAGGGAAGGTCAGGTCCTTTTCACGGGCCTCACCATATCCAACTTGAACAGCTGCATAGCCGTCATTTTCTTCCGTCTTGATTTGGGTAACGAACACAGGGCCGGCTTCAACAACCGTCACTGGTACCATTCTTCCCGCTTCGTCAAAGACGTGCGTCATTCCAACTTTCGTTCCGAGGATGCCCGGTAACATAATTTATTTTTACTCCTGTGGCTTCAAACGACATCAAGCCATGCCGCGAAATCAGGTTGATTTCGCAGCACGGCCAAATGCTATTGAAGGCCGATTAATTTAGCTTCGCGTGTCACATTAACCGTTGAATCGTTGCCCTCTTCGAAAGCGTCTTGCTTTCTGTGCTTTGCGCGATTCCTCGGTGAGAGATCGCGTTGGGTCGATGGTCAATGTGACTAGAAGCCGCACAGACTCGCGTCTGCAAGAAGGAACTATACCCCGCTTTTGGTGGAAATGCAAGGGGATTTTTGGGTTTTTGTTCGAGTATTGGTTACGTTCAGCCCCTGCGCAAACATTGACTCCTAGCCACCTTCCTTGTAATCTGGAGGAACCACAACCTCCGAAATCCGGTTGAAACTTTGCGTGCGACGCAATTTTGCCTTGGTCCTCGACTTCCTGACGAAGCAGGCTCTTGCTTGTACTTCTGGGTTCTTGCTCATCGGTCTGCTCGCACTCACGCACCTCTTCCCTGTTACATTCATGCCGCGCTATGATGCGCTCCTTTTGGGCTGCATTGGGATTCAATTGTTGATGGTTCGGCTAGGATTAGAGACCTGGAAGGATCTGGGAGTGATCGCAATCTTCCACGCGCTTGGGCTCATGCTTGAATTGCATAAAGTGTCGGTCGGATCTTGGAGCTACCCTGAATACGCCTACACAAAGTTTTGGGGAGTGCCGCTGTTCTCGGGTTTCATGTATAGCTCCGTTGCGAGCTACATGTGCATGGCGTGGAAGCGGCTTGATTTGCGGTCGAGTGGCTGGCCGAGTTCGTGGGTCGTGCTTATTCTCGCGGGGAACATTTACGCTCAGTTCTTCGGCATCTTTGGCTATCTCTGGATTCGGGTTGCCACCGCCGTCTTAACGATTGTTCTATTCCAGAAATGTCGGGTTTGGTACACGGTTTCCGGCGAAAGGTTCTGGATGCCGATGTCGCTCGCGTTTGGGCTCATTGGGTTCATGATCTGGGTCGCCGAGAATGTGGCGACGTATCTGGGTGCCTGGCAGTACGCGAATCAGTCGCAAGGTTGGGAGCCCGTCCACGCAACAAAGATTTTGAGCTGGTCATTGCTGACGGTGGTGAGCCTCATCGTTGTCGCAGAGGCAAAACGCCGTCACGCCCCGGTAGCCTTTTTGCCGGATCCGGCGAGATCGTGAGGACCGGAATTCTTCAGAACTCCTTCAAGCCTGCGACTCTCCTAGGTGGAGGCATAAAACCCGAACAGCCCGATCAACCCGACCCCCCGAACTACCCTACCAACCCAGCGTCTTCCAATGCAGCTTTCTGCATTTCGACCAGTTCTAGGACGCCCTTCTTCCCTAACCCGAGCATCTTGACCAGGGTCTCGGTGCTGAACGGGGCGGATTCGGCGGTGCCTTGAAGCTCGACGAACTTGCCGGACTCGGTCATGACGATGTTCATGTCGGTGTAGGCGGTGGAATCTTCTTCGTAGTTCAGGTCAAGCATTTCATGCCCCTTCACCACGCCCACACTAATGGCGGCGACGGCTTCGTCCATCATGATGCGCTTGATCATTCGCTGATCCATCATCCATCGCATGGCTTGGTAAGTGGCGACATAGGCGGCGGTGATGGAGGCGGTGCGAGTTCCGCCGTCGGCGCGAAGGCAGTCGCAGTCGAGAATGATCGTGCGCTCTCCCATGGATTCAACGTCCACGATCGCTCGCATCGAACGTCCGATCAGACGCTGAATCTCCATAGAACGCCCGTTCGGACCTCGGCTAGAATCACGCTGATTGCGTTGGCGTCCGGAGCGTGGGAGCATCGAATACTCGGCGGTGACCCAACCTTTGCCTTGGTTCTTCATGAACGGCGGAACTTTGTCTTCCACGGTCGCGGTAACCATCACGTGGGTGTCGCCGATCTCGATGAGGCAAGAGCCCTCAGCATATTTGGCAAAGCCAACGGTCATTTTCACAGGTCGTAGTTCGTCGTTTGCTCGTCCATCAATGCGCATCCAGCTATCGTACCCTCTGAGATTGCAAGTGCCTCGCGCTAGTACAATAGTGTCATGGAAATCGCCGTTGTTGGGCTTGGGCCAGCTGGGCTTCGGACTGGAATGCTGCTCGAAGAAGCTGGGCATACCGTCACGTACTTTGAAGCTCGCGACAGGATCGGAGGGCGGTTGCACACGGTCAAAACCGAGAAGGGTTTCTACGAAGCGGGGGGAGAATGGATTGACTCCGACCACGAACGCTTGCTGAAGCTGGTCAACGATCTTTGCGGGAAGCCTGTCCCGAGCGACCAATGGCCCGGGGTGTTTATCTATGGGGATCAAAGGTACTCGGAGGACGATTTTGGTGAGGCGGCAAACGGCGACTGGAACCGAGTGGAAGAAGCCGCCGACGCGATTGCCATTGACCTGGACGAAGACCCCGTGATGAACGTCATCTACGCCGGGCTTGATGACCAGAATCTCCACGACTTTTTGGACAAATGCTCGGTGACGAAGCTAGGCCGGGCGACTTTGGAGAACGACCTCCGCAGCGATGAGGGAGAAGACACGCGGAATATCAGCTTTCTCGGCTGGCTTTGCGGGCGGGTGAAGACCTTTGCCCGTGAGGGGGGCGAAATGAGCAGCGACCGCTTCCCCACTGGTGCGTCTGGATTTTGCGAGGCGATGCGGTTGCGACTTCGTGGGCAGATTTACTTTAACCATGTCCTACAGCAAATTGAGGTCGGGGGATCGAGGGTGATGCTGTCTTTCCAAGGCGATTCGCGCTCCTTTGATCGGGTGGTGCTCGCGATCCCGGCTGGGAATTTGAAGAAAATCAACTTTGTCCCTGGGCTTTCAAACGGGAAATTGGAGGCTTTTGAAGCGGTCAAGATGTCGCGAACCATCAAGGTCGCCCTCCACTTTTCTAGCCGGTTTTGGGTTCAAAACGGGATCAAGGGACGGATCAAGACCGATGGGCTAATGCAGCAGTGCTGGGACGGATCGCGTGGGGATGAGGCGATCTTGCTTTGCTACCTTGCCGGTGATCAGGCGATGGAAATTGCATCCCATTGGCCCGATTCTGCGAATGAATTACTAGACGGAATTGAGAAGGCATTGCCAGATGCTCGTGAGAATTTTGTTAAGGCAGAACTCCATGATTGGGTTGGCGATGAGTTTGCCGGGGGCGGCTTCTTTAGCCTGCCGCCTGGGTTTGTGATGGGACATTGGAACGACCTGATGCAACCGGAGATGGGCATCCATTTTGCGGGGGATTACAATTGCACTTGGTCGGGATTTATTGAAGGCGCGCTGGAAAGTGCCGAGCGCGTCGCGGCGGAGATTGGACGATGAAACAGATTTTTCATAATTTTAAGCTAGCGGGCTTCTCAGACCCGGTGATGGAGGTCAGCGGCGGCAAGATTATCGCCTTAGCTGAGCGCTCTGGAGAGAACGTCAGCGCGGGTACGGACCTGAACGGGCAATGGGTTTTGCCGTCGTTTGTGGATAGCCATTGCCACATCTTGCCAACTGGGCTGGATCTTCAGCGGCTTCATTTGGGCTCGTGTTCGTCGCCGTCGGACGTGCTGGAGTTAGTCTCAAATGCGCTAAAAGATGTCCCAGCCGGGCGTTGGTTGCAGGCGGTTCATTACGATCAGAACAAGTTCCCGGACGGTGAACACCTGAACAAGTCTCAACTGGATGCGATTTCTGATTCTGTACCGATCTTGTTGCGTCATGTAAATGGTCACGCGAGCGTGGCAAATTCCGCTGCTCTCAAGGCAGCGGGGGTCGCGCCAGATGTCCAAAATCCCGCTGGCGGGACGTTTGTTCGAGATGCTTCTGGGGCTTTATCTGGCGTCTTGCTTGAAGATGCTCACGACTTTGTCACCAGCAAAGCTCCTGAACCGAGCATCGAAGAAATGGTGGAGGCGATTCTGGCGGCATCGCGTTCGATGGCGTCGTACGGAATCACCAGCGCGGCGGACATGATGACCGGACGTTGGCACCTAGTGAAGGAACTTGAAGCCTATCGACTCGCCGCCGAGCGGGGTTCGCCGGTCAGATTCTCGCTCTATATGCAATGGGCTACGGTTCTTGGTCCAAGGGCAACCAAGTGGAACCAAATCAAGGAAACCGAGAGCCTGATGCGCAATAGCGATTGCAAAATCGCCGGGGTGAAGATCTTTGCTGACGGAGCGATCGGAAGCCGAACGGCGGCGATTTACGGCCAATACTCAGGGTCGTCCGGTTCTGACGACGAGGGTCAGCTGATCTACTCGCCCGAGCGATTGACCGAAATGGTGCAAAAGGCGACCGATCATGACTACCGGGTTGCTGTTCACGCGATCGGTGATCGCGCGGTGGATCATGTGCTTAGTGCGTTTGTTGCGAGTGGACAAGCTTCGCGGCATCGCTTGGAACATGCGATGATCTTAAGCGATGATCAGATTTCCGCAATCAAAAACGCCGGTTGTCCGGTGACGATGCAGCCAGAATTTCTGATCCGCTTTGGTCATGCCTACCAGAAGCAACTCGGCCTAGAGAAAGCAAGCAAACTCAATCGAATCAAGTCCCTCTTGGACGCCGGGATTCCCCTGGCTTTGAATTCGGATCGTCCGATCGTCGCCGGGAACCCATGGGACGGAATCAGTTGCGCGACCCAACGCCCCGAGGGCTTTGATCCAAGTGAGAACATCTCCCCAGGGCAGGCATTCGATGGGTACACCAAGGACGGAGCAAGGTTGTGTGGTGATCCTGGACTTCTTGGCGAACTTCGCGTTGGCGCTTTTGCGGATTTCTGCACTTACTCAGAGGATCCGATGACTTCCGAAAGTCCGAAGGTCGAAGCAACTTATAAAGGCGCGCAATGCGTGTTTTCCAGTTAGAGCCTAGGCCCGCTTAAAGAACCGCTTGTTCACGATTGTGGCGGGCTCTTCTTTGTCCCGGATATTGATCGTGCAGGCCGTGTTGAGCTTGATTTCCGAGTTAACGAAGGCAAAGGCGATGCCGCATTCAAGCATCGGGGAATAGACTCCGCTGCAAACTTCCCCAACCTTTGCTCCATCAACCGATATCCCCATCCCCGGTGCAGGAAGGCGCTTGCTGTCAAGCCGGATCCCAACGAGCCGTTCGGCGACACCATTATCCTTTGCCGCTCGAATCGGCCCTGAGCCAATGAAGTCCTTCTCCTTCCCTACTACCCAACCGAGTCCAGCGGTGATCGGGTTGCGATCGTCGCCCAATTCGTGACCATAGAGCGGAAGACCAGCCTCAACCCTAAGGGCATCGCGGGAAGCTAAGCCACAGGGCTTTACCCCCGCCTCGACCAAGGCATCCCAAAGTTTTCCGGCATGGGGGGCAGAGCAAATGAGTTCAAATCCGTCCTCGCCGGTGTAGCCCGAACGCGCCGCGAAACAGGAGACACCGGCAATATTGCAATTCACGACGCCAAACATTCCGGCATCTTGCAATGCATTTGCAGCATCGCTCAATCCAGCTAGGATCGAAACCGCACTGGGACCTTGAACAGCGATCATCGCCGTCTCGTCGGTGTAATCCAAAATGTCTACATCAAACGTGTTCTGAGACTCAATCCAGGCAACATCTTTGGCATGGTTGGCTGCATTGACGACCATGTTCACCTTTTCAGGCCCAGTGCGATAGACAATGATGTCATCCACAACCCCGCCTTGAGGGTTTGGCAGCAAGGAGTATTGCCCGGTCCCGATCTCAAGCTTCGCAAAGTCGTTACTCGTGATCCACTCGATGAATTCGACAACTCGCTCGCCTGAGAATTCCAGACGCGCCATGTGGCTGACGTCAAACATCCCGGCACCATCGCGCACCGCACGTGTTTCGGCGATCACGCTTGAGTACTGGACGGGCATGTCGTAACCTGCAAAAGGCACCATCTTTGCTCCAAGAGCCAGGTGATTTGCGTGTAGCGGAGTGACTAGAACATCAGCGGTCATTATTCAAGTCTACCAAACGACAGCTCCCAAAAAAGGAAAGACCCGCGCGATGAGCGCGGGTCAGGAGCATACGAGATGAGAATCTAAGGATTCGGGGGGATTACGATCCGCCGATTCCGAAGTTACCAACTACGATTTCGAAGTCGCTTGGTCCTACTTCACCGTCTCCGTCAACGTCAGCTTCACCAGGTTCGCCGAATTGAGCAACGACTGCTTCGAAGTCGCCAGGTCCTACTTCACCGTCTCCATCAATGTCGCCATTGTAGAGCGTGTAGTTTTGTCCAGTGACAGCTCCAGCAACCGTGTTAACCGTGATGGATTCGCTGGTGTGCTTAGGGAACTTCAAGCGAAGACCGTAAGATCCACCAGAAACAGGACCGCAGACCTTGAAGGAGTTACCTGCTCCAAGAAGAGTTGTTTGCTCAGGAATGATCACTGCGCCATTTGCATCCAGCCACTCGTAGTTGACGGTGGTTGGAGCAGTTGCCATGGAGCCAACGAAGTTGACGGTTCCAGAAACGCTTGGCAACACGGTGACGTGCTGAGTTCCTGCGAAGGTCGTCAAGTCGATTGCTCGTGGGTTACCCAAGTTACCTGTACCAGCCGGCAAGGATGGAAGGAATTGGTTGGACGCATAGTCCATTCCGCCACCGTTCTGGAACGCCATGATCTTGAGGTCACAGAGATTGCCACCGAGAACGGACACAGGAATCTTGAACTCGATACCTGTGGTAGCGGTCAGTGGGTCGCCAACATTTCCTTGGTCGCTAGAAACACCAGCTACGTTGGAGTTGTTGAGGGAAATCAGAGTTCCAAGGGCAAGTGCATCGCCGTCAGCGAGAGCACCGGTGAGGGAGTAATCGCCTTTTCCAAGATAGAATCCATCATCAGTCAGACCAGGAGTGTGAGCTCCAACCTTCATCAAGTGATTATAGAAGTTGTTTGTATCTGGTGCTGTGGACGTCATGAAGTCAGCGAAGAAGCCAGCATCAAACTTCAAACCAGGTCCGAGATTGCCGTCATTCGTACCGACGCCCGTGAATGGATCGATGATTGGGTTTCCGTCGTTGTCAATCGTGAATGGTCCAAGGTTTCGAACCATATTCTTGAAGTTGCCGAACTCTTGCTCGGATGCGGGTGGAACGAGTTGGTTTTGTCCACCAGGGATGGAGTCGAAGAAAACGGAGAACTTGTTGTAGTTCGTTTCCATGTTTCCTGTGATCCCGATGTAAAGGAAGCCAGAATCCGCGGTGACGTACATTGCGCAGAGCTCTGATCCGCCAGAACCATCGTTGACCAGACCAGTAGTGCAGTTTCCGAATTGAGTTGCGTTTAGCTGGACGGCGACTGGGCTGCCGCCGTACTCGGAAGCGCTGATAGTACCGTCGATCGTTGGAGCAGCATTTGCGACTCCGAGGGTTGCGAGTCCCGCCATCACGGCGAGTGTTCGATTAAATTTCAACATCTTCGTTGTTTCTCCAGGTTGTGCCTGCCGGAGCCAGCATTGACTCCTTCAGGATGTTCAGCTAGCTCTCCGAAAACGGCGATATTCTAGCCTCAGCTTCCGCAAACTGATCTACCAAAACTTTCGCTGATAGGTTCAGAATACGTATTCTGAGGAAAGTGTATCACACGGGCAGGAAAATTCCATTCTCTTTTTTCGCGAGATTCGTGCCAAAAGGCGAGTTGAACCTAAAATCCAACTAAAAACAAGTATTTTTGCCTGGAATTTGCTTTCATATTTACCGCTCCACTTAAGCGTTTTTACCGGGGAAAAAGAATTTTTTGACCATTTTCGGTTGACATTTCGCGCAATACACTAAAATAGTAGTAGACGTATATCTACAAGTACGCAATACTTAGGAGCACGAAATGACCCCTTTTGAACTTTCTCTTTTATCAGACCAGTATCTGAAATCCATTCCCCGAGACCCGGAAATGCCACATTACACCGAGGATGGGTTTCGTTGCAAATTAAGGCAGGCCCACAAACGCGAACGCACAACAGTTTTGCCCCGGAGACCTGAAAGCCAGTTGTATTTGATCCGAAAGGAGTGGATGTACATCCTCGCAAACGCAAAACTTACTTGCCGACAAACCGAAGTCGTGAGGTTGCGTCTGTCCGGAAAGACTTTCGAAGAGATCGGCTCGATGTCTGGGTGTAGCAAGCAGGCTGTTTTAAACGTCTTGCAACAGGCGAGCAAAAAAATCCGCGCTGCTCAGGACCGGTATCCATACGAGGGGCTCGCAGAAATTTACCGCGAAGAAACAAGAAGAGGGGTTTCCCTGAGCCGAAAAGGTAAACTTTTGAAGTAGGTCTCGGCGTCTCTCTTTTTGCCGATGGGTTAGGAATAACAAATGGTGACTTGTACCGAATGCCAAAAAGTGAACGCACTTGACAGTTTATTCTGCCGAGCATGTGGTCATGCCCTTCCCGAGGATCTGATCGAAAAAGCTCGTCACGAGAATGAGGCCCTTGTCCAGGAAGGCTTTACATTCCTTAAGGACTCGAGATTTGAAGAAGCCCTGCTCGTTGGCGAAAAGACAACCGCAATTGATCCTACCAGCGTCAATGCAATCACACTCGTCGCAGACGCAAAGGAACGGTTAGGGGATCTCGTTGGAGCGGTTGAAGCCTATGAGAAGGTCGTGGAACTTACTCCTGATCGCGCTCTAGAGCGCATCAAGCTTGAGCACGTCAAGCGCATTCTGGCTCGCGAGGCAATGGCCGAGGTTGAACCTGCAGTCGAGAAAAAGCGTGCATTGATTCCCGCCATCGCCTCGACTGTCCTCGTGGCGTGCATTGGTTCCCTACTCGCGATCAGTATGAACCGATCGACGCCGGTACGAGATAAGGATGAGCCGATGTTGCAAGAAAGTTCTGATTCGCAACTCTCTAGGCCGCTTGCGCGGCCAGTCAGTCAGGAGGAAGCGGCCGCTCTCGCCGCTCAAAGCCAGGGTAACCGACAACCGACAACGGTCAGCCCTAACCAATCAAATTCAGGACAGAACGGGACACTTCCAAACCCAGAGGATCGACCATCGGTCCCAAGTAACCAAAACCGACCAAATGAAATGGAGGGTGAAGTTCCGCCGATGCGCGTCTCAGTTCCTGGAAATCTTTCGCTTGGCCCCACAAACTCTCAGCCTGGACCCGAGAGAGTCACGGCAACACAACCAGAACGACCTCCACAGCGCAACCCCAGTCAAGATCCTGACCCTGACGCAAGTGCATCCGGACCGAAGCCCGAGACCGGAAAGCGACCAGATCGCGGGCCAGGCGAAGTCAACATCCGAGTCAGCGACAATAGCCCTCGCACGAACGGCGGGAGCGCAACGATTACGGATCGAACGTCTTCTGATAAAGAGTCGGTTCTAAAATCCGCGAGAAACTACTTCCTGGCCGGAGAATTTGCCAAGGCTGCCGAAGCCTACTCTCGAGCTCTCGCCCTAGGTGCAGATGGTGGAATCAATCGCCAGAGACTCGCGCAGTGCTACGAACGCCTTGGACGGAAAAGTGATGCCATCGCTGCGTACCAACAGGCGATCCAGGTTTACGAAGCTCGTCTGAAGTCCAATCCCGGCGATAACGCAACCCAGCGCGCACTCGAGGCTTGCAAATCCGCGCTGAGCTCCCTCCAATGAAAGCGATTACTGCCGCGTTAGCATGGGTTGGATTGAGCGCTTTTGCCTATGCGCAAACAGAACCTAGCGTCATCATTATTCAAAGGGTGCCTTCTTTTGAAGGGAAACCGATGTCGTCTGATTTCGCCTTTCGGCTTTACGAGCAGCTGCAGCAGAACTTCAATATGAAGCTGATTCTTTGGGGATTGGGGGACGAGACATACCGAAGATTTGCATACGACGGCCTTCTGCCAACCGATGTCGCCGACCCAAGCGATGCTCAGCTTGCAAGTGCAGTCCGAAGCATCAAGGCAGATTTTTCGATCATTGTGGACCTTACGAGCGATCCGGGATTAAAGGGCTCGCGCATCCGAGTTTTCCGAGGTGGACCGGGGCGACCGGCTTGGGAAAAGACCTTGAAAAGCGAGATCATGGTCAGCGGAATCGGAAAGCAGTCCGAAATTGACTCTACTGTTGCCAGAACTTGGACCCTCGAACTCATCTCGGGTCCATTCAAGCCTTTCCAGAAGGCGACTACGACTGGGGCAAATCCCGAACCTGAACTTGGTCCGACGATCACACCCGATCCTCCCTGCAATGCCCCGAACCCGCTGGAAAAGATCCGCTCCGAAGCCAATGCGCTGATCCTGAACAACCAGTCCGCGCAAGCCGTTGAGCTTTACTTCACCGAGATTGATCGCCAGCCGCTACAGCCCGAGATTCGTCAATGGCTGATCGAACTATTACTCCAACGCGGGCAGAACGAACTTGCTGCTCAGGAAGCTCGAAGAGCGCTTCTTCTCTTCCCTGGCGATCCAGTTTTGCGCGTTTTGCGCATGCGATGTCTGATGCAGATTGGGCAGTACCAAGAAGCCTTAACGGAGCTCAACGAAGCGCTGACTCGTGATCCGGAAAATCCCGAATTTCTCGAGATGTCCGGGCACATTCAACTCGCAAGGGGCAACTATTCCGCGGCCCGAACGAGCTACCTAAAGAGTCTGACAAAGGGTCCGAGGATCACCACTCAGGCAGGGCTTGCGATCGTCGTCGCCTTAGAGGGTGATACCGCCGAGGTCAAGAACCTCATCACCACGATGGGCAAGCCGACTTCTTCAGAACTGAACGAGATGTACTCGCGGTTGGCGGTTTTGACCGGGTTGAGCATTGACCGGATTGCAGAGCAATACCGGGAAATGATGCAATCTGCGCGCCTGAGGCTAGATCCAAAGCTCGCCGACCAAGCTCAGCGACTTTACAAAAGTTGCGAAGGTCTTTCGGTCCTTGCCGAGGTCACTCCATTTCCGCAAAATCACCAGGGTTCTCATGCAAAGCGGATCGTGGCATACAAGTTGCTCGTTCAGGCTGCGGCAGAGGTCTTGCAGTACATGAGGACTGGCGAGAACGATGCCGGCGATGAGGCGAGTATCAGCTTGAGCGAAGCGCTAAGCCGATGCTCTGATGTGAAGCGACTATTCGAAGCCGAGTGATCCTGCACCATCGCCAAAGGTAGAAACCATGTGGATCTGGATCGTCGGAGCATTTGCACTCAGTATGAGTTTGGGTTATATGTTTACCCAGTTCGCTCAAAGACGATCCCGACCCATCGCGTTCCAGCCTGGCCGCAAAATCCGACTCGCCTGCGAGCAAGGCGTTTTTTCCGTTCGTATTGATTCCCAAAAAAACCGGGTGCTCTGGTTGGACGCCCCGCTCCAGGCCAATTCTCACATTCCCTTGCGCGTTGGCACCAAGGTTTATCTCGAAATCCCGATGGAAACAGGGGTCGCCAAATTCCGAACCGAGGTCACCGAACGCGATTCTGAATCCCACACGCTCAAGGTCGAAATTCCAGCTGATGTTCTTCGAGAAGAACGACGGACCGAGGAAAGGCACTACTTCCCCGACGGGCTGGTCACTCGCCTCAATTCTCGTCCAGCCATCGTTAAAAACCTCAGCTCGGGCGGAGCTTGCATCCTGTCCCGCGAAGAAGTCAGTGCGGGAGATTGGGTGATCTTAGATCTGCCCGACGAACCTGAACAGTATGCGTGCGTGCTGGAATCCAGACCGGATGCTCTAGACGGACGCCTCGCTTCAAAAATCCGGGTTGTGTTCGCTGATCCCCGATAACTTGCGCACCAAAATCTATCGATTTCCTGCAACAATAGGAGCATGGATGCCGATGCTTTGCACGCTTCAGTCGTTGATGGTTATTCCGACCATTTGAACCCATATCTCGCCAAACTGATGAACTTCGCGGGCTTCGGTGTGGAGATGGAAGCCGAAGGTTGCGAGCTGATTGACCATGATGGTCGGCGCTATCTGGATTGTCTCGGCAGCTATGGGGTTTTCACCCTTGGTCACCGCCACCCGCTGGTCATTGAAGCTGTCAAAAAGCAACTTGATAAACTTCCGCTCTCAGGAAAGGTGTTTTTCAATCCTCTCCAAGCCGAACTTGCTGGCAAGCTGGCCTCCATTGCGCCGAAGGGGCTGGATTACGTCTTCTTCAGTAACTCAGGAACCGAAGCGGTAGAAGCCGCCATCAAGTTTGCCAAGGGATCAACCCAGCGATCCAAAATCATCAGCACGGAAGGCAGTTACCACGGCAAGACGCTTGGGGCGTTGAGCTTCTCCGGTCGAGAAAAGTACAAAAAGAAGTTTTATCCGCTCATCCCTGGGAGCGTGATCGTTCCGTTCGGCGATGTTGATGCGATGGTTGCTGCGATTGACTCCGACACCTGCGCGGTGATAATTGAGGTTATCCAAGGCGAGGGCGGGATTCATATTTGTCCCCCCGGATATCTCACTGCGATTCGTGAAAAAACCCGCGAGGTCGGCGCGCTCATGATCGTGGACGAAGTCCAGACCGGAATGGGACGCACGGGCAAGATGTTCGCCTGTGAGCATGAAGGAATTGAGCCCGATCTTCTGACCCTTGCGAAAGCTCTCGGCGGCGGCGTCATGCCAATTGGCGCGACGCTGGGAACCGCGAAGATTTGGGAAGCGATCTATGGTGAAAATCCGCTCCTTCACTCTTCGACCTTTGGTGGCAATCCGCTTGCCTGCGCGGCCGGGCTTGCGGCGATCAATGCTACGCTTGAGGGTGGATTGATCGAACGAGGACGTGTGCTTGGCGACCGGATCATGGTGGGCTTGAACCAGCTTAAGGCCGAGCAGCCAGACATGATCGCCAAAGTTCGTGGAATGGGAATGATGATTGGCGTTGAGTTTGCGATGGATGAAGTCGGCGAACTTGTCATTGCCCAAATGACCAAGCGCGGAGTGATCGCGGCCTATACGCTCAATAACCCCCGAGTGATCCGGATTGAGCCACCGCTGATCATGACCGAGGAGCAAGCCGACTTTGCTATCCAGGTCTTCGGCGAAGCTGTCGCTGAGACGGCGGAGATTCTCAGCATGCTGGCCTAAAATTTAGTCGCTGGTAGCCCGGGTGAATCTCACCTCGGCAACCGCCCAGCCATTGACATCATTCAGCCGGAATTCTCCAGCCAACCCCCTGGCAAGATTGTAAACAATTTGCAGTCCCAGGTTCGCGGAATCAATGATATTGAATCCAGTTGGCAACGAATTACCATTATTGGCAACCCATATTGAAATTTCTTCTTCTTTACGCTCAAAGGTAACGTGGATTTCTCCAGAAACCTTATCCCCTAACCCGTGCTCCAAGGCATTCTGAATCAGCTCGTTAAGCACCAGGGCAACCTGTGTCGCTTGGGTCATGGTCAGCCGAACATCTTCCCCCCTCACATCAATCAAGAAGTTCTTTTCCGGGCTCGCGAACGAGTGCTGCATGTGCCCAACCATGGTTTCGGCAACGGTTTTGAGCCCGACGCGGTCTAGGTCGTCGCGGCTGAGAAGATCGTGCACCGCAGAGATCGCGAGGATTCGTCCAATCGAATCGTTGATGGCGTCCTCAACGCTCATGTAGTGCTTATGTCGAAGTTGCAACCGCAGCAAAGAAACAACCTGTTGAAGATTATTCTTCACACGGTGGTGCATTTCTTGCATCAAGGTATGCCGAACTTGGAGCTTTGCTCGCTCAATCGAAAAGGCAGCTTGTTGCGCAATCGTTTCCAGGGCTTTGATCTCCGCATCTTCGAAGACATGGATCTCATCCGTGTAGCAAGTTAGCACTCCAATCGCATGGTCTTGCACGCTAAGCGGAACGCAGATCATGGACATCAGTCCTTGTTGTGCGGCGAGGTCGTGACCAATGTACTCAGCGTCGTCCAAGACATTAACCACGCTAATCGGCCGCATTTCTTTCACTGCTTTCCCCGCGATTGACTCACCCATTTTGATGCTTCGCTTACGCTGGTACTCGGGAGAATCCGCTTGGGTTGCGCGGAGGACCAGTTCATCACTGGACTCATCCAAAAGCCGTACAGTACAGACTTTATAATTGAACTGTTGAGCGGTTAGGTTAACCAATAACTGTAGGATTTCCTCGAGATATGGACTCGACGCAATATTTTGAGTAACTTCGCTCAAGGCGCCGAGCTTATCCACTTGCAATCCGGAACGATACGCATTGCGCCAACCCGCTAAACAAAGCGCCATCGCATCTGCCATCCGGGTGATCTTTTGCTTCTCTGGGGCGCGAGGTTTCCAAATTTCGTTCGAGCGCAAAACAAGGACGCCGATGGACTGATTTCGCACCCGGAGCGGGGCGAAGACCGAGGTCGCGAAAGCGTCTTCGTTGTATCCGGGGTACCGAATCTCGTCAGGGTGCTTGGTCTCGGGGTGACGCACAACGATCTCCCCGGTTCGCAAAACGTACCCCGTGAGCCCCATTCTCGGACTAAAGCGGACGCGACCGGCATCCTCGGGGTTCTGCGTGGAACCCTTGAGGATGATTGTCTGCGGGTCTTCTAGGAGCAACAGCTCAACTGCATCCACCTGATGCTCCTGCTTTACGCGTAAGACCATCTCGCTGATCAGCGCGCCTTCACTTTCCGCCCGGCTTTGGAGTTCAAAAAAGTCGGTGAGCAGCATAATTTCTTACGCGTTAAACGGCCCGATCGCTGTGACTCCCAATCTCTCAGGATTCAGGATCTGCGCACAAAGATCGCGGACCTGCAGTTCCGTAACCGCATCAATTTTCGCGAGAGTTTCGTCAATCGGAATTTCTCGCCCGTGGAACAATTCGTTCTTGGTCATCCGTTGCATCCGGCTACTCATGCCTTCCATTCCCAAAACAATATTGCCAGCGATTTGCCGCTTAACCTTAGCAAGTTCGCCGTCCCGCAATCCGTCATGAATCACCGACTTGATCTCGTTGATCACTACTTCCTGCACTTCTGCCCACGTCTTTTCGCTCGTCCCCCCATAGATGGTGAAAAGTCCCGCCGCTGTATAGCTTAGGTTATACGAGCCAACCGCGTAAGCAAGTCCACGGCGTTCGCGTACTTCTTGGAAGAGCCGCGAGCTCATCCCGCCGCCCAAAATCGAATCCAGAACCACGACGCCATACAGCTGGGGATCATAAATCCCCACACTTTCCCCGCCCATACAGAAATGAACCTGCTCGACATCCTTCCCGATTTCCTTTCGGACCACACTGCTGATGGGCTTTTCCAGAGTCGCGCTTTCTCCGCCAGCCGCAAAACCGCCCATTTTCTCCCGGGCGAGGGCTTCCATTTCCACTGGATCCACGTTCCCTGCAATGCTCAGGATCAAATTCTCCCCTAGATATCGGCGATCCATATAGGTCTTCAGATCATCTCGCGAAAATCCGGAAACCGACTCCTTCGTGCCGATAATCGGCTTCCCGAGGGGATGCTCGCCCCATCGGTTTTGAATATGAAGCTCATGGACTTGGTCGCCCGGCTCATCTTCTCCGCGCCGAATTTCCTCCAAAACCACGCCCTTTTCCCGCTCCAATTCTTCTGGATTCAGGGCAGAATTCAGTAGCATATCGGTCAAAACGTCCATCGCATTGGCGGTGTCGTCGCTCAGCACGCGGGCGTAATACGTGGTCTGTTCCTTGTCCGTAAAGGCATTGAGCATGCCTCCCCGACCCTCGATTTCTTCGGCAATCTGCTTCGCGCCGCGCTTTTCGGTTCCTTTAAAGAGCATATGCTCAATAAAGTGCGTAATTCCCGCCTCATTGTCCGTCTCATGCCGGCTGCCCGCGCGGCAGGTCAAGCCAATCGCGGCGCTGCGGACCACCGCATTCGGCTCAACCAGAACTCGAACGCCGTTTGGAAGGACAAATTTGTGAATATTGGTCATAGATGTGTCCCCCCATTGTGGCGTATTTGAAAGTTCGGGGGTTCAGGTAGTTTGGTTGGATCGGATAGATCGGCTAGTTCGGGTAGTTATGATCGATCGGACTAAGCAGATTTTTCCCTTAGTTGGATTTGGAGCATACATCCGCGGTAATCAGAACTGACGTCTGCAAAGTTAGCCATTAAACGATCTGTTAGCTTGTCAACCTGCCGAACAGTCCAAACAATCCGAAGCCCGGACACCCGAACCTCCGATCTACCGGGCCCGACTCGAGGCCGCTGCTTCCGCTACGAGGTTCAAAATCCGGTCTACCGCGTCGGGGACGTCCCATGCCGCCAAGGCGCGTTGCGCATTCTCGTAGACCAGCGGATCATCCAGCCAAGCCAGGATCCTTGCCTCAAGGAGGGCAGGCTCTAGGTCTTTCTGTTCCAAGATCAGCGCGGCGCCCATGTCGGCAAACTCCTTGGCGTTGTAGTACTGGTGGTTGCCCATCGCGCTCGGAAATGGCACTAGCACGCTCGGCTTTCGGAAAACTGCAAGCTCCGCCAAAGATCCGCCCGAACGGCAAACGACGACCGACGCTTTGAAGAGAGCGTTCGCCATTTCGTCCCCGTCCAGGTAGGCGCGGAGGTCAAATTCATTGCCAATCGCCAGTTTTTGAAGCGAAGAATGCATGGCGTCGTAATTTTTTGTGCCGGCGACGGTCAGCCAGTGCGCCCCGGTTCTAGACATCCTCATGGCGCAAGACATTGCCGCTTCGTTTAAAACCACTGCCCCCTGCGATCCGCCCATCACCAAGATCAGCGGCTTGTCGTGCGGGGTTTCGTGACCAAAAAGCTGACCCTGTGCGCCGCTTCGCAGCTGCCTGCGAACGGGCATCCCGGTCCTGACGACCTTAATCCCGGGGAACGCCTTCTCTGCTTCGAAGAATGTCGTCGCCACCGCGTAGGCGCGCTTGGCGAGGTAGTGGTTGGTGCGCCCTGGTACGGTGTTTTGCTCGTGAATCACGTACGGAATCCCGAGCGCCTTGGCGGCAGAAACCACCGGCGCACTTGAGTAGCCCCCAGTGCTGAAGACGGCTTGCGGACGGTAGGCGACCAAGCACTTTTTGGCGAGTTGGGTGGCTCGCCAGATGTTGCCCGCCGCCTTTAATCCCTTGATCGACTTGATCGAGTAGATCGGCTCGCTGGGAAACCCTTGGAAATCGAAGCCTTCATCCTTGCAGATTTTGCCCTCTTGCCCCCGGTGAGAGCCAAAGTAGCAGACTTCCCACCCGCGGTCTCTGGCCGCTTTTGCGACCTCAATGGCTGGATAAACGTGCCCGCCGGTTCCGCCGCCTGTGACTACGATACGCATCAAATTCTCCCCCCTCCTGTAATCTCGCAACACTCAAAACGATCCCCGCCGCCAACCAAAGCGCGATCAAGCTAGAGCCACCCGAACTGATGAACGGGAATGGAATCCCGATCGGTGGGAGCGTTCCATTTGCCATCATGAGGTTCACCGTCGCCTGGATCGTCATCCAGATGGCAACTCCAAAGCAGACTTGCTTGCCGAAGACGCTCGTACATTTTCGCCCGAGCTCATAAACCCTATGGACAAAAACTCCCAATAGCCCCAAGATCCCGAGCGTCCCAACGAGGCCAAGTTCTTCCGCAACCGTCGCCATGACGAAGTCGGTGGTGGCGGCGGGCATCATGTGCTTGACCTTTCCAGTCGCGACCCCGGTGCCGATGATCCCACCCGAAGCCATCGCGATTTCGCTCTGGACAGTCTGATATCCAACATCGTCCATCCGGTCGTTTTCCCATCGATGGAGGTGATTATCAATGCGCTCCATCCGGTATGGCTGGGCCTGAACCATGAACCACGTGAGAATCAAACAAGCAATACTGACGCCTACAAGCGACTTCCGAGTGATTCCTCCGAGGGCAAAGGTCAGATACGACGTAAATAAGACCACGGCCGCTGTCCCAAGGTCCGGCTCGCGCTCGATGCAGAAAAAGGTGACCAGAATCACAACCGTCGGCGCCATCCGCATCAGCTTTGGTACCCACGAGCGGTCAAGCCGGTCGGCAAAGTCTTTGATCCGCTTCGGCTCCACCCAAGGCTTTCGTCGGGCAATGACCCATGCGACAAAGAGGATGATCGCGACCTTGCTGAACTCAGAGGGCTGGACGCTCACCGGACCAAGCTTGATCCAGCGTTGGGCGCCGTTCAGTTCGTGCCCAAGGACCTTGACGCTCAGCAGGAGCGCACTGGAGGCTATCAGGATGGGAATCGTGAGCTTGTACCAGACGTTACCCCTGATCTTTGCCGCGACGGCTCCGGCAAGGAGAGCGACCGGAAGCAACATGAGCTGGCTACGGAATTCGGGCGGAAGCAAACTTCCCTTCTGGATGGACCGCGCAAAACCTGCGTCAAAAATCACAAACAGCCCAACTAACGTGAGCAGCATGGTGATACCCACCAACGGCCAATCCATAGGGATCTGTTTCGCCTCGGTGCGATCTTGAACCACAGCCGATTTGCTCGTAGTGGTGGTTTTTCTTGTTTGCGTTTGTCTGGTCAGGGTCTTCATCCGTGAGTCACCTTCTTCGATTCGGTCCAGGATCGAAAGGCATCGCCTCGTTCCCGGAAATTTGTAAACGGCGTCGCGCTCGCACATCCTGGCGCCAGCATGATCACCTCGCCGGGAAGCGCCTTCGCGAAGGCAGCCTCGGCGGCTTGTTCCATTGTATCAAATCCTGCTTCGGTTTGTTGCCGGAGCGTGTTGGGTTCGTTGTATCCAAAGACGTATTGCGTGTGGAAACTGGATGCGAGATAGTCCCAAACGGGTTGAAAATCTAAATTCTTAGTGTTGCCACCGATCAGCAAGTGTTGGTTTTGCTGGAGGCTTTGGCTACTCGCTACGAGGGCGGCGGGATTCGTGCACATCGAGTTGTTGATGAGCTTGATTCCGTTAATTTCGGCGATCAACTCCATGCGGTGACGAAGGCCAGTGAATTCCTTGAGCCCGATTAGGGCGGATTCGGGGTTGAACTTTTCTCTTTGAGCAGCCTTGGCAAGTTCCCAAGCCATGCAGGCGTTGAGGTAGTTGTGCAGGCCAAAGAACGGAACTTCGTCTTTCCGGATCATCTCGGGGATTCCGGAGAGGTGAAATCCCCCGCAATCGAGCCAAGAGTCTGCGCTAGAAACACGTTCGTCGCCCACCAATTTACTAGCGGTACCGGTTGGGGATGCTCGCTTGATTTCGTCTCGCGACAACCCACCACTGAATGCGCTCTGCACGATCGTAGATTCAGGACCGAGATTGCGGAATAGGTTGAGCTTCGTCGCCTTGTAGTCTTCAAAATTCGGGTGTCGGTCGAAGTGATCCGGAGTGATGTTCGTAATCGCGGCGGCGACTGGCTTAAAATCCACCATCCATTCCAGTTGGTAGCTACTCACTTCAGCAACCAAGAGTTCGTCTGGACCAGCGATATCGGCTGCTTCGGAGAGAGTTAGTTCTGGATATCCGGATCCGCTCAGATTTCCGCAGAGATACGCTTTGGTGCAAGTATTAGCGATCATCCAGGTCATGGTTGTCACGGTGGATTTGCCATTCGTTCCGGTGATGGCGATGATTGGAGCCTTGGCGATCTGGTAGGCGAATTCGACTTCTGACCAAACTGGGATTCCGAGTTCAACGGCATCCAAGAGCGCGGGATGTTTGCGGCTAAAACCTGGGCTCGGCACCACCAAATCCCACTCGGCATCAAGCCGCCCATGCCATCCGGTGACGACATCCACCCCCACGCTCTGGAGAGTATCTATTGCCTCTAGGGCTTCTGGGGTCTCCGAAAGTTGCTGGTCGAAAAGTGTGACAAGTGCCCCGCGTTTCACTGCCGCTCGCGCGACACCGATTCCCGATCGCCCCATTCCTAGGACGGCGATGCGCTTGCCGGCTAGATCCAACTTGCCCACCCAATCGCCGCGATGACAAGCACAATTTGCACAACCAAGAATCGCCAAACCACGGTCGTCTCCGCCATCCCGGCTTTCTCAAATGCGTGGTGAATCGGCGTGTATGGGAAAAGCCGCTTCTTGAAAACTTTCACCCAAAAGATCTGCATCGGCACTGGAATCAACTCCGCAAACATGACTCCGCTAAGGACCATCAGAGGACCTTGGATCGCCATATCGTAGGCTCCATCGGCTTTGATTCCGATGCGCAAATAAAGATATCCAAACACTGCCCCAATCGCAAGAGCGCCGACATCCCCCATGAAAATCTTCGCGGGAGGGGCGTTGAACCATAAGAATATCGTGAATCCACCCGCAATTGTCGCCGCGATCAAGGCTGCGACCGGATCGCCCTGCATGAGCGCCAAAACCCCGAATCCCGCGCTCATCACTACTGCTAGCGACCCGGCGAGGGCATCAAGTCCATCGGCAAAATTATAGGCGTTCGTAAAGAAGAGAACCACGAATAGCCCTGCCGCGAGCATAAATGGATTCGAAAATCTTCCATCCAGAAGTAATGCCCCTGCCCCAACCGCGAATTGCATGCCCAACTTTGGAATCCAGCCTAGACCCCTTTTTCCGGGCATCATTTTTGGGACGATATAGTCATCGGCAAAGCCAACAAACCCAAATCCCAGAAGCAAAGCGACCGCGGCATAAACATCTTTTGACTCACTCGCGAGCAAGGCAACTGCAACCCCGATCAGCACCATAATCCCGCCCATCGTGGGGGTTCCCTGCTTGACCTGGTGTGTCTCAGGAGCGTGAGCGTGGATCGTTTGCTTGCTTTTCAGAGCGACGATCCCCTTCATCACTGGGACAGCGACAATAGCCGTCGTCAAAGCGGAAATCAGGAATCCTGCAGTCCAATCCATCATGGCAACACCTCATCCGGAAGCGCTTGTTCTAGACCAAGCGCACGCGATCCTTTGATCAAAACTAAATCCCCTTCACGTATCGTCTGAAGGAAAGACGTGACCGTATCCAACCCGTCTGCGTGAATGATCTTGCCAGCCGGGAAACCGTCTTGAATCGCCTCCTCCGCGACGTAACGCGTTTCTTCGCCGATCAAAACAAGGGCATCGAGATTGGATAGTGCGACTTGTTTCCCGACCGCGCGGTGACCCGATTCCAAGGTCACTCCAAGCTCCTTCATTGAGCCCAAGACCGCTAATCGCCGACCTTCGCAAGGGAGCTCAAGAAGCGTTTTCAGTGCAGCAATCATCGAGTCTGGGCTTGCATTATAGGTATCCAGCAACACTTTTGCCCCTCGGTAGGTGAGGGTCTCCATTCGCATCGGCGGAAGTTCAGCATGAGCGATTGCCTCGCAAGCCTCCTTAAATTTCACGCCACACTCAATGGCAGCTAAGATTGCAGCGGCGGCATTTTGGGCGTTGTGACGACCGATAGTGGGGAGTTCAATTGTGCACTGCTCCCCGTGAAAATCAAGCCGGATTTGCGAGAGATTCATGCTCAAAGCCTTATATCCAACCACGGACATGTCAGCGTCGTGATTAAATCCAAACGTAACGAATTTCCCTGGAGCAAGCTTTTTTAAGTCCTGAACAAAGTCGTCATCCGCCCACGCGATGGCAGTGCCGTATGCTGGTAGAGATTCAAATAGCTCGCCCTTTGCCTTCGCAATCCCCTCTCGGCTGCCGACCATCTCAATGTGACTGGTCCCGATCATGGTGATGACTGCGTGAGTAGGGCGGCTAATCTCGGCGAGATGCTTTATTTGCCCAAATCCCCGCATCCCCATCTCGATCACCGCTGATTTGTGATCAGGTTCTAGGCGAGTCCACGTAAGCGGCGACGTGTATTCCGAATTTTGGTTGCCCTGGTTCATCAGTACCGGACCCATTGGGCTAAGCGCAGCGGCGATAAGTTGCTTCGTCGTCGTCTTTCCGTTACTCCCGGTCACACCAATAACCGGTCCTGAAAATTCTTCGCGATAGCTCTGGCCGAGGTACCCGATAGCGGCAACGACATCTGGCACAAGGATATGAGTCCCATGAATTGGTTTTTCAACGACGCAAGCTACCGCTCCGAGGCTGACTGCCATTTCAACAAAGTCATGCCCGTCCACGCGCGCACCCTTGATCGCCAAGAAAACCGATCCCGGAGAAACTTCGCGGCTGTCAATGGCAAAGTTTGAGTAAGGCTGATCCGCCCCAACGAGTTGCCCACGCATCCTGGTGGCAAGCTCAGCTAGGTGCACGCTCACACCCCACGACCCATCGCTTCCGCGATTTCCAATATCACTTCCCTAGCCATCAGCCGATCATCGCAAGGAAATTTTTCGCGTCCGATAACCTGAGTGGTTTCGTGGCCTTTCCCTGCGATCACCACAAGGTCGCCCTTGTTCGCCATCCTGATTGCCTGCCGAATAGCGTCCTTACGATCATCCACGCGCTGATACCGACCTTCTATTGCGCCGGACATCAGGTCGCTAAAGATCTGCTCAGGATCCTCGGTCCGCGGATTATCGAGCGTGAAAATCGTCATATCCGCCAACTCCGTGCTGGCGTAAGCCATCTTGGGACGCTTCGTTCGATCGCGATCCCCACCACAACCAAAAACGCTAATCACTCGCCCTTCGCCGAGATCCCGAGCCGAGCTAAGGAGCTTCTGCAGAGCATCCTCGGTATGAGCGTAGTCAACGATGATGCCGATTCCGAGCGGGTTAATGATCGTCTCGAAACGACCCGGAGCGGGCTTTAGGTCCGTCAGTGCACCGCAAGCCGCTTCAAGCTCAACCCCCATCGCGAGTAAAGTCGCCAGGACCGCCATACAGTTCTCCAGATTGAACGAACCACCTACACTCGCCTGAAGCAAAGAAGTCTTCCCAGCGTATGCAACTTCGATGGCAAGTCCTTCATAGGAAACGTTCACCACATTGCCCCGCAGTGAACCAGCCTGGAATCCAAAACTCAAAAAAGGAGGAGAAAGGCTGACATCTTGGTCGGTCCATTCCTGAATCCAACGAGCTCCGGTCTCATCATCGGCATTGATCACCGCGGCAAAAGCCTTATCGTTCGCCATCGGCAGATCGATAAAGAGCCGCTTCTTCGCCTTGGCATAGTCCTCCATCGTGTGGTGATAGTCCAGATGATCCTGAGAAAGATTCGTGAACACTCCCATATCGAACTGCACAGCGGAAACCCGACCTTGATCCAAGGCATGACTACTGACCTCCATGACCAAATCTGTACAGCCGTCATCACGTGCCTCGGCGAGTTTCGCCCAGAGATCAACGGGAAACAGCGTGGTGTTGGAGAGTTGTTCGAGTTCATCAATGAACTGATAACCGAGGGTTCCAAGGTAGGCGGCAGGACGATCGAGGTTGTTAAGAGCTTGTTTTAGGAGCCATGCTACCGTGGTTTTCCCGTTGGTTCCGGTGACCCCGATGATACGCATATCCAGGGTTGGATCGCTATAAAACTCGCGGCAGATTTTGCCGACGGCTTCGTGAAATTCTGCTTCGGTGGATCCGATCCGCGCACCGGGGATGCCCAAATCGAACGCTTTCTGCCTTGCCTTTTCTTCAAAAACCAAAACGCAATCCGCGCCCTTTGCCATTGCTGACTCGATGTAGGCGGAGGTGTCTGAGCCAATGCTTGGCATCACGACAAACAGGCAGCCGGGCTTAACTTTTCGGGAATCGGAGCAAATGGACGAAAACACAGAATCTCCCCAGCTTTCCACTGGAGAGACGCCGCTCAACAAAAACGCATCAGACAATCGAATCATGGATCTCTCGGGATGTTGTACCGCTTCAAAACTGCCTCTGCGATTGACTTAAAGACGGGACCGGCGACCGCGCCGCCGTAGTAAACACCCTCTTTCGGATGGTCAATCATGACCAAAATCACCGCGCGCGGTTGTTGCGCCGGAACAAATCCCACAAAGCTAGAGACGTACGCAGGGCTCGACTTTGACGCACCTTGACCAAGCTTTTGTGCCGTCCCCGTTTTCCCGCC
>JBEIDH010000024.1:0-33886 GCA_040383535.1 Chthonomonas sp.
CTCGCGATCATTTCCGTTGGGCTTTTTGGTTGCGCTAGCACCGAAGTTTCCGCCGATGATGCAAGCAAATTTGGTAAGGAAAGCGAAGAAGACAAGAAGGCCAGGGAATCTGGCGAACAGGCTCCATCTCAGCCAGATCGCTGAGTTCTTAAATCAAGCAAGAAAGTGCACACCTACAATTAGGGGTGCACTTTCTTGCGTGTCAAGATTGATTGTCCGGCAATAATCCTAAGTACGAATTTGCCGATCATCGGTACAATGATATTTCATCTGGCACTAATCCGATGCCGGAACCAAAACAACGGAGTTTTGACTTATGGACCATAACCTTCACCTTGACTTTATTCGTGTGACCGAAGCCGCTGCCCTTGGATGCGCCAAGTGGGTAGGGAAAGGTAACCGCGATGCCGCCGACAATGCCGCTTGCGAAGGCATGCGCAACACGATCAACGAGCTAGACATCGCGGCAACCATTGTCATTGGCGAAGGTGAACGCGACGAAGCTCCGATGCTCTTTATTGGCGAAACCCTCGGTTCCGGAAACGGGCCTAAGGTTCAGATCGCGGTAGATCCGCTGGAAGGGACAAACCTGTGTGCTGATGGGACGCCAAACGCGATTGCCGTTCTTGCTGCTGCCGTTGAAGGAAAGGGCTGGCTGATGCACGCTCCAGATTGCTACATGGAAAAGTTGGTGGTTGGGGCGGAATGTAAGGGTCTGGTGGATATTACACAACCACCCAGGATCAACGTTCGTTTGATGGCCAAAGCACTTGGTAAGGATATTGACGAGATCACGATCGGGATTCTTGATAGGCCCCGGCACGAAAAGCTGATCGCCGAAATTCGGGAGGTCGGAGCAAGAGTTCACCTTATCCCCGACGGGGACTTAAGTATCGCGATTGCGGCTCTCGACCCCGATTCTGGTGTGGATGGCCTCATGGGTATCGGTGGCGCTCCGGAAGGCGTGATCAGCGCGGCAGCGGTCATGTGCGTCGGAGGCGAAATGCAGGCAAGGCTCAGATTTTCTACGGACGAACAGCGCGAAAGAGCAATCGCGATGGTGGAAGGCGATGTTGAACGCGTCTTTATGGCGGAAGATCTGGCGAAGGGGCACGTGATGTTTGCCGCAACTGGTGTGACTAGCGGAGATCTCCTCCGTGGTGTCCGGTATCGACGTGGAATGGCAATTACAGAATCGATCGTCATGACCAGCGACACCGGCGTTATTCGGCGGATCGAAACTCACCACAGAACATCGCCTATTCGGCAATAGCCAAAACAATAGCAAAGTTTCCGAAATTGATCGGATGAACAAAGAAGTGGGGCTACCTCAAAAGAGGTAGCCCCACTTGTTACCAGTAGAACTGGATTATTGGTCGCCGAGACCGAAGTTCGCTACAACGATTTCAAAGTCGCCAGGTCCAACTTCGCCGTCGTTGTCGCAGTCAGCGTCGCCAGGGCCACCGAACAGAGAAACTACAGCTTCAAAGTCGCCAGGTCCAACTTCGGTGTCTTGGTCAATGTCGCCATTGACAAGAGCTACGTTTTGGCCCGTGAGACTTGCTCCAGTAAGAGTGACTTCCAGTGAATCCGAGAGGAACGTGCCACCCTTGAACTTGAGGGTGTATGTTCCGTTTGGTGCACCAGTTGGAATGTTGATTTCGTAGTTGGAACTGCTTACGTCAGCAACCGTGACGGTTCCTGTGTAGGAGTTCGCTCCGCTTTCGAGAGTCCAAGTGATGTCCTCTGTTCCGCCGCTACCAACTGTGCTCAGGAGGTCAATTGCTCCGCTGATCTTTGGACCAGATCCAGCCCAGACTCGTGCACCCCAGTTGTTTGGATTTGGAGCAGCAAATCCCCAAGCTGAGATGTTAGCGCCAGTTGCCACTCCGTCCCAGTCAGAAATCCAGATTGCAGAGCTGGAACCGATTACGGGCGGATTGTAGATGACAGGTCCCAATCCTGCAGTACCACCTTGGATGTCGGACAGGGTAATGGTGTAACCCATGTTTGTCGCGCCAGAACCTAGGTCTGCGGACATGCCACCAAATCCAAAGGTGTTAAGGGCACCAGGAGTGATGGCCACATCTGGATACACGTATGTTGCAAGCGGAGTTGCCGAAACAAATGGCCCGACACCTGTCCAGAGCTTGACTGTAAAGTCTGCCCGTGTAGAACCACCCGCTGTCGGAGTGAAGAATACGGCATCAATTCGACTTACTGTGCGTTCAGTGCCAGCAAGGGTGAGGAAATCTCCTACGCCAGCTGTTCCGCCACCAAATGTGAGTTGATTGAGGTAGCTTGCGCCGGGCGTCGCGAGGTTGTCATAAATGTATGGCGATGGTGGTGGGGTAACAAAACTCGTGGTAGAGAAGCTGAGGTTGCTCCACGCCGCGTCTGGAAGACCATCGGCAATATCGCCAGGACCGTCGTCATAGGATTCAAAGAACGAGATGTCCCAGGTGGATCCAGTAGTGACAGTGGAATTTACAAGGCTACCGGCGGAAGAGACGGAACCTGGAGTAACGCTAATCACACCGGTAAAATCATTGCTTGAGAATGGTTGAATCAAAAGTGAGAGAGTGGGGAAAGCAGAATTCACAAGGGTCATTCTCGCTTCACTCGCCCAAGTCGTCGTACTCGTTTCTGTCAAATCTCCGGAGATAAGATTTGCAGTTGCACCTACAGCGTAGGGTGTCGTCACCGGGTTTTGGCCAGACAAAAGGGTCCCAGCGCCAGGGGCCGAGTCAATCGGACCAGCGAACGTAAAAGTTTGTTGAGCAAATCCTGCTCCTGCGACACTGACCACTAGGGCAATGGCGGATGTGCGTGAAATAATATTTTTCATGTCTAAGTAAACACTCCTCAAAGGTAAACCAATTTGATTGGCTTGGGATAGTGTAAACCGAAAGTTATGAAAATCATGTACCATAACTTCAAATTTTGAAATAACAAGTATTTTTACTAGGTATTCCTTTCGTTGTCATTTCCGATGTTTCTTCGGACAGGTCGACTGCGCCATGTCCGCGTCGAACTGGGAGCACCATATTGAGCCGACTTCCTCTGGGAAGCATCAATGGGTCGGTTTTGTCTTCAAGAAAGCTCGATGGCACTCTGTAAACTGGGTCTTTCCAGTTTCGGGTTCGCGCTCAGCCAAGAAAGTAAGGAGAAAGCTACCTTTAAGTGTGAACTCGTGACCCAATTGCTCGTTCAGCAAGATATGAACTCATTTCTGCTGTGCCTAGCCCTTGCTGGTCAGACTGTGAACTCCCTCGTTCCTTCGAATCTGGAAAAGGGTTGGACTTACGCTCAAGACTTTAAGTCTATGGCCGTTCTGGTGATGCAAAACGAGAAGGTTATCTTCGAGCGTTATGCCAATGGAGGCTCCAAGGAGCGAGGACAAGCTCTTGCGAGCGGGTCGAAGAGCTTTTGCGGCACCGTTGCTGCAGCGGCAGTGCAGGACGGACTTTTAAAGTACGATGAGTTGGTCAGCGACACGTTTCCGGAGTGGAAAAAAGATCCACTGAAGGCGAAAATCACGGTCCGGCAGCTCCTCAACTTGACAAGCGGCCTGGACCCCGGCAAAAGTGGAACCAAGGACGAGCGAAGCGGATGGGAAGATGCCAAGAGTAGCAAGATGACCGGAAAACCTGGCGAGCAGTTTGCTTATGGTCCGAATCCGTTCAATACGTTCGGGCTGCTCATGGAAATGAAGCTCAAAACAAAATCCTGGGAAGACTATCTGAACTCTAGAATTCTGAAGCCTCTTGGGATTTCCCTGAAGTACGTTGGAAGGTGCGCTGATGGTCGCCCTCAGCTCGCTGGCGGTGCGTGGATGACACCGAGCGACTGGCTCACTTTCGGTCAGTTCATCCTTCAGGACGGAAAGTGGAAGGGCAAGCAGATTATTCGGAAGGACTTGCTGGACGAACTTTACAAGCCCACGAAAGCGAACCCATCCTACGGGATGTCTTGGTGGCTAAACAAGGATGCTGAGTCGAGTTTAGTTGGGCGCAATGTCGAACCAGGACTTGGAGATGGTTTTAGAATGGCGGCTGGCGCTGGAAAACAAAGACTCTATATTCTTCCAACCCAAAATGCCGTTGTGCTCAGGATGGGCAAAGTGGTTGATCGCGCTCGGGGTTGGAGCGACAACGCTTTTTTAGGTGCGATTCTCGGACAGGCTGTACCCGATCAACGCAAGAGGCCAAGAGCTCGAGGTGAACTGCGGAAATCCATGTTTGATCCCCGCTAGAGCCATTCGCGTGTAGCCTCAGAATGGGCTTAAAATCAGCAATTTGAAGCAAAAAACCTAAACAGACCTAAAGTTATTCCACATATCCTCCAAGAATCCACACAGGAGAAAGACTTTTTTCGAAAAATCTTTTCACCCCTTAGAGAATGGAGACCAAACAGTGAGTCTGCGGATCAATACAAATATTCAGGCGATGACGGCTTTGCGAAGCCTCAATCAAACGTCAGGTGATATACAAACGGCGATGCAGCGGTTGAGCACGGGCCTCCGGGTCAATAGTGCCTCCGACGATCCGGCTGGTTTGATTATCAGCGAAACTCTACGCACCCAAATGCGTGGGATTGATCAAGCGACCCGAAACGCGCAAGACGCGATCAACATGACTAAGACGGCTGAAGCTTCTTTGGAAGAGGTTCAGAGTCTGATTCGTAACATGCGATCGATTGCGGTTCATTCTGCGAACACGGCAGTTGTGGATTCGAACATGTTGCGAGCAAACCAATCTCAGCTCCGCAACGGTCTTCAGTCCATTAACCGAATTGCAGAACAAACAATGTGGGGCACCAAGAAGCTCCTTGATGGTACGGCTGGATCGCAAGCCAACGTTACCAATGCAAGCAATGTCGCTGGCCTCTCTCTCGGCGGAATGTTTGCCAACGAATCAGTTTCGAGCGGTCCAATCACCATGACCAGGGTCACTTCGGCGACCCGAGCGATTGCAACCCTTGGTGGAACTTTCGCCACCGCCAACGCAATTGTCACAAAGACTGGGGCGATCGTCATTAATGGATTTAGCTTCAGCTCCGACGGTACCGAGTCAGTTCAATCTATGGTCAGCAAGATTAATGCGATGTCTGGATCAACCGGGGTGACGGCTCAAGTCAGTGGATCCGGCCCGGTTTCGATCGTAATTGCATCGAATGACTTTGGTTTGGACGAAAAGGTCAATTTCTTCGACCCAAGCGAAACTCTTCATAACGCGACTTCGGCAACTGCTACAGGGGTTGATGCTGTCTTTACGGTCGATGTGACCACCACGGCAGGGATTGCGACCTCAACGTTCACGGGTGGACAAGGACCGGGGGTCAGTGGTCTTCGTCTTTCCGATACGATGGGCAACGAAATCATGCTTACTGAATCCGGAAACGCTGGAATGGGTACCGCCACTCAAGTCGGTGTTCTCACGGAAGGTTCGGTTCAATTCCACATTGGTGCGATGTCGAATCAGGCTGTTGCCTTCTCGATGCCAAATGTCTATGCTAACAGGCTTGGATCAGGAGTCGTAACGGGCAAGACCCTTCAAGATATTGATGTCACCACACAGAGTGGGGCACAAGATGCGATCCGGATTATTGATGAAGCTGTGACTCAGCTTGCCCAGTGGCGAGGAGATATTGGAGCGTTCCAAGCCAACTTCCTCGAATCCACTGTACGATCTTTGGGAACGGCTAAGGAAAATATCGCTAGCTCTGAATCTCAGATTCGGGACGCAGACATGGCGGTCGAAATGACCAATTACACCAGGCTGCAGATTCTCCAACAATCGGGCATGGCGATGCTTTCACAGGCAAACCAATCCACCCAGAGCATCCTCCAGCTCCTTCAACAATAAGGTCTTTTATCCGCGATAAAGGGGAAAGGGAATGGCGAGCTCTCGCAAGAGATGTCTCGCCTTCCTGATTTTTAGACCCTTAGCATTGCCCTCTCTACGCTTTGGAATTCGTCCCAGTTTAGCAACCGAGTTTCCAGCATGATATGATGGAGTGAGAACCGCGTATGACCGAATCTGAGCAACTCGTGCAAGTAGCGATTGAAGATCACTCCACTTTTATTCGAGAACATGCTCATGTCATTGCCGTTGCTGAGTCCCTACCCGATAGTATCTCCAGTCTCAATAAGCTGACAAAGCTTGTGGGAGAAAGGGCTGCGAGGTGGGCCTGGGAGCAGCGGTCTCTCAGAAAAAGAGCAAGGGAACGCTTCCCTGCAGCCGACCAAATGTTCTTTCTTAAGGAGAGCCTGGAGCAAGCGTCTCATCCCGTGATTGCAAGCTACCATGCCTCAAAGTTTCCCATGGATGAGCTAGTCGTGGACTGCACGACTGGCATTGGCGCTGATCTGATCGCACTGGCACGGCGGGGTCCCGTCCAAGGGTTTGATAAGTCAGCCATTGTGATCGCCTACGCCAAAGCAAATTGTGATGCCTTAGGGCTTTCAACCACATTGAGCTGCTCCGATTCGCTCGCCGCCGAGTGGAATACTCTGTACGCCTTTGCCGATCCAAGTCGACGCATCGACGGTAAGCGCATCACGGAGCTGAGCGACTATCAGCCGAACGTGACAGACCTTGTGGCAAAAATGAAATACTTGCGGCTGGCTGGGATCAAGCTTTCTCCTCTCCTTTCAGATCAGGAGCTTGAGTCCTTTGGCGGTCGGGTGGAATTTGTCAGCTTCAAAGGGGAATGCCGAGAGGCTTGCATTTGGCTAGGGAAGGACGTTCAGCCGGGAGTTTTTGCGGTGCTGGTTTTGGCGGATGGCTCGACTGAGGAGCTTCCTCGAGATGATGATCTCGGAACCACTCACGAAGCCAAAGCATGGATTTTCGATGCCGATCCGGCGGCAGTCAGGGCGCATTGCTTGGGGACTTTTTGCGTGCCGATGCTTGGCGATAGTCCAGGCTACCTGACAGGGGACCAGAAACTTGATTCCCCTTGGCTGAGGGCGTATCAAGTCATTGCCACGCCCAGATTTGACCTCTCTGAAATCAAAAAGGTGATCCGTGAGCAGGACCTTAAGACCCCGGAAATCAAGCAACGAGGCACAAAGCAGGATCTGATCAAACTCCAAAAGCAGCTCAAATCCAGTGGGAAAACCCCATGTGCGCTCATCCTATGGGCGCATGGAAAGAGCATCCGATGCGCCCTAGCAAAAATTCCTAAATAAACCCTAAAGAACCCGCGCCAAATCTCCAACAACCTATGTAGGGCTACAGGTTTTTGATCCTGGAAACCTAAAGTGAATTGTTGGATATGGAACTTAAAGACATCGAATGTCAACTCGCGATAATGCAGCTCAAGAGATATCTTGGCGGGGGAGCCCTGTCGGATGATTCTTTGAGATCGCTTCAATCGCACCTTAAGGAATGCGAAAGCTGCAAGCAAGCCTTGCAAACCGGTCAGCTGAACGCGAATCCGAGCCCAGCCCCAACTCAAGCCGTCGTCGATTCAAAGCCTTCGAAAGCAGATCCCGCCCCTGCAACTCCGAAGGACGCCATGATGCAACCCGCGATCAAGGGTCTTGCTGATCTGATGGACAAGATTCCTGGCAACGCCAAGACTCTGGTTCTTAGCATCGGTCTAGCTGGAACTTTGATCGGAATGAGCATGATCGCCAAGAATCCGACCAGCATGTTTGGACCAAGAGCAAACGAAGTATTGCCCGCAAACACCGCCAACCCAACAGCAGTCGCATCAGCGGTTGCGGAGAAAGAGCAAGAGGAAGCAAAACCAGAATCGGAAATGGCGTCTGCCGCGATTCCAAAAGAAGAAACCCCCGCTCCGACCAAATCCGAAACCAAACCAGAACCAAAGGCCGAAGCCAAGCCAGAAGTCGCCAAGGAACCTGAGCCAAAGCCAGAGACCATCACCCCCGAGAACATCGTGGACGCACCCCCATCGGCAACAGTTACCGAAGACCCAAAACCAGAACCAGAGAAGCCAAAAGCAGCCCCGGTGAAGTCAAAAGCCGCCCCAGTCAAGCGAAGCACCCCCAAGCGCATCGCACCTAGAACAAAAAGAATTTCTGGACCAATCCAGCAAAGGCCGCGCACAAGGGCACAAGCCCCAAAACAGGCCCCAAAACAAGCCCCAAAACAGGCTCCAAAGCCCAAAGCAAAGCCATCAAATTCCGGCATCCGCGTCTATGACGAAAACGGAAACGCCCTGTAAATCAAAGAAAATCAAAGAAAAGTAACCAAAAGGACCCAAAAATGAAACGCACAGCTCTAATTCTATGTCTTAATCTAATAGCGATATGCGCTTTTGCTCAGGCAACTCAACCTGATACAAATCCAGCCCCTGTCGCCGTTGCATCCCAAAGTAACATCAGTATTTCCTCAAAAGGACACGATGTTAGGGTAGTTCTTCACGATCTCTTTACACAAGTGAAGAAGAATTATGTTTTAGAAGGTCTCGGGCGAACCGAGCTCTTCCTCTCTCTCAACGCGGTGGATTTCGACGAAAGTCTGGAGATCGTGTGCCGCCTTGCAAACCTAAAGTACGAATTACAAAATGGCATCTACTACATCACGAAGAATCGGGCGACTCCGCCAAAGACGATTCCAAACACTCAGTCAAACTCTTCAACAAACTCTGTCTCAGGACCCGTTCAAGCCAATCCAAATCCTCTCGGATCAGATTCGGAAAAGCCAACAGGACGCCTCCCAGAGTCGGTTCTCAAGCGAACGGTAAAAGGAAAGTACACGAAGAAGGATCTCCGCGAGATCATCACCGATCTTGGCACCAAAGCCAAGGTCACGATCCTCGTGGACGCTTCTGTTCCTAAGTACAAGCTCGATTTTTCTCTGAATACAACCTCGCTCGGCTACGCGCTGAAGTCCCTCGCTTCGACCCTCAAGCTCAAAGTGACCTTCACCGACCAGCGCACCATTCTCCTCGTCCCGGTCACTCCGGTAAAGACCCAGGAGGTCAAAGTCTACGAGCCATAAGGCTTAAGTTAGCGTTTCATCAATCGGGGCTATCTCATCAGGGGTAGCCCCGGTTTTGTTTTGAGGATTTCGAACTCTCAAAGTCCCCCTCTTTCGCCCACGAAAATCCCGCCGATGACAACATCCCTTGGCGAAGGAGGGGGATTTAGGGGGCGGTCAAGCTCTCAAACTTTCATGGAGACCAAGCAACACGCTTATCCCCACCCTAAATCCCTCCCCTTGCCAACCATATTGCTCCATGAAGACACACGACGCGCGGCAAGAGGATGGACTTTCTTTCGGATTCACCGCTCTTTCGCCCGGGTTGTTTTTGCTCCTAAGCCCACCTCCGATTGTCGCTTATTCTCTTAGCTCGGCTTTAGGTACTCAACCTCCCCTAACCCCTCCATCTTGGAGGGGAAGGGGTTCTTTTTGCGCTATCGCGCAAAAAGGAACCAAAAACGATCTCGTTGACAAATGCCTGCCTCCGGTCCCCTTTCGCCTTTAGGAAGAAAGGGTTAGGGAAAGAAGGTATCGGACTTACGCCTGAATCTTTGTAAAGTGAGTTTCCTTTACGGAAGCATGGCGAGATTGCCCCCTTCGCCCCCTAGCCCCCTCTTCCCGCTGGGCGAGGGGGGACTTTTTTACAGTGAGAAAAAAGGCCGCGAAACCGCCCCCTAAATCCCCCTCCTTACCCCCATCCTCCCGAAGGTATTCTGAAATCCACGCCATGCAATTCTATCTCCCCACCACTCCGATAGAAAGACTGACTCGACCTTTCGCTAAATTTTCTAAGCGAGAGGCTTCCAGCGGTTTGGTCTTGATGTTTGTGACCGTATTGGCGCTCGCGATTGCGAATTCGCCGATGGGCGAACAGTATTTTGGGGCGATCAATACTTATCTCAAGTTCTCGGTGGGCGGCGCGGAGGCGAAGATCTCCGTCGTGCACTTTGTCAACGACGTGTTGATGGCGATCTTCTTTTTGATGGTCGGGCTTGAGATCAAACGCGAGCTGATCACGGGAGAGTTAAGCAATCTGAAAGCCGCGACTCTTCCCATCGCGGCGGCGATTGGGGGAATGGTCGTTCCGGCAGGAATCTATGCCGCCATCAATTGGGGCAAACCTTCCATCGCCGGGTGGGCGATCCCGATGGCGACGGATATTGCATTTGCCCTGGGAATTTTGTCGCTTTTAAGCTCGCGCGTTCCGGTTTCTGTGCGCGTCTTTTTAGCTGCCCTGGCGATTGTGGATGATATTGGCGCCGTGATCGTGATCGGCCTCTTTTTCACCAAGAGTCTTTCGCTCCCCATGCTCGGTGGCGCAGCGGCGGTTTTCGCGCTGATGTTGGGGCTGAACTCCCTTGGGGCGAGAAAGCTTGGAGTCTATTGGCTGTGCTTTGGCGCGCTTTGGGTGTTCATTTTCCTCAGCGGGATTCACGCGACGATCGCCGGAGTTTTGGCTGCGTTGGCGATCCCGGCGACTTCGCGGATCAATGCCGAAAAGTTCACCGCCGAAGCGCGGCAATTAGTGGAAACCGTGCACTCAACGGGCGACAACGACGATGACGCGATTCTGAACGAAGAGCAAGATACTTCGGTTCGAAACCTCGAGAAGCTCTGCGAACACGTGGCGACTCCGCTTCAACGATTGGAGCATGGTCTCCATCCTTGGGTGGCTTTTGCGATCATGCCGATTTTTGCGTTTTGCAATGCCGGGGTTTCGCTGGGTGGAGGTGCCGCAATCGGGCCGATTTCGACCGGGATCGCGGCTGGTCTTTTCCTTGGCAAGCCTTTGGGAATCATGCTGTTTGTGTGGGTCGCGATCAAGCTCAAGATTGCTACCTTGCCCGAAGGCGTGAGCCTGAGTCAAATTTTCGGAGCCGCATTGCTGGCAGGGGTCGGCTTTACCATGGCGCTGTTCATCAGCGGTCTGAGCATGCCGAACCAGATGAAACTCGACGAAAGCAAGATCGCGATCCTCTTCGCGTCCACCCTTGCCGGGCTTGCGGGATTCATGTGGCTGTATTTTTTCTGCAAACCCCAGGCCGTTCAAAAAGCCAGGTGAGTACATTTCATCCCCGGACGAATCGCCGGGGTGAAGGTACGAGAGGATCGCTGAGTTCTGTTACTTCAACTTGATGCTCGTAAATGGAATTGAGCCATCGCCGATCATTGGCGGTGCTCCTCCGGCCGCTTTCCATTTTGCGATCGCTTTGCGTCGAATTTCTTGTTTTTTCAGGGCGATGGTGACCTCACCTTGTAGCGCAAGGAGTGCGGAAATTTCGGCTTGCTGCTTGGCTTGGGTCTCGATGGTTTTGGCATCAATCTTAGCGCGTTCGAGGTCATTTCTTGCCGTGTCAAGCTGGGTACGCACTGCGATGGACTCACTCACTTTGGCCTGAATTTCTGCGCTTGGATAGACTTCTCCGATATAGACATCGTCCACAGTAATGCCGTACTTTGCCAGGAGCGGCGCGATCACCGCTTTGACTTGGGGTCCGAATTTTGCACGCTCTTTCGCCGTGAGGTCAAAGATTGACCTTGAACCAGCGACGGTATTCACGGCGTAGTCTGCCGCAGTGCGAATAAAGACCTTTTGAATCGAGCCAAGGTCCTCGGTACCAAAATTTTGGAACGCGAGCATCACATTTTGGGGGTCCACGTGATATGCGACGGTTACGTCTACCGGGAGAATAGCACCCTCAACGGTGCTGGCTTTCACGCTGTCATCCCCCATCCGTTCGCCTTCGCCACCGGCTTTGACGTAGCTTGCATTTTTGATGCTGGTGGGATAGATGATCAACTGCTCGTTTGGATACACCATTGTGAGTTCGGGCTTGAGCAATTTTTCGGAATAGCCGGTCATCCCGTTGAACTTCACGCCAACACTGGATGGTGGAATCTGCTTCATGCAGCCCGTGAGAGACATGGCGATGAGACCACCGAAGAGGATTGAGAGGGATTTTTTCATTGTTTGCCTCCTAATGCGGCAATACTGTCTTGGCCGACGACAATGGTCTGCCCTGGGCTGGAGGTGATTGGGGCTAGCTTCCCGTTCCAGGCGTCAATCGCTTGTTCTTGGAGTTCTAGCTCTAGGAGCTCAAGAGATTTGGCTTTGGTGGTGGTGGCTTGGAGGTTGCGTGCCTTTGCTTCCGCGTCGGCGCGAATGATCGCGGTTTGGCGATTGATTTCGGCGATTTGTCCCTGGAGCCTTGAGATTGTGAGCTGGGTGTAGCTATTGACCCGGCTTGTGATCTTTGAATCCAGATCACCCTGCGGAGTTGCGCCGAGTAGTAGGCAATGCTCGACTGTGATCCCCTTTGGTCCCAAAACCCTTTGAAGCTCGATTTGAAATTTCTCGCTGACTTCCTGGCGCTTGGCCCCCATCAGCTCGAACACTTCATATTGCGTTCCGACGGAGTTTGCGGCATCGCGCATCGCTCGGCGGATGTGTTGTCTCTGAATTTCTTCGATTGGGAGAGTTCCAAAGGCCTTGAATGCCCTGAAAACATCGCCCTCCTGAACTCTGTAAAAGATGGCGACATTGAAGATCGTTGAAGCAGTGTCGCTGGAGGTGATTTGGATTCCATCCGCGCTAGCAACCTCCCCTAGGTTCGGGTCCTGGGTGTAGATAGCGGCTTGGAGCTTCGTGGGATAAAGGTAAAGCGTCTGGAACGGTCCGACCCAGAGCCGCTGGGCTTTATAGATCTTGTTTGACAACCCTCCGCTGGCGTTGTACAGCACGCCAACATAACCCGCTGGAATCCATTCGAGCCGACTATAGGCCCACATTCCCGTTGCGGCGACGATGGCGATTCCGGCAAGCAGTCGCTTGCGGAATCGGAATTTTGTTTTTCCGACTTGATCAGTCATTTTGGTTTGGTTTTCCTTCAGGGCAGTCTTGCACCTGGTTGAGTTCGGCTTCAGCCGCGGCACGCATGCGTTCCATTTCGGCTTGCTCTTCGGCAAGGCGACGGGCAACTTCTGCGGCCACACGGTCGCGTTCGTCCATGTGATATTCGGCGCGGCGGAGATAGGGAAGAATGAGCCACTTGAAAGCGGCGACGGCTACAGCAACGATGATGAGCGCAACGAGAAAGTTGGCAATTGCAACCATATATTTTTCTTACATCTATATTATCGGAAATGAGGAGATGTTGGTTGCGTGAGATTTCTTGGGATGAGCTAGATTCCCTACAGGAATATCTTAGCCAAGGGCAGCCCGGGTCGGGCATGCAAGTCAGTACTCCCGAAGATTGACTGGGTTTGTGTCTCTTTCAAGCTCGGCGAGGGCGGCGAGTCTGGCTGGGTCAAGGGGTTTTGACTCTCGGAGAATCAGAGTTTGCTCATGAAGGGCATCGGTCACGCCATGAATCAAACGGTAGTCATCGCAGATCGTGCTCCAGTCTTTCCGCGACATTCCCTTTGCGCGAAGCACGGGATTGATCGCTAAAATCGAAGCCCGGAGAGCGGATTCAGAAGTAGCCAAACTTCCATCCGCCGAAAACGTTGCGATGTTGAGCTGGTAGGTTTTGATCACCTTTTCCAGCGCGGCGATTACCTGTTCGGGGAGGTGCTTTTTCAGACCACCCGTTTGACTTTGCGCCCATTTTAGCTTGCGAATCACCTCATGGTATCGCTCATCGCGACGTTCATGATCGGTTTTCGCCCGAAAGTGATGACGTAAAAACAGCACCAATCCCCAACCCGCCAAGGCTCCCAATGCTGGAATCACGTCGCCGCTAGGGTCAATCAGCTCGCTGGAAATGGCGATGACCAGGAATGTGATCCATCCAGCGGGAACGATCCAGCCAGGGACATGGGGAGGATGGGAGTTTTGGCAACGGACAAATTCTTCCAACAGTGGTGCTCGCGCGTTCACCGTCCCGCCAGAAATTTCATCCATCCTAATGCCCTACGAATACCCCTAAGAGGAGGTTGCTGTGGGAAGAAAATTATCCGCTTTGCCTTCACTTACGCTGACCCTTTGCACAAAAAAACCTGCTTACGGCTTGACCGAAAGCAGGCTATCTTCGCTCGATTTGAACTTATTCGGTGATGACGATACTGGTGATGGTGTCTCCCAGAATCACTGCGTCAATGACGCTGAGCCCGCTGGAGATGGTGCCAAATGATGCATATTGACCGTCGTATGCTGGCTCATTGGCCTTCATGATGAAGAACTGAGATCCGGCGCTGTTTGGAACTCCGCTTACGCTTGCCATCGAGATCACACCGCGAACGTGCGATGTTGGGGTGGTTTCCAGGTCAATGGTGTAGCCCGGCCCGCCGTTACGGACTTCGTCGCTGTCGAGCGCAGCTGTTCGGGAAGCAGGACTTCCGCCTTGGATCAGCGTGGTCTCGATGCGGTGGAATCGAATTCCGTCATAGAACTTATCATTGACCAGGCTCACAAAGTTCGCCGTGGTCGCCGGCGCGCCTGCGCTGTCGAGGTTGATCGTGAATTCCCCACGATCGGCGATGCTAAACACGGCCTTGGCGCTTGAAACGACCTTAACGGTTTGGGTCGATGTCTTGCTTGGATCGTTTGTGCTGGTCGCGGTGATCGTGTAAATTCCCGGGGTTGCCGGAGCGGTCCATGTGGCGGGGATTGAGCCGTCGGTATTAGCTGCGCCAGCAACAATCGTACCGCCATCGGCAGAGAAGGTCAGCGCGCGTGAACTCGATCCAACAACCTTTGCGTTGAACTTGACGGTACTTGTTGGGACGGAGATCAGCTGGGTGGTCGGAGACTTGATCTTGGTCTCCAGCCCGTTGGATACCACGATGGTCGTGGTGAAATTCTTTGTGAGGTCGGCGGTGGACTTTGCAGAAATCGTATACGTGCCCGGCGTACTCGGCGCGGTGTAAAGACCTTGATTGGTGATCGTTCCTGCTGCTCCTGCGCCGGAGACGGACCACTGGACTTCGGTGTTCCCTGTACCAGTGACGTTCGCCGTGAATTGGAAATCGTCATAGGTTTTGAGCGGAATGTTTTGCTGAACGATGGTCACATTGATGCCAGTGGTGACGGTCACGGTTGCGATCCCCTTCACGCTTGGGTCGGCGATACTCACGGCTTCGACTCGATAAATTCCAGGCAAAGTTGGAGCCGTGTATATCCCATCGGCACTGACTGTCCCGGACGGGGAGCCGCCTACGACGTTCCATGTCACCGATGTGTTTGCGGTTCCAGAAACCGTTGCGTCGAAGTCAAAGGTACCGCTTGGTGAAACGTTGACCAGAGCGGAATTGAGGCTGATGCGGACCGGAACGGTCGGAGCGGTTGCATCCGTTCCTCCACCACCGCAACCGCTGAGGCTGAAAATGGAGAGCGAGACGCCAAAGGCGATGCCAGCAAAAAACTTGCGAGTCATATTTGTGATGTTTACCTCATTTTGGGCTTATTCCTGCGCGAGTTTTGGAAAAAGCTTGTAGGAGTTTAGACGTAGCTGGTGCTGCAATTGGTCCGTTGAGACGCCTTTGATTTCGGCAAGTTTTTCGCCAATGATCGGGATATAGCTGGGATCGTTTGGTTTTCCTCGGAATGGGTGGGGGGTGAGGAAAGGGGCATCGGTCTCAATGACGAGCTTTTCGATGGGGAAATTGGCGATGGCTTCGCGGAGTTCGTCGGCTTTTTTGTAGGTGATTGGTCCGTCTACTCCAGCGTAGATTCCGAATTCATTGGCGACTTTGGCTTGACTTGGGGTTCCGGCGAAGCAGTGGAAGACGCTGGTTGGAAATTGGGTTTGCGTGGCGTAGTGGATGAGGTCTTCGTAAGCTTCGCGGCAATGGAAAATGACGGTGGTGTTGAGACTCTTTGCAAGTTCGATTTGTGCTTGCATCACCTTCATTTGGATATCCTTTGGGCACTTATCCCAATAATAATCCAGCCCGATTTCCCCGATGGCTACGCATTTAGGATGTTTGAAGAGGTCTTCGTAAAATTTTGTGTCGGCCTCGGTGTATTCCTTGGCAGAGTTCGGGTGACATCCGACAGCGGCGAAAAGTGGGGCATATTGATCGGCTAAGGCGATCGCTTTTTCGCTTGACTCTCTGTCTATCCCGATCACGATCATTTGGTTGACGCCAGCGGCTAAGGCCTTTTCGATCCAGGGTTCAGGATCAGGGAAATATTCGGTCAGGTTAAAGTGGCAATGGGTATCGATCCAAGGCATTATTTGTGCCCCATCAGTCGATCTGCTTCTGCCTGGGTTTCATGCATGACCTTTTCCACCTGTTGTCGTAGGAGTTCTACTTCTTCTTCGCTGGCATCTTTCGGAACTTTTACGCTTGGACCAAAGACCATGACTGCTTTACTGAAGGGTATCGGCACCAGATAACGATCCCAAGATTTTGCAAGAATTCTCCATTTGGCACTGACTCCGACCGGAACGATTTCTGCGCCGCTCTTTTGGGCGATCATCATGATTCCAGGTTGCACAATGCCGCTTGGTCCCCGGGGTCCGTCGGGGGTGTACGCCATCTGGCCGTTTTCTTTGAGAGCGTTGATCGCTTCTCTGGCCGCTTTAACGCCCTCTCTCCCTGTACTTCCTCTTATGGTACGAAATCCGAATTTAGTGAAGATTCGGTGTTGCATTTCCCCATCGCGGCTATTACTCATCATCGTCCACATTCCTTTGCCCCTAAAGAACGTGAGCGCCATAAAGGTTCTGCCGTGCCAACCGGAAAACAGCATCGGACGATCGAAGGCTTTGTATTGATCAAAGCCTGGAGAAATCATGCGCAAAGTTCTTCCGATTGCGACTGCTAAAGAAGCAATAAATGGGGCTGCGCTCGGCAACATTCCACGCTTCCATTCTCGCCAACTCTGTTTAATCATTTCAATCCTCTGGTCTGGGCGATTTGGGATGCGGGGTGCATCGGAAATTGGCTTAAAAGTTTTGAGGCCCAATCCGATTTTTGATCAAGTAAGGCAAGTTCGAGCATCGCATTTGGACATTCTGGATCTTCTATCTGGGTTGCAACGCTTTCTAGGATCACAGTTTTTGGCATTGGATCGAGATTCGATTGGGCTTTCATGCGATCTAGGCTGGGAATTTTGGAGAGTTCGCCGATTTCGGAAAGGCGTTGCGCGGCTAATCCTGGAGAAACCTTCCAGAGCCGATCAAGATATTGCCTCTCCCGGGCAGTTTCTCCGATGGATCGGGTGATTTCAGCGGCCGAAAAGAGAAGATCTGGATCGTTGGGCTTGAGTTTCAGGGCGTTTTCGGTTGCTTCGAGGGAGGCTTCGAGTCCTTGCGACTGTGATTGGGCAATATGCTGGGAGGCAATCTCCACTTTTGCGGTGCTTGAAGCTCGGAAGACAAACGTCATAAGAAGTCCAAACGCAAATCCACCCAAATGAGCAGCGAATGCAACCTTAGGAGCTGTCTCGCTTACCGAATAGAATAAAGAGACAACTTGCAAAATCGCCCAGAGAGCAACCATTGCCCAAACAGGAATGCTTAATCCGTAAAAGAGAGGAGCCTTTCGAGCGGAAAATCGAATCCCGCAATAGCCAACACAAGACGCAATGCACCCACTAGCTCCTAAAAGCAGTGGTCCACCAACATTTCCGCGATAAAGCCACCAGTGAACGAGAACTCCAAACAATCCGCCAAGCAGATAAACAAGAGAGAACTTAATCGCCCCTAGATCCTCTTCCAAAGCAGACCCAACTCCAACCAAAAAGAGCATATTCCCCAGCAAGTGAAACACATTTGCATGCAGGAATAAGCTCGAAAAAGCAGAGAAGAGACTCGGAGACGATGCTCGGAACCCATATTGTTCCCAAGAAGAAGGTCCGGAAAAAGTCGCAAAGAATGCAAACGCGATATTCAGCGTTACAAAGAGCGACATCATGTACGGAACCTTTAATGGGCGTTCAGCGACTATTCGTAATACTCCTCAGGAATTTCGACATTGATGTAAGATTCCTTTACATCATCTAGTTCTTCCAACATATCCAATAGCTTGATAATCTTTGGAAAATCTTCGGCCGCAGGTGTGGCAAAGTTTGTTGGAATTCGGGCAAGCTGGACGTTTGAAGCAACGACCCCTTCTTTGATCAACGCGTCGTTTGTGGAATGAAGATTCTCGATCTTTGTCTCTGCAATAAAGACATCTTCCTCGGCGATAACGTCTTCTGCACCGGCATCCAATGCGAGCAATGTGAACTCATCTTCGGTCCGGCCTTCGGCCGGGACAACAATTTGGCCAACATACTTAAACTGCCAGCCAACGGAGCCAGACTCGCTTAAACTTCCCCCGCACTTACTGAAAGCATGCCGGAGGTCGGCGACGGTGCGATTTCGATTTTCGGTATAGACTTCGACCATCACCGCAGAACCGCCAGGGCCATAGCCTTCGTATACGATTTCTTCATAATCCGCGCCTTCGATTTCGCCAGTGCCCCGCTTGATTGCGCGTTCAATATTCTCGCGTGGGAGGGATTCTGCTTTGGCTCGCTCAACTTCAACGCGCAGGCGGGAGTTTGTATTGATGTCTCCTCCGCCGGCTTTCGCGGCCATGATAATTTCCCGCGCGAGCTTAGTAAAGAGCTTGCCGCGCAGAGCATCCTGCTTGCCTTTGCGGATGCGGATATTCTTCCATTTAGAGTGTCCTGCCATAACTTTGCCTTATTTTGGCACGGATGGCTAGATGCTCGGCAAGCTGTTAGCCTGACCAACGATTCGCAGGTAAAGCAAGAGCTAGGGTCCGCGATACGCTAGGAGTCTCTCAACGTGCTTCGCCAGCACATCAAACTCCACATTGACAACGTCCCCGACTGCCCGAGAGCGAAGGTTTGTGAACTCCAGCGTATGCGGAATGATCCAGGTTTCGAATCGGGACCCTTCGGGGCGGACGACAGTGAGGCTTATTCCGTCTAGGGTAATTGAGCCCTTATCAATGAGGTACTGCTCCCCGGATCCAGCGAGCTCGAAGATGAAAGTCGAAGAATCCGCACCATGATCAATAGACATAATCCGAGCCATTCCGTCCACGTGGCCCTGAACGATGTGCCCGCCCAACCGGTCGCTAACTCGCATCGCTCGCTCTAAGTTCACTCGCGAACCCGGGAGCAACGCCCCCAATGAAGTGCGATCCATGGTTTCTTTGCTAAGATCAAAGGAAATTTGGGAGCCTAGATTGGTCGCGGTAACGCAAACTCCGTTGACGGCAATGCTCTCGCCAATCTGGATTGGATCTCCTTCCCACGCATCCACGGGCAAATCCACGACCAAAACAAAATCGGAGAATGACGCGACGGTACCGCAAGCCTGAATCAATCCGGTGAACATAATCTACTGATTTTCTACGCGATCTTTGATCGCGCCGAGCACGCCATCCATGTTTTTGATGACAATGCTGTGAATAACTTTGCCAATCAATGCGCCGAGCCCTGGCACGTTGTATTCATAGTTAACGACGGAGTGGAAACGAGTTCCGCCGGCCTCTTCCGTGAAAGTCCAAACTCCGTCGAGCTTGTCGTAATCGCCTTCTAACTGAACAAATTTACAAATTTTTTGCTCGTCATCCCAGATGTCCTCTTGTTTCCAGCGAACCTTTAGACCAAAAGTGGGAACGATTCCAACCCAATCCGAAACGCAACGCTTACCATCGTTTTCTAAAACGGTCAAAGACTTAACATCATTCATAAATTCGGGGAATGAGCTATTATCCTTCGCCACAGCGTAAACTTTATCAATGGGCGCATTTATCAAAACTGTCGTCTCTACTGTTGGCATCTTACAATCGTTTCCGGGTACGTTTTACCAGGAAAGGGAAACCCGAAGCTCTTGACTACAAAACAGATTTCCGTCCGCGTGCAGACTATGACCGCCTTAATTTTGAGCGAGCCTGGTTGCATTGAGCTAAAGAAGGTCCCTATTCCAGAGCCTGGTCCCGGCGAGATTCGAATTCGTGTCTCCTGCGCCACCAGTTGCGGCACCGACTTGAAGGCTTTCCTCCGAGGACATCCGCAGATTCCAACGCCTGGCGTTTTTGGTCACGAATACTCTGGCGTTGTAGACGCCGTAGGTGAAGGTGCGCCATTCATGGTTGGCGACGAGGTTATGGGAGTGCATTCTGCTCCTTGCATGGAGTGCGAGTGGTGCGCTCGGGGCGAAGAAAACCTCTGCGAGCACATCATGCGCACCAAGGTTTTGGGCTCCTACGCAGAATATTTGGTCATCCCCGCCCATATCGCTAAGCATAACGTGTTCCTGAAACCGGGCTTTGTGAGCTTTGCCCGAGCAGCTCTTCTCGAACCTTTGGCCTGCGTAACGCATGGTCTTTCCTTGCTGAAAATGGTCAAATCCGACCGTGTTTTGGTTATCGGTCCTGGCGCGATTGGACTTATGTTCGTAGCGGCTCTCCGCGCGGTGGGGATCAAAGATATCACCCTCGCCGGACGCAATCCTAGTCGGCTCGATGTTGGCGCAAAGATGGGTGCGAAGACCATCTTACTGGAAGAAATTCCGGCGCACATGGGCACTGGCTACGATTCCGTCATCGAATGCACTGGCCGAGTGGAGATTTGGGAGCGTTCAATTGACTTTGTGCGGCGTGGAGGGCAAGTGATGCTGTTCGGTGGATGTCCTGCAGGCACTAAGGCATGTTTCGATACCAAGAGATTGCACTACGATCAAATCACTCTCATTTCGCCGTTCCACTTTGGTACCGTCGCCGTACGAAAGGCAAAGGCTTTGCTAGAGGACCTGACGATTCCATTTGAGTTGCTCATTTCCGGTGATCGGAAGCTCTCCGAGGCCGAACAGGTCTTTGAAGATCTTCAGCGTGGTCGGGGAATCAAGTACGTTTTTCGTCCATGAAGTTTGCTCAATATGACAAGGGCGGGAAAATCTCGATCCTTGAAGCTCCAAAACCATCTTGCCCCCAAGGTGGTTTTGTTGTTCAGACCGAGGCTTGTGGCCTCTGTTCTGGCGAGCTGATGACGTGGTACATGGATCTGAAGGCACCGCACGTGTTCGGTCATGAAGTCGCTGGAATTGTCGTGGAATCTCAGGATGATCGGTTTGCGATTGGAGATCGTGTGTTTGTACACCATCATTCTCCTTGCTTCGCGTGTGAGGCTTGCGCTCGCCGGGCTTTCGTGCACTGCCCGGAGTGGAAAAAAAAGACCTATTCGCCTGGCGGGATGGCAGAGTTCTTCGCGGTCGAACCGGGGATCGCCGATGCTTTTGTCGTTGGGGATCTTCCCGCACGAGACGCGGCGTTGATTGAACCCCTCGCTTGCGTTTTGAAAGGGATTTTTCGGGCTGGGAAGATCAGTTCTCCCGCCGTGATTGGGGCAGGAGCACTGGGATTGATGCACGGTTTGTGCTTGCGAAAACCCGTTCTGTACGAACTTCGTGAAGATCGCCGTGCGATTGCCCAAAATCTTGGTTTAACTGCACTGCATCCGAAGGAAGCAGTTCAGCAGCACGAAACGATCTTCGTTTGCCCCGGGAGTCAGTCTGCTTTTGACTTTGCCGCATCTATTGCCGCTCCGGATGCGACGATTGTTTTGTTCGCGCCATTGCCCGACGGCGAAGGTTTGCCTCTCAGCTATGCCTCGGGATATTTCAAGGATCTCCAAATCCTTCACACCTATTCATGCGGACCTGATGATACTGCTGAAGCATTTCGCCAGATCAAATCTGGGGTCGTTACGGCGGAAAAAGTGGTGAGCGACTTCGTGAGTCTGGATCACCTTCCTGAGGCGTATGCATCCATGAAAGCTGAGAGAATCCTTAAGGCGATGGTTCTATTTTGACCATCCCGCAACCGATGACCTCTTTGGGCGTCCTATAAAGGTAACCGATGCGTAAAACGATTTTCCTTGCTCTGGGTTTGACCATTGCCTCCCATGCCTTAGCATGCGATGCTCATCAAAGGGTGCCCGGAAACGCATTGCTTTCGACCTACCAATTGGGGCCAAAACCATTGCCGGAATGGGTGATGGATCTTCCAGAAGAATTACGCCAAGTCGCGATTCAGACCCAACCGCCAACCGAAGAAGCCGCCCCGGTCGAAGATCCTAGTCTGAAGGTGGATGATCCGGCCTTGCAAAAGGATATTGATGCCGATATCGCTTGGGGAAAGAAGATCATCGAAGAAGCCGCGAAGGAACTTAAGTACAGCAAGAGCACGCAGTTTACAGATCGACTGAACCGAATCGGCGCGGAAATGGCGAAGATCGCCAATGAAAACCGGGTTGAGGCGTCGTGGGGCGATCGCCGGTTTAGTAAATTCCCGTATCAGTTTTATGTTTTGGAGGGCGACGATGTGAACGCGTTTTCCATCCCCGGGGGTTATCTGTTCTTCTATGAAGGCTTCATGAAGAATGTGGAAAGCGACAACGAACTCGCTGGGGTCATCGCCCACGAAATTGCTCATGCCTCCTTGCGCCACGTCGCGACCTTGCAACGGGAACAGAGCCGCACGACTGCGATTACTCTGCCCCTGATCTTGATCGCGATTTTAGCAGGCGGGGAAGCAGGGGCAGGCATTGCTCAAGGAACTTCTCTTTTAAGCACTGCGATCGGTTCAGGTTGGAGCGTTAAGGCGGAGAAAGCGGCGGATTATGCCGGATTTCAGTATCTGGCGAAGTCAAAATATTCCCCGATTGGTCTGCTGACCTTTATGGAAAGATTGGCATACGAAGAAAGGATAAGGGGAAATGTGGATTGGGGGATTTTCCGATCTCACCCACCTAGCCGCGAACGCTCGACGACCTTGATTGGCCTTCTGCGGGGTGCGGGAATTCCGATTCACAGAAGCATAGGGGCGGCATCAATGCGCGCGGTTCCGATGATTGAAGAGAACGGCACGACCACGGTGAGGCTGATGAGCCGAAACATTGTCACTTTCGCCGGTGAGGGCAATGAACTCCGTGCATCGGATGCCGCCGAAGCGGTAACAAGATTTGTGGACACGGTTCCGACCGTGTTTGACGTTGCTGTAGTGGATGGCGGCAAAATTGTCGGTTCCGGCAAGACTTTGTTTACGCTCACCGAAGATGATGCCAAGAACGCCAAGCAAGAGCTGCCTATCTTTGTAGACAAAGTTGCTCGCACGCTGAAAGCCGCGATCTTTGAGCTTCAGCACCGCATCACGGATCAGTAAATCTGGGCTTTGAGGTGCGATAGGATGTTCGGGCCGTTCAGCGCGAGGGTTGCCTCGTATCCGCCTTTCGCATAATCCTCGGGAGTCAGCATGTATCCCGCCCAGCCGTTTGCATGGCTGATGATTAAATCGGAATTTCCGAATAATTTTTTGCCAAATCCCGCAGTCGGTTCGCCACCGATTGTGCGGAGTCTGATCTTACCGATTTGGACGGTGTTAATTTCAATCGAATTTGTGGCGAATTTTTTGATAATATTTTCTGCGAGTGGCGCAGTGACTTTGTATGTGTCGGCGAAGGTTGGATGGGGCACAGCTGGGGGGAGCGGAATATCCTTTTGACTATAGAAGAATGGATCGCCTTCGAACCAAATTAATTTTTTTTGATTTTGCGCGATATTTTTTAGGATACTTTTTGCGAAGGCTTTGGGCTGATCCTGTGGAGTGAGATATGGGAACGGAACCGGGCTGGCATTGCCGATGAGCCCAGTTGCAACAAGCCCTTCGCTTTGCCTCAAAATCTCCCCTGGCCAGTCTCCTTGCAACGTAAGCTCTTTCTCGTCAAGTAGCGTCGGGTGAGCGCCGTAAATCGTGAGGAAAATCTCGGAAAAATCTTCGCCTTGTATAGTGATCTGGCTTGCAGAATTTTCTATCGGTCCCTGCCTCCTTGCCCGGGCTTGGGGGACGTTTGCTTTGGTGAGGAATATTTTTCGTATTATTTTCGGATTATTTTTCTTGGCCTCAAGAATGCCCTTGGCAATAGTGTCTGCGTACCAAGTTAGCCAACGCTTACGGAAAGTAGCGATACCAGGGATCGGGAAAGTCATGCGCTCGTTGAGCATCTGACTATCGGGGGCGCAGTGGGTGTGAGTCGCAATTAAAATCACCTTTAACTCGCGTGGCATACGTGCGCGGACTTCGGCGATGAGGCTTTCCGGGATGGTGAGCATCTCCACCGAAACAAAAGCTACGTCTCCCAAGATCCGGGTCCGAGCCATCAATCTTTGGCCCCCATCCACGAACTTCGCTCCGTTTCTGGCCGTGTAGCCTCCGAGCGGAAGAGCCTCAGGAGGAGTGATGTCCACGGTTGAGCTGTAGAGGAGAAGTCCCGCCATGCCCTGTAGTCTACGCCATCCGTGCAGTAAACTAGGCAAGTTATGTTGGATCGCAAAATTTTGAGAGAGCAAATGGATTGGGTCGTTGCCCAGGCAAAACGGAAGGGCGTCGAGGTTCCCTCCGAAGAATTCACGACGACAGACTCCCAACTCCGTGCGATCAAGCCACAAGCCGACACTTTCCGCGCCGAAATGAACGCGAAAGCCAAGGAAATCGGCAACCTGATGGCGCAAGGGAAGAAGGAAGAAGCCGAAGCTGCAAAGTCCCACACCGGCAATCTCAAAACCCAGATCCAAAAACTGGAGGAAGACGAAAAACGTTTAGAAGCCGAACTATATCAGATCGAGCTTAGGTTCCCTAACGTGCCGCATGATTCGGTTCCCGAAGGATTAACTCCTGAAGAAAATGTCGAGGTTAAGGCATGGAAGGAAAAGCCAGCCTTTGATTTCACTCCAAAACCCCACTGGGAGCTTGCCGAAAGCCTTAAACTCATAGACTTTCCCGCCGGGGCAAAGATCAGCGGCTCCGGATTCCCGGTCTACACCGGATGGGGAGCACGGCTTCAGCGTGCGTTGATCAGCTACATGATTGATCACCAAACGCTGACCAATGAGTACCACGAAATCTATCCGCCATTCATGGTGAATGCAGAATCCCTTGTCGGCACCGGAAATCTTCCTAAGTTCGAAGAAGATCTCTACAAGACCCAGGACAACCTTTATCTCGTGCCAACTGCCGAAGTCCCCGTCACAAACTTGCTGCGAGATGAGATTCTGGACCTGACTTCGCTCCCGATCAAGTACGCCGCATTCACGGCTTGCTTCCGCCGCGAAGCGGGTTCGGCAGGGAAGGACACTCGCGGATTGTTGCGCATTCACCAGTTTGATAAGATCGAGCTGGTCAAATTTGTCGAACCAGAGAAGAGCTATGACGAACTCGAATCCATGCTCCAAGACGCCGAAAGCGTGCTTCAAGCGCTCGGGCTTCACTACCGCGTGCTTCTGCTTTGCGCAGGAGATATGGGCGAAAAGGGTTGCAAGTGCTACGACATCGAAGTTTGGTCGCCGGGCGTGGAGAAGTATCTGGAGATTTCCAGCGTCACCAACTTCGAGGCATACCAAGCCCGCCGAGCAAATATTCGCTACCGACCAGAGCCAGGTGCCAAGCCCGAATTCGTGCACATCCTTAACGGCTCCGGCCTCGCCGTACCGCGACTGTTCTCGGCATTGGTCGAGACCTACCAGCAAGCTGACGGAACGATCCTGATCCCAGAACCGCTGCAAAAGTACGTCGGCACCGACCGACTGTCGACGAGTAGCTGAGAAAGGAAGTCGGATCGATACCTGTACGCCTTCGCCTGACTGTGGCGGAGGCTCTTCTTGTGATCTCTAAACCAACACTCGATCTTTATTGTCTCTGGCCGCAAGAGATTGTAACTTTGAACCAATCTAGCAGGTGGAAAATCTGAGACGGGGCTAGGTCTCCACTGCTATAACCCGTAGGCAACAAAATTTCTCTCTGAAAAGCGTATGTTTTTGTACTTTAGATAGTACGATAAGATGTTCGGAGAATTAGCCATGATGACCAAAGTCGTTCTTTCAATTTGCACCGTCGCGTTGGCGGGGCTTGCGGGGGCGCAGACGTTCTTCCGCGACGACTTCAACACCCTCAGCCCAGAGTGGATTTTCAGCCCACCGATGGAAAATTCATCGGCGACACTAACCTACGAAATGAATCAAGGCAACCTGGTGGCGACTGGCGTTCTACCTGGAAATCCTGCATTCCAGGACGGCGGAGGTAACTTTAGTAGGTTATTCTTACCGCGAGGTCAGTATGTGAATGGTTTGACAGAGCAGGTGCGCCTCCGCGCCAGGTTCACCCTCCCGCGCGGCGACGTTTTAACAAGAATATCTTTTTCCTTGAGTGGAGTTCCTGAAATCGGGCCACCTGACCCCGGGAGCTTTGGCTTTGGCTTAAATCGCCTTGCCAATGGCCAGTATCGGTCATTCCTGGTTCAGGAAGGGGAGTTCCAGATCACAAGTTGGACGCTTGATCCTCTCCCCTACTACGAGCTTGATTTATTCCGGCAAGGTAACGACATGGTCGCGACATTAAACGGAATGGAAATGAATCGTCTGGCTGTTGTCTCCGCTGGTTTTAATCAAGTGAGTTTCGGTATCGGGGGCTTTTATGGCACGACTACTGTTGGACCCCGGGTGGACTATATCGAGGTCGTCCCAGAACCTCTCGCGGTTGTTGGATTTGGTGTTGCCGCCGCAAAGATGACGCTCCGCAAGAGGAAGAAAAAACAAACTACTGTTTAAGATTTGGATGCCTTCAGCTTCGAAAGGCGGAGGCAGTCAAAGATACTAAGACCTTTGATCTCAGGAGCAACCGTTACTCGTCATACCGACGGAGGTCGGTATCCAGCTCGCCCTGATTGCGAAGAGGCGTAATCAGGGTTTCCAAACGCCCGATTCCTCCCCGACTAACGTGAGCAAATAGCGATTCCAATCGCTTCCTGGACCCCGGCCTTCGCCGGGGAGACGCATACGAACAAGTTGCGCGTTCGTCCAAATGAGAAAGGTGGAGGGATGAAAACCCTCACAGCAACATCGATTACTTCTTGAACAAGGAAGCAAACAGGAAATCGATCTGGGCAGTTGGATCAATTCCGCCTGAGAGCTGAGACCTAAAGCAAAGCCCGTTCAGGAACGACCCGAGGGTTTCGGCATTTGCGTAAGGGCTGTTCGGGTTGATTCCGCCCTCGCGATTTGCTGCGTTGAGGTCTTCGATGAGGTGATCCTGCTGGGCCTTGATGACCTGGTTCAGGGCAACTTTGACTTCTGGGATCTGACCAGCGGCATCGAAGAGGCTCGTCAACACGCGGAAGAAGCGGGAAGTTGGCTTTGCGTAGGCTTCGTAAAGGGCAATATGGGCTTCGAGCTTCTTGGCGGCGGTTGGTCTTTCTCCGGCAACGCGATCAAGATCGGCTTCGAAGCGCTTGAGGGCGTATGCGCAAAGGGCAGTCAAAAGATCGGGACGCTTGGCAAAGTAATAGTGAATCGCGGCGTGGTTGAGCTCCAATTCTGCCGCAATCGAACGCGCATGAAGAGCCTCCAAACCTTTGTTCCCCACGATCTCATATGCCGTGCTCAGTATTTGCTCTTTCCGATCTTTCGTTTCCACCATTTGGTTAGACGCAAAACAACCCTTTTTAGGCTCAAATCAAAAAGGAAACTGTTTTTTCAAATAAATGCGTAAAATAGAAGCATGAAGTCCCTGCTTCTTGCCCTCTTAATCACCGGTTCTAATAGCGCTTCCGAGATGCTCGGTTCCGATAACGCCGAGAAACATGTCCGATACTTGACCTCTGTCGAGCTGGAAGGACGCATGACGATGTCGAACGGGATCGAAAAGGCCGCCGTCTACATCGAAAACCACTTTAAGAAGGCCGGACTAAAGCCGTTGATCGGGGATTCGTATCGCCACTATTACGATATCACCGTGAACTCGAAGCCAGGAGAAATGAACTTCGCATCGATTCGCAATGGTGCCGATTCTGTTCCTCTGACCCTCGGGAAAGACTATGTTCCTCTCGTCGGTTCTAGCCACAGCAAGATGCTTACGGCGGAGGTGGTTTACATCGGCAAGATGGATCCGAGCAAAGTCGGCGATGTTAGCGGGAAGGTTGTCGCGATGATCCGGGATAGTGGCGGGGATCGGAACATGACGATCGGCGCACGCGGGATTGCTCTCCAAAAAGCCGGCGCAAGAGGAATTATCACCGTTGGGCCGGGGCATAAGGGCGTTGTTGAGCTTCCGAAATTCACTCGTGGAACCGGTTTTGCGCGGGGGAATATGCTGGTCGGGATCTCGATGACGACGGATTCGTTTAAGAAGAACTTTGGCATCACGAATTTGGAAGTCTCTGAGCCGAAGCAAACGGCTTTATCCGTGAGAATGGCGACTGAGCTTGTGCCGAATGTCGGCAAGGCTTCTAATGTGATCGCGGTCTTGCCTGGTACAGATCCGAAGTTGAAGGATGAGTACATCGTGTTCGGGGCGCACATGGATCACCTGGGTTATGCGGAAACAAGTTCGCGGTCTGGGATCGAAGACATCCACTATGGTGCCGATGACAACGCGAGTGGGTCCGCTGGCGTGGTTGCGATGGCAGAGTACTTCGCTAAAGCAGGAGGAAATCGCCGCTCGATCATCTTCCAAACTTACAGTGGCGAAGAATTGGGTCTCCTTGGGGCACGGGCATGGGTGCGTGATAACCCTGAATTCGTGAAGAAGACCTACATGATGATCAACATGGACATGATCGGCCGCCTTCGTGAAGATAAGCTCACTGCTTTTTGCGTTGGTTCTGGTGCTCCGTTCAATCAGATTATTGATGGTCTTAATGTTCCGGGGATTAAGGTCAACAAGGTGATGTCTAGCCCCGCGAATAGCGACCATGCCGCATTCATCGCCGCCGGTGTGCCAAGCCTCTTCTTCAATAGCGGTATGCACGATGAGTATCACACCGAGCGCGATACTCCAGAGACCATCAATTACAAGGGTATCGCCGATACGCTGACTTTTGTGAAATTGCTAACCAAGCAACTGGACAGCATGAACGAGCGCATCAAGTTTATTGGTTCGGCTCCAGCGAGTGGAGCGGGAGAAACCCGACCACGCCGAGTGCGTACTGGTTTTATCCCCGATATGGGAAGCGATGACGCGCGGGGAATGAAGATTTCTGGCGTCGTTGGTGGATCTCCGGCGGAGACTGCTGGCGTGAAGGCGGGGGATATTCTCACGAGCTTCGACGGAAAGCCGATTAAGAACATCGAAGCTCTCCAGCAAGTGCTGTCTACAGCAAAGCCCGATGTGGAAGTGGAAATTATCGTGATCCGTGGGACGGAGACTCTGAAGTTTAAGATCAAGCCAGCGCAGGGTCAAGCCCAATTTGGGTTCGATCCGACCTATCACCCAGAGTTTGATGACGATCACGATCACAAGCACACCGACGGCGAACCTCTGTAATAATATCAGAGCGTGAATCCCTACCCTCGGACCTGGATTGATATCGATCTCTCGCTGCTTGCGGGCAATCTTGCCCATGTTCGGCAAGCGGTCGGGCCAAAGCCACTCATTGCGCTGGTCGCTAAAGCCGATGCCTACGGGCATGGGTTAATCCCTATCGTTCGTCAGGCAATTCGTTCGGGAGCCGATTGGATTTGTGTCGCGACTGTGCAAGAAGGCATCGCCCTTCGGGACGCAGGAATCTCGGCTCCGATCCTTGTGATCTCCCCTATTCTCCCGGTGGAAGCGGAACAGGCCGTTTTCTATGAACTTAGGATTACCCTCGAGCGGTTTGAAACCGCGAAGGCTCTGAATGATGCCGGAATTCGGCAAGATAAGAAGGCTTTGGTTCATCTTGAGGTGGATACCGGGCTCAGTAGGTTCGGTTGTGAGGCTGATAAGGCTGCAGAACTTCTGCTTCGGCTTAAGGAGCTTGACCAAATTGAAGTCGAGGGTCTCAGTCATCACTTTGTCGATTCCGGTGCGAATGAAGACCGCACCAAGGCGCAAATCAAAATCTTCGATGATTTGATTTCCGAATTATCAAAGCATAATATCTGCCCAAAAATGCTTCACGGAAGCAACAGTGCGGGTGCGATTTCGTACCCTGAGCATTCGAAGGACATGGTTAGGGTCGGAATTCTCGCCTATGGAATCGATCCGTACGGGATTAAAGGCGAAGGCACCAAGCCTTTGCTCAGTTGGTACACCCGTGTGACCGCTCTCCGCGAGATTGAGCCATTATCAACGGTCGGTTACTGCGAGGGCTACCGCACTTTCCGCAATAGCAAGATCGCTACGCTCGGTGCTGGCTACGGTGATGGCTATCCCCGCTCCCTTTCGAACCTAGGCCGTGTGGTCATCAAGGGCAAGATCGCGCGTGTGATCGGGCTGGTGTGTATGGACCAAATGATGGTCGAAGCTTCGGATATCGAGGACCTGGAAGTGGGAGAAATCGCCACCCTAATTGGCCCAGATCAGCCCGTAGAACTCCTAGCAAAGTACAGTAAAACCAATTGCCACGAGATTCCGACCAGGATCATGAGCCGTGTGCCCAGGCGATATCTTTCAAAATAAAGGCAGAATTTGAACCTGGACGCGGTACAATGTCCGGTGATGAGTTCCCTCAAGATTAGAACTATAGGCATTATTGCGCACGTTGACCACGGAAAAACTACCCTCGTGGACGCGCTTTTCAAGCAAGCCGGCCTATTCCGCGACAATCAGCACATGGCTGATCGCGTCATGGATTCGAACGATTTGGAACGTGAAAAGGGAATTACGATTCTTTCCAAGGTCGCTTCGGTTCGATACAAAGATTTTAAAATTAATATCGTGGACACTCCAGGACACGCCGACTTCGGTGGTGAAGTTGAGCGCGTTCTTAGCATGGTCGATGGCGTTCTTTTGATCGTTGACGCAAACGAAGGTCCTATGCCGCAAACACGTTTTGTTTTGCGCAAAGCTTTTGAAAATAAGAAGAAGCCAATCGTATGTATCAACAAGATTGATAGGCCCGGCGCCCGTCCGCTTCAGGTTTATGACCAAACGATTGACCTCTTTATTGACCTCGGTGCAGACGAAGAAGATCTATTCTTCCCTAAAATTTATGCAAGTGGTGCCAGTGGATTCGCGCGGAGAGATCCGGACGGCGATGAAATGGATATGCGCGAAATGTATGAGATGATCATCAACGAAATTCCAGAGCCGCAAGTGGTTCTTGATGGTCCTTTCCTCTTGCAAGTCAATAACCTTGACTACAGCGATTATCTTGGAAAGATGTTTGGTGGTAAGGTCTTGCGCGGTACGGTTAAGATCGGCGATAGGCTGACCATGCAACGCGAAGGTGTTGAAAAGATCCAATCGTTTAACGTCACAAAGCTTTGGACTTATGAAGGAATTAGTCTGAAAGAAGTTGATAGCGTCAGCGCTGGAGAAATTGTGATGCTTTCTGGTCTTGATAAGGTCTTAATTTCCGATACGATTTCACACCCTGATACTTCTGGCCCGCTTCCTAGCATCAAAGTTGAGCCAAGTACGCTCAGTATGAACTTCTACGCCAACAATTCCCCGATGGCCGGGAAGGATGGCGGTAAGTTCTTAACGATTCACAAGTTGCGTGAGCGTATTGCGAAGGAAGAATCGATCTCTGTCAGCATTATGATTGACGAAGAAGCTCCAAACGATACCGTTAAGGTGCTCGCTAGAGGAGAACTTCAGCTCGCTATTCTTATTGAAACCATGCGTCGTGAAGGCTACGAAATGCAATTAGCGCGTCCGCAGGTTATTCTGAAAAGAAACGCCGAAGGTAAGGTCGAAGAACCGCACGAACTTGTTACTTTAGAAATGCCAGAAGAATCTGTTGGCGGCGTTATGGAAGAACTTTCGCGCCGAAGAGGAGAACTTCGGGATATGCAGACAATGGAAAATGGCAGTAGAAAATTAATCTACATGATGCCAACCAGAGGCCTCATTGGTTTCCGCAGTAACTACCTGACTTTGACCCGAGGATTAGGAATTATGGGCAGCACTTACGAGGGTTACCATGAATATAAGGGCGCTGTGGAAAGCCGTAGTCAGGGTTCGCTCATTAGCAAAGAAGCTGGAAAAGTTACGCGATACGCTTATGAAAATGTCCAAGAACGGGGAACACTTTTCACCGAAGTTGGAACCGAAGTTTATGGCGGTATGATCATCGGCGCATGTTCTAGAGATGAGGACATGGTTGTTAATTGTACGATCCAAAAAGCTGCAACAAATATGCGTTCCGCTAGTGCAGACGCGACGACGGTTTTGGACGGTCACCGTGAATTTTCTCTCGAGCAGGCGCTCAGCTGGCTCCGCGACGATGAACTTCTGGAAGTTACTCCGAAGATGTTGCGATTCCGAAAGAAAGTTCTGGATCATTCCGAGCGCCGTGTGTCCGAGCGCCGCGCCGAAGTCATCGTCTAACCGGCCGACGGGTTCACCGGGGTCGGCGTTTGGTGCAGTGGCACCGAGTTTTGGAGTTTGCAGGTTTTCATCCTGCAAACTCCTTTTTCTAATTCTTTAACGGGCGGGGAGGCTGAGCAAATCCAAGCCAGAAATGGGCTCAGCGAAACAAAGAATTTGCTCAGCGAAGCGAAGAATTTGCTCAGCCAAACGAATAATGGGCCCATTTTTTAAAATAATGAGCTCAGCGAAGTGAAGAATTTGCTCAGCCAAATGAATACTGAGCAAAAAAATTCAAAAAATGAGCTCAGCGGAACGAAGAATTTGCTCAGCCAAAGGAATAATGAGCAAAAAATTTCCAAGAATGGGACCAGAAAAGTGAAAATTGAGCTTAGGAAAATGGTCCGTAAGCCCATTTAGGTCATCCAGAACGTCAGAATCGCGCTAAAATTGCCCAGGCTCAAGCTACTTCTTAACATCCCCCAGGAGATTCGGACGATCGATCCGCCAGACGACCAGCCCGACCCCTAAAATGAACCTAAGAATCCCGGAATTGAGCCTACACTGTCGCGGTAGAATAACAAAATGGACGTCACCAGCTCACTCGCCCGCTTCGCCGAACAGGTCAACGTGCGCCTTGACGACCTTTTGCCGCGCGAATCGGATATTCCGAGCCTGCTTCATCAAGCGATGCGCTATTCTGCGATGTCTCCAGGCAAGCGTTTGCGCCCCGCGCTGACCCTTGCGGGTGCGGAAGCGGCTGGTTTTGACGCCGAATCCGCCCTTGACGGAGCTTGCGCGGTGGAATGTATCCATGCCTTCTCGCTGATTCACGACGATTTACCCGCCATTGACAATGACGATTTGCGCCGAGGAAGGCCGACCTGCCATAAGGCTTTTCCGGAGTCGGTTGCGATCCTTGCTGGCGACGCTTTGTTTGCGCTGGCGTTCGAAATTATTGCGGATTCGGGCTGTGATCCAGTTCGGATCGGCGGTGCGTGCGGTTGGCTGGCGCGTACGAGCCGGGATTTGGTGCGTGGGGAAACGCTTGACGTTTTGAGTGAAGGTCAGCCACACGATGAGAAAACTTTGGAGTTTATTCATCGCAATAAAACCGGGGCTTTGCTGGCGTGTTCGGCGGGTATTGGCGCGCTGCTATGCGGTGCGGAAGATCGGCTGGTGCTTGCGCTCAATGAATACGGGCAGCACCTCGGCCTGGCGTTCCAAATTCACGACGACATCCTGAATGAGACTGCGACTTCGGAGACTTTGGGCAAAACCGCCGGGTCTGATAAAGCGCGAGGGAAGCTGACGTATCCGGCGCTCTTCGGGATTGAAGCGAGCCAAAAGGAAGCGAAAAGGCACGTGTATTTGGCAAAGCTGAGCCTGCGCGATCTGCCCGGCGACACGGAATTGTTGTCCATGCTAGCCGATTACGCCATCGCGCGGGCTTCGTAAATTCCCTTTTCATCGCTGGACACGATGACGATGCGGGAACATGTGCAAATGGAGGCTCTCCCCTTATGCCGAAACGTGCTGAAATCTGGTAGCGTAACGGTCAGTATGCAGTCCGTTGCGCAAATTGCCCAAACGATCCGGGGGGAAGTTTCCAAGGCGATCGTCTCTCAGCACGATCTGATCGACCAAATTCTCGTAGCGATGTTCGCGAATGGACA
>JBEIDH010000025.1:0-33630 GCA_040383535.1 Chthonomonas sp.
ATGTCCGTTGCGGCGACAAGTATCGAACTTGAACTTAAGATGTCGCGCTGGGTGAGCCTTCGCGGGGCGACGGGTCTTTCTCCCCTGCCGAGCGGACAGGAGTTTACAATGTCTGTTCCGGATTTGGAGCGTGGGGAAACCGTGCAAGTTGTGTTTGATCTTGACTTCCCCAATCACCCGCTGGGTCAGTACCGCGTGATGGCCGGAAGGCTTTCGTACGTTGATGCTAACACCGGAATGCGGGTAAGTACTGAGCTTGATTTCATGACGACTTTCACCGCCGATGCTGGAAAGTATTCGGTGCCCGTGCATCAAAAGGTCGGCGCTGCCGCCCAAGTTGCCGCCGCGAGCAAGGCGGTCGAAAAGACGATCATGGGGCTCAAAACCGGGCAACTCACCGCCGCAATGGCGGCGGCGGATCTTGCAAAAACCCAGGCGATGCTGATGAGTGAGGGCAAGATACAGGAGGCTCAGGAAGTCACCATCGCGATGCGCGCCTTACAATCCGGCGACGCCGGTGGGGCGCAAAAGACGCTGATGGGCACGATGGTGCATCTGGATCAGGGGAAGAGTAAGTAGGGGGCGTTCGGGTTGTTCGGATTTGTCTGGACTTGTCCGGATTCGTAAAGTCATGTCAGGGGTCAACAGTGAAAAACCTTTCCAGACCCTTTCAAACCCGAACAATCCGAACGCCCGAACCAACCCGAACGAACCTAAACTATCCGAACCCCGGCCCCTCTACCGCATCCCCGCCATTCGGTACCGCATCGCGTGAGTGATCGCAATGGCGAGGCCGTCGGCAACGTCGTCTGGTTTTGGAGTCGTTTGGAGACCTAGTAGCTTGGTGACCATAAATTGCACCTGCTTCTTATCGGCGGCGCCATTACCTACAACCGCTTGCTTGATTTCGGGCGGGCTGTACTCGGCCCAGGCGATTCCGTACTGCTGGGTTGTGAGGAGAATCACCCCGAGGGCCTTAGCAACATCCATGGCGGTGGTTTTGTTTTGAGCAAAGAGTTGCCGCTCGGTCGCGATGGCGTCGGGTTTATAGGTATCCAACAGCTCTGCCATTTGATCGTGGATGAGGCGCAAGCGGTCGGTCAGAACCACCTTGGGAGTCTGGATCAGGCAATAGTGAACTGGAGTAATCCGTGAACCTTCCACGCGGATGATGCCACAACCAATTCGCTCGAGTCCGGGGTCAATGCCGAGGATGATCATAATTGTCCTGGTTGGTTCGGATTGATTTGCGTGTTCGAGTTTGTCCAGGTTTGACTGGATTTGCGCGGATTAGTCCGGGGTATTTGGAAAAATCAGTCGCGCACATGTTCCGCGTGACATATTCACTCGAAGGACCGATCCCTTGGCTTCTCGACTGATACAACCGCCGGCCTTCGGGACGAATCCGGACTAAGCCGATCCAGGCCGGACCAAACCGGACCCCCGCACTACCCGAACCATCAAGCACGCTTAAACCTCTTAAGCAGCTCATTCTTGCCAATCGTAATCGTAATGGGCCGGCCGTGGGGGCATAGGAATGGGTTCTCCGTAAATGCTAGGTCGTAAAGAAGTTTCTCCATCTCAGCAAGACCTAACCGATCCCCGGCTTTGATCGCCATCTTGCACGAGCACATCACCCAGATGTTCTCCCGTGCGGAGAGCCCAGGTGCACCCGCCCCGTCAATGAGCTCATCAATCAAGTCGCGTAAAAAACGCGCCGGGTCGTCACCCTTGAGTGCCGCCGGAACTGTCCGAATCAAAAAAGTTGTCGGGCCAAATGCCGTGAGTTCAAAGCCCATATCCTCAAGCTCACTGAGCTTTTCTCCGAGTAAACCCGCCTGACGAGGCTCAAGCTCGAGCGTTGTCGGCGTCAAAAGCGACTGCTTCTCCACTAGGCCCTTGCCCCGAGCGGCGCGAATTTTCTCAAACAAAATGCGCTCATGCGCGACGTGCTGGTCAATCACCATCAACCCATCATGGTTCTCGGCCAAGATAAAGAAGGCATCGGAGGTTTGCCCGATCACGCGCAAACCCTCAAGGAAGCGGTCAGCGAAGGTGGGGAACCAGGCTGGTTCAGAGGTCCGGGTGTTCGGGAGTTCGGATTGTTCGGGTTGAGTGGATAGGTCGGGTAGATTTTCGCCCACTACATCCGAACCATCCAGACTAACCGAACCACCCGAACCTCCAGCTCCAAACCCCGTCCCGGACCCCGCAAATGGCAAATCCAACAAACGAGATTCCGCGACCCCGTTAAAAGCGGACGGTGCGCCCGGCAACCCGCCATAACCAGCCACCTGGCTTGCGGCCAGGGCTTGATTTGCGCGGGCAATCGAATCAAATGTGGGCATCATGCCATTGGCAAGAAGCGCGTCTTTGATTCCGCTCCGCACGGCTTCAAAAATAAGCCCATCCTGCATGAATCGGCACTCGCTCTTGGTGGGCGAGACGTTCATGTCCACCTTGCCCGGATCCATGTCAATCATGAGCACCGCCACCGGGTAACGCTTCTCGGGAGTTATCTGGCGGAAAGCAGAGTCAATCGCCGCCATCAATCCCCGATGCCGGACAGCCCTTCCATTCACAAAGGCCCATTGCTGCGACCGTGTCGGGCGAGTAAAGTGCGGTGGAGAAACAAAGCCGCGGAGCCGCAAGCCTTCCCGGATGGCCTCAATCGGCACCAATGCCCGGGCAACTTCCCGACCCCAGACCGCCGAGATCGCATCCAAAAGACTTCCCTCGCCGACCGTCTCCAAAACAACCGATCGGCCATGGGTGAGCTTAAAGGCGACATCCGGAAAAGCAAGCGCGCACTTCGCAACCGCCTCGGTGATCGCACTCATCTCGGTTGCATTTGTTTTCAAGAACTTTAACCGAGCTGGGGTATTAAAGAACAAATCCTCAACGATAATCGTGGTTCCCTGCGGCCCAGATTCGAATGCGATTGGCTCCGGAGAGCGACCCTCCGTGCGAATCAGTATACGTGAGCCATCGCCCGTTCCGGTGGACATGGAAAATCTCGAGACCGAAGCAATCGAAGGAACGGCTTCACCACGGAAGCCAAGAGAATCCACCCGATGAAGGTCCTCCACCGAGCGAATCTTACTCGTCGCGTGGCGCAGGAGAGCATTTTGAGCGTCTTCCGGGGTCATCCCGTGCCCGTCATCGCGCACAACGATCCGCTTGGCGCCAGACTCCTCGACCTCGATCTGAATGCGGCGTGCCCCCGCATCGAGGGCATTCTCGACGAGTTCCTTGACGACAGAACCCGGACGCTCAACAACTTCACCCGCCGCGATCTGATTGATCGTATGGGGATCAAGCAAAACAACCGCGCGAGCGGTGGGGGAAACACTCATCATCATTGGGTCTACCTTATTTTGACGGTCAAGGCAAGCCGGAATACTCCGATGATTCTGGAAACTCCAAACCAGCCACGACCAAAACCTCCATTTCCAAAGATGGTTCTTAACATCAAAAAGCTGAAATTCCCCCTAAGTTTTCCATCCAAACCTGCCAATACTTCTACCGTAGCCTCCTGCCTTATTATAGGCCATGATGCATATAAATTGTAAGTAACTGGCGAAATAAACCCATGTTTGTCTTAATCGGAATCGTTTTTGGGGTCGTTTGTATCTTCCTGGGCTATATCATGCACGGGGGTCAGCTTGGCGTTCTCATGCAGATTACGGAGTTCATCATTATTGGTGGCGCCGGGATTGGGATCTTTATTTCGTCCTCGGGGAAAGATGGAATCGGGCCGACGATAAAGGCCTGTACGGGTCTGCTTAAGCCCGACATCTACACGAAATCAGCATTCATTGATCTCCTGAAGATGATGTACCAGCTGTTTAATGTGGCACGAAAGGAGGGTTTGCTGGGTCTGGAAAAGCACATCGAAACCCCGGCCGAATCGGAGATTATGAAGAAGTTTCCGTCGTTTATTTCTAACCACCACGCCAGCGATTTTCTTTGTGACACCTTAAAGGTGATTCTTACCGGTGCGGTTGGTCCGCACGATCTCTCCGAAATGATGGAGCTCGACCTCGAAATCGCCCACAAAGAAGCTCACAAGCCAGCAGAAGCGGTCCAAAACATCGCCGACGCAATGCCAGCGGTCGGGATTGTTGCAGCGGTTCTTGGTGTGATTATTACGATGGGTAAGATCGGCGGCGAGGCCTCAGCAATTGGTCACTCGGTTGCGGCGGCTCTTGTCGGAACGTTCCTTGGGATCTTCCTTGCCTACGTGATCTTTGCGCCGGTCTCCAAGGCACTCGAAGGCAAACTCTTCCCAGAAGAGCAATACATGAACTGTATTCGATTTGCGCTCTTTAGCTTTGCCCGAGGAGAATCCCCGGTCACTTGTATTGAATTTGCCCGGCGTAACATTGCGCCATCCCTTCGCCCTGGCTTCACCGAAGTCGAAAAGGCCGTGAAGGAAAAAGACGCCGCCTAAGCCTGAGGATTCACGATGAACGAAGGCGCACCAATTATCATCAAAAAGAAAAAGGTCTCCGGCCATGGTCACCATGGTGGAGCCTGGAAGGTTGCCTATGCTGACTTTGTGACGGCGATGATGGCGTTCTTCCTTGTGATGTGGATCATGGGGCTTTCCGATGCCGATAAGGCGGAAATTGAGAGGACCTTTAACGAACCAAGACCCTACCTCAAAGCACCGTTCAGCGGTGGGTTACCCCGCGTGAGCCCGACGGGCGACCGAAAACAAAGCGGCGCGCCGACTTCTGCGATGATGCAAGCCGAGGAGCGCGACAAGCAAAAGGATGAAGACGAGGTTCGGGAAGTCCAAGAAAAGGTCAACAAGATTTTGCAATCTGCCGGGAGCGATAAGTCGATTGCCGTGCTTCTTAAAAATATTCTGGTAACGGTTTCTTCCGAAGGTCTTGAACTTGAGTTCGCCGAAGGCAACGGAGTTGTGTTTTTCGAAGTTGGAAGCAGCGTTGTACGACCTGCCGCTCGTAAAATTATTCAGGAAGTTGCCCCCGTACTAGGTAAGTCGGGCCGAATGTTAATCGTGGACGGACACACCGACTCGCGGGCATATTCTGGTCCGAACTATGACAATTTTGACCTTTCCGCCGACCGAGCCCAAGCCGTGCTACGAATCTTGCGCAATAGCGGGGTCCAGACCAAGCAGATCATGGGATGTCGGGGTTTTGGGGATCAACGCCTCAAATACCCTGGTCAACCCCTCAAAGAGCAGAATCGTCGGGTGACGGTACTGTTGCCATTCAAGCGGTTCCAGCAAAATGTAAAGAACGAACTTGGTCCTGAGGATTACGGCGACAAGCAAGGCGCGTTCCGGAAGCCGGTGGACATTTCCCCCGAGGGGGTCCAAGTCGTGCCGCCAAAGTCGGAATCTCCTGCGAAGAACGTCTTGCCGAAGCCGGTGAAGGCCGACGATCACGCCAAAGGGCATCACTAGACCGGTTTCGTCACCCAGCTAGGCCGGATCCTCAGTTCAATTGCTTCATTCGGCGGGCGATTTCTACAGCGTGGTCGGCCACGTGCTCAAGACTATGGAAGATTTCGATCGTCCAAAAAAGCTCCTGGGTCGCCACGGGATTTTCACTCGCCATGACAAAAATTTGGTTCCGGGCTTTTTTGTATGCCGAGTCAATCATCGAGTCGTATTCGATGATGTTGCTGGCCAGCTCTTCGTCGTACACATCGAAAAGGCGGACGGTTTCGGTGAGCATTTGAACGACGCTCTCAGAGAGGGCACCGAGAGCGGCCTGATGCTCAGGCGGGAAGACTCCTGCGATCTTTTTGGTGCGCTTTGCCAGCTTTGCCGCATCAACTCCGGCTTGTCGAAGTTCTCCACTGATCGCCAAAATTGAAGCTAAGAATCTCGCATCCTTGCTGACCGGAGCCTGAAGAACGATCGTCTCGAATGCATAAAGCATGATGGACTCATTTTCTTCGTCAACCTTTTTCCGGTTTTCCAGAACCTTGGCGATGAGATCTTTATCATCCGAGATCGCTCCTTCGGTAGCGTCAAGCACCATAGAGCAAACTTCTAGCGCAACGCCCTTCAAGCGTTCGCGGAGTTCAAGCATCTTATCGTCAAATTCTTTTCGTGTCAAAGTTCTCCTAGTTTAGCCTAGATACGCCCCGCGTCCTAGGACTGATATGGATTTCTAAGCGAGTTCACGGCGCACGACCCCGACAAAGATTTCCGCTTCCACGCTCCGAACCTCGTGCCAATCGTAGAGATATCCGGGCACGAAGTCGTCCTTTGGCATAGAATCCTTCACCGATTCGCGCATCATCCAACGTTCTTCGAGGACCGGGTAGCACTCGGCTGGCATAGGGGCTTGCATGAGCTCGTAGTCGCTACTCACATCAAGCAACACAACCTTCGCAAAGTTGTATTCCCACAGATTGCCCTCGATTCTCGCCATAAGTCCTCTCGTTCGCCAGGGTAAGGACGAGGATGACCAGAGATTCGCATGAGCAAAAAAGCCTTGCTGGTAAAACCAGCAAGGCTTCATACAACTATCTAGCGAATGGATTACTTATCGCCGAGACTATTGACCGGGGTGTCCTGAACGCCAGAAGTAGTTGCCTCAGCTGCCGCCGGAGCGGTCGGAGCGCCAGGGGTTGCTTGTGGTGCAACACCTGAGCCTGCCGCCGCTGGATCAGCACCGGACTCGGCTACGTCAGGCTCTTTACTGCCGCAACCCATAAGTGCGAGGCTCGAAATGAGAGTAAGAAGAAGAATCAGTTTTTTCATGAGCATTCTTTAGTTGTTAAATTCATTATCGGGAGCAAATGGAACCGGAACGACTGCACCGCCTGGCTGGATCCATCCGCGAACAGCGCAAGGTTGACCATTTTCCCACTGGCCATTTGGCCCAAGGAACTGAAGAGGCACTAGGCTGTTCGCACTGCCTGGATAAGCTGCTCGGTTACCGTTTCCGTACTTAATTGGCTTCGCCGAGGTATCGGTGAAGAGATAAATGTTTGTGCCGGAGAATGGAGTGTAGCTTGGACGATCTCCTGTGCAAGTGAGGGTGTACGACCATGTAATACCGTTGCCTGGAAGTGCCATATCTGCCTGCGGCATTCCACCACCGGGGCTGTATCGGCATGGCCCGGTTCCGTTACAAAGGAGACGAGGGTTGGCCATTGAGAAACCGATTCGGGTCACGTTTCCGCTTCCTTGCCAGAACATCGGAATCTTGCTTGGCTGGTTGACCGAGCTGGTCGAGTAGTACTGAAGGAAACCATTGAACGTGAAGTTTCCACCTCGGCCGACCCTACCCGGAGCGGCGACTGCACCTGCGACGGAAACCTGTCGGGAGCCACTGTAATCAAGGATATCTTCGTTCTTGCGGTAAGTGGCAGTTGCATTGGTCCACATGAGCTCAGCCTCAAGGCGGTCAATTGCCGGGGAAGCTTGATTCCATCCGATTGGATTCTCGGCAAAACCGGTACCGTTGTAATACGTGTTACCGGTTGTCAGGTTCGGACGATTTCCTAGCGGAAGGTAATCCTCGTTATCGCTAGCGTACAAAATGGTCGTCAAGCCAAGTTGCTTGATGTTGCTGATCGCAGCCGTTTTTTTCGCGGCTTCGCGAGCCTGGGCGAAAACTGGGAAGAGGATTGCCGCGAGAATCGCGATAATGGCAATCACTACCAGAAGTTCGATCAGGGTAAATGCTCTTCGTTGAAATGTTTTCATGAGAATATTATTCCTTCTCTTCTATTCTATGCCAAAAGGACCGTAAAATAACATACCTTTGAACCTAATTATTCAAAAAAAAAAAAGAAAGTTCCAAGAGGATTCACTAGTCAATAGGTTCACCCCTTAATATTGCTGGGTGCCGTTATGTTTCGGGAGGGACAGCCAACTCGACAGGTTCCCCGTGCCAACGGAGACCAATCTCTTCGGCTTTTTTCATTGCGGTCTCGAAGACGGATTGGCGGATCGCGAGTTCTCGCGCATAGGTTTCGGCATTGAACCTCGCGACGATTTGGACTGTGGGACCAGTGTCTTTGATTTCATAGAGCGTCACCTGCACGGAGTCAGCTTCGGCTTCTTCTAAGTTCAAAATGGCGACCTTGATTTGGCCGCACCAATGCAGGATCTTTTTTTCGCTCGTCCCAGGGGCGAAAGTCATTGTGGTTTTGAGCCTTCGGCTTCGTCGCTGTCCGAGGTTTTCGACGCTTGCGCGGATGAAGTTTGCATTTGGCAGGGTGATGAGGCTGTCTTCAAATGTCCTGATCCGGGTGCTACGCAAGTTGATTTCCTCTACAATGCCCTCGGTGGTTCCGATCTTGACCCAGTCGCCGACCACGAATGGCATGTCGAGCAGTAAAGTTGCCGATCCGAAGATGTTCTCGACGCTGTCTTTTGCAGCAAACGCGACGGCAATGCCACCGATTCCAAGTCCGGCGATCATTCCCCAGATGTTTACGTCGAGCAAAATCAGAATGCCAAAGAGCGTTCCGAAGCCGATTAGGATCACCCCGATCTTGCGGGCGAATGGGAAAAAGATTTTTCTTGCCCGGTGGTTTCCGATCACCTGACTGGCATTGCTTTCCATGATCACCGAGAAGATCACGGCGAAAAGCCAGCCTCCAAGCGTCACTTCCAGGAGCTTCATACTGAGTTCAAAAGGCTCAGGGACGGCGCCACGAAGCTGATGGTAATTCACCATCTGGTGGAACAGAGCGACCGCCCCGAACAAGAAGGACGCAACTCGGATCCATCGGCCGTATTGCCTAGATCGGATGTACGCCTTGAGTTCGGGGTTGAACTTGGCGAGCAGGATCACGACAAGCGCGGTCAGTCCAGCGGAAATCAGCAACGCGATGCCGGCGATGTAGAGTAGGGCTTGAGTTGGCGGGGTGTTGGCAGGAGGCATTTGGGAAGAGTTCGGTTGTTCGGGTTGTTCGGGGTGCTTAGGCGGGTCGAACCAAGATTCTCGAGTGTATTCCTTGTAATAATTTAACTTTGCTCTAACAGTTCCGGCAATCCGAACCAGCCGAACTACCCGAACTGCCGCACCCTCTTCTCCACCAAACGATACCCCAGCACCAAAAAGATGCTCGGCAAAAAGATTGCGCTAGAGACTTGGGTTAACCCGGCTAAGCTCAGCCCGACGCAGACTAAGATGGGGCCTCCCGATTGCCCGACTTCATTGACAAGTTCTTCGTCTTTTGCGAAAGATTGTAGCTGTCGAGCCAGAAGGGTGAGACCTCCTTGCACTACTAGCACCACAAATGCCGATGCAAGCACGCCAAATCCAAACGATGCAGCGAAAAAGATGCTGGCGATTCCGTCAAGCATGGACTTCATTTTGAGCAGATCAATCCGAGCGGCGAGGGCATCTTCTAGGCATCCGAGCAGAGTCATTGGGCCGACACAAAACAGGATTGAACAGGCGACAAGCCCTTCGCTAAAGCTCCCACGCGATGAAGCCGGAACCAAAAGCGCGGCATGATCTCCGAGCGATTTCACCATTTGGTCAAGCCCGATCCAGCTGCCAAGCAGACCCCCAAGAACAAACATCATGCCGATCAAGAAGAAGTCTTTCGCGGCTACGATCAGCCTGATCCCGATGCCGATGGTCACGATTCCTAGCGCCAAATGAACCGCGTCTTCTGTTCCGGCGGGGAATTTTCCGGCAACGAGTACCCCGATCGTTCCGCCCAAAAGCACCGCGACGACGTTGATCACAGTACCAAGACCGACGAAATGCCGAGATCGAATCATAGCTTAGCGGTTGAAAAGCGCATCTTAAGGAGACTTCGAATTTGGATCAAGGTAAATCCAATGAGGATCGAACCCATGACCCATGCTGCGGCCGTTGCGTAGCCGAACTTCAGGAACATGAAGGCATTCATCCAGACCTCCAGACCCATCACATGCGTCGCGTTGAGCGGTCCGCCCATGGTAAGGACGAAGATGTTTTCCATGGATTTGAACCCTCCGATGAACACGCCGAGGAGGTTGATCAGCATGAGAGGCTTGATCCCTGGCATCGTAATCGCACGAATTTTACTCCACCAACTTGCACCGTCTAGGTCGGCCGCCTCGTAGCGCTCCTCTGGAATGTTTTTAAGCGCGGCCAGGTAAAGAATCGAACCCGGTCCAGCTCCCGCCCAAATTCCCGGGAGAACCACCGCCAGCATCGCAAGCTGAGGATCGCCGAGCCAGTCGTACGCCGTTGGCCAAAATCTCGCCGGGTCGCGGATGATGACGTTGTTGATGAAGTCCATGATCGGGGCGATGAGGGTGTTGAGCAAACCAGTTGGAGCCTTATCATAAAATTGCCGCCATAGAAACGCAATCACGATCGAGCTTGTCATCGCTGGGAGGTAGAACACCGTACGGAAGAACACCTTTCCTCTTGGGATCTCGTTCAACACTAAGGCAAGAAAGATCGGCAGGAAGAAGCCTATCAGAATCGTAAGCCCAACGTACACGAAGCTGTTGATCAGAGCTTTGTAGAACACAGGTTGCGTGAACACGCTGATGAAGTTGTCAAGCCCGACGAATTTCGCGCCAGTGACGATCCGGTAATCCTGGAAGGCGATCTGGAGACCCTTGAAAAGTGGATAGTACGACCAAACGAGAAGCGTGATGACCGCCGGGGCAAGGCAGAAGCCCATGAAGCGGTACACCCGCCCCATCGGAGTTCCGGCGGCAAGGGTGGGACCTTCGAATACCGTTTTGTTCATCATCGCCTTGCGGATCGCCCAGACCGTCAGGCCTAGGATCACTACCATGAGAGTGATGAAAATTCCGAGTGCCCATGCGCGCTGGACTGCTAAGGTCTCGGCGGGCGTGTAGCCGAGGAGTTTTTGATCCATTTCGGCTTGAGCGATGGTGAGGATCTGGCTGGCTGGGGTGTTTGGTTCGAGTCTAGCTCTGTCAAGGACGTTGTCCAACACTGTGTAGATTTGCTGACAGTTTCTCCCGTAGGGTTCAGGGTGGCCCTGGGCAAAAAGAGCTTCGTTTGCTTTGACGTATTCTGGGTCCACCTGGGCAAGGATGTCGTCGTGACCAAACTTTTTGAGATAGGTCGGATTCACCAAGGAACCCATTCCGAGGTCTACAAAAGAGTCTGTGTTTATCTTGGCGGATTCGTCGCCGCTAAAGAACTTGATAAATTCCCAACAAGCAGCTATTTTTTTTGGGTCGGTCAGCTTGGCATTGATTGCCCACATTCCGGCATTGATTTCGTTGGACCTGCTGACGGGGCCTTTTGGCATCGCGGCGATTCCGACCAAACTAGGTGGGAGGTCATTTTGATTGATCATCACGTCGCCGGTGTAGGTGAACCACATTCCGGTTTTGCCATTGCGAACGTCACCGGGGAAGTCCTTCGACAGAGACGCGATCGGGCCGTAGGTTTTTCCATCTTTGCCTTTCCACTTTTCGGTGGCAAGGCGGCGGAAGAACGTGATCGCCTCTTCGCTTTCCTTTGAGTTGATCGCGGATTTCCAACGGCCATTCTCACCCTCTTCGACGACCTTTCCTCCTGCCTGGTACACAAAGTTTGACCAGTGATATCCAGCGGGGGTGCTAAAAATGAAGCCATTAACGCCTGGTTTCGCTTCAACGATCTTTCGACCGTAGGCGATGAATTCTTCCCACGTGCGCGGCGGCTTGGCGGGATCGAGTCCGGCATCGGCGAAGAAATCCCGGCGGTAATACAAGCCCAGCGCGACCTGGAAAAACGGGATCGCATACATCTTGCCGTCGTAGCTCTTGATCACCTTCATCGTGATCGGGTTGACGTTTTTGATGATGTCAGGATCTTGCGCGATCAGATCATCAAGAGGGCGGCAGAATCCTTGATCAATATAGTTGTAGTACTGTCGGAAGTTCACGTAGAAAAGGTCGGGGGCGTTACTTCCCGCCATGGACATGAGGAACATTGAGTCCGCACGTTCACCGCTGAGCTCTAGTCCGCCAGCATTGACGACCCGGATATCCGGATTACGCCGCATGAATTCGTCGAACACAGCTCGCCTAGCGATTGAGCGCGGATTGGTGTCTTCCTTCGGCGGGATGCCGTAGCCCGAACCTGCCATCATGCGGATCTGGGTTTCCGCCGCATGCGTGAAAACGCACGCGGTGAGGGTCAAAAGGAAAGCGTGAAAGACGCGTAACACGTGTATAGTTTTACACGAATGGAGGCGATAAGGCGTGACCGGGCAATTTCGCGGAAAATTCAGCCCGTTAGAAATACTAGGCAAGGTGACGATTCTGCACCAAATGTCAACCTGTTTTTAACTTTTTTTTGCTTTTTTTGCAGATTTGTGTACATTTTAAGAAAATTTTGGTAGACTGATGATTACAAGTCGGCTGAAGAAATTGGAACGCCGATTTTCGCTGACGAAACGTCAACACTATTTAGGAAACACACATGAGAAAAGGATCAGGCACTGGCGACAAGACTGTACAAACCGGCGATATGGAGCGCAATCTCGAACAGGCGCTTTCGCAGATTGAAAAAGCTTTTGGAAAGGGCGCGATCATGCGCATGGGAACCGGATCTCGCGAACAGGTTGCCGCGATCTCCACGGGCTCCTTCAGCGTTGATCTTGCCTTAGGGATTGGTGGCGTACCTCGCGGAAGAATCACCGAGATTTACGGTGGTGAATCAAGCGGTAAAACCACCTTAACCCTGCACGTGATTGCGGAAGCTCAAAAGGCTGGCGGCATCGCACTCTTCGTGGATGCCGAGCATGCGCTTGACATCGAATATGCCCGCGCTCTTGGTGTTGATGTCGATAAGCTTTACATTAGCCAGCCAACCTCGGGTGAAGAAGCGTTGGAGATTGTAGATTCAATTGTGCGGTCTGGCGCGGTTGATTTGGTCATTCTTGACTCGGTTGCTGCTTTGGTTCCTAGGGCTGAAATCGAGGGTGAGATGGGCGATGCGTTCGTTGGTCTTCAGGCCCGGATGATGAGCCAAGCCTTGCGGAAGCTCGGTGGCTCCATTAGCAAGTCAAATACTGCGGTGATCTTTATTAACCAGCTTCGTGAAAAGGTCGGCGTCATGTATGGTAATCCAGAGGTCACCCCTGGAGGCCGCGCGCTGAAGTTCTGGTCTTCGATTCGGCTGGAAGTCCGGAAGGGTGAAGCGATAAAAGTCGGTACGGATCAGGTTGGGATTCGGACAAAGATTAAGGTGGTCAAGAACAAGGTTGCACCGCCGTTCAAGTCTGCTGAATTCGACGTAATCTACGGCAAGGGAATAAGCCGGTCGGGCGACTTGCTTGATGTTGCCGTCCTTCGCGGGGTGGTTTCCAAATCGGGAACGTTCTACAACTACGGCGAAACTCGCTTAGGCCAAGGTCGCGATAATTCACGCAACTTCATGGACGAGAATCCAGCCATTTTCGCGGAGATTGACAAGAAGGTTCGCGATCTTTATAAGGCTGAGAAGGCGACCGCGGTTGTTGATATCCCTGATCAGGACGACGAAGACGAACCGCTAGACGACGAATGAACCTCGATATTGATGCCGCAGTTGAACGTGCGGCATCAAAATTATCCCGCTCAGACAAACTTGCTAGCGAGATCGCTCACGATCTCGCAACTAAGGGGTTTCCTTCTGAAGTGATCGAAACTACGCTGGAGCGACTTCGACGAGCAGGGGTGCTTGATGATCGGCGGGTGATTCGCCAACGAGTTTCCGTTGCAATCCAAAAGGGCAATGCGAGTCGTGCCGGATTGACGGCGAAACTTGAATCCCAAGGCGCGGACCCTTTCGATGCGCAGACAGCTCTTAACGAGTTGTTCCCAAGCGAACTTGAGCCCCAATTGATTCGGAACATTCTCAAAAAGAAGTACCATCAAACAGAACAGTCGCAGAAGGCGGGAAGGTATTTGGCGAGTCTAGGTTTTGATCCGTCACTCATTGAGTCCGAACTTTCGCGATATTTTGAATCTGATGCGCTTTGAAGATATCCTGAGAATGGTTCTCGAATTAGTGGTCGTTGGGCTCCTTGCCGGGGGCGCGGCGGCATTTTTTGTGCGTCGAAGTGCAGGAATCACTCGCATTGAAAACGAGCAGCATCAAGAGCAGCTTCGCCTCAAAATGGCAGAGCTTGAGCAGCAAAAGAAGCAAGCTGTTCTGGAAGCACGCGAGGAGGTTCTGAAGCTCAAGGAGGCGACCGAAGCCGAACTCAAAGATCAACGCACCCAGATGGATCGTCTTGCGGAGTCCTTACAACGCAAAGAAGACTTTCTGCAGGAGCGGCAAACTAAGCTCGAAACGCGGGAGTCGGATATCAATCGCCGAGAGGCGGAACTGCAAGCTTCCTTTGATCTAGCTTTGCAGAGACAATCTGAAGCAGACGCGAAACTAGAAGCGATCGCCAAACTCACCAAGGCCCAAGCCAAAGAACGCGTTCTTCAGCAAGCAGCCGACGAAAGCAGGGCGGAGACGTTAGAGCGCATCGCCGAAATCGAAGCCAATCTCACTCACGACGTCGAAAATAAAGCGAGGCGCATGATCCTTGAGGTTATGGAGCGCAACTCCGCGGAGTACGTCACCGAGGCTACGGTCGCGGTGGTTTCGTTGCCTTCCGATGAGATGAAAGGGAGGTTGATTGGTCGCGAGGGTCGAAACATCCGTGCCTTCGAGCAAGTTACTGGGGTTGACTTGATCATTGATGAAACGCCTGAAGCAGTTGTCGTTAGCTCTTTCGACCCAATCAGACGCGAAACCGCTCGACTGGCCCTCATGAACCTAATGATTGATGGGCGCATCCATCCAGGCAGGATCGAAGAGCTGTACGAAAAGGCACAAATTGAAGTTGAACGCACGGTAAACGAAGCCGGGCAACGCGCGGCGGATCAGGCCGGGGTTCTGGGCTTGCCTTCAAAGGTCGTGGAGACCATGGGGCGGCTACGTTTTCGCACAAGCTACGCACAAAACGTGCTGGATCATAGCGTTGAAGTTGCTGTGCTCGGTTCAATGTTTGCAGCCGAAATGGGCCTTAATGTCGAGATCACGCGAAAAGCTTGTTTTCTACACGACATTGGCAAGGCGTTGCCAAGCGAGTGGGAAGGCCCTCACGCGCTGACCGGCATGGAGTTTTTGAAGCAGCAAGGAATGAAAGAGCCGATCCTCAACGCCGTAGGGGCCCATCACCGGGAAATTGAACCTGCAAGCAACGAGGCTCAGATCGTGATCATTGCCGACGGAATGAGCGCGAGTCGGCCCGGAGCGAGACGCGAAAGTCTTGACAATTACGTGAAACGTCTGGAAAATCTGGAGGAACTTGCAAGCGGATTCCCCGGCGTTGATCGAGCTTATGCGCTCCATGCTGGTCGTGAAGTCCGCGTTTTAGTCCGAGCCAACGAGGTGGATGACTTAGGGTCAATTAAGCTTGCCAAAGATATCGCGAAGCGAATTGAACAGGAATTATCGTATCCTGGGCAGATCAAAGTGACCGTGATTCGAGAAACAAGGAGCCAGGAAACCGCCCGATGAGATCCGAATATCGCATCCTGTTTTTGGGTGACGTGATGGGCAAGTCTGGGCGCAAAGCTGTTCAAGAGGCTCTCCCTAGCCTCATTGAGACCCACAAGCCGCTGTTCACTATCGTGAATGGAGAGAATTCCGCTGGCGGAGTCGGAATCACTCCTGAAATTGCTGAAGAAATATACCGAGCAGGAGCAGACGGAATCACGCTTGGCAATCATGCGTTCAACAAGCGCGAAATATGCGATTACCTGGATAAAACAAAAAAGATCGTTCGGCCGGAAAATTACCCGCCAGGAACCCCTGGGCGCGGGCTGATGACCTTAGAGAAAGATGGCGTAAAGTTGAGCGTTGCGAATATATGTGGGGCGGTTTTTATGGAGGGCTATTCCGATCCGTTCCGGACATTTGACAAAATCCGGGCTACAGCTTACGGGCATCTTTTCGTGGATTTCCATGCTGAAGCGACCAGCGAAAAGGTTGCATTTGGCTGGTACGTGGACGGCAGAGCTACGGCCGTGGTTGGAACTCACACCCACATTCAGACCGCCGATGAGCGGGTTTTGCCTGAAGGTACAGCCTACATCACAGATGTTGGTATGACAGGGCCGATCAATGGCGTTATTGGGATGGATCGCGACGTGATTCTGCGTAAGTTCCTTACCAATATGCCCACTAAATTTGAAGTCGCCGATGGACCAGGGGTGGTCCATGGCGTTTGGATCGACGTTGAAGCAGATTCTGGAAAGGCAATTTGCATCGAACGAATCCGCTTTGAAACATAATCGTTCTACAATAAGGAAGGAAATATCATGAAGCCGGCAATTCTCTTGACTCTTATGGTGACCATGTCGCAAGCGGCACAAGCACCTTTGCTCCCATCTATCTATAATCCGACCCGTTCGGCGAATGATCAAGGCCTTACTCTCGCGGGTTGGGGTAGCGGATCCATCGCTGAGACAGACGAGGCAGCATTTGAAGGCGTGACTTCACTCCGCGTAATTTCGCGCAATTTCTTCCAGGGTGGCGTGATGTCAATGAAAACTCCTCTTGATTTGACAGCTGTCTCCGCAGATAAGAATAATTTGCTGATGTTCGCGCTAAAGGTCGCGAATCAAAGCATGACCCTTGGCGGTCCGACAGCTGGTGGCGGTTCACCCGCTGGAGGAGGCGGAGGGCGAGAAGGCGGAGGCAGTCGAGACGGTGGGTCACTGGGTCCAGGTGGTGGCGCTGGGGCCCCTCAAGCCGCAGCTGAAGCTGAAACGATGACGCGCATTCGCATGATCTTCACGACGTCCGATGACAAGAAGAGCGAAGTTTACTTGCCGATCAATACAAGCATGCCGAATGACAAGGGATGGCGTACTGTGGCTGTCCCCCTAGCTGTGATCAAGGGCTTTGCAGCTTCGAATAAGACGATTAAGGGTATCGCGCTCAGTTCTGACGCAACAGCAACTTTCTATATTGGCGAAATGAAGGTCGTCAATGACGCTACGCCGATCTATGGTCAGGTGAGCAACGAAGATATGAATGTCGGCGCGGGAACGGCAGTTACCTTCCAAGCTACCGGTTTTGGCGGGGCAAACGTGCTTAAGTACGTTTGGACATTTACGGGCGACAAGGGCGACAAAATTGAAATTGAAGGACAAAGCGTTGCACGCCGATTCCGACGATCGGGGACCTATTCCGTCATATGCACCATCAAGGACGCTTATGATCTAAAAACTCCCTGGGTATCCAATCCAATCAAGGTTACTGTGAACTAAAATTCACCTTTAAGCTCACCATGCGGTGCGAGACAAAAGCCTCGCACCGCTTTTTTGTGACAAAAAGTCACTTTTCTAAAAATTGTTCTGAATATAGCGCACAAAAAGTCAAAGTTCCTATAGTATGTAATCAGGGGAAAATCAATGGTAACGACTCAGTTTCAAACTGGAATTCGGGAACTTGGCGATGAAGAGATGGTCCACTTAGCTCATGACGGATCTGATGTTGCTACGGAGTGTTTGCTTAGCCGATATCGGCCTCTCGTTGTTGCGAAGGCTAGAACTTACTATGTTGCAGGTGCCGACAAGGAAGACGTCGTGCAGGAAGGTATGGTTGGACTATTTAAGGCGATCCGCGACTACAGGGAAGGCAAAGCCCTTCGCTTTAAACCATTTGCCGAACTTTGCGTCACTCGCCAAATGATATCTGCCTTAAAGTCAGCAAAGCGCCATAAGCATGAACTGCTAACATCCGCATTTTCCCTCAACCAGCCTATAAACGATGATGATGGCGATGTCACATTTATGGACTCAATTGCGGATGATCGATTTAATCCTGAATCGGTCATGTTTTCGGGCGACGAACTGACCGCCGCGGTCCAACGGATTCTGAAAAAGCTAAGCCCACTGGAAGTTGAGGTGTTGAGAAGGTATGCGCTTGGCGAGACCTACCGCGAGATCGGCGACGAACTACATTGTCCAGCGAAATGCATTGACAATGCAATCCAGCGGGTCAAAAAGAAAATGGGCTCGAGCCTGATACACTAGCTTCAAATTCGCCATACTAGAGAACGGAATCTCTCCAGTGTCGCGAGATTATGAAGCAGCGGATCATCACAGCATTAATCATCATGCCCATCGTGCTTACGGTGGTTTTTTCTGCGAACTCCGTCCCCGTTTTTCTTCTTGCGATCGCTCTTGCATATCTAGGCACGGATGAACTTTGCCGAATGTTTGGGATTAAGTTTGCATGGACGCCTCATATTGTTTCTTTAGCATTTGCCGGAACTGGATTTTTTCTGAAGGATCACTATTTTTCCAGTCGAGAGAAGATGATCTGGATTTTGTGCATTTTGTTCTTTAGCTCGATTGCAATCACCCTTTACTTTCTGAGAAATCGGGCCGACAAAAGGGTGTTCTTGCCTTCGATCGTTTGGCTCATCGCGCCGATGATGGGTTTACTTCTACTTCACTTTTCCGTTCCTAAACCGGATCCCACTCAAATTTGGGTTCCGAATCCCTTACTCATGGCACTCGTCCCGATCTGGATTGGTGACACCACCGCAATTTTTGTGGGTAAGCGATTTGGGAAGAATAAGATCGCTCCCCAGATTTCGCCAAAGAAAACTTGGGAGGGTTCGGTTGCAAACCTGCTTGCTTGCGTCATCGCAGCCGCGATATTGGGTCCGAGTATTGGCCTTACCTTGCGCCAAGCTGTAATGATAGGGCTCGTTTGCGGCGTTTTCGGTCAGCTTGGCGATCTTTATGAAAGCGCTCTGAAGCGCTCCTTTGACGCGAAAGATAGCGGATCTCTCTTACCTGGTCATGGCGGCATCCTGGATCGCATTGACTCCATGCTAATGCCGGCGCTTCCCGTTGCGATCCTTGTCCTCTACTACAACTAAGTTCTCATGCCAATCATCGAAGCAAATGCACTTTCGAAAACTTTTTATTCTGTAAAAAAGGATCCGGGGATAAAGGGGTCGTTGAAGGCGCTCTTTTCTCGGGAAAAAGTCGCGGTTGAGGCGGTGAAGAACGTCAACTTCTCAATTGAACCCGGCGAGCTCGTTGGGTTTCTTGGCCCAAACGGAGCCGGAAAGACAACAACACTCAAAATGTTGAGCGGAATTTTGTTTCCGGGGGGAGGTGAGGCGCGGGTTCTCGGCCACAATCCCTTCGAACGTCATCCGGATATGCTGCGACAACTTTCACTGGTCATGGGAAACAAGAATCAGCTTTGGTGGGACCTTCCCGCGATGGACTCATTCTTGGTTTTCAAGGAGCTTTACAATATCTCCGAAAAGGACTTCAAACAGCGCAGTGAATTCCTGATCGAGACTCTTGATCTGAAAGACAAAATCCAGACCCAGGTGCGAAAGATGAGCCTAGGTGAACGGATGAAATGCGAGCTCGTCGCGGCTTTGCTTCATGCTCCAAAGGTGATCTTTCTGGATGAACCGACCATTGGGCTTGATCTTGTCTCTCAAAAGCGGATTCGTGATTTCCTTGGACATCTGAATAAGGAGGAAGGCTGCACGATCATCCTTACTTCGCACTATATGCAAGACGTGCAGGAACTCTGCGAGCGCGTGATTATCATTGACAAGGGCACGATGATGTTTGATGGCACTCTGTCCAGTCTGGTGGATCACTACAGCAAGAATAAGCGGCTGATTCTGCGCTTCGCCACTGATATTCCAACCGAGGCGTTCACCAAGTTTGGCAATGTCATCGCTAGCGATCCGGGCGAGGTTACGATCGAAGTTCCTCGCGAGTATGCCTCGGCAATCACCGGAGCGGTGCTGTCCGAGATGAATATTTTGGATATCGGAATCGAGGACGTCTCTCTCGATGAAATTATCAGGAACTTATTCTCTAAAAATGTTTCACGTGAAACACTTGATGCTATCCCTGGTTAACATACGCGGGTAGACGCTCCGGATACCTCCTGGTAAACTCAGCATGCTTTCAATTACAGGAAAGGCTGAAACATCATGGATATCTCAACTCGCTATGACGCATCGAGCGTCGAATCAAAGTGGTACCTAGCTTGGGAACAGGCTGGACTTTTTAAGGAATCGGGTACGCCGGGCAAACCCAAATTTACGATCACGATTCCACCTCCCAACATCACCGGATCGCTCCACATGGGGCACTCGCTATGCTATCCGACTCAGGACTTGATCGGGCGATTCATGCGCATGAAAGGTCACGATGTTCTAATCGTTCCGGGGCAAGACCATGCCGGAATCGCGACCCAGAGCGTCGTGAGTAAGCAACTCAAGGCTCAAGGGATTCAGCCGAGCGAATTGGGTCGCGAAAAGTTTATTGAAAAGACCTGGGAATGGCGGGATGTAAGCGGAGACACGATTATCAAGCAATTTCGAATGCTCGGGTGTGCATTTGACTGGAGTCGGTCTCGCTTCACTCTTGATGATGAATATGTAAAGGCGGTTCTCACGGTCTTCATTGATTGGTACGAAAAGGGCCTGATTTATCGCGGAAAGCGCATAGTGAACTGGGATCCTGTCCTGAAGACTTCGGTGAGCGATATTGAAACTCTCCGAGAAGACATCAAGGGAAAACTTTATCACGTCCGATATCCGTTTGCCGATGGATCGGGTGAGGTCATTATTGCGACCACTCGTCCAGAAACGATGCTCGGTGACGTTGCGGTCGCGGTTCACCCGAGCGACGCCCGATATTCCGATAAAATTGGGAAAAAATTAATCTTGCCACTGGTTGGCAGAGAAATTCCTCTCGTCGCCGACCAGTATCCTGACCCAGAGTTTGGAACCGGGGCTGTGAAGATTACTCCCGCCCACGATCCGAATGACTACGAAGTCGGCATGCGACAGGGATTGCCGATGCCGGTGATCATGGACGACAGCGCCAAAATCATCGCCGAGGGGCCGTACTTTGGTCTAAGTCGCACGGAAGCCCGAAAGAGAATCGTGGCTGATCTGGAAGAGCAAGGCTTTATGGTCAAAATTGAAGATCACAACATTGCGATCATCAAGAGCGACCGAAGCGGAGAGATTATTGAGCCCCTTTTAAGCGAACAGTGGTTTGTCAAGCAGACCGAATTAGCCGGACCAGGAATTGCAGCGGTTAAATCGGGAGAAATTAAATTCACTCCAGAACGCTTTAGTAAAGTTTTTCTGGACTGGATGGAAAATATCCGCGATTGGTGCATCAGCCGTCAGCTTTGGTGGGGTCACCGAATTCCGGTTTACTACACCGAAGATGGCTCGCACTTCGCCGCTCTAAGTTGGGACGAAGCCCAAGCAAAGGCCGGAGATCAGAAGATCGTTCGCCAGGACGATGATGTTCTGGATACCTGGTTTAGCAGTGGACTTTGGCCCTTTGCAACTCTTGGTTGGCCAGAAAAAACAACCGATCTCGCTGAGCGTTATCCGACGAGCGTCTTGGTAACCGACCGGAATATCATCTATCTGTGGGTCGCCCGGATGATCATGATGGGAATTGATTTTTGCGACCAGATACCGTTCACGGACGTGTGTATCCATGCGACGGTGATGACCGAAGACGGCAAGCGCATGAGCAAATCTCTGGGTACCGGCGTTGATCCTACTGAGGTGATTGCGAAGATTGGTGCGGATGCACTTCGCTATACTTTGCTTAGCCAGGCTGGTCAAAACCAAGAAATTCGGTATAGCGAGCGGCGCACGGAAGATGCTCGGAACTTCTGCAACAAGATTTGGAATGCCTCGCGGTTTGCGCTAATGAGCATTGGCGAAGAGCCTCTTGGTCAGCCAGGCGAGCTGAACTTGATTGACAAGTGGATCATCAGCCGCCTGTATGAGACCGAGAAACTGGTCAATGAAGCATACGGAAAGTATGACTTCCAGCAAGCCTGCGCCCCGCTTTACCACTTCTTCTGGAATGAATTCTGCGACTGGTACATCGAGCTGAGCAAGTCGAGGTTCAGTGATCCGGCCGAGCGGAATACAACCGGCTGGGTGCTGCTTACCGTTCTGGATAGCTTCCTGAAAATGCTCCACCCGGTGATGCCGCACTTGACTGAGGAGATCTATTCGCATTTGCCAATTGCCGGAAAATCGGACTTTATCATGTCGGCGTCATGGCCGGAGCTTCCGGAATCGTTCTCGAATCCAGAAGCCGAGTCACAGGTTGCAGGTTGGTTTGAAATGGTCCGAGCCCTGCGGGCTTTACGCGCGGATATTGATGTTGACCCCAAGAAGGTGATTCCGGCGGCTTACTATATCGGGGACCTTCGTGGTGGTGAGGATGTGATCAAGTCCCAAGCTTGGATCGAGTCGTTGGTTGCCGGCGCATCGCCATCTTCGCAGAACGCAGGGACCACCATTGAAGGGGTGGACTTCGTCCTTCCAACCGATGGATTGATTGACATTCCAAAGATGATCGCAAAGCTCCAGGCTGAATCAGAAAAGATGGCGGCTGATCTGGTCAAATTGGAGGCGCGATTGAACAATCCGATGTTCGTCGAACGCGCCAAGCCTGAGGTAATCGAGAAAGATCGTGAGATCGCAGCGGACCTTGCTGATCGTATTCAGAAGAACGCTGAGCGGATCGCGGTGCTATCGAAGTAGCGCAATTGTTTCACATGAAACATATCAAGCCGGATGGGTACAACTCTATCCGGCAAAATTTATGCCCGTATGAATGTTTCACGTGAAACAATTACTCCGGAACATTCTCCCTTTTCGGTCGCCACAAACTCACGAGCCCAAGATAGAGCACGATCACAAGCCAAAACGGGATGTTCGAAGCTTTAAAGACAACCCAGTCCGGGCTACCCGTGACCCTGATAATGCCGATGATAAACAATGAAAGCGGCTCGATGAAGTAACTCGCAACGAATTGCGCGAACCCGGGAGCAGGAGCATCTAGGAGCCACACGATCAATGATCCTGCCGTCACAATAGGCACGACTGGAACGATGATTAAGTTAGAAAATGCACCGATCCAGGAGACCTGGCCAAAATAGTGCAGCAAGAGCGGTGCGCCAGCAATCGTCGCCACGAAGCTGGATTCAAGAATGCGCTTCACCCGGTTCAGAATAAATTGTGGAATCGTCCGCTCGGTCCCGCTTAGCCACTCAATATTCCCGAACATCACCAATCCCGCGATTGCGATAAAGGAAAGCTGGAAGCCGATATCGAAGATCGCATAGGGCATGATTAAAAGAGTCGCGATACCACTGAGACCCACGAGCGATAACCCATCCGCCTGACGTTTGAATAAATAGGCCGAATAAATCCCGAGTGCCATCAGAACTGAGCGCAACATAGGTGGGCGAAGCCCGGCCGCCAACCCATAGATCGCTAAAATCATGAATAAAATCCCCAGCTGCGCCCAGCGGGGGATCGGCAAATAGTGCAAAAATGCCGCGATCATTCCGGCCAGAAGCACGACGTGCATCCCAGAAGTCGAGATGATATGCACGGTTCCGGAATTCACCAATTGCTGTCGAAACTCGGAATCCAGCTCATTGTCCTGATTAAAACATAGAGCCTGGATCACGGCGGCAGATTTTACTGAGAGCAACCTCTTCATGGCAGCCGAGAAGTCGCGACGGACCTGATTTCCCCATCGGGCAATTGGAGGTCCACGGCGTAGAAGCTTCACCTCTCCGGTTGGTCGGATCGAACCTTGCACACCCATGTGCCGAAAGTATTCCGAACTCGATTCCGACAATGGCCGAATTGAGCCATTGAAACCGATCGTATCACCCCAGCTTAAATCACGATTTGCGGTTGCATAATATAGATAAGATTTACCTTCCAAACTTACCCAATATCGTTCACCAGTACGCACCGCCCGAGGCATCTGGGTCACTACTGCTTCCCCAGAGTAGTCAATCGGAGCAGATAATTTAGCGGGAATTCTAGGTCCGATCAAAAAACCAATGCCAAAAAAGACTAGGATCCCTAGCGCAACCTTAAACTTTTTGAACCAGCATATGAGCCCAATGATCAGTGCAAAACCAAAGAGGGCAAGTGTGTAGGTTGGTGCCACCAAACCTAACATGAGGGCGGCGAACCACCAGAGCATAGGACGAGAAGATAGCTCTTCTCGAAGGTTCATTCCACTTCGGCGTGCGCCCGAAGCGCTTTTCTCATTGGCCGCGAAGTCCGGAGATCTTCAAACAATGGCTCACCAGCGAGAGCATTTAGACGATCGAGAACAACGTGCTTCTGTAACATCAATTCTTGAGCCCAAGCCGATCCGCTTGCACTGACCCACAAAGCACCGCGCTCAAAGCGGTCGGGAGTCGTCTTACTTGCCAAATGAGGACCGACAATTTCTTCCCATCGGCGAAAAACGGCTTGGGCCCGAGCAGTCTTCAAGACTTCCCGGCGACCAATCGCTTCTTCCATGACATCGGCTAGTGCTCTCATTGAATTAATTTAACGGTACCGCATTGAACCCCAAAAATCCTGCTATTTCCCATGATTTTTTTACCTGCCTGTTCTGCCTCGGTACATGTCAAAACAGTTTGTGCCTGGACGGATTCCAGCCATTCCAAGAGGTGCCTACGACGTGACTCGTCAAGTTCACTCAATACATCGTCGAGCAAAACAATCGGTGGAATTCCAAGCTTTTTCAATACTTGACGCATTGTCGCCAGCTTTAACGAAATTCCTGCCGTCCGCTGCTGACCTTGCGAGCCAAAAAGCCGAACCTCACGATTCTCAACCTGAATCAAGACATCATCACGATGGGGTCCGACCGAGGTCGTTCCACGCCGCACATCCTGAGACCAATTGTCTTGCAAGGCTTGTGCCAAGTTATCAGCTTCCTCTTTTTGGAGATAGGTCAGTTCAAACTTTTCTCCCCCAGCCAGCTCTTCCTGGATTTCAAGACCGGTTTCATTGAGATCATGGGTGAATGCTTTGCGATATTCCCGGAGTTTTGTCCCGAATTCAGCAAGTTGTTGATCCCAAATCTCGCTCAAGCCGTAGGGAGAGAGTCGTCCCTCCTGTGCCTTACAAAGGGCATTGCGTTGCTCCAGCGCGCGCTTGTAACCCGCGAGTGCCTTCAGATAGCCCGGATAAATTTGGGATAGCTCTAAATCCAAAAATAACCGCCGATTGCTGGCGTCTCCTCTGACGATCTCTAAATCTAGATTCGAGAAGATAACGCTGGGTAGTCTGCCTAAAAGGTCAGCTGTTCTGGCGAGCTTGACTTCGTTCAGAAAAGCCTTTTTGTGGTGACCCTTTGCCACGGAGACCTTGATTTCGGTACTTCCCGGTTGAATCATGCCAACGACAAGGAACTCTTCGTGTCCGTCCATAATCGCTTCTTGATCCTTCATTCCGCGCAGAATCTTTCCCGAACTCAGGAGATAAATCGCTTCGAGTAGATTCGTCTTCCCCTGGGCATTTGGGCCGACTATCAGATTCACTCCGGGAGCAAGATCCAGGACTTCATGTCCATAGTTCCGGTATTGCGTTAGGGTGAGCCTTTCAAGCATGTTTCCCCCGATTGCCTTTATTCCGGAAAAGGGTTATATAAAAGGGATGGTGATGATGAAGGGGGTGGAAAAGTGGAAAACGCGCCGTGATGAGCCCAAAATAAGCAGCGATTTTTGGCGGAAAAGCTTGGTGGAAAATACTGGAAAAAAGGTAAGAAATTCGGGAAAAGGTTTGTCCACCGGGTTTTCCAGGTAGTTTTCCCAGGGGTTTTCCACTCTCTTGGGTTCGGGGGCTCGGAGGTTCGGGAGATCGGGATTTGACCAGGAAATGAGAATAGAAAACGCCATGAGTTGGAGATTCCCAATTCATGGCGTTTATCATGTTCAAATGAGCGACGCTTAAAGCGTGCCTTCGCTGAACCAGAGCCCAAGTTCGCGAGCGGCGGATTCTGGACCATCGCTGCTGTGGGTGAGGTTGTCGTCAATCGTGAGAGCAAAGTCGCCGCGGATCGTGCCTGGGGTGGCTTGGATCGGGTTTGTTGCTCCCATCATGGTTCGGATGGCGATGATTGCACTTGGACCGGAGATCGCCATGGCGACGATTGGACCGGAGGTGAGGTAGTTCACGACGTCAGCGAAGAACGGTCGTTCTTTGTGCTCGGCGTAGTGTTCTTCTACGGTTGCGCGAGGGGCGTTGATTAACTTCATGCCAACGATTTTAAGGTCGCGGGCTTCGATGCGTCGGGTGATTTCTCCGATCAAACCGCGGCTCACTCCGCCTGGCTTGATGAGGACGAGGGTCGTTTCGCTCATAACTCAAAGGATACCATCTCGGGGTTATTTGATCCTAATTTATTCGATACATTCCGCCAAAAACGAAACCGATCGCAAGGCACACGTACACGGTGTAAACGGCGGAGCGGCTGATGACTTTCTCGAAGCCTGGCGTGAATCGCTTGGGCACGATGTGAAAGTCGGTGATGAAGGCAATGATCGTCAGCGCGATCGCCATGAGGATGGCAGTGATAAGGTCGCCGGTCTTAAAACTGAACCGAAGATAACCCAGTTCGGCTACTGCTGCCCAGCCATACATGGCTCCCGCATTAAGAACAAAGCCCGAGATCCAATACTTCGCGTGAAATTCCGTTTGATGCAGCGCCTTGTCCCCAAACAGGATGTGACTGACGGCGTGAACTGGCTGCCATATCGGGATGCGTTCTGCCTTAGCGACCGCAAGCAGGCTCATGAAGATGAAAAACATGGCCCACGTGCCCATGACGAGCGTGTTGTGGATGAAAAGTGAAACGGTCATGTGGACTCGTTCCTACTGCGACCAAGAAAATTAGTTCCCAAAACCTTAAACTTTTATATAGAGAAAAGATGGACAAAAAAACTCTGACTTGTCAACATTGATTTGTTGTTGCTATATTGTTAGTATGGAGAGTTCTCGAAAGAAGCAAAATCATATGAATAGACTACTGCGCCTGAAACTGAATAGACTCATCGGCATCAGCTCGATCATGATTAGCGTCGCTTATCTCGTCATTGAAATACGCGAGCAAATCGAAATGAATCGAGAAAAAGCTAGGATTGATGATCTTTTAGATCAAGATTTGGCTGACTCAATGGTCGGAAATCAATCTACCGCCTAAAACTAGAAAGGTAATAACATGAAAATGAAAACAACACTCTTTTCCGTATTTGCTCTGGCCATGATGATTGGCTGTGGCAACACCGCCGAAGGCATGAAGCAAGACTCTGAAGTCGTCGGCGAAAAAACCGCCCAAGGGGCGGAAAACATGACCAAGGACGCTAACGAAGCCGGTGGTGATATTGGGGCAGCGACGATGCTGACGCCTAAGCTCAAAAATGCAATCATCGCCAATGCTAGGCTCAATGAAGAGAAGAATCTCATTGACATTTCAAGCACAGAGGAGATGGTGACTATCGACGGTCACGTCACGAGCGAAGAGCTAAAAGCTCTGGCTGAAGAAGTCGTAACAACCTATCTTAAGGATAGTAACGCAACGCAAAAAGTAAAAAATAATCTCACGATTATGAAGTAAGGAGAAAATTATGAACATCAACTGGAATATAGTAGAAGGAAAATGGAAGGAAGTCAAAGGTTCCGTCATCGAACGATGGGGTATGTTGACCGACGACGAGCTTGAGCAAGTAGGCGGAAAGCGAGAAAAGCTGGAAGGCTTAATTCAGCAGAAGTACGGCATTACTCAAGTTGAAGCTGAAAAACAGATTGACGATTGGGCGGAGATGGCAAAGGATACCTTTGTAAAGTAAGATGCTCCATTACGCAATTGTCTTCTTAGTCGTCGCGATCATCGCAGCAGTTTTAGGCTTCAGTAGCTTGAGCGGTATGGCCGCGACCATCGCGCAAGTACTCTTTGTGGTCTTCTTGATCTTTGCAGTACTTTCGTTTCTCAAAAAGGCTGCCTGAACAGTCCCTTGGCAAAGTCCTCCAAATCCTCCGGGTTTGGGGGATTTTTCCTTCTGATTGCGAGATTTTCAAAGGTAACCAAAGTCGCTAGGGATTAGTCACTGAATGACCGAGCCAAGAGTCTAGTTTTGTCGTGGGCTCAACTCTGGTTTTGAAATGTCCAGGACATCTTTGGACGACGGTACAAACACCTTCGCACTGCCAGTGTTCAAGTTCAGAGTGTATATGCGACCAAACGAACCGAGGCCGTAAAGCTGTCCGGTTGCAGGTCGGAAGTCAATTCCAAGCAGGGATTCGTTCGCGGCTAATCCAGTGATGAACGATGCTTGTTGCAAGGTTCCTGGAGTAGCGGAATCGAAAGCCACCAACTGGTCTCGGGTGGAAAGTCCATAGATCGTCACCGCTTGAGCCGAAGCTGCAGCAATCGCGATTGCGGACATAAGAAGGATTTTTGTCTTCATAGTTATAATCTCCTCTCCTGAAAAACAGGAGCACAAGAGAAGATTAGCGACTTTTTGAATCCAAATCACAAATTTTCAGGGATCGTTCAGGCATGTCATGAATTGTTCATGTTCAGGCGATACTAGCTTCGATTCGGCTAGAACTTTATGCCCGAGATCTCGCCAAAAAGCTGAAATTTGGACACTCGTGAGAGGCGATGGTCAAAAACTAATGAGTTCGCAATTCGAATATCTACCGATCCGTATAGATGCAACGGCAAGTCTTGCTCTAATTTCATCGTAGACTGCTATACTATGGATTGGATGAACTATCCCCGAATTATTCAGGGCGGAATGGGAGTGGCTGTTTCGTCTACGCAACTTGCAAATGCGGTGGCCAGACGAGGTCAAATGGGAGTGGTCAGTGGGACCGCACTTGACACAGTACTTGCCAGACGATTGCAACTAGGTGACCTTGCCGGTGATTTTGCGGAGGCATTTGCCCATTTTCCAATCAAGGATATGGCGGCTCGGGTTTGGGAACGATACTTCGTCCCAGGCGGAAAAGACCCCGCCGCTCCATTTAAATCTAAACCCGTCGGGAATGTCGTTCCTTCGCAAGGCTTGCTCGACCTGTTGATCATGGGAGCGTTTGTCGAAGTTTGGCTCGCCAAGCGTGGACACTCCGGTCAAATCGGAATCAATCTGCTGGAAAAAATCCAGCTACCTACATTGCCAACCCTTTACGGCGCGATGCTCGCTGGCGTTGACGTCGTTCTTATGGGTGCGGGAATTCCGAGAACCGTCCCCGCCGCTTTGAGCAAGCTTGCCGCAGGAGAAGAAGTCGAAATCAACATCGAGATTCCCGGCGATGCCGAGGGCGTCGTAACCAAGTTTGATCCAAAGCGATTTTGGGTTGGGCCACTCAAGCGACCGAAGTTCTTGGCGATTGTCTCGTCCGCTTCCATCGCTCACGTTCTTGCAAAGAAGTGCACTCCTCCTGCCGATGGCTTCATCATTGAAGGTCCAAAGGCCGGTGGTCACAATGCTCCGCCTCGCGGCAAGATGGAGCTGAACGAGAAGGGCGAGCCGATATATGGCGAGCGCGATAAGCCAGATTTTGACAAGTACCGCGAGCTCGGTCTTCCATTTTGGATGGCAGGATCATACGGCACGCACGAAATGCTCCTCCAAGCTCTGGAAGAAGGTGCCGAAGGAATTCAAGTCGGGACTGCCTTTGCCTATTGCGAAGAATCGGGGATCATTCCCCAGATCAAGCACGATGTGATCAAGAAGGCTCAAGCCGGGAAGATTGAAGTATTCACCGACCCGCGATGCTCGCCTACCGGATTCCCGTTCAAGGTCGTCCCGATGGAAGGCACGATGTCGGAGCCAAAGGAGATCAAGGACCGATGCCGGATCTGCGATCTTGGTTACCTTCGAAGTGTTTACCGCACACCAGAAGGAAAGGTCGGTTATCGTTGCGCCGCCGAACCCATTGATGACTACATCAAAAAGGGCGGCGAGGAGCCAGACGTCCACGGTCGCAAGTGCGTCTGTAACGGACTGCTTTCGACGATTGGATTAGCCCAGATTCGGGGCGACTACGTCGAGCCACCGCTGTTGACGGCTGGCGACGACCTTGCTGATGTCGGTCGCTTCCTTAAACCAGGGGCGAGTTCTTATACTGCCGACGATGTGATTGACGCCCTGTTGGGGGTTGATCTACCAACCAAAATCGAAGTCGAACTCCCGGTCGCCGAGCGAGTTTGACGCACAGCAAGATCCAGCCGCAAAGGCTGGATCTTGTTTTTAACCTTCCTGCAGGTTATCCAAAATTTTCACCACCATCTGCCGCCTGGACGTGAGGGCAAGGAATTCTGAGTCCGCTTTTGCAGATCCGTTGGAAGCCTTGATCCGATTTGCAAAGATCTCTTCCGCGACCGAGCGTGTATGACCGCTTGCTGCCCTCAGCTCACCGGCTTTTTGAATCAAAGCCTGGCTCATTTCGTACTTGCCGAGGGCGCTCAATCCTAGAGCCGCGCTATCAAGGGCGATCTCAAAGCTCCGATCATCCTTCTGGCGGTACGAAACGCCCATCCCCTGGGCCAGCATCTCTTTTCCAGATTCGATTTTCCCAAGAATAATGCGCAACGATCCGAGTAGCGGCATCGCAAGCGAAAAGATCGCGGAGTTGTTGACCACGGAAGCCATGTCGACACTCCTTTGCATGTAGAGTTCGGCGGTGTGATAGTCGCCCTTCATTACATGCAGGAAGCTGATGTTTCCATTCAGAACCGCTAGGTTGGATGTTCCTTGCCGATCGGTTAAGTTTTTGGTTACCTCCATCACCTGCATGTAGGCTTCCAGAGCCTGGTCCAGCTTGCCCATGTGCCAGTCGAACGATGCGATCTGGGCTAGCACATAGTGCTCGCTGATCACGTTTCCAATCTCTCGTGAAATCTCCAGAGCCATGTTCGCCCGGGAATATGCCTTGTCCCAGTCCCGCATTTGGAAGTACCCAAAGGCCACCATCGTCGCCACCGATCGCCGCTGATTGAGGTCAGGATCATGCTCAAGGATCAGTTCGCCGAGCTCCATGTATCGCTTGTGATCGTAGACATAGTAAGCCGCTGTGAGCCCAGCCAAAAGGCATCGCAGCCGCGCCGGCCCGTAACCCGAAGTTTTCTCAATCACCTTATCAATCATTTGGCGAGTGTCAATCGGGTTGGTCATGATCTCGTTGATAAAGGTCGTGCTGCCCAAAAATTCGAGAGCTTCTTCGGGCCGCTCGGCGATCATCCGGTCGAGCGTCCGTCCGGCAATTTCCGACTGCGAAGGCAAAAGCTGAGTTGGGTAAGGACCGCCCAGCCGGATGGATTCGGCGATGCTCAGCAGACCAGGGCTGAACTTCCCTCCGAGTTCTTTCTTTAGCTTTTTCCGAGCCGCGGAAAAGCGCTCAAAGATCTCGATGTGGCGACCTTGGCGGGCGTAATTGCGCAAAAGGATTGACCATGCACGCTCGTCGTACGGAAAGTCGTCCAGAATCCCCTCGGAAGCGCTGGCGGCGGCCTGCCAGTCCTCCCACTTTTCCGCGATCGCGCTCAATCGTATGCGGGCATTAATCCCGCGCTCCCTCCATTTGCGCCGTTCGCTTTCGGCCCAAAGGTCATCAACCCCAGTCAGAAATGGCCGCCGAATGACCTCAAGGAGCTTCCGGTACGATTGATCTTCTTCGACTTCGTCCGCCGATCCGAGTGCGCGTTTGTAAAATTGCTGAGCGTCCCAAAGGTCGGTGGTTATTCCTGCGGGATCGAAGATCAGGTGATTCTTGTCCCCACCAATCGAGTCAAGTGGCTCAAGGGCGGATCGCGCCTGCACGAGAGCGGTGCGAAGCCGGTTTCGGCTGGCGTCATCGTCCGAATCATCCCAGAGCATCCTAGCGATTGCGACTCTAGGAATCTCCGCGCCGGGCTTCAGGCACAGCAACGCGATGAGCTTTTGGGCCGATACAAGAGGCAACTCCGCTCGCCCAGAATTCCGGGTGAGCGTCATGGTTCCAAACAACCGAATTTGGATCGCCTCATTCATTAAGATTCAGCATACACGGCTTTTGGAAAATTCCAAATACCAGATTTGCGAATGATTAGCGATTGCTGGTGTTCAAGGCTTCAAGTCGTAGGTTGCAGCAATGGTGCCCGTTATCGCCGCAGAGCTTGTTTTGACATAGTCAACGACGGCATTCTCCGCTTCAACTTTTACACGCAAGTAACCGGAAGAACCCAAGATAATCCCGGACTTGTAGCTATATTCCTCTGCGCTGCGCGTTGACTCCCCTCGGCCGTGGCTAGGTTGTGGCACTTCTTGGTAGACAATTCCATCACGCTCTTGCTTTACAAACAGATGATCGTGGCCGTGAAAAACGACATCAACTTCATTTTTCTTGAGTAAGTCATGAATGGGAAGTCCCCATCCTGGACGTTTCTCTTCAAAAAAGTTCGTGCCATCTGAGCCTTTTCCGCCCCACTCAAAGTATTGAGACGCCTCGGCTCCACCCCGAGAATCCCTACCGAGCCCACCAACTAAGTGATGAATAAAGACAAATCTGTACTTTGCCTCACTCTTTCCTAGGGAGGCTTTTAGCCATTTGTACTGCGCTTCACCTAAAGTCCAACCCCAATTCGAACCAAGTTGAGCTGGCTTTTGCTTGGTGAAGCTGTAAGGATCAAGAATCCAGCACTGGGAATCGCCCCACGAAAATTCGTAATAATTCCCCTTCTCAGTGTTTCCAGTGTATGTCGAGCTGGGTTCGGGTTCTGGAAAGTGGCTCTTACGTTGCCTTGAAGACCAGCTTGACATGCCGTCCTTTGCACGCTCTGTCCAACCTTGTTCTCCATCGTGATTGCCCAGAACCATGAAGAGTGGAGCACTTGGAGCAAGTCTCCCTAAGTAGTACCGTTGAGCCCGGTATTGCTTGATTGAGTCCTCAAACTTGGCGTGCTTCCCGGTCATGAAGGTATCGCCAAGATCAATCAGAAAATCTGGTTTATCCTTCGCCATATTTCCCAAGGTCCGTTGATACATCGTGCTGGTCGAGTTCTCGTCCAAGTGCGAATCTGCTTGGATCGCGAAAGTGAAGGACTTACCCTTTGGCTTCGTAGTAATGAGCGAACCCGAAATACTTCCGTCGGCGAAATCAACCGAGTACGGAGAATTGCTCCCAGGAGATAGCCCAGAGACTTGAACTTCCGATGGGACGAAAGCCTTCAAGCTCAACTTTTCTACTTTTTTCGGAAGTTTAAGAGTCACATCCAAGTCTTTCGGAGCCATTAAGCTGAGCGTGACGCTGGTTGGTGTCGGGTTCCCCTGAACGATTGAAAGATCATACTCAGGAACTTCCGAGATGAAGACGCCTGTTGGTCCACCTCGGCTTCCTGACTGCTGCTGCATCGCGATTACAATTCCCGAAGGAGCAACCAAGAGCAAGGCGACGAGAAAACCTGGACGGATCATGTATCGTACTCCTCCTTGGTCAGCGCATGATCGTGATCTTTATCACCCTTGTGGAACAGGCTTGAAAACTCGTTTAGGACCTCTTGCAGGGTAACTTTTTTGTCGCCGTTAGCATCAAATTCTTCGGCGTGCCCTTTGAGATATCCTCCGATGACATTCTTTGCAGGGCGTGCCTTCTTCAAGTCTTCCAGCGAAATCAATTCCTTGCCTCCGGCAACCTCGGTAAATGCTGACTTAATCAGCCCGTTGATCTCAATCAGCGTCACGATCGTATCTTTGTCCGTATCGAGTTCGGCAGCGTGTTGGAAAATCCATGGCTTAGCAGGGGAGCTGGTAGGAC
>JBEIDH010000026.1:0-31547 GCA_040383535.1 Chthonomonas sp.
GAACGAAATGCGTCCCTGAGTACCACCTCGGTAGCGTCGCCAGTTGAAGTTGTGCGCTGCCGTGCGGTTGTACGCGAGCTTGGTGCCGTCTGGGCTGAAGCTTGCGTCGCTGACGTCTTCGAGTGGATGGCGGGTTGGCATTCCGCCGTTCGCGGAGATGGTGAAGATGCGCGTGATGCGGTTTGATTTGCTACCGTAAGGGGTTTTGTAGGCGATGCTCTTGCCGTCTGGAGTCCAGTCGAGAACGATTTCAGGTTCGCCGGTATAAGTTAGGCGAACCGGATCGCCACCGTCGGCGTCCATCACATAGACATCGGTGTTTCCATCGTAGTTGCCAGTGAAAGCGATTTTTGATCCATCTGGGCTGAAGCGCACAGCGCCTTCAGAACCTGGTGTTGTGGTGAGGCGTCGAGCCTGGCCTTCTTTGCGATCCATGATCCAAAGGTCAGCGGCGTACTGAAAAGCAATCTTGTCGCCAGAAATATCGGCGCCTCGCATGAGGCGCAATTCGGTCGGTTGTGCGGAAATTATTAGTGATAGTGCGATGTTTAGCAAAAAACAGGTCCTCCGTACCCGGCATGCGGGTATTAGTTAAGGATACTGGGATTGGATGGTAATGGGTTCCAAGTCCTAGAAAATCGCTAAATTTTCCCGCTTTTGGTAGGTATTTCGTCTGACTGAGGTGTTTTGTGGTTCCTGTCGGAACTTGGATCGGAATATTCTGGTACCAGTATTCGTCAATATGGATCGAATTTTAATCTAATCCGGATAAACTAAGAACGTTACGCGAAGCACGTTGGTGCTTGGCCCGCGAAAGGAAGCATATGAACACTCTCACCCGAACTCTCGCCTTGGCGCACATCTGCACAACCGCAGTCTCCCAAGCTGCTCCCGTCAGAGTTCTGCACACGACAAAGACTGGCGTCCCTGCAAACGCTGCCCCTGGGTTGACTAGCGGGGTTTTGACCACCGCGATCACGAAAGTGCATTCTTCGCCAGATGGTAATTATTATGGGGTCGTGCTGATCGGGAACGACGGAGCCTCAAAGCGCATCCTTGCTGCTGGGGAAACGCAAGGATTCACTTCTCAAGCGTTGGTCATCTCGACGACTCCAGCTCCCGTGGCGCCAGGGTTTAACTGGGGCAATCCAAGAAGCTCAGGGTTAGGAGCCTCGAACACTGGAGTGATTGCGGCATCGGTAGTAACAAATGAACCTGCCGCATCCAACGACTATATTTTGCGATTCCAATTTGGCTCAACAACCCCAACCGTTGTCGCCAAAGAAGCTGCGCCCTTTTCTGGTGGCATTTACTTAGCAAGCACGAGTCCAAGTCCATTCGCGGGAGGAAAAACCGCTTTTGCTAACGGGCCAGGGATCACAAACTCTTCTCAGGGAATTGTCATTGATGGCGTTCTGACTTCAGCAAGGGGAACGCTTCCAGTCACCAGCATCGGAACCGCAGACACGATCACGAACCACGTTGCCGAATCTTATCGCATGTCTGGAGACGGCCAAACGGATATGACCACGGTCTCCTTGGGATCCGATGCTTCCAAAGACGTGGCAGTGCTCGTAAACGGAATGACTTTTGCTCGGGAAAGTTACCCAATCCCAAATGTCTTCCCGTCACTCACCCCAAGCGCGCTATTCGGTGGAGCTTCCAGTTCTTCCGTCGCCGAGGGTGGTTACTACGCCTACCGAGGAACCGAAGCAGGCACTACCGATGAATTCGCCGTGATCGGAAAAATCGGAGGACCGGAGCGTGTGATTCGACAATCCGATCTCATCGCCACCGGGGAAACCGAGACCTGGAGCAGTACTTCTCCAGCCGGAATCTCGATCCAAGGTGTTGGTGTCAACAAGTGGGGCGAGAGCGTGATTCTTGGTTACAGCACAAGGGCTAACTCACAACAAGACTTCGTGATCATATATGACAATGGATTCTATTCCCAGGTGCTCCTGCGGGAAGATCAAATCATTGATATCAACGGCAATGGCATTTTAGATGACGATGCATTCATGCAATCTTCGCTCAATGATAATCTGAGTATCTCGGATTCCAACGAGATTTTCGTGAGTAGTACGGTTGTCAATGGAGCCGGTACTGGCGGAGTCGGTGCGGCTCTGCACATCACCTACCCAATCGTGGCTGATATTGATGGTGACGGTGAAGTTGGTCCTGGCGACTTTGAGCTTGTTGTCAGCCAATTCGGCGGAACTGGTACTGCTGATATTGATCGCGACGGCGAAGTTGGTCCGTCCGACTTTGAGATCGTGGTTGCTCAGTTTGGGCGATCGTAAGTAGTTTGGGGTTCGGGAGTTCGGATCCTCGGTTTTGTTCGGGCATGGATCAGTAAGTCCTCCCGAACTTCTTAACCCCGAGCAAATCCCAACAAACTAAACACCCCGAACAAACAATACCTTCGGGTATAATTCTCTCCTGACGGGACTCTTGGCACCTGCCGGGCGACCCAATTTAATTTTGAGAAACCATCATGCCTAACCTCGGCAAAGTGATCCAAGTTTTGGGACCAGTTGTTGACTGCCGCTTTTCTGCGGAAGGTCTCCCATCCATCTATAGCGCGGTCAAGATTATTGACGAAAAGCGCAACATCAACCTCACCTGCGAAGTCGCACAGCACCTCGGAGATGATATCGTTCGTTGCGTTGCTCTTGCAAGCACCGACGGTCTGGTTCGTGGAATGACCGCCGAAGACACCGGTGGACCGATCATGGTTCCAGTTGGAGAAGCAACCCTCGGTCGTGTTTTCAATCTTCTCGGCAATCCGATTGACATTCTTGAAACTGGCGAGCACGCCGGGACTCCAGAGTCCCGAGCCGAGCAAGCCGCAGCAGTTGCCGCCGCTCCAAGGCTTCCAATTCACCGAACCCCGCCATCCTTCACGGACCAATCGGTTAAGGTCGAGCTCCTTGTAACTGGACTCAAGGTCATTGACCTTCTGGTTCCGTTCAACAAGGGTGGAAAGATCGGTCTCTTCGGTGGTGCTGGTCTCGGTAAGACCGTTACGATTCAAGAACTCATTCGAAACATTGCGGTTGAAGCATCCGGTGTGGCGATGTTTGCTGGTGTTGGAGAGCGAACCCGTGAAGGGAACGACCTCTGGCTCGAAATGTCCGAAGCCGAATACAAGGACCCGAACGGTAAGATTGAGCGCGATGGCGAGCGATACAGCCGAGTTATTGACAAGACCGCGATGGTCTTTGGTCAAATGAACGAGCCACCAGGAGCACGTCTCCGCGTTGCTCTGACCGCGCTTACCATGGCTGAATATTTCCGTGATGAAGTCGGTAGCGACGTTCTGATCTTTGTTGACAACATTTTCCGATTTGTTCAAGCCGGTTCGGAAGTATCCGCGCTTCTGGGACGAATGCCATCCGCTGTGGGTTACCAGCCAACACTTGCCACAGACATGGGCTTCCTCCAAGAGCGAATTACTTCGACCAACAAGGGTTCGGTGACTTCGGTTCAAGCCGTTTACGTTCCTGCTGATGACCCCTCTGACCCTGCGCCAGCGACCACCTTTAGCCACTTGGACGCATACATCTACTTGGAGCGATCCATCGCTTCCAAGGGTCTGTTCCCTGCGGTTGACCCACTCGCTTCGACATCCAAGAACCTCGACCCAACCATCGTTGGCGAAGAGCACTACAACGTCGCCCGTGCCGTCCAAGTTATTCTTCAGCGATACAAGGAACTGCAAGACATCATTGCGATTCTTGGTATCGACGAACTTTCCGACGAAGACAAGCAGCTGGTGGCACGCGCTCGAAAGATCGAGCGATTCATGTCCCAACCGTTCTTCGTTGCTGAGCAGTTCACAGGAAACCCAGGCAAGTTCGTTTCTCTCGAAGATACAATCAAGAGCTTCAAGGCAATCATCTCCGGCGAAGTCGACGACCTGCCAGAGCAAGCATTCCTCTACTGCGGCGGCCTAGACGAAGTCTACGCCAAGGCAGAAAAGATGAAGGCTGTCTAAGGGCGGTTCTTAACTTAAATTGAAAAGTGTTATCTCGTAAGAGGTAACACTTTTTTGCGCGACCCCGGCGAAGATCGTGGTCAAGGAAAGGTTGGAATCGTTTCTTGCTCCCGTGGTGCCGGACTTTTGCCTAAGCTTAGGAAATCTTTCCGTCACCGCATCGGGAGCAAGGCGACCTGGATACCGACGGACGTCGGCATGACTCCACTATCGTCCGCGGTGAACTAAGGCGACCTAAAACGCTCGATTTTCGAGCGAATCATCCAGGAGGCTCACTACCGCGCAGGCTTCTTTGTGACCTTCGATGGCATCCTCGTAGTAGCCGTATTTACGGTAAAGGCGCTGGTTTCCGTTTGGGAAGCTGAGGATGGTGTTCCAAAGGATGGGTGGGCCGTCGCCAAATGCGTTGTGGTCGAATACTAGAAACGCGGTGGAGACATTGACTCCGTTCGCTAGAAGATCGCAGCCGATACATCGGTCGCCGAAACGCGCCATGAGCGGCCCCGCCTCGAACCAATCGCAGGGTTCTGGGCGCCAACCGTCTACGAGGCGGTAATAATAGGGGCGAGAACCACCGGGCACATTCTTATCATACAAAAGATTTCCCGAGAATGGAACAGGAAATTCAAAATACTAGCGATTTTTCACGGGACGGCGTTCTAGCTCCTGACCTATCTTGTCTAGGCTGGGCTTCAGGAACTCCAATTGTTTCAACGGCTGAATGATCCAGACCAAAAGGGAAACCAAAACCGTTGCCCCAATCACGCCTCCAAGTCCGCCCAGTAATCCATTCCGCAGCGCGAATCGCCAGTCGCGCTGTATCTTGATTAGTTCGGCGGTGAAGTCGTTTCCTCGCTTAAGCTCGGTGAGATATTCCTGCGTCAAAAATTCATCCTGATTTTGTTCCATACCATTCAGTACGGCCAAAATCAGGATGAGGGGGCGGCGCCGGGACCTTCTTAGAAGTTACAGAGTAGCGTTGGGCATTTCTGGCGGATTTCGTTTACCCCGCCGGAGATTTCCTTGACGTGGGTGAACCCCGATGCCAGCAAAAGCGAGATTGCGATGGGGGATCGCATTCCACCGGCGCAATGAGCGACGATCGTTTGATCCTTTGGCAATTCGGAGAGTCGGCTCGGCAATGATCCGAGCGGGATGTGGTGGGCTTGGTCGAGATGGGTGGTATTCCATTCGTTGATCCCGCGCACATCGAGCACGAAGTTGTCTGGACGTAAGCCCGAACAAGCAACCGGTTCGATCTTTTGCGCCTTCAGAGTGACTTGATCGGGGTGAATCCAGCCGGCAATGATATCGAGCCCGATGAGCATCATGGCGTCTCTGGCCGCGATTGCTTCGGCGGCATTTGATGCGATCACGGTGACGGGCTGTTCGTAATCTAGGAACCACCCGGCCCAATTTGCTAGGCCACGTCCGGCTGGTATCGCGATCGCTCCGATAAACATTTGCGCTCGAATCACGTCAGCATCGCGCACGTCAACCAACTCGCCGATTGGCTCGTAAAGCTGGGGGACTTCTTGTTGTCCCATGAGGATTCTTGGCCCTTGTTTATTGAGCGTCTTCATCATCTTGAAGTAAGCGGGCGGTTCGGGTTGCCCGGCGAGGACTTCTTCGACTAAGGAGTTTTCATCGTGGATTTGGAATGCCCAGTTGGATTTTCGTTCGTATCCCAACGTGGTGACGGGGCTGCCACCAAGAGATTTTCCGCAGGCGGAACCGGAACCGTGGGCTGGCCAGAGAAGAAGTTCGTCGGGCAAACCTTGGAGCGATTGGATGGAATTGTAGAGCACCCTTGCTCCAGCTTCCATCGTTCCGAGGAAGTTCGCGGCGCGCTCCAACAAGTCAGGACGTCCAACATCTCCGACGAAAATGAAATCGCCAGTGAAGAGGGAATGAGGCTGGTCACTCGCGGGATGATCCGTGAGTAAGAAAGAGATGTGCTCGGGAGTGTGACCCGGAGTATGTAGCACTTTTAGCGTCAAGTTCCCAACTTTGATCACGTCTTGGTCTTTGACAAGGTGAACCAATGGCTCATCTGCGAACGCGTATTTCCAATCGGCGGTGCCTTCATCGCTAAGGAACATCGTGGCTCCTGTACGTGCGGAAAGCTCTCTTGATCCCGAAAGATAATCAGCATGAATATGGGTCTCGGCGATCGCTGTGATCTTGAGACCTTGGTTCTTGGCCATTTCGAGGTACTGCTCAACGTTTCGGAGCGGGTCTATGACAATTGCTTCGCCTGTGGCTGCGCATCCAACAAGGTAGCTGGCTTGGGCGAGTCTATCGTCGTAAAAATTTCTAATAATCATTTATTTTGCCTCCTGTGGCTTAACTGAACAAGGTGGTAGAGGGCGGTTCCAAGGGAGTTTTGCGAGAATCATTCCCATCCCGCAGATGTCGGTGAGACCAGCAAAGGTCAGACCCGCTCCAGCAAACATCGCGAGGTAGACCCAACCCGGAGCGACCGCCACACTGAGGATTGTTCCGACCAAAATCATCATCCCGGCGATCAACCGTACTTGTCGCTCCAATGACCACTTTCCACTGGTACTTGCCACGACGCTATTTCCGGCTTGAATCCATGCTTGGGTTCCTCCTTCCACGACGAACGCGTCGCGCTGGAGATTGGCAAGCGATTCACACGCCATTCCTGCGCGTCTTCCGGACTGGCAGAGAACCGCGATGGGTTGCGTTCCCATGTCAGCCAATCGAGTTTCGATCTGTTCGAGCGGAATATTGATCGCGCCAGGGACGTGCCCAGCGGCAAACTCGCCTGGGGATCGTACGTCAATGAGCTGAAGATTTTCCCCTGCGTCAAGCCGGGATTTGAGTTGGGTCACACTAATATTTGTGTTCATGAATCTCTAGAGGCAGAGTTCACAAAAAAGGATTCAAAGACCGGCAAAGACTTTTATAAAAAGATAAATCGCGACGATTACGATTAGTCCCGCAAAAGCCATTTTCAGTGGTGCTTCGGCGATTTTTGGCCTCAGAAAAACACCAATGATCATTCCGAGTAGCGAAATCCCTGTAATCGGCAACAGGATGTTCCATGCGATTGGCTTAGAAAGTTCTCCCGCAAATCCCGCTAGTGACTGCAGAGCAATAACGGCCAAACTGGTCGGTACGGCTTCCTTTAGCGACAGCCCCATAAGGAGCGTCATCGCTGGGACGAGAAGAAATCCTCCTCCCGCGCCGAGCGTTCCGCTGAGGATCCCGATTCCAAAACCTGTTGCAATCACGATCGGAACTGAGACAGGTTCTGAATCAGATTCGGGTGCTTTTTGAAGCATACGGTAGGCGACAAGAAGCATGATTGTGCCTAATGCGATCATGAGGACATCGCCCCTGGTCAGGCTGCCAATTCTTGCTGGAATGAGGGGCATGAGCACGGCGCGGGAGAGAAATGCGCCGATCATGGATGAGATCGCCAATGCAAGGACGCGCTTGATCTGGACCTGTCCGGTCCTGAGGCCTTGTGCCGCGCCAATGATACTCGCAGTTCCGACCACGAAAAGTGATGCTCCGGTTGCAGTTTCGGGCGTAAATCCGAAGCCCGAAACCAAGATAGGAACCGTCAGAATGCCGCCCCCGCCCCCAAGTAGCCCCAAGAGCACTCCCATGATGACGACGGCAATCCACTGCATAACTTGTTAGGGTCCCTTTTTGGGGAAAAGGATTCAGCATAATGGGAAGCATGTGGATCATGTTGAATAGCGGGCCGGTAAGTGTGGTTGCTCACAACGAGAAGCCAAGTGTGCTTTTGGTACGGGCTCGGACTCGGGAACATTTGGAGGCGGCATTGGGCTCGGGGCTTTCTGATCGGGTCTTCGAGTTAAAGTCTGCGGACTACCGATTTCGGGCAGAAGTTGAGCGAGCGGACTGGGCGGCTCGGCTTGCGGATCTGACGGATGCGATTGATTACGGCAACTTCAAGGATTCTGTAAAGGAACCTGGCTTAAAGCAGCAATATCTGAGCATTTGGGACATTTTCGCGAAGGCTTATGGTGCTTACGGCGGCAAGGGCGAGGGCTAAGATTCAGCTGGAATAGGCTCTTTGCGGGATGATCTCGCCCCGATGACGATCATTGCCAGAACAATGATCAGCGTTGGAATCGCGAGGAGATTCACCTTCTCTCCGAGCAATATCGCAGACACAATCACCCCGAGCGGTGCTTGAGCGAGTTGGATTTGACCCACCCTGGAGATTCCCGCTAGGGCCATTCCCTTGTACCAAGGGAAAAATCCGACCAACTGGCTCACGACGCAGAGATAGGCGAACCCGATCCAGGCTTGATTTCCGGCCATGATTGGCTGACTGTTCGCGGCGAAGATCGTGACGGTAAGAGCGAGCGGAGTCGCGAGCAGAAGCGCCCAGCAGATCGTCTGCCAGCCGCCTAGACTTCGGCTCATCCGCGCCCCTTCCGTATACCCATAGGCGGCTGCGAAAAGAGCAAGAATCATCCACCCATCGCCAGCTGATAGTGCCCCGGCTCCTTCGTGAAAGGCGAAGAGTAGCACCGTTCCCGCTCCGATGATGCTCGCGATCCAGTAGGTTGCCGTTGGTCGTTCGCGATCCCGCCAGACTGCCATGCCTGCCGTTACCAAGGGGAGCAATGCGCTGATGATTGCCCCGTGAGAAGCCGGAATTTGTTTGTAGGCAAGAGCCGTGAAGATTGGGAATCCCACACAGACTCCCAGGGAAACTCCGACCAATGATCGCCATTCGCTTGAGCTTGGAGCCTTCGGTCGGACTATGGCGAGGACGATCGCAGAGAGAATCGCCGCAACCAGAACCCGTCCGGCGGAAACAATCAAAGGGTCTAAGTCCGCCACCGCAACCCGTGTCGCGGTGGGCGTGATCGCAAAACAGCAGACCGCCAATGCCCCTAGGGCGAGACCGAGGTGAATGTTCCGTATTCCGCCATCGTCCTCGGTCATCGCTATAGTGTAGCCTTAGAATCAAAGTCAACGGAACAGCACACGACGAGGTATGTCTATCATGCCTCGGCGAAAACTCGTCGGTCATATACCAAGTCACTGGCGATTTTCCAGAGCTCTGGATCAATCCGGTTGTCGGGTTTGATCTTGCTGAAGTGCACAATCGCGCTGCTCAGACCCGCCTCTCGGGCGTAGTGGAGGAAGGCAGAATTCACCACGACCCTCGAAGCCGCCTTAAGTCCGAACGAAATGTTAGAGACGCCGAGCGTGGTGTTCACTTGCGGGTGGCGTTTGATGAGTTCGGCTATGGCGTCGATTGTGGCGATGCCGGCTTTGCGGAATTCTTCGTCGCCTGATCCGAGCGTAAATGTGAGGCAGTCAATGAAGACATCGTGATCGGGCAAGCCATATTCGCGGGTCATCGCGAGGAGACGCTCGGCGACTTCGACTTTCTTTTCGGCGGTTTTCGCCATGCCGTCTTCGTCAATCGTCAGCGCGACAACTCCGGCACCGTACCGGCGGCACATTTCCAGAACTTTTCGGGTGCGAGTTTCGCCGTCTTCGAAGTTTATTGAGTTGATCAGCGGCTTTCCGGCAAGGCATTGCAGGGCGCGTTCGATCACGGGGGTTTCGGTACTGTCCACCATGATTGGCACCGTGATTTGGGTGTTGTACTTGAACAATACGTGCGTCATATCGCGCACTTCGTCGCGACCCACATAAGCCGTACAGACATCCAAAACGTGTGATCCTTCTGCTTCGAGTTCCCGCGCGAGTTCGGTCAAACCTTCCCAGTTTTCAGCGGCGAGCATTTCTTTGAATGCTTTGCTACCATTTGCGTTGGTTTTTTCGCCGATAATCAAGTAACTATTGTCCTGAATATAGGGTTGAAATGCATAAAGACTAGAGCAGCCTTTGAGGGCAAGTGCATCGGCTCTTTCTGGATAATTGAGTTCAAAATCGAATCCATTGAACACGGATCGTGAGCGAATCCAGTGGGCGTCGGCGGTGTGCTTGTGGCCCTTGAGCCTTTTGGAAACTGCTTCGATATGTGCAGGGGAAGTTCCGCAACATCCTCCGATCATTGCGACTCCAAATTCTTCGACAAAGCGTTGATGGTGGTCGGCAAGTTCTTCGGGGCTTAACTTGTAAACCGCTTGGCCTTTTTCCATCACTGGGAGCCCGGCATTAGGCTGAATCGAAATAGGTCTTGTGGAATTTTGTGAGAGATATCGCACGTGGGGAGTCATTTCGACCGGGCCGGTCGCGCAGTTCATTCCTACGGCGACGACTTCGGGGAAGCATTCGAGCATATTCAATGCCGCGCTCATTTCCGATCCCAAAAGCATCGTGCCGGTTTGTTCCATCGTGACTTGTACGACGATGGGGAGCATGACTCCGGTTTCCCGCATCGCGTCTTTTCCGGCGACGATGGCGGCCTTCACCATGAGTAGGTCCTGCAAGGTTTCTAAAAGTAAGAAGTCAACGCCGCCTTCGATGAGTCCGGTAAAGCACTTTTTGTAAGTCTGATAGAGGTCGTCCCAGCCGAGATTTCCTAGGCTGATGAGCTTTGTTCCAGGTCCTAATGCTCCGGCGACGAACTTGTTTTCAAACTTATCGGCGGCTTTTCGGGCGACCTTTGCGGCCTGGAGGCTGAGTTCGTAGTCCAGTTCGGCGATGTTGTATTCCGCTAGAACAACGCTGGTTGAGCCGAAGGTATTGGTTTCGGCGATATCTGATCCGGCTTCAAAATATCGTGTATGGACTTCTTCGACGACGTCGGGTCGGCTGACGACCAGGAGTTCGTTGCATCCGTCCAGCGACTCTCCGGCAAGGCGATCGGCGGTTTGGCGCATGATCGGCCCGGTGGTGTCCTCGGGTTTCAGCACAAAGTCGTCAGGAGAAAGCCCCGCCGCCTGGAACTGCGTCCCGGTGGCACCATCCCAAATCAGCACACGCTCGTTCAGAGCGTCGAGGAACTTCGATTGGAATTGCATCTAGGGTAATTATGGCGGGGTTTCAGGACTGTTGGGGTTCGGAAGTCCGGGAGATCGAGAGTCCATGCAAATCCGTATAAAACCGGACTACCCGAACACCCGAGCCTCCGAACTCCCGAACCCCAGCGTGGTACGCTTTTCTAGTGAAACCCATCACATCAAAAAAAGCGGTCTTACTCCTGTCTGGCGGGCTGGATTCTGTTACCGTAGGGGCGATGATGCGGGAGGCGGGGTACTCGCTTTATGCCCTGAGCTTTGACTACGGTCAGCGCCATCGGTTTGAGCTCGAAGCCGCCAAGAATCTAGGCGCTGAGCTTGGCGTTATAGAGCACCGTGTCGCTACGATTGACCTGCGAGCTTGGGGCGGATCGGCTTTGACCGAGGATGTCGAAGTTCCCAAAGACCGGGAAGACCCGGGCGGGATTCCTATCACTTATGTCCCCGCTCGGAACACGTTGTTCCTCAGCTTTGCCCTCGCGTGGGCGGAGGTGCTGGGGGTGACGGATATCGCGATCGGTGTGAATGCGGTGGATTATTCTGGCTATCCCGATTGCCGTCCGGAGTTCATCGAAGCGTTCGAGAATCTGGCAAACCTAGCCACAAAGATCGGCGTGGAAGGCGCAAAGTTTAAAATCCACACTCCCCTCATCCACCTTACCAAGGCCGAAATCATTCAGCAAGGCTTAAGCTTAGGTCTCGATTATGGGAAGACTCACTCCTGCTATGATCCTGCTCCGACCGGAAAACCTTGTGGACGTTGCGACTCGTGCCTGATCCGGATCAGGGCATTCGAGAGCCTTGGCATGACTGACCCGGTTTTGGGCTGATCAAAGTCTGCGCTTAAGATATCCGCTGGTAATCAGGTTGCCCAAATGGCCTCCGATCAAGATATCCCCCTGATCATTGAATGCAATTCCCATCCCCATTTTGATTTGTGGAGGCAAGCCGATCACGAGATCTTCGAGTCGATGCAACTCCCCATTTTTCCAAAGAACGGCGACGCTTTTGGACTTTCGTTTATCGCTCCAACCCACGACTTCTCCTTGAGTATTTACTCCGCTAGCATAGGTCGCCTGTTGCCCCTGAACCGAGGGAAGCACGGTCACAGCGCGAGTGGTTACATCCCAAACCACTGGCTTGATTTCGGCATCAATGCTTCCGATCGCCCTTGTCGGACCGAGTTTAAACACCATGATCCCACTGTCAAGCACTCCTTCGTCAACAACCGTTCCCGGAGGAATGGGCACATATTTTCCAACGATTCCAACTGCCTTCCCGGTCTGAATATCAAGCACACAACCCCGATTCGCTGAGGTTGGGATTTCGAGAATGGTTGCCGCAGAGGGTTGCGTTTCGGTTGGAACTTTGGTCCAAACTGCGGGCCGAATGTCATCGCCGATCCGGTGACCGCGAGCGATGAGCATATTGTTAATGTCGCCAAAATGCGCTCCGTGGAGACGATCTCCTGGCAAGACAAAACCGCCAGAGATATTCTGACTTGATCTGCTCGTAACCATGGCCGAGGCAAATCCAGAGGGGAATAAATACCCTGGAGAACGATCCTTTAGGCTTGCCCGAACCAACTCGGTGGACTGGATCAGTCGAGGGAATTTTTCGGCAATCACAACACTCGGTTTGCCAGCTGGGAAGGGGACATACTCAAATGACGGAAGGGAGTTTGATGCGGCCAACAAATAAATTGCGTGAAGAAATGACATAGCAATCAGACGGGGATCGAAAGGTGATTGTTTGTTAAAGTGTCTGCCAGATGCACTGTTTTTGAGGTTAAGGCACCAAACGAAACATTAGAGATCAACCGCAGCTTTGAGCCGGTTGTAGCTGTCTTCTAGGCTTTGGGGCATGACTCGGGTGTCGCCGCAGGTGGTCATGAAGTTGGTGTCGCCGCTCCAGCGGGGGACGATGTGCCAGTGGAGGTGGTCGGGGATTCCGGCACCGCCTGCCGCTCCAATATTTACTCCGATGTTGTAGCCTTGAGGACTGTAAACCGCGTCAATCCAGCGGATGCAGCTTTGCACGAGTTGGTTGATTTCGAGCAGCTCGGCATCGCTAAGGTCGGAAAATTGAGAAGTGTGCTGATAAGGCGCGACCATCAAGTGACCGTTTGTGTAAGGGTAGCGGTTCATGATCACAAACGCCGTGGTGCCTCGATAAAGGATCAGGTTTGTCCGATCGTCTTCCAGTTTCGGGAGGTCGACAAAGATGCAGCCAGGAATCTTCGGTTTTGCATCCGATCCCTCGATATAGCGCAATCGCCAAGGTGCCCAAAGTCGTTCAGCCATAAGGAGCAGAGTACCTATTTTGGGTTATGGAAGGCGAAAGGAAACCCGGCCGCAACATTGCGACCGGGCTGGGGACTGGGATGGTTGTTGAGGCTTTGGGGAAAAGCCTCGGGGTGTAAGATTAGGCGATTTTGTATTGGTACAGCTCTTCGGTGTGGCCTTCCAAGATCGCTCGGGCGTTAGGACTCATGACATCAGCTTCTTCGGCGAGGGTCGTGGTGATGAGGTCAAGGCGGGATCCTTTCTTACTTACAAGGAATCGCATTTTCTCTAGGGCTTCAAACGCCCCGCTTTGGAATCGTGTGACACGGGAAGCGTCAAGTTCAACCTTAGCGACCGTGTTTTGCGAATCAAGTAACGCTTCAATTTCCTCCATCAGTACCGCAGCTTCCGCTGGGGTCACAACGCCGCCGATTCCAGCAACGATTGATTGATCTTCTTCATTCCAAGTCAGCAAATACATAATTATTTTGTTATCCCGTTTTGGTCGGAGGGGATTCCGACACAGGTTGTATGCCACGGACCTTTATTGCTTCCATTAGGTTCAAATACTGGGGGGACGAAAGACGAGAAATCTCACTAGCGGAATGTTTGCCGTCATTAGATGTGCGAGTTAGAATCTTTGCTGGCGCGAGGAAATACGGGCGATTTAGGTTCAAAGTTGAGGGATTGTTACTAGGTGAGCAACTTTTTGTCCTAGTGAACGTGCGGTCGCTTTTCTTGGTAAAGAAATTTTGGCTGAATTTTGCCAATACGGGAAGGAATACTTGGTCTTGATCCTGGATGCGCGGTTTTGCCGCCCTTTCAGAAGCCGTTCGATCCTAGGTAAAATGAAATTTAACGTCAGGCGCAGTGCCCAAGTGGTTAAGGGGGAGGACTGCAAATCCTTTATGCAGCGGTTCGAATCCGCTCTGCGCCTCCAGACTATTTATCTATTCGTGTCACCTCACCGGGGTATCGTCTTGGGCATGACTTCTCCCAATTTTCGCCCCTATACGAGCGATGATATTCAGATCCGGATTGATTCTTATAACCTAGGGTGGCCAGGATATCCCACAACCCGCGAAGAAATTGAAGCCTCTGACGCGACGACTCCTGAGGACATCGTGCTGAATCGCTTTGTGTGTGATACCCATCCAAGCGGTCCCATTCTCGCTTCGGCGGTGCAGACCTACTGGTACAAGGAGCCGGGGCAGTTCCAGATCACTCCCGCTATGAATCCCGAATCTGGACCTTATCTGGAGACTTATCAGTTCTTACTCGACCATATCGCGCAATACGATCCGAAGTGGGTCGTGTCGCCTTCTCGTTCGGATCTGCCTCGCCGAACGGAAGCGTTAGTCGAACTGGGTTTCACCGAACTTGAGAGTTCGCCAGTTTCACGCCTGATTGTGGATGAGTTCGATTTCCTTGACGTGGTTCAGGCTCGGCGCATTGTTGAGAATCAAGGATTTCGAATCGTTTCTTTTGAAGAGCTTGAGGCAGAAGGGTGTGATTGGCGCCTTGCCCTTTTTGAAGCGTCGAACGAAATGGCAATGGACATCCCGACAGAGAACCCGTTTGAGCCGCTTGATCAGGATGAGGAGTATAAGGAGTTTGAAAATCGGGATGCCTACAACCCAAAACTCATGCATGCGGTGATGGACGGTGAAAACATTGCTGCGTACACCAGGATTCGGCAGTTCAAAGCAGACCCGACTAGGGCCGGTACGGAGTTTAGTGGAACCAGGCGCGATTATCGTCGGCTAGGGTTGGTGAAAGCTGTTAAGGTCGTGTCCATTCACAACGCAAAAGCCCACGGCATTAAGGAGATTCTCGCCGACAACCTGGAGAAAAACGTGATGTACAAGATCAACTTGGATTTAGGCTTCAAAGTTTGGACCCATTTACAGCTTTTCAAACGCGCCTATTGACGCGGAGGGTTTATCGCCGGGCCGAGACGAGCATGTTGCGCCACTTTTGGTTGCGCAAGTCGTCTGTGGCGACGCCGCGATTATTAGTGGATGAGTGGACAAAGTAGCCATTGCCCATGTAAATTCCGGTGTGACCAATCTTGCCGCGCTTTTTGTCCCAGAAGTAAAGGCGATCACCGGCGACGAGGTCTTCGAGCCGCATGATCTTTTGCCCAACGAGGGCTTGTTCAGCGGCGGTACGTGGTAAATCCACGCCGATTTTTCCGTAAAGCTGTTGTACAAAAGCAGAGCAATCAATACCCCGATTGAGGTCGTTTCCACCCCACTTGTAGGGCGTTCCTACATAGTTAAGAGCGTAATTTGCGATTCCGGCTTTGGCGTCGGATGTCACTCCCGACCCGCTTCTGGATGTTCTGCTTCCGGCGGTGCGGGTTGCAACCGCGGACTTGACGGCTGGCTTTGCCCTAGTGACTTCCCAAGGGAGTACGGCGACCTTGCTCGCCGATATGTAGCCGGTGCGTCCATCTTCCATCACCACGGGAACCCAGCCTTTTATGGCGGGCTTCACAATCAGATATTCGTAAGCTGGGACTCGGTAAAAGACCCGGCTCTTGGTGGTTGCCTTGCTGTAAATGTTCGTTGCCTTTAGAGCTTGGCCAAGCTGACCAAGCTTTGTTTGCGCTTGCACGGCAAGCGGCATCACGATGGCGGCGATCAAAACGGCTTTAGCAAGGGATTTCATAGGCGGGCAATCCTATTCAGGACTTATAGACATTATTGGAGACGAAATACGTTCGGATTAGGTGTTCACCATTGAAAGTGCCCGCAAAATCATTAGGCCGTCGGTGCTGCTTAGGATCGCCTTTGTCGCTCTTTCCGGGTGGGGCATGAGTCCTAACACATTACCCGTGGCGTTGAGCACTCCTGCGATGTTGGCGGTACTTCCGTTGGGGTTTGCGTATGGGGTTGGATTCCCGCTTGCGTCAACGTAGAGAAATGCGATCTGCTGGTTATCTTGGATTGCTTTCAGGGTGTCGTCGTCGCAAATGTAACGCCCTTCTCCGTGGGCGATCGGGATGGTGATGATTTTTTCCACGCCCGACGTCCAGATGCTAGAACGGTTTTCTGCCTTGAGGAATACGTTTTGGCAAACAAATTTTTCGCTTTGGTTGAGAAGCAAGGCACCTGGGAGAAGCTGGGCTTCGGTGAGGACTTGGAATCCGTTGCAAGCCCCGATGACGGGGTTGCCATTTTCGGCGAGTCGTCGGACTTCCGCCATGATCGGAGCCCGCGCTGCCATTGCGCCGCAACGCAAGTAGTCGCCGTAGCTAAATCCGCCAGGTACGAAAACGGCATCGAATCCTGCGAGGCTGGTGTCTTCGTGCCAGACGTAATCAGCTTCAATTCCGACGTCATCACGAACGGCGTGCAGTGCGTCTTGATCGCAGTTGCTGCCGGGGAAGCGGATCACTGCCAGCTTCACTTTGCGTCAACCTCGTAGCGATAATTCTCGATGACCGGATTCGCGAGAAGCTTTTCGCACATTTCCTTGATCCGGGCTTCGGTCGGATTTTCGAGTTGCATCTCGATCATTTTTCCGACTCGCACGTCGTTTACTTCAGCGTATCCAAGCTTTTGGAGAGATCCGGCGACGGTCTTTCCGGCTGAATCAAGCAATGAGGGCTTTAAAGTAACGTAGACGCGAACGGTTGCCATGCGCTATTTTGGCATAGACGGCAGCCGATTCGCGCTTTAGTTTGACCTGAATTAGTACAAGAGTCGAGCTTAACCCCTGAAATGGAAGTTAAGCTCGTAGCGAATCGCGGTAATGATGAATCAGGAACTAAGGTGCGGACTTGACTGTCCAGGACATTTCTTCTTCACCGCCGAGATCAATCTTAAAGTCGCGCTTCAGCACGACGCCGTTCGAAAGATCAAGCCAGAAGAATCCTTTCCCGGTCATTTGCGACTCCTTGTCGTCGGAAGTGGATTCGAAGGACACCTTGGCGCATTCGATTTCGCCGACCTTTTCAATTGCGACCAGCTCGTACTTGGTCGCCATCTTGGATTCGTCCTTTTCTTCCTCTTCGGCTTCCTCGCTTGGATACTTTTCCTTTAAGTCTGGGGCTTTGAGGTCTGCACTCCACTTGTCACCGACGGCAACTTTTTTGGTTGGAGCTACGCTCGCGCCCATCGCTTGGAAGTAGATGATCGTCGAGAATCCCATTGCCTCTTCGTCTGGCTTTGGTACATCAACTTCAATGATCTTTGCAAATTGACCGTCCTTCGCGAGTTCGACCGTGTATTCACAATTCGGCTCTTTCGTGGTCTCGCCCATGATCTCAACCGATCCTTGCTCGAACTTCATGCCGATGGAATTGGCTTTTGATTCCTTATCTTGAGCATAGGTGTCTGTCTGCTTGGCGGTCATCGTCAGAGGAACCGGACCGATCTGAATCGTGATGTCAACGTTCGATTTGACCACTGTGCCAGTTTTTGCGCGCAGGCTTAAGTCGTAAGTTGGCTTGTCGTCGGCGGCAAAAGTTGCCACAGAGGCAAGGGTTAGCGCGAGGGGCAGAAGTAGTTTTGAGCGATGCATCTTATTCACTTTTGTACGTGTTGCTAGCGGGTTATTCGAGAATCCGTTACAGGACATTATAGGCAGACTGGGCAGGAATACCTATCTTTGTGATGGATTTCGTTCCGTGATTGTTCAGTTTTCGCGAGCGGGTACTCTTTTGGTTCTCCATGCGTACGCCAACCATCCTTTCCTTTGACTGTGCGCATACCCTGGTTGATGCCCGTTGGGACCCAGGTTTGTTCGCCGTCACGTGCGCCGAAAACGTGGGGATTCCGGTTCACCGCGACGATCATGCCCACCTCTACCGGGCGCAATATGTGGAATGGCTTCCGCGATTTCATGCTGTGAATCTGACCCGTGACGTTGAGCAAGTCCGGGCGTTTTGGCGGGAATTTACCGAGTATTGGCTTACTCGGATTGGTTGGGGGCTGGAAGCAACGGGTGTGCTAATGGAGGAAGCAGACCTTCAGATGTACGGCTCGGATCGCTGGTTTGAGCTGTATGACGATGTGATTCTAACGCTTAACGATCCTGAGATCGCTTCAATGCGTAAGGCGATTTTGAGCAATTGGGATATCTCGCTTCACCGGGTGGTTGAATCTAAGGGCATCTCGGGTTACTTCGACCCGATTATCGCTTCGCTTGAAGAAGGTCCCGAAAAGCCTGATCCGGCGCTTTTTCAAATACTGTTGGACCGGTTGGGGGCGGAGCCTCAAGATGTGATGCACATTGGCGACAATCCGGAAGATGATTTGATTGGGGCGCAGCGCGTGGGAATGCACGCCTGCCTGATCAACCGAACTCTCAAATTATCTAAGCCTCAGGTTGAGCGCGTTGATGGACTGATCGTCGCCACGATTTCGAGCCTAACCCAAATCCCTGAAGTTTTAAAATGCACAACTTAAGCGATTACGATTACGACCTTCCTGAGGAGCTGATCGCTCAAGAGCCGCTGGCTCAGCGCGATGGATCCAGGCTGTTGCATCTGGATAAGTTGACGGGAAAGGTGTATCACCGGATGTTTACAGACGTTCCGACGCTTTTGCGTGAGGGCGACGTGTTAGTTGTGAACAATACTCGCGTGACCGCGCTGCGTTTGCTCGGCGAACGCCCCACGGGTGGTGCGGTGGAGTGCCTTCTCTTGCGGAACCATGAGGTCCCAAGAAGTTTCGAGGCCCTGTGTAAGCCTGCGAAAAAACTTCAGATTGGAACTTTGGTGCATTTCCCGGGCGGACTTACTGCCGAAGTCACCGGGATAGGTGGCGAGGGAAAACGCATCATTCAGTTTTTGGAAGTTCAGGATTTAGGGGAAAAGCTAAACTCTTTTGGTTCGGCGCCATTGCCGCCGTACATCCATCACAGGTTGGAAGACCGGGAGCGTTACCAAACAACTTATGCCAAGCACGGGGGGAGTTCAGCCGCTCCTACTGCTGGGCTTCATTTCACACCTGAGATTCTTTCAAAGCTGGAGGAGCAAGGTGTTCGGATTGCGGAAGTGACCCTTGATGTAGGGATTGACACGTTTCGACCGGTTCAAAACGAAGACCTATCCCAGCATGTGATGCACGGTGAAAGATGTGCGATTTCGAACGAAGCTTCTGAGATCATTAACTCAGCAGAGGGTCGAGTGGTTTGCGTCGGAACCACGAGCGTGCGGACTCTAGAGACCCATGCCGTAGCTGAGGGAAGGGTCGAGCCTGGAGAGTGCGTTTCAAAGCTTTTTATCACTCCAGGGTTTGAGTGGCAGATTGTTGACGGAATGTTTACCAACTTCCACCTGCCGAAGACGACGATGTTGATGATGATCTCCGCGCTAGCCGATCCAAAAACCGTGCATAATAGTTATCAAATCGCAATTTCTCAGCACTATCGGTTCCTGAGTTTTGGAGACTCAATGCTAATTATTTAGCCCAAACCGTATCCAAAGCACCCCCGAAGGGACTATAATAGTTGAGATGATTAGTGGAAGGGAGTCGAGTGTGGCATCTCAGGAAGAGTTTGATCCGATTGCATACATAGAGCAGGCGTTTACCGCAGATAAGAAGGATCAGCCCGGAGACGAGTTCGATTTTGATCTGCCAAGTATTGGTGAGTTCCTGAACGGCTCGACCGCGACTCAAAATGGAGTTGCGACGACTGAAAAGTCTAAGGCGCATACTGCTCCGAAGCGCAAAAGCATGAAGCGAACCCAGCTCAGCGCGCCACGTCCACGTAAGATCCGCAACGTGGCCGATCGGGCTCCAGCTTTGGACCCTCAACTTCACGATGTTTGGACCCGGCTTCCAAAGAATATCGAGTTTTTGAGCACATTTTTTGATGACGATGTCACCTCGAACTACTACACAGGCGAGTTCAGGGAGACCCGCCAGGATTTGATCAAAAGACTTCTCGATCCAGAGTTGACTCTGGAGGAAGTGAGTCGATTGCTTGGCGTTTGCCCAGCGACCGTCCGACGCTACACCAATCGTGGATGGCTTGAGCACCACCGTACCCAAGGTGGTCAACGAAGATTCCGGCTCACAAATGTTGTGAACTTCGTTGAAGCTCACGGTCGACCGACGGAGGAATAAGTGCCAGCGGGGCAAAAACCCCTCCGGATTGCGATCTTCTCTGATAGTTGCTTACCGATTCTAAATGGCGTAAGCGTCAGTATTGATGCCCTTGTGCGCGAACTTCGCCGGCAAGGGCATTCTGTTCACATCTTTACCGCCTCCCACTTTCGGCACAAAGATTCTGATCCGAACTCGTACCGATTTCCAGCCACAGAAACCCCTTGGACTAAAGGTTATCCTTTGGCTTTTCCGCCCTTTTATCCGATGGTGCATTTCTTTCGGAAGCACAAATTTGACATCGTACACACGCACACGCCTTGGACAATTGGCTTTGTTGGGATGCGATGGGCGCAGTCGCACGGCATTCCGATCGTATCAACTTATCACACGCATTACGACAAGTACACGCACTATATCCCGTTTGTGCCCAAGCGATACCTGCGGTATAAGATTGCGAAGCACACGAACTATTATTACAACCGGGTTGCCCACGTGATCACACCGAGCGATGCGAGCAAGCGTTGGTTATTACGGCACAGCATTCACACTCCGATCAGCGTCATTCCAACTGGGACTCCCTCCCGTAGACCCTTGACTCGTGAGGGTGTTCGGGAGCAATTGGGCATTGATCCAAAGAAGCGGATTTTGCTCTATGTTGGGCGGATCGCGAAGGAAAAGAATATGGAAGTGCTTTTTCACGCGGCAGCCAAGATTTTTGAGACTCACAAAGATGCAGAATTCTGGTTGGTTGGCGACGGTCCTTATCGTGACTCCGCTGTTGAACTCGCGAGGAACCTTAACATGGGTGACCGAACCAACTTTGTCGGCTTTGTGGAGCGCCAAGAGGTCGACAAGTTCTATGCCTGTGCAGACATTTTCCTCTTCGGAAGCATGACGGAAACGCAAGGGTTGGTGGTTAGCGAAGCAATGAGCTACGGTTTGCCGTGCGTTGTTGTGACGGGAGGTGGTGCCAGTGCGAGCATCATCGACGGCGAAAACGGATACATCGTTCGCAATGACGCTGACGAAATTCGACACCACGTGAACCAGATGCTTACTGATCAAGACCTTTATGAAAGAATTTCGAAGGCATCTAAACTCACGGTTCAGGGGCTGACGATCGAGTCAATGACCAAAGCCGTCCTAAACGTGTATGCTCAAGTCCTTCATGAGCATGCAGTCCACGGAACCGAAAGCCCCGATGATGGCGACTTCCTCTACCGAAAATAAGCCCGGTCTTCCGGTTTACTTCACGTTGCTCGGGGTTTTGTTTATGCTCCGAGTCTTGGTTGGGGTGGTGCAAGTTCCGGTCGCCGTTGGCGGAATTCTGGGTTTAATCTTGAACATCGCATTTATTGTCACTCCCATCGTGGCGATCTACATCGCGGCCAGAGACCGCTGGGAAATCGGGAGATGTGCGACTTTTCTTGGCACGGGGATATTGTTGCACGTTGGGGCAGCATTGATTGGGCGAAATCTTGCCCCTGGAATTGGACAGACCTTGGTCAGCTCTGTTGGGAATACCGGATTGATTCTATGGTGCACCGGTCTTGGGGGCATGATCGCTTGCCTCATCAAGGACAAAAACATGATCCTACCCGTCGCCATCTTTTTGGCCGGATTTGATATTTTCGTCGTGACCTATCCCTCCGGGCCGGTCCAACAAATTTTGCAAAAGAACCCGGAAGTCTTTAAGAGAGTGGCATATTCCGTTCCGAGCGCGGCGGTTGAGGGATCAAAGAATATCGGTTTGAATATCGCGGGTTACGTTGGACCTGCAGATTTCTTTTTTCTCGCGATGTTTTTCATTCTGCTCACAAAATTCAGCATGAAGTATCGAGAGACTCTGCCCTACATGGTGGGGGCGTTGGTGTTCTACTTGCTGGTGGTGCTGTTCGCAGGAAACGTGAGCATCGGTCCGATTTCGCTAGGGGCATTGCCCGCTCTTGTGCCAATTGGGGCGGTGGTCCTGGCCGTCAATCGCAAGGAGTTTTCGCTCAAGGGTGAGGAGCTGATTGGTACGGTTGTCGTCGCCGTGATCGCGTTTGGACTGGCGGTGTTTGGGATTATATCGGCTGGAAAGCAGCCAGCGATGCCAATTGCGCCCGCGCAACCGGTGGGCGCCCAAGGCACTCAAGGATCGGCAGCGATGCCTGAGCCAATGCAGTCGGGTCAATCCCAGTAGCTACACCAGATCGTTCGAGGAAGTACACCAGATCTTCGGTGCTCAAATTTCCGCCCGCACCAGGAGCGTAAGGACAGCCGCCAAGTCCTGCCGCGCTTGAATCGAATGCGGCATAACCGGCTTCCAGTGCCACGGATACATTTGCAATCGCGGTGCCACGTGTGTCGTGGAAATGCCAAGCAACTTTTTCCTTCGGAATGTCAGCGATCTCTTGAATTAGTCGCGAAACTTCATGAGGAACTGCAACCCCGATGGTGTCTCCAAGGCTAACTTCATCAACTCCCATCTTAAGAAGCTCGTAAGAAACTTTTGCGACTTGTTCAGGTCCGATCCGGCCCGCGAATGGGCATTCAAAAGCTGTGCTGACGTATCCTCGAATCCAGCCGTCAGGTTTGACCGATCGGTACTCGGCGATGACTTCTCGGAAGCCTTCCATGCTGTCCGCGATCGTCATGTTGATATTTTTGAGGGTAAAAGCTTCGCTGGCTGCGGTGAAGAGGGCAATGCGATCCACCCCCGTCGTAATCGCACGCTCAAGTCCTTTTGCATTGGGGACCAGACACGAAAATCCAGGATTGGGTCCGAGCTCGGTCAGCAGTTCAACTGCATCGGCGAGTTGGGGCACCCACTTTGGCGAGACGAAGCTCGTCACTTCAATTTCTTGAAGACCGCTCGCGAGAAGGTTGTTTACAAATGCGCGCTTGATCTCAGTCGGGATGGGACTTTTTTCATTTTGAAGCCCATCTCTGGGTCCGACTTCGATGATTCGCATTAGTTCGCTGTAGTTTTGATCAAAGCCGCGAATATGCATCCGTCCGCGTCAATGGTCGAAAATTGGAGATCAAAGCCGTCATCGGTTGATGTGAAAGCCACTGTTACGGCACGCTCGCCAATGATGGATTTTAAGATCGTCCGGTAGTCTTTTTTAACACAAGCAATGTTATCCGCTACTGACTTCAAAGTCAAGCGAATAACCACATCGTAATCCATACCGTCATATTTGATCCGGTTCCCGGATGCATGGTAAGGAAGGCGTCGAAAAGCTTGTAAGAGGCGATTCTCCCACACTCCCTGGTCGCGAGTCGGCACGGACTGGTAGTTCGACTTAGCTTTCCGCAAGTTAAGTTCAAAATCAAATTTTGTAAGTAATTCTGTCAACTCAGATCCCCGATGTAGGGCTGGCCAAAACATGAATGAGTAAGTCCCCATCCCCGATTTGTTGCCCCTTCACTACTGATAGTTGTTCCACAATTCCGTCAAATGGTGCGATGATTGATTGCTGGGTTTTCATCGCTTCTAAAACGAGCAATTTTTGTCCTTCAGTGACCACATCGCCTTCGGCGACAAACACATCCGTGATCTGCCCTGGCATTGGTGCAACGAACGTGCCGATGTCTTTGGCTTTACTTTTCTTTGAACCTGGTCGGACCTTTTCGATCTGATAGGTTCGGCCTTGGTAGCTAATGTGATACTTATCTCCAACACGAACCGCTGCTGCACGGTAGGATTTACCATTTGCGCGAATCACAAAAGTGTCTCCAAACCTGATAGTGTGCACCCCGGCCGGAGCGTCGCCTAGCTCAACTTCACGACCATTGACCAAATGCTTCATCGTCACTTCTCCCGGTTCGCTTTAAATTCTCTTGCCGCTTGAATAAATGCCGCAAACAACTTTGCCGTGGCTGGATTATCTGGTGTTCGCTCCGGATGCCACTGGACGCCGATCAAGAATCTTGGGGACTGGTTCTCAATTGCCTCAACGGTTCCATCTTCATGCCTTGCTGAGATCGTTAAGCCCTCTCCCAGCCGGCCGACGGCCTGGTGGTGGTAGCTCAGTCCTCTGGTCTCGGTTGAACCAATGATTTGAGCTAGCTTTGAACCTGGTTCGACTTGATACTCTTGAGGATTGCCGCCTTCGTGGAGTCGATTTCCGACTCGGTCCGGGACATGCTGCTCGAGTGATCCGCCATGCTTCACATTCAGGAATTGCGCTCCGTAACAGACCCCAAAAACGGGTAAACCAGCGGGGATGCTTTCGTAGAGAGCGGATTCGGCCGCCCAGCGGGAAGGGTCTTGCACCTCGACGGTAGGGTGATTTTCCTCGCCAAAGTACTGTGCGTCCATGTCCCGACCACCGGGAATAAGCCACCCGTCAATGATGCTGGCAAGAGCGGTCACGTCCGAGTTTGTCGGAATGATGATCGGTACTCCACCGGCTTCGACGACCTGCTTGCAGTAGTTGTATCGCAAGGAATACTGAGGCCCGTAGAGACCGTCATTCTCCGACCGATACAGGTCGCAGGTGATTCCGATGATGGGTGGGCTGCTCATGTGTTGATCAGGGACCTAACTCCCTCGACGTTCGCCTTTGCCTTGTTGATAAAGTCGCTTGCTCCAACGCCATTCATGAGACGGTGATCGAAGGTCATCGCGATGTTGACATATCGGCGAAGAACCAAATCCGAGGTTGTTTGATCAAGTCCATTGTAGGCCTCACCAAGGAACACAGTGGCAAGGCTTGGTGGAACCACGACTGGAACCGCGTCTCGAAGACCGTATGCCTGCATGTTTGTTAGGCTCACTGTCACCGCTTCGTGGGCTTGGTCCTTCCCAGCCCGAGCAAGATTGATTTGTTCGCGAGTTTTTTCAGCGAATTCCTTCCAAGTTAAGGTGTCGGCTTCATCAATCACCGCTAGGACAAGCTCGTCACCTGGTAGAGCGACAGCGATTCCAAGGTGGACGTGATCATACGTGCGGATCGTGCTGTCTCCGATCATCGAACTTCGGAATCCAGGAAATTCTTTGAGCGCTTGGGTCATGGCATAAGCGAACATTGTAAATCGGCTAGGTTGGAATTCTCCGCCCGTCGCTTTATATTCGGCGCTCAGGGCTTCGACGCCTTCCCAGATTGTCGCGACTGTGATCGTCCCTGGAACGACGAGTTGGCTTCCGCGGACCATTCGAGAGGAAAGGAGCCGTTGTTTTTGCGCCATCTCGCGATCGGAGGATTTAAAATTCGACTTTGGTACCGGGGCGGCTGCTTTTGGTGCGGTTGTTGCCGAGCCCCCGGCGAGGAATGCATCAATATCCGCTGGCATGAGCTTCGATCCCGATCCCGTGATGGTGTTGAGGATCTCTTCGCTGATTGCCTTTTCTTTCGCGTAGGCCCGGGTTCGGGGAGGGATATCCGTTCTCCGAGGCCCGGCGGCTGTGGAAGCGGTGGATGCTTGCGTCGGGGCTGTCGGAGCAGATGGCGCGTGACCGTGAACAGGAGCCGCAGGAGCCGCACCCATGATTTTGACCTTACCAACTTCTGCCCCAATCGGCAAGACGGTGTCCACTGCGACAGTCCATTCGATCAGTTCGCCGTCAAGAGGAGACTCAACATCCATGACGGCCTTGTCGGTCTCCATTTGGTAGATTGGCTCGTCGCGTTTGATCTTGTCGCCTGGGTTCTTGAGTACCGCAACGAGCCTAGCTTCTTGCAAGCCTTCACCGATTTGTGGGATGAAAAGGGAAGCGATTGATTCACCACTGGAGTGGATGGATTCAACCGGTGTCGATGCTGCCGGAGATTCTTCTTCGATCTCCATCATCAGGATTTCTGCACCGATGGGAAGCAAGGTGTCTGGCTCTGCAAGCCACTTTGTGATCGTCCCGGTGAACGGAGACTCAACATCCATGACGGCTTTGTCGGTTTCCATCTGATAGATCGGTTCATCGCGTCGGACGAGGTCACCGGGCTGCTTGAGAACAGCGACAAGGCGGGCTTCCTGGAGGCCCTCACCGATTTGGGGAATGCAGACGGGAACGATAGGCATAATGCGATCACCTTTGATCTGGGATGATGCTCTATTGTGGCACTAACCACGAATCAGCGTCGCGGGTAGGTTCGCGAGGTTTGGGGGTTGATGCTAAAATTTTGCCTCAATTCGCACCGGAATTGGGTACCTTTGAACCTAGATTGAGTAAGCGATTTGATTTGGTGGTTGTGGGGGCGGGGCAGGCTGGTATTGAGGCCGCTTTGGCGGCTTCGCGCATGGGGCGAAATGTCCTTTGCGTGACGCTTCGGCTTGACCGAATCGGGCACCTTCCTTGTAACTGTAGCATCGGTGGACCGGCGAAGGGTCATATTGCTCGCGAGGTAGACGCGCTTGGTGGACAAATGGGGGTCACGACCGACTTCACGATGACCCACATGCGGCGCGTCGGAACCGGAAAAGGGCCAGCTGTGCAAACTTTCCGCGCTCATGTTTGCAAGACGCTTTACCCATTGATGATGCGGGAGGTGCTGACTCAACAGCCGAATTTGACTCTACTTGAAGGTTCGGTCGAGTGGATTGAAACCGCTGGTGGTCGGGTGACGGGAGTGAAAGTCAAGCCGAATGGCTCGGAAATTGTCGAGGTGATCGAATGCTCCGCTGTCGTCGTGACGACTGGCACATTTTTAAACGGGCTCTGCCACGAAGGGCAAAAGAAGACCGTCGCGGCAAGACATGGCGATGTCGCTGTTGCCGGGCTCTCGGATTTTCTTCGAGAATCGGGAATTCGTTTGCGGAGATTTAAGACTGGAACCACACCACGGATCGCCAAGTCCAGCGTGGATTTCAGTCGCATGATGACGATGGAAAGCGAGCCGGATTGCTACGCAGTCAGCTTTTTGCACGACCACAGTTCGCCTCAGCACGACCTTTTGCCTTGCTGGCAGACCCATACGAACGAAGCGACCCATACCTATTTGACCGATAATCTGCATCAATCCGCGATGTTCAGTGGGCAAATTCAGGGCGTTGGTCCTCGTTATTGCCCTAGTGTTGAAGATAAGGTCGTGCGGTTTGCCGATAAGACTTCTCACCCGATTTTCTTGGAGCAAGAAGAATGGGCTTCCGAATCCATGTACGTGCAGGGATTCTCCACTTCGATGCCTGCGGATGTTCAGGAGCTTGCTCTGAAGACCATCGTTGGCCTTGAAAATATGGTCATGATGCGCCCTGGTTATGCGGTGGAATATGACATGGCCGATCCTCTGCAACTTGATGCCAGCCTCATGAGCCACTGCGTGCATGGTCTGTTCTTGGCGGGTCAGCTTAACGGGACAAGCGGTTACGAAGAAGCTGCGGGTCAGGGGATCGTCGCTGGCATCAATGCCGCGCGATTTGTTCGCGAAGAACCACCGATCTACTTCCCGCGTGACAAGAGCTTCATTGGGGTGATGATTGATGATTTAGTCACGAAGGGAGTTGAGGATCCTTACCGGATGCTGACCGCTCGTGCCGAGCATCGTTTGGTCTTACGAAACGACAATAGTGATCAACGATTGACTCCAACTGGGCGTGAGCTGGGGATTGTATGCGATCAGCGATGGAGTCGCTTTGAATCCAAGATGGCTGATATTGAATCGGGGATGCATTGGCTTCATAAGAACACTGTGACTCCGGCAAGTAACGACATCATTGTGACCTTGGGTGCACCGGCGTTGACGAACAGGATCTCGATGTTTGATCTCCTGAAGAGACCAGGCTTGCGATTAGAGCATGTGGAAGAACTTGCCGATGCGATGGCGTTGGATCGAGTGGGAATTCCAGCTTCTCGCGAAGCCCGAGAGCAAATGGAACTTGCGGCGGCTTATGATGGCTACATTGAGGTTCAGCAGCGGCAGATTGAGCAAGCCTCGAAGTTGGATTCGATGGTGATTCCGCATGGCTTTGACTGGAAGGGTCTGGTTAGCTTGAGCTACGAGAGCGTGGAAAAGCTGGGACGGATTATGCCAAATACCGTTGGGCAAGCGAGCCGAATTCCGGGAGTTCGTCCGGCGGACATTGCCCTGATCATCGGGCATCTGCGGGCGTTGCAGAATGCTTAATGTTACAGAATATTTTTCCGCACAAACGCTTCGCCCTTGGTAGTCTTTACTGGGCGGACGTTGACGACGTTTTCGATGTCGAAGTCAATCAGCTTTAGCCAGTCTTCGACGACATCGTTCTTTGGGAAGATTTCGTTTTCGGAGAACTCGGCGTCAATTGCGGCTTGCATATCTTCTTTGCTCAAACCTTGCTCGGTTTTAGGGTTTTCGATGGCGCGCTTGATCGCAGTGTCTTTTGCTCGATCCACGAGGGATTTGAGTAGCGCTCCTGAGAGAAGGTCTTTGAAGTAGAGGGTCTCATTGCTCCCATTGCGCAAGGAAACTTTCAGGAATTCAGTTGCCTTTTCCTTTCGGAAAAGATAGGTCATCGTCGATTCGATGAGTTCCTTTCTGGCGCAAGCGGGTTCGTTATCAAATTCTTTCACTAAGACCGGATCAATCGGAAGATTCTCATTAAGATAAATACTCAAGATTGATTTCGCCGAATTCAGGTCAGGTCTTGTAATCTTGACCTTTCGGTCAATGCGTTCTGGTCGTAGGATGGCTGGGTCGATATAGTCCGGGCGATTGGATGTGAGCACGACGATCACGTTCTCAAGTCCCATAACGCCGTCCATTTCCGCGCAGAATTGCGGCACAACGGTATTACTGATGTTCATGTATCGCCCGCTAGATCTCGTGCGAAGAATCGATTCTGCTTCGTCAATGAAGATCACAACGAGATTGCCTTCCTTCGCTTTTGTGCGAGCGGTATCAAAGATTTCGCGCACCATGCGCTCGCTTTCTCCTAACCACATATTGAGGATCTTTGGGCCGCTGATATTGAGGAAGCATTCCTTCACTTCTCGACCCAAACGCTCGGAGTATTCTTTAGCTAAGTTATAGGCGATCGCTTTTCCAATCAAGGTCTTTCCACAACCGGGAGGGCCGTAGAGTAGCACGCCTTTGATGGGTTTTTTCTCAAACTTTGCAAAGAGTTCTGGGTGCAAAAGCGGAAGTTCGATGGTTTCGCGAATCATCTTGATCGCTTCATCTTGCCCACCAATGCTCGACCAAGGAGTTTGCGGAACTTCTTCTAAGAAGTAATCTCTAGCGTCTTGCTGACCGAAGAGTTCGACGGCGACTTTCCCGGTTGGTTCGATGCGAACTTCGTCACCTTTCTTCACCACAACTCCCAATAAGTCCGATCCACGCCAAACGATACGTGTTGCCGAACCGGGTTGATCGTTACCAATTTTCAACCGATCTTCACCTAACAAATCAGCAACTTTCCCGATCCCACCACCACTGTGCGGAGGCAAGATTCCGACCACGGCATACCCTTCGTTGATCATCACGCGAGCGCCGATCACTAAGTCCGAAGATTTGAGCAAAGAGGGGTCAATTTGGGCGACATATTCGGTTTCGCCAAGGGCGAGGAGGGCAGTGTCGTCGTCTCGCTTCGCGAGTAAAACCGCAATCCGGTTTGCCGGAGCGGTTAATTTCTCATAGGCTGCTTCAAATTCGGCGAGTTGCTGTTCTTGGGCAAGCTCGCGAGCTTCGATCCGGGTGAGTTCGTTGCCCAGTTCGCCGACCAGCATGGTCAGCTTTGCGTCTCCGCTTGGGATGGATTCGGTCAGCCGGCCGAGCAATTTTCGCGCCATGGTCTCGTCTTGGGGGGTCATGGGAGTTTCTACGCTTGGCGCGGGGTGGAAGTTCGGGAGTCCGGGTGGTTCGGATTGGTGAAGTCTTTTCTGGAGGAAGACCCAGTCCACCCGAACAATCCGAACCACCCGAACCAGATAAACCAGATGCGAGCCGGGCTGTAAGCCGGATTCTGTTTTTGTATGACGATTTGTCTACGCGGCCTACCCGGGGACTCAGCGAGCAGCTTCGACGCCCCCCTATTTGGCCTTGCTTCCGATGGGGTTTTCCTAGCCAGCCGAATTGCCCCGACTGCTGGTGGGCTCTTACCCCACCGTTTCACCCTTACCGTCTGCCGAAGCTGACGGCGGTCTGTTCTCTGTGGCACTTTCCGTCGGGTCACCCCGCCCCGGTTTGCACCGGGCATCGCGCTCTATGAAGTCCGGACTTTCCTCCCGAGGTTGCCCTCCAGCCGTCATCCGCCCAACTCGCGTCTATCAGGATACACAAAGCGCATCCTTTTTGCATCAAAATACGTAAAGAAAAAACTTATTCTGATGTCATTTACTCCCGCCACCGAAGCTGCGCGGCTCGCCGAATACTTACGGCAAAACCCGACAGCAATCCATGATTCCGCCGAAGACATCGCGGAGATGGCCGGAGTGTCGCTGATTTTAGCGAAAAAAGCGACAACGCGCAATACTTCTGAGCAACTCGGTGGCGCGAGTTTTGTGGCTAAACCGGCGAGACCTGCGCGGGAATTTCGGCTTCGATCCATCAGCGATTTTTGGATGGGGATTACCGCGAATCCTTATTTATTCTGCCTGATCACAACGTTGGTTGCCTTGGTGCTTGGCTTTTTTATGGGTCGCGGCGAAGAGGTTCGGACGGGCTCAGATGGATTGCAGATCGAGGGCGTAGTTGCCTCGTCGCTTTTTGCGGTGACGTGGATCCTGCAATTGGCTTGCTTTTTCCGGCACGGAGTGTTGAAAATCGTCCCGCTATGTGGGGGGATCGTGGTGGGAATTTCTTTGCTGGCGGGGTTTGGATTTGAACTGGCTACTTCAAACGATGGACCTGGTGGGATTGAACTTCTTCTGATTGGAGTGTTAATTTTCTTCCTGCTGACCGCGGTGTACTCGCTCTTTGGTGCTTTTTTCGCGATCATCGGTGCGTTTGTGCGGATCAAAGCTGAGCAACGAAACAAAGATCGCTTGGGCCGACAAGAGCTTCTTGAGTTACTCTTTGATATTGAAACGCGGCTCAAAACCGCACAATCTTCGGATCGTAAGGTCACCACTTGGCGCGATTCGCCGTTGATTCGGCAAATCACAGAAATGCCCTTTGCCTGGGCTGGTGTGCTTGGGTTTGGGCTGAGTCTGATCAGTGTCTTAGCAATTTCAAACCTGATGACGCGACTGAACATCAGCCTGGACACCCCCCAGGTTGCGCTTTTGGCTGGGGTAATGTCGCTGGTGGTTCTGGCTTGCCAAATTGCAGTTTCCTTTCTTGCCGGAAGCGTTTGGCGAGCGATTGGGACTTCGGTTTTAATGCAGCTCGTTTCGATTCCGCCC
>JBEIDH010000027.1:0-31533 GCA_040383535.1 Chthonomonas sp.
CAAAAAAGAACCCCAACCGCGATCCGGCTGGGGTTCTGGGTTTCTCGCCAATCGAAATTAACGAGCGTAGAATTCGACGACTTGCTGTTCCTTGAAAAATTCTGGGAAGTCTTCGCGCTCTGGAAGAGCAACGATCTTTCCGGCCATATTTGGAACATCTGGTGTGATGTACGGTGGAACTGCGGCTCCTTCGTACTGAGACTGGCGAGCTATTCCGGTGCTGCTTTCGCGCTGTCGGACGCTGATCACGTCTCCAACCTTCACGACGTAGCTAGGAATGTTGACGATCTTTCCGTTGACCAAGATGTGGCAGTGGCTGATCATTTGGCGAGCGTGGAACACGGATTTCGCAAAGCCGAGTCGCCATACGATGGTGCTGAGTCGAAGTTCGAGCAATCGCAAGAAGTTCAAACCAGTGTTGCCGTGCATGTTGGACGCCTTGTCAAACGTGCGCCGGAATTGCTTTTCCAACACGTTGTAGTAGCGTCGGATAACTTGCTTCGCGAGAAGCTGTTCGCCGTATTCGCTGGTCCGGCGATCCTTCAGGCCTGGGCCGTGTTGACCGGCAGGATAAGGTCGCTTGTTGGATGGGCACTTTGCTTTGCCCCAAATATTAAAGCCGACTTTGCGGCAGATGTCCGTTTTTCTTCCTCGATATGTTGCCATAGTATTTTCTTTTGAGACTCAAACTCCCTCACCACCACCGCGCCCGGACGGGCATGGTGCACATAGCATGATCAAAATCAGGCGGTGAGCACTGGTCTACAACACCCCAAGTTTTTGAGGCGAACGCTATGTTACCTGCTTCCCTGCCTCGAAAGCATCACCTTTTTTTTGAAAATAGTCTTCACGATGAATTTTCAATAAAAAGTGAAACTTCGGCCATTCGATTTGGTAGAATAGGTATATGAGCAGTGTGCCAGCAGTAGGGACGAATTACGATGCGATTGCCGCGAAGGTGTTTGCCGGGGATCGGATTACCCTGGAAGACGCACGTGCACTGTTCGATCATCCAAACCTGCTGGACCTTGCGACCCTCGCCAACTACCGGCGTAAACGGGCGAATCCTTCGAACAAGGTCACGTACATCATTGGTCGGATTCTGAATTACACCAACGTCTGCTGGGTGCGCTGCAAGTTCTGCGCGTTTTATCGCACTCCTGGGAATGAGGAAGGCTACCTGCTCTCCGATGAAGATATTCTTGAAAAGGTCGGCGACACCGTCGCGAAAGGTGGGATCGAGATTCTGTTCCAAGGTGGTCTTAATCCGAAGCTAAAGATTGATTATTACGAGCAAATTTTTGCGCGAATTATGGCGGCTTATCCCCAGGTCATCTTGCATGCGCTTAGCCCGGCCGAGATCATTTACATCGCCCACATCAGCAAACTCACTGTCCGCGATTGCCTTATTCGGCTGAAAGCTGCTGGTTTACACTCTATCCCTGGTGCTGGTGGAGAAATCCTTGTGGATCGAGTCCGTAAGATTATTGCTCCATATAAGGACACCACCGACGAGTGGCTAGAGTGTATGCGAACCGCTGCTGATCTTGGGATTCGTAGTACGGCGAGCATGATGTTTGGTCACGTCGAGAACCTTGACGACCGCGTTGAGCACCTTGGCAGAATCCGGGATTTGCAAGACGAATGCAGTCCGTTTCGCGCATTCATCACCTGGAACTTTCAGCCCGAAGATACGAAGCTCGCAATTCCCGTGAAGGCATCTGGTGCGGATTATCTGCGGACGGTTGCGGTATCTCGTATCTTTTTAGATAATATCGAGCACCTCCAAGTTTCGATCCTCACGCAAGGTCCAAAGATCGCGCAGGCGGCACTTGGCTATGGCGCCGATGACTTCGGAAGCATCATGATCGAGGAAAACGTTGTGAGCGCGGCTGGGAACAAGTTCATTTTGAATGCGGAGGAGTTTGAGCGACTGATTTCGGACGCCGGATACGAGCCGCACAAGCGCAATACTCGGTACGAGTTGATCTAACTCAAAGTTCCTTTAGGTTGCTTCCACCGGGATTCCACCGACCGATCCGACAGCAAAGATGAAGTCGTCTTTTTGCACGTCTTCGATCGTTGCTGATATGCCGGTTACAACTCTTGAATCATCCCAGATCGCGGATCGCGTGTCGCGCCAGTACACCGAATATTCTGCATCTACATCACCGTCCCAGGTCAATTCCGTTTGATAGCTTTGCTTCCTGCTGACCAGTACATTCGAAGGTGCCTGTCGAGCATTTGCCAGGTGAGCCAAAGACCGCAGGTTGACTCTGGCAACGTTAGCGAGATACTCAAAATCTATAGATTCTGGAAGGTCCAGTTCCGTGTGCTGGCGGGAGTATTCCTCGTGAACCTCCACAAACCTCACTGCGGTAAATCCCTCCCGGTTGAAAGGCGAATGATCCCCGCCTCTCCCAAAACGATCAGCCCGGAGGACGAGCTTTACTCCGAAATCCGGGCACTCGCTTCGCTGCGTCCACTCAATCCATCTTGCCAGCTCTCGACTTTGGTGGTCAGACGCATCATCACTGAAAAGTCTCACCTCCCGATCATTGTGCTGACCCAGGTTGTTCTGAACATTGCCAACCATGTCATTGCTGAGGAAGGCATCAATCGTCCAGCCCTCTGATTTGGCCCGCGCCGCCAGGGCTTTTGAACCTAAAAGCCCCTGTTCCTCGCCGCTGAAACATACAAAGCAGAGGGTGTGTTCCCATTCCTTTTGAGACATGAGTCTTGCGACTTCGAGCGTGAGAGCAACTCCTGAGGCATCATCATTAGCCCCTGGGGCTCTGGAATTTAGGTCCGATCCGGGCGAGTTATTCAGCGAGTCAAAGTGAGCCCCAACCATGACACGTCGCGAGGATCTTCCGGGAAGGGTGGCGATGACCTGCACGACCGTTTTCGTCTCGGGAACCCGATGGGACTCCTGAATTTCGTATTCCATCAGTTCGACCTGCAAGTTGCCGAATGACCTCAACTGATCAGCAATCCAGCCTGCGGCTTCGAATAAGGTCGGGTTGTTTGTATTTCGGTTTGGAAAACTTGCTAGCTTCTCAACGGTACTTTTGAGATTGGCTGGGTCTACTTTGCTGGTGAGTTCATCCATGTTCAAGGTTCGCGTCATTGGCGCAAAGTCTACATGAAAACTCTTCCCCTCCTAGCTGAGCAGTCTGTTTTCTTAAATGCTGAACTACTTGATCGTGCCTTTGGCGCTGACCGTGACTGTGCTTGGGCGGAAGCAGGTGGTTTCGTCGCACGCTTGCGTGGTCACTTCGAACTTGAGATCAACCTTCCCTTTCACCTTTTTAGGTGCGGTGATGGTAACGGGGATCACCACCTTGCCCTCATAGGTGTCAACCGGACCGTCGGGGCTGTCAATTTTTTCGGTCTTTGGGTAGGTAGCAGTGATCGTATAACCCTTTGCACCAGCCCAGGAGACTTTGGTCGGAATTCCGGTCTCAACCTTCGGTCCATAAATGTGAAATCCCTCTGGAATCACGATCGTAATTTCGGCTTTAATCGGGGTCTTTGCGGTTCCGGCTGCGGTCGCCTTCGCAGAAACCTTGACCTCAGGGGCTTGCGCCATCGCGATGGTGGCGAAGGAAAGTAAGAGGGCGGTGGCAATTCGGTTGAGCTTCAATATGATTCGGTTCCTAGAGGATTGACGCCTGAAAGAGGCTGAAGGTTTGTGGTGAATCTTACAACAAAAAAGCCCCATGCGTGATGCGCTTGGGGCCTCGTAAAGTTCGAAATTAAGATCTTAAGTCTTGATTTGGATGTCAACACCACTTGGCAAGTCAAGTCGCATCAGCGCGTCAATCGTCTTGTTTGTCGGTTCGTGGATGTCGATCAGGCGGTTGTGGGTACGGATTTCGAAGTGCTCCATCGACTCCTTGTCAATGTGTGGACCTCGGATCACGCAGAACCGTCGGATGTTGGTTGGAAGAGGAATTGGCCCGCTAATGCGTGCGCCGGTTCGCTTGGCCGTATCTGCAATCTTTTCTGCAGACTGGTCAAGCACGCGGTGATCATATCCTCGGAGTCGAATTCGAACTCGTGGTGCTTTCATTTTTGCCTCTGATATTTTTCGATTTGCACTAAAAACAGGAACCTGGCAGGGTGCCTCAACCTTAGTGCGAGGTCAATTATACCATTTGTTTGGGGTTGTTCGGATAATTCGGGTGGTTCGGATTGTTCGGAAAAGACGAGATTATCATTCTCCCGATCTCCCGTCCTCTACTCTCCAGATCCTCCGAGCGCCCGAGCAAAAGTGTGAACGGTTTTACTTCCCAAGGACACCAACCTCTTGATCAGGCGAATCAAATCCGGATCAATCCTGACAAACTCGAACAACCCGAACAACCCGAACTCCCGAATCCAACTACCCGAACCTCCCAAACCATCCCAAACGTCCGAATACCGAATCCTACTTAGATTGGAAAACACTATGATCCCTACACTCTTAACTGCATTGCTTGCCGCCAGCCCCGCGACCTCCACCGAAATCACCGTCTACAACCAAGGCTTTGCTTTGGTCAAAGAAAACCGCAATCTCAATCTGAAAGCGGGCCGCCAGACGTTCCAGGTGGAAGACGTCGCCCAACTCATCGAGCCGACGAGCGTCGCGATCCGCTCGATCACTGCACCTGGTTCATTTAGCGTTCTTGAGCAAAATTATCAATTCGATCTCATCTCTGTTCAAGCGATCCTTGAAAAAGCCGTCGGGCAAAAGGTGACCTTCACGCGTGCACTGCCTAATGGCGCAAAAGAAGTCATTACTGGAACCCTGATGAGCTCGCCAACCGCGATCGTCAATACGGGCGAAATGACTTACAACGGGATGGTGATCAAAGCCGATGACGGTCGCATCTTGCTCAATCCATCCGGTGAAATCTCGGTGGATTCCCTTCCCGATGGTCTGATCAGCAAACCAACCCTGCTCTGGGACATTGACGCCCAAAAAGCAGGCGCGAATACCGTTGAGCTGAGCTATCTGACCCAAGGAATCTCTTGGAAATGTGATTACGTGCTTGCGCTAGACAAAGCCGGTAATCTCGGCGATCTTCGCGGGTGGGTCACCCTTGACAACCGATCCGGCGCAAATTACGTCAACTCAAAGCTCAAGCTCTTAGCCGGAGACGTTCAGCGAGTGCAAAATCAATATGCCGCACCCGCAAGGGCAGCCGAAATGGACGCCATGAAAGCCGATAGCGGGTTCGCTCAGGAGCAGTTTAGCGACTACCATCTTTACACGCTAGGACGACCCGCAACGATTAAAAACAAGGAAATCAAACAGGTTTCGTTGCTCGAAGCATTCGGAGTTAAGGTCAAAAAGGAACTCGTAGTTGACGCGATGAATGGCTACGGCAGAGGATTTAGACCTAACGAAGGTGTTTATGGAAACGGCTCATTCAAGCCAGTCATCAGCATCGTTTTCCAGAATTCTTTGGAAAATAAAATGGGAATGCCGTTGCCGATGGGCGTCTTCAAGGTCTTCCAAATCGATAGCTCTGGGAGCCTACAGATGCTCGGCGAAGACCGGATTGACCACACACCAAAGAACGAAAAAGTCACGATCACTGTCGGGACTGCCTTTGATGTAATCGTCGAACGGAAGCGCACGGCATTTTCTTGGATCCGGTCCGGAAACGACGTCCACGGCTCGCGAGAAACCTTCGAAATTGAGGTCCGAAACCGAAAGGAAACGGCGGATACAGTCTCCGTGGTTGAGCGGTTCTTCGCCGAGTACACAATCAGCAAGAACTCGCACCCGTTCAACAAGCGCGATGCAAACACCATCGTGTTCCCGATCCAGGTTGCCGCTGACTCGGTACAGAAGGTAACTTATACGGTAGAGACCAGATGGTAAGGAACTCAATTTGCCATCTAGTGGTTATGACAATTTGGACCGAAAATATCTGAGAATTCCTATGAACATGAAAAAGATTCAACTCTTCTGGCTTTGCGCTGCCTTTGCGAGTGCACTCGTTGGTTGTAACCAGACTCCAGCCGCAACTGAACCGACTGCCTCTGAAACCCCCGCCACCACCGGAACAACAGAGGAAAAGACTCAACCCGTAACGAAGACAGAGGCTACCGACGAGAACATCGCAGCTAAGACTGAGGAAAAGGCTACCGAAGAAAAGGGAGCGGAAGCCAAGACCGAAGAAGCTAAGAAGGCCGAAGGTAAAGAAGCCAAAACTGAAGACAATCCTCAGGCAGCGGTTGTGGAATCGAAAATTGACGGCAATACTCCCAAGAAAGAAGTCGTTTTAACTCCAGACAAAGTCACCGAATCCAAGCCAAAGCCAAAGCCGTCCGCGATGAAGGATCGCGAGGCAATGAAGGCCGCGAATCGGAAGAACGCAGATACGACCGTCACGAGCGGTCAGTTCGTTGGAACTTGGTCGAAGAAGATTGACAAGCAGGCGGTGGAAAATTGGCCAGCAGCGAAGGCCGCTTACCTTAAGAAGTTCCCCGGCAAGAAGTTCTATGACCGCAAGGCTGAGCTGATTGTTAAGGGAGACAACACGTTCACTTGGATTGACGAAGCCGGTCCGCTTGCCTTCACCTCAACCGGTACTTGGAAACTCGTGAAAAATGAAGTCACGTTTACGATCAAGTCCGTTAATGGTGCAGCTCCGAAAATGGACATTCACAAGAAGCCATTCACCGCGATCATGAACAAGGACGGCAAGACCATTCTTCGAAATGCCGCAGAAGAATATCTGAAGAAGTAAATCCCACTTGGGACATATCACTAAACCCCCGGCAAAAATGCCGGGGGTTTCGTGTTTATTCTCATTCTTAACTCAAAATGGCATACAAATTGCCTATTTTCGTTGTATCCTATCACTGGGAACTCGCTGTAGATTCCCACGATAAACTTTTCAATTGGAAAACTGAAGGAACATACAATGATGTTAAATTTTAGAACAGGGCTGACTGCCCTTCTCGTAGCCGGAGTTGGTTCGGCGTTCGCGCAGACTGTGCACTTCTACGATGGATTTGAAACTGGAACAGTCGGCAGTGACGTTCAGTCTTCAATCTGGAACGCGGCTCCAGACGTAGCTGCCGGTGTGGGCTACAAAATTGCCTCATCCGGGTCTTACGTTTCTGGCGTTACAACTTTCACAGTTGCCCCGGCATCAGGATTGAATATGCTCTTCGGCGACGTGTCGACAGCAACTCGACCTCGACCTTGGGGAAAAATTGATCCAGCAATCGATACTGCTTCAAAGGTTTTGGTTTTGTCTGTCAAGCAATTTGACCCGCTGAACCACCCACAAGGTGGAAACGCCCGTAACTTTACTCAGATTGCTGACTACTCCACAGACTTTTCACGAGTATCCCCATCGGGTCTCAGCGACCTCCTCGCTCAAGGAGTCTTCAACGCGGTTGGTGCCCAGACAGCTGTTTCTTGGCAGGCAAACGGAGCTCAAGGTGGACCAGGCTCTCCAATCGCTTCCCGATATGCGCTTCGAAAGATCAGTGTTGCACCTGGTTTTGGAATTCCAGATCCGGTCACAGGACTTCCAGGAAATACTGGACCAGATTGGTTCTTCGTTGGCGTTGACAACCCGCTTACAGCGGAAGTCGAAGCTGCTCCAAGGTCTCGTGGATGGCACACTCTCACAACCGCCGTTGATAATTTAGTCATGGCTACCAACGTGGACGGTATCCCTGCCGCAGTGGTGCCACATGGCCGAACCCGAACTTGGGACCAAATTAGCTTTGCAAATGTGACTACAGTTACTCCTACTTGGTACGACGATATTCTGGTTCGATCCTTCGATCCTGGTTCTATCAACCTCAAGGTCATCCTCTCCAACGTCTCTGAGTCGGCGGATTTGAGCACGATTCCAGTTTCTCTGACCGTTCAAGATAGCACCGCAAATCCTGCCGTTGGCTCACCATTCACTGGCTTGACACTTGACTCTTTTGGAACGGTCACTGCAACGACCTCTTCCCGAGGTTTGTACAACATGGTGATCAAGGCACCAACCTTCTTGAGCAAGGTTGTAAGCAATGTTGATATCCAAAACGTTGGCGTACACGGATTGGTATCGACATTGATCAACGGCGATGTTGATGATGACGGCGAAGTAGGCCCAGGAGACTTTGAGATAGTTGTTGCTAACTTCGGTAGCTCCGCTGGTCCAGAACTAGGCGACTTGGATCGCGATGGCGAAGTTGGACCGTCCGACTTTGAAATCGTCGTGGCTAACTTTGGTCTAGCCGGCGAAAACCCATAAGGGATCCGGAACTGAAGACAAAAGCCCCGCGACCAGAAGGTGCGGGGCTTTTATGCGTCAGAAAAAATGGTGCGGACAAAGGGACTCGAACCCCCAACCCTCAGATCCGAAGTCTGATGCTCTATCCATTGAGCTATGTCCGCAGGAAGACACAATATACCCGATGAGATTCGGGTTTGACAAATCCCTTCAGATCGCAAAATTACGGGGAAACCCAGACCAGGTTCATCCGTATATTCTATGAGTGTGAATATTTTCACCCTTTTTGCATCAAATCACGAACTTTTAGTGGGTTTGTAGCAGATAATAGAAGTAGGAGTTGGTTTGAATCAAAGGAGCCTAAAGTTGATGGGTTTGCTTTGCCTTGGGATCTCGCAAGTTTCACTTGCCCAGGGAGAGAATCCTGCGCCTACCAGTCCTGAGAAAGCGCCTCCTGCACCAGAAAATATCGCCCCAATCGGTGGTACTGCGGCAATCGAAACGATTATCCTTGAAGGCTTTGGGCTTTCGATTCCATTGCGGCATGGCTTCATGATTCCCGATAGTGCGCTTGTTGACCTGGATGGACGAACCCTCAAGGCGGATCAAGACTTTACGGTTGATGCCCCTGGCGGCGTGATCTACCTTAAAGTCCCGGTGAAGAAGGGACAGTCGCTGCGAGTCTCTTACCGCTACGATCCCGACAAAAAAGTGGGCGCAGCCGGATCCAGTGCTTCCTTAGCGGCAATGAAGTTCCAACTTGGTAATTCAGGTTCCATGATGATGGGACTTGGGATGGCTGAGCGGACGGCAGATGGGCAGGTTGTTAGCTCAGATCTGTTCTCTTTCAACAACAAATTCGCCCTTGCCGGTGGTGGCGGGACGCAGTTGACTGGCGTGATGGCTATGGGCCAAAGACGCAAGCTGAAGTCCACGAGTAGCCTCGAGCGCAATGCCGATGGACCTGGAACCGATGAAGGGAGCGGCACTGCCCTCGTTCAAAAGCTTTCTCACAAGGTTGGTAAGGGCTTGATCAGCTTAGATGTTCAGACGATTGATCAGAACTTTGCTGGTTTTGCCTCGTTCCGAAACGCTGGTTTCTCGGAAGACGCGATAGCTGCATACGCAAAGGAACGCGGCTTAAGGCGATATGGTCTAGGCATCAAGGATGTTCAGTTCGGAAGCGTTGGGTTCCAGCAAGGTTATTCTTTTGTCGGAGACTCGGCAGGGAGCATCAAACAATCCAGCCTCAGCATGAAATCTGGTGGTCTTACTCTCGATTTCTCGAGCCGGAACGTTGATCGCGGATTCAAACGATTCAATGATCTGAAAGACTCTGACCGCGAGCTCCTGAAGAAGGAGTCTGGGCTCACCACCACCCGATATGGGATCGGATTCACAGGCAAGGGACTTGGGCTGAAGTCAGATATGCTCAGTTTCAGTACTGATGCCGGCGCAACTCTCCGACGGTCAACTTTCGAAGCAAATGCTGGTGGATGGACCGGAACCTTTTTCACTCAGAGCGTGGACAAGACATTCAACAATTTCCAAGGTCTGCGCCTCAGCGATGCAGGACAATTGGGTCGAGAGGCTGGATTTGATCGCGAAGCAATCGCAGTGAATTCTGGAAAAGCCCTGGGATCTCTCGGTGTGAGCTATTCCGAATCCGAGATGTCCTACAGCAATGGATCGCTCGAAACCCAAGATCTTCGCTTGTCTGGAAGCAAATGGTCGTTCGAGCACTTGAGCCACAATGTCAGCCGACAATTTAACGCCCTCGAGCGCAGATCAGAAGCTGAAATTCAAGGCGATCTGAAGCGCATCGCCCAAATGGCAAAAGGCTCAGGGGCAAATGCACGAAACGAAGATAAGGGATTTTATCTCCAATCTTCTGGTATCGGCAGAACTTCTACCCGGCTTGGTTTGGACCTTGGCAAAGGCTCCGGCTTGAACTTTGATGCCTTGGCGCTAAGTGGTGAAAACGGTGGTAGCGGGATTATGGCGATTGCGGGTTCCCTGCGCGGGACTTCGTTTAACTACCAGAGTCTGACCATGGATCAGGCATTCAGCGAAGTTAATCGCCTCACCCTGTCCGAGCGCGAGCGATGGGGCAATATTGCCGGTCTCTCCCAAACCGATTTTAATCTCGCAACCCAAGGCAAGACCCTCGGTGCTTTGACACTTTCGAGCATGTCGGCATCTGCTTCAGATCGGCACGCAAGTCGGCTATCGATTGGTCTTGAGCGTTCCGGCCTTTCCTTCAAGCACGTGACCCGTAACGTAAGTGAGAATTTCTATCAAGTCGGTCAACTGAACGATTCGGAACGGGAGTTGCTCGGAAGTATGATCGGTCAGTCTCAGTCCCAATGGAATTTGAACTGGCAAGCGAGCAAAAGCTTCAGCTTGACGAGCAACTCATTGCGTACCGATTGGGACAATGGCGCATTCGGAGTGCGAGATCTTCACGGCTTCCGATTCAATCTCAATAGCAAGTCCTCGCTGGCCTTTAGGACCGAGCGTTTCTTTGAGGGCACCGCTGATGAGGCCAAAATTGACCAGACCGTAAACAATGTCGCCGTCCAGTCAGAGTTTGGCAACGGCAAATTCGCGTTTGAGCGAGAAACTCGAACCAACCTCGGAACCGAAGATCAAACTCCGAGCAGTGAGCGAAATTCGATATCGGTCGAAACGCGCATAAGCGAAACGGTCAGCATCTCATCTGGCCGCGACATGACCAACTTTGATGGTGGCGGACGCGAAGTGGTGCAGTCTCAATCAGTCCGAACTGATTTGGGAAAGAACGCAGGGATCAGCCTGACCCACACCGATATTAATCGCAAGAAAATCGGAAAAAGTGAAACCAAGAACCAACTCGGTTTTTGGGTCAATCTTGGGCGAGGGATCAAGTTCACCTACGGCTCTGATCGCGATAATGGTCGAGACGCAAAGCAAAACCAAAATTTCAACCTCACCGGTGGGCAGATCGGTGTGCTTGATTTTGGCGGATTCAACTACGACCAGCAACACCTTAATAACTCGCGAAATCGAAGCGTCGGAAATTTTGCTTTGCAATCGGCAAAGGAGATCGGACTCGGTCCAATCAAGGATTTTAAATTCAAGCTGGGAACGGAAACCGTTCGAGACAATGCGTTATGGCAACGTGAACAGCAGGTTGGAAACTTCTCTGGCAGTTGGTCTTCGGTCAACTTTGGGTTCGACTATGCCTCACAGATGACCCAGTCGCAACAACGCGCCGTGGACCGTCGCTTCCAGTTCGGCTTTGGTCAGATGGATAAGAGCAGATTCGCAATGCAGATCATGTATAAGCAACGCACATTGCCAAACGATCAATCTGCGCTGATTCGAAACTACTCCGCTGTTTATCGACCGAATGCTGGATTTGAAATTGTTCACCAGCTCCAGACCCACCTTGAAGTGGCGAGACCAGATGCAGTTCTTGGTTCGACGCTTCAGCCTACTAAGGTTTCATCATGGAAAGTGAACCAAACTTCCAAGTCTGCGAACACCTTATTTGGCATCAGCTGGGAAGAGCGAGAGAATCTTCAAGCGAGAACCCTTAGTAAGATTTCGAACTTCAATGTCACCCTAGGCGCAAAATCTAGAAGCCCGCTGACGCTGAACCTTGGCTTTGAAGACGCAACCGATCCGCATAAGCGACGCACCTTCATGCGATACGGTTTGTCTTTCAACCAAGCTCCAGGTCCAAACCAAGTGTTCGGACTCCAGGTTGGAAACACGTCCTGGCAACGACGCATGGACGAAAGTACCGATCGTGAAAACTGGTACCTCCGCCTCAACTATCAGCTTCGATTCTGATTTATTCGTCGCCGGCATTGCCGAATGCGGCGACAACGATTTCAAAGTCTCCGGGGCCGCATTCCAGATCTCCGTCCAAGTCCCCTAGGGCCGGATCATTGGTATTAATTCCAAAATTCGCGACGACGGTCTCGAAGTCGGATGGTCCGACCTCTAGATCACCGTCGCAGTTTCCGTTTCCCAGTGTCACCGATAGATTTCTTGGACCCGTTGTCGTGATATTCTGCGCGACGACTCGTTTGGCGAGGAATCCTGGAACCTCAATTCGGATGTCATGAGAACCACGTAACGGGGTCACAAATGAGAAGCCATTATTGATCGCCAAAGGAACCGAGTAGGTTGCGAGCGGGTTCGTACCTCCTGGGCTGTACAGTTTGATCGAGGCGGTCCGGAGATTTGTAACCGTCGGGGTGTAATTCGGGAAAATGAGCTTTCCGTCAATTCGACCGGGCTCCCAAGAGTTTTGGTTGATCCAAGTATTAAGGGAAACGGTCTTTGAGAAGAATGCAATATCTCCGTAATCTGAAATGATGGAATTTTGATTTTGATCACCGACCCCACTGTTGATCCCAGCGACACGGCGCTCACCGCTGACGGTGATAAATGCTGGTCCGCCAGAATCCCCAAAACCGAGCGAGCATTCGGTCCCGCGTGGGATCGCATTTGAACTGAGGAAGCTCAAACCGTTTGTAGCAGGAGACAACCGGTCAAAGTCAGACAGGAAAATGTTCGGCAAATCTGGGTCAAGGTCAACTGCGTTTTCGCCCGCTCTAGCCGTCCATGGAAACGAGTTGCTGCCAGTCAGCCCGGTTCCAGTTGAACCGAATCCGCAAAGCGTGAGAGTCGTATTACGAGTGTAATTTCCTGTGTAAAGAGGGGCGGGAGTGAAGTCTCGGACTCGCTGATCCAGTTTGGCAACCGAAATGTCATTACCTAGAAGATAGTTTGCACTACTGAAAGCAGGGTGCTGAATCCAACTGACGATGTTGTAAGTCGTGGTACCGAATCGTACCGTCGTCGGATTTGCTGGCTGGGGCTTATAGTTGTGCGCGGCAGTCAAGATGTACTGATCATTGATCAATACACAAGATCGCTTGTCGCCTGGCGTTGCAGTATAGGTGATGAGTCCGATCGGCAGACCTACCGCTGCGGTTGTGTATGTAGAGTCGGGGACATCGTCCCGCCGGACAATCGCCCAGCTAGATAGAGCTGATGCACTCAGCAAGGCAAGGAACAAAAATCTCATAGTCCTAAAATTATACGACACGAACCTTAAAATGCAAAGATCGTGCCAAAAATAACTTGAGATTTGGTGCGCCCGAGAGGACTCGAACCTCCGACCCCCGGCTCCGCAAGCCGATGCTCTATCCACTGAGCTACGAGCGCACGCGAACAAGCATTATACCAGGGACCGGAAGCTCCTTAGCAATCGGCCAACAAGAACCGAGGGGGCGGCTATTCGCCCCGTCGTCCAAAGTTAGCTTGTACGATAGCGACATCAGCTTGAGACAGTGCGCGATCTCCATTGACATCCATTCGAATTGGGCCGGTTCCTGAGTTCACCGCTGCCTGCACTGCGCTGACGTCGTCCGCGTCCACCCTGCCGCTCATTGTGACGTCGCCGTTAAACAAACTCACGTTCAACCGAGTAGATGAGTTGGTTTGAATATTGATCCCGTTCACGCGCTTTGCCATCCAGTTCCGAGCAAAGACTCTTGCATTGTACGTTCCTCTTAGCGGCGTCGTAAAGCTAAAACTTCCTTCTGGAGCCAGGATCATGCTAGATTGTCCGACTTTTAGATTTGTGATCGGGTCAAAGAGTTGAACCGTAGCTTCAATTCCGCTTGTGCTTCCAACAAAGTCACCAAGGGTGATTTTGCCTTCGACGCGACCACTTTCCCACGCGCGATCAACAATGAATGCGCGGTGGACGTCCACTCGGGTGAAATTCGCGGTGGCCCCGTATCCTGCCCCAATGCGTGATGTCGCAACTCCGATCACCTGAATTCTGCCATCAATCTCTCGGAAAAGACCTCCGCCACTATCGCCGGGCATGAGATGTGATTCCTGAGCGGTTGCGGCTGATCCCGGTCCATCAAAAGTAGTCGTGTAGGTTCCCGCCTGCACCCCAGCGATCTGATTGGTTCCGACAGTAGCCGTCCAATTCCATGACGTCGCCCGGGTTACCGCCCCAGCTCCACCGGCGCCTCCTAAGTAGATAAATTGGCTAAGCAAACCCGGAAGAAAATTCACCGGAGCCGGGACAACGTTTGTGACCCTTTTTGTGAGACGCACGACGGCAAGGTCGTTAGCAGCACCGGCCGTGGTGTATTGCGGATGCCGGTTAAAGTTCGCGATTTGATAGACCTGGCCACCAATTGTAAACGTCGTCGCAATTCCCCAGCGGAAATTGTGCGCAGCGGTCAAAACATAGCGGTCCGAAATGAGAACCCCAGATCGGCGATCGCTCGGAGTATCTGCGTACTGAAAAACTCCGATGGCGAACTTGTCCACGAAGGACTGATCTTGGAAAGTCGTGTTGAGATCGTGTCTCCACGTAATGGCTTGCGCCGCCGCGGTCATCCCTACCGCTAGCCCGATGATGATTGATAATTTTTGCATGGCATTTTCCCCAAAACGCTGAGGGGATCATTCCAAGCTTTCCAGGCAATTTGAGATCAATCTGAGAGAGATACCGGGACAAAATAGCAACCTTGCTGTAACAGGTAGCAAGGTTGCTGATGGGCAGATTGCAGGGATCAAAGCGACTTCAATTTCGATGCGATCCAGTTGAAAACCTTGCCGTCGGTGAGATCTTTCGCGCTGGAACCGGGATCAGGATAAGTCTTTTTCACTGTTCGGGCTGGCGCTGCTTTTAGCATTCGGGCTTTCGCTGACTCCACGACATTCGCAGTTTTGCTAATGAACTGCATTCTAAAGTGATTTGCTTTGACTTTCGGCAGCTGCGGAATCGGATCGTAAGGAGCAATGCTCTTCAGGAATGGGCTGGAAATGAAGCGAGTTCGATCCTCTGGAGTTCGGATTTCAGACGCTGACTTTGTCCAGTTATTCCAATCTCCCCACGGGTTCATCACATCAAGAACCTTGATCCGCGCGTCGACGCTTGAGGCAAGAATCGCAGCCGTGCCGCCAGAACCTTGCCCAAACATTCCGATGCGGGCTTTGTCTAGGTCAGCCCTTGAAGACACATAGTCTGAAATGATCTGGACATCGTGGACGGTGCGGGACATGGAGACAGGCAGTTCGGAAATAAACCACTCTTTCATCGGACCGGTCTTGTAACGCTCTCCGGTATATGATCCCTCGAACCCAACAAAGGCGATTCCCTTGCTGGTAATCCAATTACAAAAGTCATCTTTCAAGAAACGAGTGGTTGCTTCTTGGGGAAACGAGTAGAGCACTAATGCTACCGGTGGCTTCTTAACGCCCTTCGGGATGCACAGGTAAATCATCACCGGATCGCCAGCGCGATAACTTAGACGAATGATTTCCCGTGTGAAGGTTTTCGTGTCGTTCTTTTCTACGGTTAGAACTTTAGAAATTTTTAAAGACGCACGAGGTGCAACTAGCCCAATCGGCTTCGCGACTTGCGCGGAAGCCACCCCCGCAAGGAGGGTGGCTAGAATTGGCAACGTTCCGATTAGAAGGTTGCGCGCCATGTAAGGTTACAGGCTGTGTTATCAGCATCAGGTCGCATTGTCTTGCAGTAAGGATACTTCCCTTCAAGTTGACGTGCGTTGAGTTGCAACTGGGCAGTGTCATTCGTCTTCTTGATCGTGAAGTTAGCCATCTTTGCGTGACCGTCGTAGTGAGCGAAGAAGACTCCTCGGGAGTGGTGCGGCACAGATTTGAAAACTGCAGAAGAGGTCAGTCCGCCGATGAACTGTCTGGCATCGGTGCGAACAGTAATCCAGTGAGGCCATGTAAGCAAGGAGCAGGCAGATCCATTGACGAGCGGAAGAGCTTGTTCAAAAACAACCGTGGACGGTGCACCGACGATCGCATCTCGCGGTCGCTCGCCATTCATGAACATGATCATTTCCGCAGGAGAAGAAATGATGCCTTCGGAGATTGGCGTGACTGTCGTTGCGGAAGAATCGGAATCTCCAAGTTCTGGGTTCGCGATCCAACTCACATTTTGAACGGAGCCGACGGTTGATCGGAGGCGATCATAGGTGCACGGAGTAAGGCTCTTTTCTGGTCGAGTTCCGTCCCCTGGGATTCTCATGACATCGTAGCTCTTAATATAAGACTGAATGCTGTTGTGCCAGAAGGTGCTCGCCAATGCTCGGTTGCTTGGATCGCGTGCAATGTAGAACGGGTTAGTTCCAAGGGGCATGGACTGATCATTGTCCGAGTTGTATTGGATCATCCCGATCAGGACCTGCTTTGAATTGCTAAGGCCAGAGGTGATCTTGGCAGACTCGCGAGCTTGTGCGAAGACTGGGAAAAGAATAGCGGCGAGGATCGCGATGATGGCGATCACGACGAGCAATTCGATGAGTGTAAATGCGCTAAAGCGACGCGTGTTTGTTCGAATCATGGTTGCAGACTTCCTATCTCTAAGTAAAATTTTTGAATCTGCTCACCTCTGGTCGTGTGCCAGAGGTGATGCAGAATTGGTCAGGTCGAGAGAACTCGATTAAGCGTTCTTTCGCTTTCGGATGAGAGCCAATACGCCAGCACCGAGAACAAGCATGGAAGCTGGTTCTGGTACAGCTGCTGTGTACATTCGGTAAGCAATTGGGTTAGCGTTTGCAGTTGGAGTTTCTCGGTAGAGAGTTGCAATCGAGCTATTGGCGTTCGAAATCCACTCTCGTCGGAAGAGGTCCTTATCGGCTTGGCTCATTGAGGAGAGGCTGGTGCCTGCAGTTGTGGTTGCTCGTGGAACGAGAACAGCAAAGTTGGTTGCAGAACCAGTTCCACCCACGGATGGAGCGAACTTGATGATGTACTGCTCGCCAGCACTAAGGCTAGCAAGAGTGTTCAACTTGTCTGTGTAATAGATTCTCTCAGAAATAGGTGCGCTGCTTGTGTTATTTCGGATCTTGATTTCAGCGTTCTGGATGATTGCTGCACCAAGAGCGTTGATCGAACCAGCACCTGGGGCACCGGCAGCAGCCTTGAAGATGGAAACGAAGATGCTGACAGGAGCAGTTCCGTTGTTTGTTGGGCTTGCAGCATTCACAGCATAAGCGTGTACGCCGAACTGGAAGAAGTCGCCAGAAGCGATGTTTCCACCGTTGTACTTTCCGAAATTCCAGTGAGTGATCGCATTTGCTTCAGCTTGTGCTTGTGGGAAGAAGCTTGTGCTTGCTCCGTAGCCAACGCCGCGGCCAGTTGATTGGATAACAGTTGAAGCTGCAAAGTTGTTGGACATTGCATCAGTGTTGAACTGAGCAGTGAGAGTTGCATCAGGAGTAAGGATTTGCGCTTGGCTAGCAGCAGCTGCGAGCACGAGGCTTGCGATGAGGATGTTCTTTGTATTCATGGTTTTCTTTTCCGTAAATTTACTTGTATTCTTTTGGGGTCTTTCGTTCCGAAACGCAGTCACCCGAAAAGTGCCTGCGTCTCGAAACTACGGTTTAGTTTTTCGCGATTATTGTCGTCGCTCTGTCAACTCAGCACCAACGGATGCGAAGAAGTTTTCTTCAGCATTGATGGAGAAGACCAATCCACCAGCGTCGGAGCCGGATTCAGATGAACCAGCAACGATTCCGTTGGATGCAGGAGTCGGATCAAACTCAGCGAGAGTTCGGTGGGATCGGAACACTCGCATGGATGTGAGTGGTACGAAGTTCGAAGTATCAGCGGAGATCGTTGCTTGGTTGAGAACGTCTAGAACGCTTGCACCAGCAGTTGGGGAAACGACCGCTCGGAGGAGTGACCAGATCGGGTAGCTACCGTTCTTTACGTTCTTGAAAGTAACTTGACCAGCTGTTGGGTAGGTTCCATTGCTGTAGTTGTCAATCACTGGATCAACGCCATCTACAGTCATGTAGAAGGTGTTTGCAGCGGTTTGACCAGAGAACGTACCTGTGGACCAGAAGCTGTAACCAAGTGCGTTTGGAGTTCGTGCAACTCCTCGGACCAAGTTACCAGTACCGGATCCTCGAACTCGTCCACCTGTAGTGAACTGACCGGCTGCGTAGCCAGAAGTCGTTCGGCTCCAATTCGCTTCGTTGAGTGCTCCAGCGGAGGCGTCAACAAGAGCTTCTTGGGTGGTGAGATTTCTGAGTGATCGGGATACGCAGTACTCGAAAGTAACGTAAGTACCAGAGAGTGGCTCTCGTTGGAAGGAAGCAACTGCCTTTCCAGTTACAGCGGAATCATTGATGAGGTCTGTAGTGGACTTGAAAGTTCCATCGTAGAAACCTGCAAGAGTTTGGCTGCTTACGTTCAATCCTGTGGATGCGTAGTTACCGAATCCGCCAGCTGTTGCGTCTAGCTTGTTGACAAACGCGAGAACTGGAGCAGCTCCGATGGACTTGAGTGCGAATGGACGAGCGGAAAGGCTGAAGTTAACCACGGCTGTGAAGCTGTCGAAGAGTCCTGTTCCGCCAAGACCAGCAACTCGGTTTGTGGTTGCATTGTAGCCAGCATCAAGGGATTCCTTTGTTGTTGCCTTCGCGTCAACTGGAGTGATGTCTGTCATACCAGCGTCAACGATCTTGCCGTTGAGCAGAGTTTGAACGTCGGCTGGAAGGTCAAGTGCTTCGTTAACGATAAGTCCTGGACCTGAGTTAGCTGGGGAAGTTTCGATTCCTTGGCCTGCCGCGTTTGTTGTGATTTGAGAGATCGCAGCACTCTTGAAGTAAGTTCGAACACCGACTGTGGAGTCGAGGGAAACATAAACCCATACTTCTCGGCTACCAGCAGCGCCCTTAACGACAACCCAAGCAGAACCGGAGTTGTTGGTGCCGTCGTTTTCTGTCAATCGGATTGCACATCGGTAGGCATCGTACTTAGGATCGCCTGAAACTGCAGGGAATTGTGGCAAACCAGTGATTTCGCCAGCAGCAATTCGGACAGTTTCAAACATTGCAGATGATCCTGCGCCGATGAACTTTACGCTGTTTTGAGCTTGAGCTGAACCTGCAACTGCAAGTAAGCCAGCCAACATTAAACTATTTCGATTCATATTGATTCCTCTTTCCTCTTTCTATCGAGCCCAGAGATATCTGCCCCAGACCCAACGAAAGCATTATGCAAGCCAAAGTATGAATTTTTGGTTAAATTCTGATTAACCTTTTGTTAATAACATTTGATGAATACTTCAAAAAATCTCTTAACACAAAATAAAGCATAATAAAATTACAAAATTACTTTACTAAATTAGTAAATTCATGAACATAGTATCATTACCTGCTTGAGCTTGTACGCAATCTTCTGAGTTCAAATCTGACCATGGAGCCGTCTAGGGACCTTGCCTAACTTTCTTCATCCGTGGTAATCCCAAGAGCCGCTTCTAATGTAGCCTAGTTAACAAATGGAAACTGATTTTCAGCATTCTGGTGGAAAGTGAAGCGAGTTCCCTTATCATTTGACTTCAAATCCCACGAGAAGTCAGGTTAACAATTGCAACCCAAAATCGCGTAAAGTAATTCATGCGTACGATTGCGTTGCTCGCCGTAGGAACCCTCGCTGGGGTTTGCTTTGCCCAAGATCCGATCATCGGAGCCAGAAACCTTGCCCTAAGCCCCGACGGAAAAGAACTTGCCTTCTCCTACCAAGGGGACATCTGGGTTGCCTCCTCAGCCGGGGGCCGCGCCTTTCCAGTCACCAGCCACGTCGAAATGGACGATAACCCAGTCTGGTCTCCAGACGGAAAGTGGATCGCCTTCAGCAGTACTCGCACCGGTGGAAACGACATCTTTGTGGTCAAGCCCGAAGGCGGCAAGCCGAAGCGCGTCACATTCTGGAGCGGGAATGACACCCCCACCGACTGGACCCCGGATGGTAAGGCGGTTGTTTTCCGAGGTTATCGCGATGACAATTGGTTCAGCGTTTACTCGGTCAATGTCGAATCAGGTGCCTTAAAGCGCCACGCCCAGGATATTCGAAATGTCGTTAACCCGGTCCTAAGCCCAGATGGAAAGTTTCTCGCCTACCAGCGCAGTGGCTTCCCTGCTGTCCGGCCAAGATACGAAGGGAGTGCCGCTGCGCAATTGGTGAGCGTTGACCTCGCAACCGGAAAGCGCCAGTCCCTGCGTGATAACCGGTTCCAACACCTGTGGAGTAAGTGGTCACCGGACGGTAAGGCGATGTTCACCGTGTCCGTCGCCGAAAAGACCCCTAGCACCCGAAAGGTGGATGAGCCGTTCAAGCCGTGGACCGACAATTCCCGGCGAACCCCAAACATCCATAAGATCGGCCTTGATGGCAAGTCCTCGCAGATCACCGATTACGTTGGTGGGGCCGGGGTTCGATTCTTGACCGTTGCACGCAACGCGAGTGTCATGGCATACGAACGCGATGGAAAGACTTTTACCCAGGATTTGAAACCAGGAACGGCAAAGGAGGTCAAGATTTTCCTTAACTCCGATGACAAAACACCCCAGGAACAACGCCAAATTCTCAGTGGAAATGCTGATGGTTTTGCCCTGAGCCCGAATGGAGAAATGGCAATCCTCGAAGCCCGAAGCGAACTTTGGATGGTGCCAATCAAAAAGGGTAAGGGTCCAAATGCGGATGATGCAACCCAGCTCACCAACTGGGCCGGGATTGATACTGACCCGATCTGGGGGCAAGACAATAAAACCGTTTACTTCCGAAGCGATCGCAATGGCGCCGTGAATCTCTTCCAAATGGATTCGAGTACTGCCACCGCCGTACCAGTCACCAAAGATGCGACAGATATCACCAGCGTTCAACTGATGCCGAGTAAAAAGGCGATCAGCTTTGTCCGTACCGGTGTGGATGCCGGACTTTGGAAGTACGACCTGACCACCAAGCAAATCACCAAGGTGATCTCCCGGACAAAAACGACCGTCTTTGCCGACGACACCGATTACACCTGGTCCCCAGACGAGCGGTATGTTGCGTTCAGCGACGAAATCACCCGGTCGGGGTATTACTTCTGGGAGAATGCTGTCAATGTCAATGTCTTCGACACCACGAACTCGAAGACGGTCAACGTGAGCCGCATTAACGCCCGGGAAATGTTCAGCCAATGGTCGAGCGACGGCAAGTACCTCTACTTCATGAGCAATCGCCAAGGGGACGGAATCTACGCTTTGCCACTCAGCAACGAAGCCGCCCGTCCTCAAGAGCTGGAGCTCAAATACGAAAAACCCAAGGAACCCGTCAAGCTCAACTTTGACTTTGAAGACGCTTCACGCCGGGTGCGGCGCCTTCTTCCGGATGGATTTGGTTACGCCCAGATGGATCCCGAAACCGGAGCTTTGTACTACCTTCGTGGTGGAGACATTTGGCGCGCGGAGTATAGCGGTGAAGAAGCTCGTGCGATTTCTGGTGGAGGTGGGATTGGGTCCTTTGCATTTAGCTCGGATAACTCAAAGTTGATCGCGCTGAAGGGCGGGGTGCCGACCATTATCAATATTCGCACCCCGAACTTCGCATCGCAATCAGTGACATTCCGCGCCGACTGGACGCGCGACCTGAAAGTTGAACGCGAAGCCGCATTCCGGCAATTCTGGAGAAGCTACAACCGGAGCTTCTACGATCCCCACTTCCACGGCCGCAATTGGGAGGATATCGGCAAGCGGTACTTCCCTCTTCTCGGTAGCGTCGGGCACCCTAGCGAAATGGCATTCATCCTCGGTTGTATGACAGGCGAATTGGAAGCAAGCCACGCCGAGGTTTCTGCGTCGGGTAGCAGCGTTCGGGGTTCAACGAGTGCGGTTCTGGGTCTGGAATATGACTACGACTTCGCCGGACCAGGGCTCAAAATTGCCAAGGTTCCTCGCCGAACTCCTGGATCATACGCCAAGACCAAGCTGAATCCGGGTGAGGTGATCACCAAAATTAACGGTAAGGAAGTTTCTCTCAACGAAAATCTCTTCGCCGGAGTTCTTGCGGACCAAGTCGGTCGTGAGGTTAATCTCACAGTTAAGGGGACAGATGGAAAAGAACGCCCGGTCAAGTTCCGCGCGATATCAAGTCCCGAGTATATGGCGATATCGGACCAGAACATCGTGGATCGAAACCGAGACTTCGTGGACAAGCAATCAGGTGGTCAGCTGGGTTACGTCTACATTGCGGGGATGGGAGGAGGCAACCTTGTTGACTTCAATCTGCAGTTCTGGGAAGCGGTTCAGGATAAGAAGGGCATGATCATTGACGTTCGCGGCAATGGTGGCGGGAATATCAGCGACCGAATCATTGATATGGTTGAGCGCAAACCGCATAGCTACTATCAGAGCCGGGGCGGTGAGGCCTTCATCGCTCCCGGACAAGCGTTTGACATCCCGATCATCGTGATGTGCGACGACACGAGCATGAGCAACGCCGAGATGTTCCCTTACGCGATGCGTCAACGCGGTATCGCCAAGCTCCTCGGAGTGCAAACTCCGGGCTACGTGATCTGGACTGGCGGATTGCCCCTAGTTGATGGGACAAGCGCCCGAATGCCAGGTGGCGGCGTGTTCCGGATGGACGGGACTCCGCTTGAGAATCTGGGTGTGAAGCCGGACTTTGAGCTAAAGCTTGATACGGATGCGCATCTTGCTGGGAAAGATTCTCAGTTGGAAAGGGCGATTGAGATTTTGAAGAAGTAAGGTTGTAAGGATGACGGCTGGAGCTTCCAGCCGTCATTTCTACTGCAGCGAGGCGGAATGGAGAGGTATGCCCCCACCTGGGTGTGGGAACGAACCGGACCCGGGTCGTTCCGCTTCAAAGGGTAAGTGATGAACTCGTTCCCACACACCGGTTCTGTCAGATCCTTCGACTCCACTCCGTTGTGCTCAGGATGACATTTGTAAGTGAGCCACCAACTTCCAATCTTGAGTCCGACGAATGTCTATCTACAAACATTAGGGAGCAATAATAGAATCATGAACCCAATCATCCGCCTAACATCGCCCGCGGACTCCGCTGGAGTCGTCGCCACCGTCGCTGAGGTGTATGCCGAATATGGATTCACTTGGGACGAGGGTGGGTATCACGCCGACCTCTATGACCTGAGCGAATACTGTGATCCGAATCAAGCGAGATTCTGGGTCGCCGAATTGGATGGCCAAATCGTGGGTTGCGGGGGCGTGGTTTGGTTCCCTATCATTAAAGGCAATCTCGGGGAACTTGTTCGAGGTGAGGAGAATTTGCGCGTTGCGGGGACTTCGGCAGAAGTCGCGCGCATGTACGTTCGTCCGGCAGGTCGGCGGCTCGGAATCGGGAGCGCGATCATGAATCTGATCTTGCACGAATCGAAGCTACGGGACGTGGATGCCATCGAGATTTGGAGCGACAAATTATTCCTGGATGCTCACCGGCTATACGAAAAATTCGGGGCCATCAAGTGCGGTGAACGCATCTGTAATGACCCCGATCAAGCCCCTGAATGGGGTTACTACCTGCCTGTTTGAGCGGAAAACCTTAGCGAGGACCGCTAGGGCGAGAACCGCCTGGGCGACCTCCGCCATTCGGTCTGCCCATTCCGCCTTGTGGTCCTCCGAAAGGCTTGATTCCTGCCTTCTTTTCTTCGGCTTCAATTCTTGCTCGCTTTTCCTTTCCTTGGGCGGTTGTGATCCGGTCTCGTTCCGCCTTGAACACTTTGAGCTTTTCCACCCCTAAGACCTTTGTTAACTGAGCGTCCTGATCTTTATCAAGCTTTGTCATGCCATCCCGCATTGCCTTGGCTTCTTTGCTCCATTGCTCTGGACTTCTTTCTCTGGCCCTCGAATTGTTCTTAAAGAGGTTAGAGCGCTTGACATTCGTGGCCGCAAAAATTTTCTTTACTTGAGTCTTTTGGCTTGGGCTCGCTCCTGCTTTGGTTAAAGACTTCTCCTCAATCTGACTCTCGCTCAGATGCTTCTTCGCGAACTCCTTTTCGACACGATCCCGAATTTCCATCCGCTTCTTGAGTTCGGCGGTACGCTTCTCCATCTCTGGACCAGAGAACTGGGACGTAAGCTTCGGGTCTTTTTCTGCCGTCGCGTAAAACTTAGAATACTGAGCAAAGCGGGCTGGCCCCAAAACCGTCTTGAGCTTCTCCCGACGCGCCTTCATCTGACTGAGAACAGCAGCGACCATCTTCTTTTGGTCAGCATCGGACATGCTTTGCCTCATGCTCGGGAATTGCTTCTGAATCGCCTTCCCCATTTCCTCATCAAGCTTACGCACTGCGGCTTGTTCCTTTGGGGTGAGCTTGAGTTTAGCCAGCGCATCACGATCAGCCATAGCCGCTGTCATGATTGGCTGCATCAGCTTCATGTTCATCTCGCTCGGACGACCTCCCGAACGGGGTTGTGCGATAGCAAATGACGCAAGCAAAACGGAAACTGAAAGCAAAGCCAGATATCTTAGAATTGGGTTCATAACGGTCCTTAGTAGCAATCCAAAAAACTACTTCTTCATCTTAACTCATGTTTGCTGGCCAGAGTTCCCTATTTGTACCCGTCCGCGCTACAGAATCCCCGCAGAAATACCGACATTCCAATTAGCCCCATTTGGGACTCACTGGAATCATGCAGAACTTACAGAAGCTCCTGAAGCACACCGACCTCCTCATGGGTCTCGGTATGTTGGTTGTGGTGGCGATGTTGATTCTGCCGTTGCCGCACTTCATTCTGGACTTCGGGCTTTGTCTTGCCATTGCTAGCTCCGTCATGATCCTGCTCGGTGCGATCAACGTAAGCGAACCAGTCAAATTTAGCATCTTCCCTAGCTTGCTCCTCGTCACCACCCTTTTCCGACTTGCGTTAAGTATTGCCGCGACCAAGCTGATTTTGGGTTATGGCGAAGCTGGTTCGGTGATCGCGACCTTCGGGAATTTCGTCATGGGTGGCGATTTCTTGGTGGGATTCATTTCGTTTATGATCCTGCTGATCGTCCAGTTCATGGTAATCACCAATGGTTCGGGCCGTGTGTCCGAAGTCGTTGCTAGGTTTACCTTGGACGCGATGCCCGGTAAACAAATGGCGATTGACGCCGACCTTGCCGCTGGACTCATCAACGAAGATCAAGCCCGTCAACGTCGAAAGGACGTCAAGGCTGAAGCAGACTTCTACGGTTCGATGGATGGTGCGAGCAAGTTCGTCAAGGGCGACGCCATCGCCAGCCTGCTCATCATCGCGATCAATATCATCGGTGGAATCGGGGTTGGATTCATGCGCGGCGAAGGCGATATCATGCAGATTTTGCAGAAGTACGCACTTCTGTCCGTGGGTGAAGGTTTAGTTTCTCAGATTCCTGCCTTGCTGATTTCGGTCGCAAGTGGTTTGCTCGTCACCCGTGCGGGCCAAGAGCAAAGCATGGGTGCGGAAGTTTTCCAGCAAGTCGCCAGTCAGCAAAAAGCGATTGTCTCTGCTGGTGGAGCCCTGCTCATCTTTGGCTTTGTTCCCGGATTTCCAACATTAATTTTTGTCGCGGTAGGCGGTGCGCTGATCTTGGGCGGACGATTCCTCAAAAAGAATGAGGCCGCCGTCGGACGCGCGATGGATGGCAATAAGCCCGTGGATGCTGCCGCCGTAGCTCACGCTGAAAATCAAGCGCTGCAAGCTGCACAGGCAGGGCCTTCTCAGCACTCCCCCGAAGCCGTCTTGCCGCTCCTTACCGTTGATCCTCTCGAAATTGAGATCGGATACAACCTCACCAAACTTGCCGATGCCAAAGTCGGGGGTGATATCTCTGACCGGATTATTGCGACACGTCGCCAGCTTGCGATTGATCTCGGATTTGTGATGCCGAGTGTTCGGATTCGGGATTCTGTCTCGCTTCCACCGAATGCTTATGTTTTCAAGGTTCGTGGCGAAGAAGTCGCACGGGCCGAAGTCGAGCCGGATATGTTGCTCGCGATTAATTCTGGAGGCGTGATGCAACCGATTCCAGGTCACCCGACCACCGAGCCTGTTTTTGGACTCGAAGGGCTGTGGATTGATCCGTCTGCGCGTGATCTTGCCGATCGAAACGGCTACACCGTCATTGAGCCAAGCGCGATGATCAGCACCCACCTCAGCGAGATCGTCAAGGCCCATGCCGCAGAACTCCTTTCCCGCCAGGAAGTTCTTAAGATCGTTGAGAATGCGAAGGAGATCAATGCCAATGTCGTTGAGGAACTTGTCCCGGCTGTCGTGCAAATCGGGGACATCCAGAAGGTTCTCCAGCATCTTCTTCGAGAGCGGGTGCCGATTCGGGATATGGTCACGATCTTGGAAACCATGGCTGACTACTCTTCTCGGGTGAAAGATCCGGAGCAACTCGGTGAACTCGTGCGGAGCGCAATTTCCCGCACCATCACGCGCCAATTCCTGGATCACGAAAACAAGCTTTACTGCATTACCCTTGACCCAGTTTTGGAGCGTTCGATGAACGAATCCGTCCAGCAAACAGCAGGAGGAGCCGTGATGGCTCTGGATCCGTTGACTCAGCAAAACGTGATCAAGGAACTTCGCGAACAAAGCGAAAACGCGATGGCGCAGGGTCTTCAGGCGGTGCTTCTTTGCTCGGCAACGATCCGTCTTCCCCTTCGTCGGTTGGTGGAACGCTACATGCCCGCCCTGAACGTCCTAGCTTATAACGAAGTTAGTTCGCGAGCAGAAGTCGAATTTGTCGGACAGGTCAAAATTGCTGCGTAGGTTTCGTATTACAATTAGAGATTCTGAAATAACCCACATGAAAGTCGGCAAACGTAAAAACTGGGGAGGAGCGCTTTTGCACACGTGTATCGTTGTGCTGATTCTGCTTGCCCAGTTCCACCAATGTGCCGCGAGTCATAACCATTCTTCAAAGGAGCCATGCTCTCCCTGCCCGGCCGGATCCCACCAATCCGCCGGAGTTAGTTCCCTTGATTCGGATCAACACAATCACTGCGAACTCAGGAGTTGTTCGAACCACGAGGTTTTTGAGCTCAAGATCGCTCCAAGTATCGGTTGGGACCTCGTCCTGCCGAACAACTCGGTTAGGTTGATCCTTGCTTCTTCAAATCGCAGAATCCAAAGGTCATTCATCTGGACCGTTGGTCATTTTCCGAACGGTCCACCCCGTCAATTTCCCGCTCGCGCCCCGCCTGCTCGTCTTGCTTAGTTTGTTCGTTCGCTGACTTTTTCAGCGACCCGACCCTACTGGTAAGACTCTATTGCAAAAACACTTTTTAAATCAATTTCGCCAACCATCACGTTGGACAGTACTCGCTCTGACCCTGGCCGCAAGCCTTTTCGTCACCGGGTGCAGTTCAAAGCCCAAAGCCGACCCCCACGACCACGCTGCAGAAGCCGCTCATGACGATCATGCTGGACATGATCATGGTAGCGAAGAAGCTGCGGTTGAACTCACAGCCGACGCGGCCAAACTCGCGGGGATCAAAACCACCATTGCGGTTTTGCGCGACGTCTCGCCAGAGATTAGCGTACCGGGCACCGTCAATTCAACCACCAAAGGTAAAGCAATGGTTACACCGCCCGTTCCGGGGCGAGTCATTTCGCTGAATGTCCGTCTTGGCGAGACTGTTAAAGCAGGCCAGGTGATTGGGGTCATCGAATCCACCGAACTCGCTGAGGCTTGGGAAAACATCGCCGATGCCGAGCAGGCACAACTTTCCGCGCAAAGCGCGGTGACTGAGGCCCAATCGCAGCTTGCGCTGGCAAGATCGGAACAGACCTCCGCGACGCAAAACCTGGATCGCCAAAAGAAATTCGCCAGTGCCGGTGCGTTCAACCAAGCTGCGCTCCAAGAAGCAAAGCGCCAGCTGATCACCGCTCAAAGCGAACTCGATGGCGCTCAAAAGGAATTCGAAGTTCACACCAAACAATACGAACGCCTTAAGAGCCTATACGAGCAAGATATTGTTTCTCGACGAGAACTTGAGGACTCAGAACTCGACATAGAGCAAGATCGTGTGCGTCTGAAAAGCGCGAAAAGCCAGCTCAAAATCGCCGAGGACGGCGTCGCAAGAGAACAGAATATTGCTCGGCAAGGACTCCAAAATTCAAAAGAAGTACAAACCGCTGAGTCTGAACTCGCGCAAGCAAAGCTGCAAGTTTCCAGGGCGCTGACCTCGGTCCAGTCCGCGAAATCGGCAGAATCCAATGCCCGCCAAATGATTGCCAACGCTCGCTCGACCTATCGAACCTACACAGGTGGAGCAGGAGCCAATATTGGCAGGGTGAATTTGACCGCACCGATCTCAGGTGTCGTCACGCATATGGATGTCACCCGAGGGCAAGCCGTGGATCGCACCCAGAACCTTCTCGAAATTGAGAACTTAAGCTCCGTTTGGGTCACCGCAAACGTTCCGGAAAAGCTTGCGGACACCGTCCGAGTGGGGGCAAGTGTTGAAATTCAACGAACCAAATCGAGCTTGGATTTCATTCAGGCTCGGGTTCAGGTGGTTGGCAGTCGCGTGGACGAAAAGTCACGCGCGCTTCCAGTTCAATGCGTGGTCGAAAATACTTCCATGCTCTTAAAGCCCGGGATGTTTGTGACCGTCTTCTTCCAAACCGGGACGCCAAAAACAGCGACCGTGGTTCCCCAATCATCGGTGATTCTGGATGGCGACGCGAGCTACGTCTTTGTGAAAGAAGCCTCGGGAGAGTTTCACAAGCACGAAGTTAAGGTTGGTCTACGGTCTGGTCCGTGGGTCGAAATTCTCTCCGGAGTCAAAGCTGGGAACACCGTCGCGAGTGAAGGCGGCTTTATCCTTAAGTCAGAGCAACAGAAGGGCGAACTCAAGGGACACGAGCACTGATGCTAGAGCGAATTTTAGAATTCAGCCTGGCACAACGCTTCGTTGTGATCTTGGGCGCAATCTTGCTCGTGGGGCTAGGTTTGGTTTCTTGGGGTCAGGTGAACCTTGATGCGGTTCCAGACATCACGACGAACACGATCTCGATCAACACCGAAACGGGTGGAATGAGTCCGATCGAGGTTGAAAAGCTGGTCACATTCCCGATTGAGACCGCGATTAGCGGCCTTCCGGGAGTTGACCAAGTGCGGAGTCTCAGCCAATTTGGGCTTTCTCAGGTGAACGTGACCTTCGGCGATCACGTGGATACGTACTTCGCGCGTCAGCTCGTGAACGAAAGACTCTCTAGTATTCGCGAAGATCTCCCTGAAAATGTCCCCGCTCCGCAATTGGGACCCGTTTCCACTGGGCTTGGGGACATCTATATGTATGCCCTGGAAAGCGATACTCGCACCCCGATGGATTTGCGCGAACTACAGGATTGGGTGATCTCGCCACAACTCCGCACGGTTCGAGGCGTCTCCGAGGTCAATGTCACCGATGGGAGTGTGAAGCAGTACCAAGTCGAACTTGACCCCGTGGCAATGCAAGCCAGAGGGATCGGCATCAGTTCCATCGTTGAATCCCTTCAGTCCAATAATGAAAATGTCGGCGGTGGAGTCCTGGAATCCAACGGCGAAAGAGTACTGATTCGGTCCATTGGAATGGCGACCACGACCGAAGACATTGAAAAAGTCACAATTCGCACCGACGACGGCCAGCCGATTCTGATTCGGGATGTCGCGAAGGTCAATCTAGGAGTACCCGTTTTGACCGGGGTTTCGACAAAAGACGGCAAGGAATCCCTCGTCGTGATCGTGATGATGCTGAAGGGAGCGAATGGCCAAACGGTTGCCAACGCGATCCACAAGCGCATCGGCGAAATCAAAGCCCAGCTTCCGAAGGACGTGGTCTTAACAACCACCTATAACCGAGCTGACTTCGTCGGTGAAGTTCTACACACCGTGGAAAAGAGCCTTATCGAAGGCGCGATCTTGGTTGTGCTCATTTTGGTCATCCTACTCGGGAACTTCCGTGGCGCAATCATCGCGGCGGTAACCATTCCTCTCGCGATGCTTTTCGCAATCATCGGCATGAAGCAGTTTCATATCTCCGGAAACTTGATGAGCCTTGGCGCAATTGATTTCGGCATCATCGTGGATGGCGCGGTGATCATGGTCGAAAACTGCGTTCGGCGGTTGAGCGAAGCTCGAACGCGACTTGGCAGAACATTGACCAAGGAGGAACACGCAGCGGTCGTGAAGTCGGCTACATCGGAAGTTCGAAAGGTAACCCAGTTCGGTGAGCTGATCGTCATTGCGACATTCATCCCGATCCTTGCCCTTGAGGGAACCGAAGGCAAACTCTTCCAGCCGATGGCACTGGTGTTCATCCTTGCTCTCGTTGGAGCATTGGTGCTGTCCCTCACTTTGGTTCCAGCGCTTTGCTCGCTATTTTTGTCGCGCGATACGCAGGAAAAGCACAATCCGCTGATGGATCGTCTGGCGAAAATGTACAAGCCATCTTTGGCTTTTGCGATGCGACGGAAGGGCTTGGTGCTTGGTTTGGCGGGGATTCTGCTGGTCTCAACAGTTGCGATATTCTCCCGATTAGGGTCGGAATTTGTACCGCAGCTCGATGAGGGTTCGCTCGTGATCCAACCTGTACGACTACGCACGGTTGATTTGGAGCAGACGATGAAGCTTGTGACGGCCTACGAAAAGAAGGTTCGCGAGGTTCCGGAGGTTTGGACTGTGTTCACACGGACTGGCACCCCCGAAGTTGCGACCGACCCGATGCCTCTGAGCCTCTCCGACAGCTTTGTGATGCTCAAACCGAAAAGCCAGTGGCGACGCGGGATGACAAAGCAGAAGCTGATCGAAGAACTCGAAAAAAAGATCCAAGAGGTCCCAGGTCAAGGTTATAACTTCAGTCAGCCGATCCAACTCCGGTTCGCGGAAATCGTGTCAGGAGTCAAAGCGGACGTTGGGATCAAGGTCTTCGGAGAGGACCTGGATGAACTCAAGACGAAGGCAGATGAGATCGCAGCAGTCATGCGCGAAATCCCGGGCGCACAAGATGTCGAAGTCGAGCAGGTGGACAACGTCCCGGTGTTGCAAATCCAGATTGACCGCGATGAAATCTCCCGAGTCGGGGTCAGCATCGCTGAAATTCAGCAGCTGATCGCAGTTGGGCTCGGTGGTGAGCCGGTTGGGCAGATCGTGGTGGGTGATCGCCGGTTTGATCTTACGGTTCAATTGCCAAAGGTGATTCGCGACGATGTGGACGCACTGCGAAATTTGATGATCGAAACCCCAAATGGCGGTGCTGTTCCGCTGAGCACTCTAGCGAGTCTTGAAAATGTCCCGGCTCCAGCCCAGATTTCTCGTGAATCTGGGAAAAGGCGAGTGGTCGTTACGCTCAACGTGCGAGATCGTGATCTTGGGTCATTTGTCGCAGAAGCGCAGAAGGCGGTTCGAGAAAAGGTGACGCTTCAGGAAGGCAATTATGTCACCTGGGGCGGGCAGTTTGAGAACC
>JBEIDH010000028.1:0-31257 GCA_040383535.1 Chthonomonas sp.
ATTCAGGGATGGAATCGGACTGGATTACAGACCGACGCAACAGACCGTGGCTGGATCGCGTCAAAGGAATTGATGGCACCCTATCTGTTCTCCGGACTCTTGGATTCTTCCCTTATCTTGTCGGGACTACTTTCGCGACTGTCTGAATCTCAATGGGATGAACGAAACGACCCCGATCGGTTTACACCGCGTGAAGTCATCGCTCACCTTCTTGACTGGGAACCTATTTTTCGCCAGAGGATGGTAAGCACTCTCGCCGAAGATGGGTTCGTTCCCACCCCTTACGATGAGGGCGAACGAGCGGTGGAACTCTCGTACGAAACTTGGGACTTTCGAGCGAGCCTGGATGACTTTCTGGCCGAGCGCGAAACTACGGTGCAATGGTTGAGACAGGTAACACCAGAAGAAATGCTCAACTGTGCCCAACACCCAGAGTGGGGACCGATGTCGATCCAGGTCCAAATGCAAAACCTGCTTGGTCACGACCAGTATCATGCCAAGCAGGTTCTAGAGTATCTAACCTGAGCTAGACATTCGCATACTCAGGATCAGGTCCTGTAGCAGGACGTATTTGTTTGGAATGGGAGCGAGAAAAAGCCTTCCCGTGCCCTCGAATACGTTTACGATTCCCTCTCCACTCGTCATGGAACCGATCATGGATTTGGTTGAACGCTCTACCTTAAAGTCAAGCGAGGTCGAGCGTGCGACCGCAAAGCTCCCATCAACCACCATCCGGTCATTGACAAGGTCAATAATCTGAACCGGACCAGGGACCATGAGAATGACCTTTCCCGTGCCGCTGACGCGAGTTTGAACCCAACCTTCCCCACCCGCGAACCCTGCCATGAGCTTGTTCGCTTGTGCATCCACCGTGATCGCTCCATCGGAAGCCCAATAAGCCCCTCGGTCTAGAACATAGCCCTCATTTTGCAAGTTTAATTCGTAAAAGCTATTCATTGAAGGCTCCAAAACAAGCCTTCCGGTTCCAGTATAGGTTGGTCTAAAGATAGATTCTCCGGTCAAAGCCGCCTTAAACATTCCGCCGATTCCCGGCGATTTTGACTCCATCTTGATTTGACCATGAATGAACCGCATTGCCCCGGACTCTGTGCGAACCATCTCGTTGTCAAGTAGAAGCTCAACGTAATTTACACCCTCTTGGGACTTAATCGAATACTGTGCCATGCTAAAAATGACGCCAGGATCATCCAGTTCGTTGCGAACATTAAGAAGATTTAAGTAGTCTCAAACATGATGTCTCGACTCTTCCCCGCTTGTGTTTTGGTTCTGGTTCAAGCCGCCGCGGTATCGGTCCCAGCCGTGAATGCCGATGGTCTCACCCGAGCATTTGGATTTTACCGAGGCAAGTCCGTGGAGATCTTGATGTCGGGTTCGCAACGCACCGGTCGCGAAGAATCAACGATCAGGACAAACCTCTACTTTAATCCCACCGAAGGTCGGAGCAAACCCAAGTTAGAGTTTACGGACTATCATCTTGATCGTCTGCGGATTCGGATTGTCGCCGACGGCACGAACCTATGGTTCTATGACCGTGACCGGAACGAGTACGCGATGACTGAGTACAAGGACGAAAAGGAGCTAAGTGTTCTTGCGCGATCTTTGACCAGTGGTCAATCTCTCTATGCGATCAGAACTCTGAGCGAAATTTCCTCCGGTTTGCCGTTTAAGAGCTGGTTGCCGGTATCGCAAATCACAACATCAAGGAACAACGAGAATGTCGCCGTCATGACCTCTCGGACCGCCGAACTTTCGATCACCTGTGACTATCTCAACGGAGAAATAAATGTTTCCCAGCTTGATTTTCAAGAACGCGAGGGAAACTTCTTTTCTCAGTGGAGAATTCGTGTGAATCTGTTCTCCCCAACAACTGAGATGTACAAGTTTACGATCCCGCGCGGGGCAAGACCTGTCTCATTCCCGGTGAGCAAGCGAACCGGATCGTAATTACTTCGGCAACTGGCTCAAGATTGTTGGATCCTTGATCTTGTCGTCTGCCATCAGCATGAACGCCTTGCTCAAAATGAGCGAGAGCGTTTTATCCCCGTCAAAGACGAGATTTGTTTTCGATCCGCTGGGGACTCCCACAATACACAAATACTGATCATTGGGCTGGATCAAGATGTTGCTACTCCCTAAGTGGATTTTGTAACGATGCCGACGCCCCTGGACGAATAAAAACTTTCCGTCTACCTGTAACCGGTCACCAAAGCCGAGCTTCGGGAGAAGCATTCTCAAATATTCACCGCGGGTTTGCGCGCTCGGGAGAAGTTCACCAAACGCCATACGATGCCATAGACTTCCCGCGCCCGCACTTGGATCGTTGATCGCCCAAGTCGGATCGGTTCCGATACTCGAAACACTTACAAACATATCCACATCCCGCATCGCTTCGCTGAAAAGATGAGCTGGGATCTGATCCAGTGGGAGAGTCTTGCCATCGCATTCAAACCAAACTGCTTCTGAGGTCACCAGCAAATACGGATCTGACATAAACGCGGTGAAATTCGTGGGAGCCTGCCTAAAACCAAAGTGAGCAGAAATCCCGTGCTCTGGGAATTTTCGCACGGCCGCATCCTCTTCTGGTCCGAAGAACGCGTAGGTTTCCGTGCCGCTCCAACCCTTGGCACGCAGCAGGGCCATGAATTGCTCAAGCTTAAGGACTTGACCGTAGAATCTCCTTGAGTGGTCGAATGTCGTGCGCTCGGCATCGGTGAGCAGATAGACCTCACGGAAAGCCTGCTTGAACGGTTGCTTGAGGTCATTTGCAACGCAATACTCGCGAAGCACTTCGACGGTACCCGGGCCATTTTGGATTGGATGCCATAGGGCAATCTTCTCCGCAATTTCAAAGGTCACTGAATTGCCCTCAATCGTCTGCCAATGGTTGGAATTCCACACCATAAATTCTCGGTCACAAGTCCAAATCAGCCGCTTCGCAAGATCAGACCGCACTGGTTCGATGAGAAAAGTGGCCTCAAACTCTTTTGGAGAGAATTGTAAAGGTGTTGCAAGAAGCTCTTCCACAAGCACCCGGTGACAGGCCTGGAGCTGCCCTTGGTATTTCACTAGTTGTCTTGCTAAGTCCTCGGCGTATTGCTCCGGAAAAGAACCGGAAACATTGATCTCCGGTTGTGGACGCTTGGATGATTGCGGTTCCTGGGGAAACCTGATCACCACCTCCTCTGACTCAATTGCAAGCCTGGAGGCAACAGCGGATAGACGGAGCCGGAGGCGCGATGCTCTAGGAAATGCTTGATCAAGGACCCGCAAAAATGCCCTCGACTGAGGGACTTTCGGGAGGAGTTCACAGAGAGTAAACAAATCCCGGGCAGAAACAGGCTCCATCCGCAGAACCTCAGAAGCTACAGCGAGGATCTCTGCCTGAAGACTCATCTGCTTGAGGATCAAAAAAATCTCAATCCGATGGTCCGGCTGGAGCAAAAATCGAGTCGCTACTAATCCAGCAACCATCCGAATGTCTTGAGCCGAAGCTCCTGCTGGAATCGCACAAAGGGTTTGCAAGAAGTGGTCAAGGCGAATTTGGGGTGGTGGCTCCAGAGCCCTCACCCTCTTCGCCCATGCTTTCGAAGGCTTTTTCGGACAAGCCCGGAGGATCTCCAAAGCCTCCAGGGACAGAAGTACGGAGAACCAACCTGGCGTTCCTTCGGGTTGCGAAATCGTGTTTGCAGAAACCAACCTCCTGGCAAGAGATTTTAGTGCCTCCGATTGGGTCAGGCGAGATAGCCTCTGGACTTCCCTTGCCTCGGCTTCCGTAAACTTGCCAATCTGTTGGAAGGTCACAGAGAGCACTAGTTGCGCAATCTCAAAAACTGGAGACCCGGTGTCAGCGACGCAAAGGAGGACTGCAGAGGCAAAAAATGCCCCTTTCCGAAACTTGACCGGGTACTTTCTCAGGGCCCTTCGGACGGCTGCTTCTGCCGTGGTGACATCGGAATCGGAGGCGAACTGCCCCGCATCCCCAATCACCCAACCAAGAACGTGTAACTCAGAACCATAGGCCGAAAGCCTCTCGTCATCGGAAGCAATTTGCGTCGACAGCAAGTGCAGCTCTGAGGCTTCCATCAGGGATTCAGCCACCGACGAGAGGAGTCATTCGCAAGAAAACAGCCTCGCACTCACTGCCCACAGGCACTCTTTCGCTGAGCTCAAATACCTGACGATCATCGATGAGGAGCAGGAAGTGCCCTTCCTGAAACTCTTGGAACGTACTGGCCTGAAGCTCGTGAAGGTTTGACCTTTTGTCGCTGGGTTTCGTGCGTTCAAAACGCGATTCGACGGCAAACTCTAAAACCTCCCGCACAGAGATTGTGGGATCCACATAAGTACGAATCCCAACTTCTAATTTGGTTCCATCTAACAACTTTTCAGTAAATGAAATATTTGCCATCTTCTCTCTATTTTGCCCTAAATCGAGCGGGTGAAACTACCGAATCATATTGAAAGTGCACTCCAAATCTAGGGATTTGTTTGACTCCTCTGGAAACTGAAACATGAAAAACTTTTTAAAGAACGTCTCAATTCAAGGAAAAATGATGATTAGCGGAGCTGTCGTCCTTGTCTTGATGGTCACGCTAGGAGTCTCGTCATTGATCTCAATGGTGAAAATTCAATCTGGATTCGAGGCAGCATACAACGACCGAGTTGTTCCACTTACGCAACTCAAGTTAGTCGCTGATGCCTACGCAGTTGCAATTGTTGACGCGACCCACAAAGTGGCCTTTGGCGGATTTACAAAAGCTGAAGCGTTGAAGTCAATCTCGGATTCCGTCACCACAATTAACACAAATTGGGAAGCTTATAACAATTCTAAGCTCACAACACGGGAGGCCGAACTCGTAAAGGAGGCTGAAGAACTGAAGAAACTCGGTGATGGCTTTACTTCAAAGTTGATCGCAAGCCTTAGCGTCGGAGACATAAAAGCAGTTGAGAGACTTCGGACGAAGGAAATGTATCCAGCGATCGATCCTATTTCCGGAAAAGTGAGTGAGATCGTAGATCTGCAGCTCGCGGTTGCAAAAGAAGAGTACCAAGCAGGCGCTGCAAGCTACGCGCAGGCGCGAACACAAGCGATATCTCTCCTTGCTGGAGCGATTCTCCTTTCAATTTTCTTGAGCCGATACTTCGGTAGAGACCTGAGTGCTCAAATTAACATAATTAGGAGCCGACTCGTTGAAATTTGCGAGCAAGACTTGACTGCGATTCGAAAGAGCGTAGAGGCTCTTCAGCAGGGTGATCTCACTCAAAGTATTCATCCTTATTCTCAAAGCATTCCCGTGGATCGCACCGATGAATTCGGCGAGCTTCACACCACAATGAACTCCGTCGTGCACGATCTTGGTGCAACCATCATAGCTTTTGAAAAGTCTCGAAAGGAACTTCAAGGGCTTGTGGGCGAGATCCTTTCCACAAGCTCTGACCTCAGAGCAGGCTCTGAAGTACTGGAGGGTCAAGCAACGACGGTCGGCAACTCCGCTGCTAGCATTGCTCAAGCGGTGAGTCAACTCGCCGAATCTTCCGAGGAATCCGCTATCGCGACAACTCGGTTAGCAGAAGCCAACGAAACTCTGAACCGGGGAGCCGATGTCGCTTCGATCACGACTCGAGAGGTTGCTACTTTGATTGATGATGTTCACAATGGCTCTAAGGAGCAGCAAAGTGCGCTTCTAGAAACCCAAATTGGTATTGATGAAGCCGTAATAGCAGTTCAGAAAACAACTCAGGGAGTTCACGAAATCCGAACCCAGATTGTCCTCACGACAGAATCGGTTCATCAACTCGGTGAGAAGGGTGCGCAGATCGGAGCAATCGTTAAGACCATTGAAGATATCGCGGTGCAAACCAACTTGCTCGCTCTGAACGCAGCGATTGAAGCTGCCCGAGCGGGTGAAGCCGGGCGCGGATTTGCCGTCGTCGCCGACGAAGTCCGAAAGCTGGCGGAGCGGGCCGCAGAAGCAACCCGTAACATCTCCGGGCTGATCGAGAGCGTCCAAGCCGATGTAAAGTCTGCCGTTCAGGCAACCGAATCGACTCGTGGTGAGATTGAAAATCTCGACCAAACATCGACCGCGATGGCAGGGACATTCGAATGCGTCGTTGAGAAGATCACGAGAGTCTCTGAGGTCGCACATCGAACGGATGAAATCGTTGCTGAAGTCTACAAGAGAACTGCTGTCGTGATTAATGAGATGCAAAACGTTGCCGACTTTAGCGCAATCAATGCGGCCACGGCGCAGGAACTTAGTGCCACCTCAGAAGAAAATGCCGCGTCTGCGGAAGAGATGTCAGCTAGCGTACAAGAGCAGGCAGAAACCGTTAAGGGCGTAACCCGAATGACCGAAGAACTGTTCAAGCTTAGCCAGAATCTAACCTCCTTGGTTTCCAAGTTCAAGATTGAGGACGATGCTCAAGACGGACAATCCAAATCCCATCTTAAGATTGCTTCCTGATCAGGAACTTCCCAAAAAAAATGGTCACTCAGGGCTGAGTGGTCATTCTTTTTTTGATTAACCTACTTCAGTTTTCGATGGCAGAGACCGTCGTGACTTTGTCGCCTTGACTGATCTTATCCACCACATCCATTCCCTTCACGACGTTGCCAAACACTGTGTATTGTCCGTCCAGAAATGGGGCCGAATCGAGCATGATATAAAACTGCGTGTCTCCGGTGTTGCGATTTTCCGGTAAGCGAGCAAGCCCAACGGCGCCACGAACGTGCTTGAATCCGCTGTTTTCGTAGGCGATTTTCGTGCCAGAGGCGTAAGTGCCTAGCGACGGATCATCCGCTGGCTTTGATTTTGAATTAGGATCGCCAAATTGCACCAAGAAAGGACGCGGGCTCTTCACGACTTTGAAAAAGGTCTGGGCATCGTAAAAACCGTCCTTAGCGAGCTTTAGGATCCGCTTGCTGGCTTCCGGGGCTTCCTTGCCATAGAACTTGATGATGATCTCGCCCTTGCCCTCGACAACCATTTTGATCCCGGACTCTCCTGCTGCAAGGGGAGAGGATTGCCAAGGCATACCAGCGCAGGCAAGGCTCAAAACTATTGTTGCAGAGAAAAAGTGTTTCATCGTGTGCTTCTATTGTTGGACGTTTCGGAGGAAATTGTGAATCAACTAATTGCGAAAAGGCCTACCACGGCTGTCTACCTTATTCGTTCCGACAAGGTAAAGGATTCCGTCAATAAGTGACCACACGTAACCAATTCCAAAGCAAAAGGACGTCAGGATCATCAGCAAGCCCGTACCTACATGCCCGGCATAAATCCGTCCAATCCCAGGGAAAACGATATTCAGGACACCAGCCGCGATCTTGCTTTTATCGCTGTAGGGCACGGTTGCCATTTCGGGCTTAAAGCTGGAATAGCCCCGGTCGTAGTTCGTTGGCGAAAGTACGGTTCCAGATTCGCCAGTAAAAGGCGGAGGTGCGAATCGATGATCGAAGGAACCTATTGACGGCTCTTGCGGAATCTGGGGAGGGCTCATGTACGGCGGGGTCACCTGCTCCTCAAAGAAGAATATCGGGACCGTTCCCGCTCGCACCCAATTTTCCATTCCGATTTTCCAAACGTATGTATCGCGTTGAATTACAGAATCACGGACCAGATCTTGCATTTGATCCACCGACAATGGACCGAGCTGGCCAAATCGCCCAATGTAATACCAACTAAATTCTTCGTCTGGCATGAGTGTGATTCAAAATTCCTTACGTTAGCCGTGGGTGAGAGGGTGCACTGCAGGTACATTATTCCCTAGATGAATGTCCGAGTTCGATACGCCCCAAGTCCAACCGGGAGTCCCCACGTTGGAAACATCCGCGACGCCCTGTTCAAGCACCTTCTAGCTAAGCATTATGGCGGAATTCATCTGCTCCGAATTGAGGACACCGATCGCACCCGATTAGTAGAGGGCGTAGAAGACGAAATCATCGAAAGCCTACATTGGATGAAGATCGAGTGGCAAGAGGGTTTTGGTGTCGGTGGACCGCACGAACCTTATCGACAGTCCGAACGCAAAGAACGCGGAATCTATGCTGAACTGATTCAAGAACTCATCGCAAAGGGGCATGCTTACTACGCCTTCGATACCAGTGAAGAGCTTGATCAAATGCGGGAATTCCAGACGCTAAACAAGCAACCGACCGGATATTTCGGCGGTATTTGGCGTGATGCCGAGCCAGCGGTGGTCCAAGAAAAGTTATCCGCTGGAGTCCCGAGCGTCATCCGACAGAAGATTCCTCGCGGAACCACAATTGAGATTCACGACGTCATTCGAGGTCGAATCGAATGGGATTCGGATACTGTGGATGACCCAGTGCTGATCAAAGGCGATGGAATGCCAACCTATCACTTTGCTGCGATGGTGGATGATCACCTGATGGGAATCACTCACATCATGCGCGGTGAAGAGTGGATTTCCTCCGCTCCAAAGCACGCTGCATTGTTTGATGCATTCGGCTGGGAACGCCCAGTCTTCGTTCACTGCCCGGTGATCAAGGGCAAGGACGGAAAGAAGCTGAGTAAGCGCCACGGCGATACTCGGGTTTTGGATTTCCGATCCGCCGGATATATTCCGGAAGCTCTCTGCAACTTTATCGCTCTCATCGGTTGGAGCCCAGGCGGCGATCTGGAGTTAATGGATTCTGAGTCTCTTATTCAGCATTTCACCTTAGATGGGCTACAGCCATCACCAGGCGTCTTTGATATTGACAAGCTGAACTGGATGAACGGTAACTACATGCGCGGATTGAGTTTGGACGAGCTCTTTGAGTCTGTTCGCGCGTTCATCAAGCACCCGGAAACCAAGGAATATTGGACCCGCGAGGGCAATGTGGAAACCGGCAAATGGGCGGCTCTGGAGCTCCTTGGAAATGCCATGGAGTCTGATCCTGACTACGCTCGCGCTGTATTGCCGCTGGAACAAGAGCGAGTGGATACATTTGCCGATTTTGGACTTGTTTGCGACTTCTTCTTCCTCGATGAGGTCATTTTCGACGAAAAATCAGTCGAGAAGGCGATCCTTAAGAATGAACATGCCAAGGAACTTTATCAGTTCTTGAATGACCGTCTTGCTTCGGTTGCTTCGATCACATCTGAAGAGTGCGAGATTCTGGTCAAGGAGTATGCAGCTTTGCGTGGAATCGAGAAAATGGGCACGCTCATCCAGCCGATACGATGCGCGCTGACTGGAAAGCTGAGTGGACCTGGTCTTTTTGACCTGATGTCTGTGCTTGGTCCAACCCGAATGAAGGCACGATTCGCTCGGGCAAGCAAACTGGGATCATAAATCATGCGTTTAGGTTTCGTGGGTTTGGGGACGATGGGGGGAGCGATGGCGGGACATTGGGTTCGGTCGGGCGCAGATGTTACCGTTTGGAACCGAACGTCTTCCAGGTGTGAGGCATTGGCTTCCCAAGGGGCGAAAGTAGCTTCTAGCCTCAATGAAGTTGGCAAATCTTGTGATCTGATCGCTATTTGCATCAACACCGTCGAAGATGTTCGGGATGTATTGCCAGAAATCTTAGCCGGTGCCAAACCCGGGACCATATTTGTGGACCATTCAACTCTTACGCCTGATTCGGCAGTCGAGTTTTCAGCGCTTTGCGCTGAAATGGGTTGCGTCTACATGGACGCACCGGTGACAGGCGGAAGCATGGGCGCGAAGGCTGGAACTCTGACTATCTTCTGCGGAGGAACAGCTGATGTTTTCGAAAAGTGCTTGCCTTTTTTAGAAGTTTATGGCAAAAAAGTTGCACACGTTGGCCCTACTGGTGCTGGTCAATGGATGAAGTTAGCAAATCAGATTGCCGTTGGGGGTGCTTTGCTTTCTCTTTGCGAAAGTTTAAGTTTTGCTCAAAAAGCTAGACTCAATATCGAACAGGCGCGGGAGCTCTTGGGTTCAGGTGCTGGCGGTTCATGGGCGATGGAGCACTACGGAAAGATGATTCTCGCCGAGGATTGGACCCCAGGTTTCAGCGTCCAAAACCAGCGGAAGGACTTCGGCTATTGCTTTGATGCAGCATCTGAAATCGGTGCCAGTATCCCGACGACTCGCATCGCAGATGACCTTCTTGCAAGATTAGAGGCGGCAGGACGAGGTGCCGACACTACTGCAGCGCTATTCGATGTTTACCAAGGCAAGGTGGATAAGGCTTGAGCATCTCGCTTAAGGGGATTACGAAGCGATTTGGGAAATTTACCGCCCTCGACGGAGTGCAACTTCACGCCGAGCCCGGCTGCATCCATGCGATCGTCGGAGAAAATGGAGCTGGGAAAACCACCCTCATGCGGATCCTCTACGGAGCAATCCGCCCCGATGAAGGCTCCTTAGATATTGACGGACAGACTGTTCAGTTTTCGAGTACCAGCGAGGCGATTGCTCACGAAATCGGAATGGTCAGCCAGCATTACGCGATCATCCCGGAACTCACCTGCCTGCAAAACCTGATGCTCGGTGCCGAGCCTGGAGCGATTCTCAACCAGAAATCTGCCCAGATTCGAGCGGAAGAACTCGCCGAGAAAATGGGTTTCCGATTCAATTGGAACGCTGATGCCTATACCCTGGGTCCCGGGGACGCCCAGAAACTTGAAATCCTAAAGCTCCTCTGGCGTAACGCGAGGATCATGATCCTTGATGAACCCACCGCAATGCTCGCTCCTCGCGACGCCGATGAACTCTTTTCCAGCCTGACAGACCTGGCGAACCAAGGACATCCGATTTTGCTTGTCACGCACCGATTACCCGAAGTACTCGGCTACTGCCGAAATGTCACCGTCCTCCGAGGCGGTAAGTGCATGGCGAACAGACCTGTCGCTGGCCTCCAACGGGAAGAGCTCGCCGAACTCATTGTCGGTCACCAAGTGGCTGAATTTCCTCGTCGTCCTGCCATCACTAACCCTGCAATCTTAGAAGTGAGTCACCTCACCGTCATCGGTGATCGGGGCGACGAAGCCGTAAAAGCGGCTAACTTTGAAATCAAGCAGGGAGAATTGGTCGGAATCGCGGGCGTGGATGGGAATGGACAATCGGAACTGTTTCATAGTTTAATGGGAGTTCGCAAGTCCAAGCAAGGTGAGATAAAGCTTCAGACCTTCTCGTTAGCGCACCTTAACACCCAGCAACGGCTTGCTGCGGGCGTTCGCCTGATCGCCGAGGATCGCTATGCGGAGGCGATGATTGCCGACTGGTCGCTCGAAGAAAATGCTGTTTTGGGATACCACCGGTTTAAGGAGTTCCGGAAAGGCCCCGGATTAGACAACCCATTTGTTACCGATCAAACTGGAAAATTTGCGGCAAAATTCGATACAAAATTCTCATCGCTCACGCAGCCGCTCGGTGCACTCAGCGGTGGAAACCAGCAGAGGTTCATCGCCGCGCGAGCCCTTTACGGAGATGCCAAGCTCATTCTCGCCTTTCAGCCAGCCCGAGGACTGGACATCGAAGCCACCCGTGAGGTGTATGAGGGAATCCGGGAATCATGCGCTCTGGGGGCCGGTGCTTTGATCGTGAGCCTCGATGTTGAAGAACTCCAAACGTTCTGCGATCGAATCTATGTGATGAATCGGGGCGTGTTGCGAGAAGCGAAGACGAAAGACCTCGCCGAAATCGGGCCGATGATGGTGGATTAAGATGATCAAGAAACTTCCCCACTCTGCCCGCATGACGATCCTGATCGTGATTTGTCTTGGCATCGTCTTAGCCGCAATTTTGTCGACTGGAAAATCTCCGGCTGAAGTTATCTCAAAGCTTTTCACAACCAGCTTCTCATCCCCAGCTGGAATGACCGACACTTTGAAGCGGCTAACTCCTTTGCTCATCGCCGGCTCCGCTGTGTTCGTCGCCTTGCGGTGTGGACTATTCAATATTGGGGTCGAAGGTCAAATCACGATGGGAGGAATCACGGCAATTGCGATTGCGCTCAAGGTTCCAGGCATCGGAGGGTCGATCCTAGGGGTCTTCGGCGGTATGATCGCGGGGGCGCTTTGGGCGTTTCCTGCCGGGTGGATCAAGGCTTATAAGAGTGGACACGAAGTCATCAGCACAATCATGCTCAACCAGATTGCAATCCAGCTAACCGCCTGGCTCGTGGCGGGGCCATTAATGGATAAAGCCGCAGGATTCCCTACCACTGCTTCAATGACTAACGAGTCTCTATTGCCAACCTTTGGGAATGGTCCTTTGGTTTTTAGTATCTCTACGCTCATCGCAGGAGTCATCGTATGGCTTGTCGCATATTGGTCAAAAAGAACGGTGAGTGGTTACGAATTTTCTGCGGTTGGTGCAAATCCAACCGCCGCCGCGTTTGCCGGCGTCAATGCAAAGCGCACGACCCTGACAGCCATGACCATGAGCGGAGCTCTCGGCGGGATCGCCGGAGCCTTGCAAGCGGTCGCATTTGAGGGCAGATTTTTCGAGGGCTTTTCGGCAGGCTATGGTTACGATTCTCTGGGGGTAGCGTTACTCGCGGGGGCAAATCCAGTGGGGATTTTCTTTAGCGGGGCGCTTTTTGCCGTTCTCGGGCAAGGTGCGGCGAGTGCCCAGATTGACGGCATCCCGAAAGGCCTAAGCATCGTCATCCTAGCCCTTATCGTCGCCGTCGTTGCTGCAGTTCGGTACTCAAAGAAGGTGACCGAAAATGCTTAACCTGGCTTTACTCGGAAATGTGGGGATCTTCGCCAGTATTCTCGCGTTGGCAGCCTTGGGTGGATTACTTAGCGAACGCTCTGGAATCGCAAACATAGCTCTAGAAGGGAAAATGCTTGCTGCGGCGTGCGTTGCAGCGGTGGTTTCATCGGCATCAGGGTCTCCCATTCTGGGCATTTTCGCCGGGATTCTTGCGAGCGTCATTTTGGGTTATTGCCACTTCGCCATGACCCAGCTCTATCGAATGGATCACATTGTGAGCGGAATGGTAATCAACCTCTTTGCCTTCGGTGGGGCGAACTTTTTAGTCTTGCTTCCACAGTTCTCGGGCATAAAGGCGAACTTACCAAAGGTGGATATATTCATTGGGATAGCAATTTTGATGGCTGTCTTTTGCTGGTGGCTGATCACGAAGACACGCTTCGGGCTTCGACTCCAGGCGAGTGGGAGCGACCCCGAAAAGGCACGGCAAAACGGAATCGAACCTGTCAACGTGCGGCTTTATGCACTCCTTGGATCCGGTGCCTTTGCCGGACTCGCGGGGTGCATGATCCTTTCGAATTCTGGAATCTTCACCGACACAATGACGGCGGGACGCGGCTATATCGCCTTAGCTGCCCTCATTCTTGGCGGTTGGCGTCCGATTCAAACGGTATTGGCTTGTCTGGCATTTGCCGTCTTCGAAGCCCTACAGATCCAGCTTCAGGGAACCGGAATTGGCGGAGTTGAGCTTCCTGCCGCACTCTGGACATCCCTTCCTTATCTGATCACGCTGATCGCGCTAGCCGGATATGCAGGCCGAAATCGCACACCGGCCGGACTTGGTAAGGCTTAGTCCTTTGGCTTGAGAGCTTCTAAGGCGGCATTAATGTAGACTTTGTCTTCGGCTTTCAGGTCGGTGATCTCAACGTCGGGTTTTACCCCGGTGCCCTCAAGCCGTTGACCCGAAACCGTGATGTAATCTTGGATCGGTACGATCATTTGGAATTCGTAATCGAGGGGCATAAAGATTGCCGCGAGAACCATTCCGATGCTCTTCTGTCCAATAACCTTTGCACCGATCGCATCGCGTAATCCGGCCGAAATCATTTCCGCTGCGCTACCTGTACCGCCATTGATCAGGATCGCGACTTTGCCCTTGAAAATCGGTCCAGAACCAATTGGGCGGAGCTTGTTGTTTGTCCACGCGCTGATCGCAACCAGATCATTGGGCTTACCCTGGGTTTCACGGACGAAGTTATTGACCATCGTCCGGTTCACCATGGTTCCAAGAGGCTTGTCAGTTGGGGCAAACATTCCGGCCAACTCTTGCATCCGAATGACAAATCCTCCAGGGTTATTTCGGAGGTCCAGAATCAATGTGTGGGCTTGCTTGGATGCGGTTTCGATAAGCTTCCTCGTTGATTCAGGCTCATAACCGCGGTCGAAAGTTGGAATCTTCAAAATCGCAACGCTATCGTTGTGCCAGGACATCTTGGGTCCAAGGGGGATTTTGTACTCCGCTTTCGTGATGGAAACGGAACGCACTTTGCCGGTGCTATCCTTGACCCTCAGATCAAGGACGGCTCCAAGTCCACCAGGAAGACCATCTGGGCCTTTTGGAACCTTGCCGTTTGCCAGAACAATCGTGTCTCCTTGGACAATGCCGGCTTTAGCGGCGGGGGAATCCGGAATGACACCATTGATTTTGATTCCCTCAGCAGTTGGCTCGATGAAAACTCCGATTCCAACGTTGCCGCCAGTCGCTCGGACCTTTGCCGCTTGTGGGGTGATGACGCCAAGATGGCTATACCCTAGCCCGTTTAGAGCCTTATTCACGACGGCGGCGAAGCTATCCCCGTCTTGGGCTTTTGCGATTTCCGGTTTTAGGCTCTCCGCGATGGTTGGCCACTTGCTAAAATCCGCGCCTGGAACGAATGCAGTCTGGGTGATTCTCTGAGTAATTTTGGCGAGAAGAACATCTTTCTGCTCCGATGTCAGCGCGGTTGACTGCGCAAATGATGTGCTTGCTAAGTTCAAAAGCAGGGCGAGGACTGGAGTTTTAAAATTGCGTTGATTCATGGCTTGATAGCATTCTATTCGGAAACCAGAGGTGAAAGAGTTCCCAACAATGCTGTTTGACGTCAAATTCCTGCCCGGGTTCAAATTGATGGGAGAAAGGTTCTAAACCAAAAACAGGTACCCGCGTGAGCGGATACCTGATTTGATGCAGAGACGAGGCTCTTATGCGTTCTTGCGTCGTCGAGCAAGAGCTGCGAGGCCTGCGCCGAGAACGAGCATAGTTGCTGGTTCTGGAACGGCTTGGACTGCAACCTTAGCAGATCCGATTCTCTTATTAGTGTAGCCGGAGCCACCTGTTTGAGTGGAGGTGTTCAAGTTACCGCCTTGTTGTACAAGGAAGAGACCTGTTTCGTTAGCAACATCGCCGAATGTGTCGCCTTGAGCGATTGCACTGTTGAAAGTGAAATTAGCAACAGTGATAATTCCGGAGAGTGTTTGGTTGGAGGAAGCGCCTCGGGAATCATAGATGACTCGAGTAGCTGTACCGCCTGGGTTGTTGCCAGCTGTACCTGTTTGGTTTGCAGCTGCGTTTCGATCAGCAAAAGTGGATGATGCGAACGCAGTTGGGAAGTTACCGGAGATGAATGTAGTTCCAGAAACGAAGGAGAGAGGTCCTACTGCTGCAGTTCCATTGCTTGCGGCGTATGCCAAAGCAAGGTTGACGTTAGTAGCGGAAGCTGTTGTTCCTTGCATGTCTAGAGAGACACGTACGGTGAACTGGCTACCAGTAAGCTTGATCAAGTTACCTGTTTGAGTTCCACCGGAAACGATGCTAATTACGAATTGTTGTGCATTTGCGGCACCTGTGACAGCGATTGCTGCTGCGAGAACGATATTGCGGATATTCATTGTGTTTTTAACCTCTACCTCTTAAGTAGTGAAAGTTTGGACTGTGGGAAGGCTTCACAGCTTCGGGCTATTGCCTTCAACCGCGCTCCTACATCAAACTGAATTATAGCAGGGGTTGTGCCAACTGACAAGGTCTTTGTGAGAAATTTAACAATAATTTTGATTTCCCCGTTCGATTTAGCAATTTTTGAACCTAAATCCACCCGCCAAGCAATTTCAATTCCCGTAATACTACTAGGGAGGTTTTCGCGAGAATCTGCACTTTTGACCGAAATTCTGCATCGGGTACAACCATTTCATGCACGTTTTGATCATCGGAGCCGGTCTTTCTGGCCTTTCCTGCGCGCTGGACCTTGCCGATAACGGCATTCAGGCGACCATCTTAGATGCAAGCGACGGAGTTGGTGGACGACTTCGTACGGATGTCGTGGAAGGATTCCGCCTGGATCGAGGTTTCCAGGTCGCATTCACTGGCTACCCAAGCATTGCCAAAAGGATTGACACAAGCAAACTCGATTACCATGTCTTTGAAGCAGGTTCTGAATTCTGGGATGGTGACACTCGTCGAGAGGTCAACAAGGATCGCGTCCTCCAAGCGATCGGTTCCACTTACGTCCCTTTCCTCGATAAGCCGAAGATCCTTGCATTCAGTGCTCGACTTGCGGCAATAACGGACGAGGAAGTCTTCACCCTCCCTGACCGATCGGCTGATCAGTTCTTAAGAGACGAAGGGTTCTCAGAAGAAATGATCGACCGGTTTGCGCGGCCATTCTTTGGGGGTATCTTCCTGGATCGTTCACTTCAGGTGAGCGCACAGATGCTCTGTTATATATGGAAGGTGCTGGATCGAGGCGAGACCGTGATTCCTGCTCTCGGAATCGGGGAAATCCCGAAGGCTATGATGCGAAAGCTCCCCGAAAATTCAATCAAGCTAAATACTCGTGTAGCCTCGCTCATCAAAAGCGGTGATCGAGTCACCGGGGTTTGCCTCGAAGACGGTTCGACCATCCATGCTGACGCTGTCATTCTGGCAACCGATTCAACAACCTCAGCAAGTCTCACTGGAACAATGGCTGACCCCGGCGCCAAGTCCAGCACCTGTCTTTACTTCGAAGCACCAAGAAGCCCCGAACCACGCCCGATCTTGATCCTCAACGGCACAGATAAAGGAATAGTGAATCATGTCGTCCCAATGTCGGAGGTCTCGCCATTCCTCGCGCCTCCCGGACGGCACCTGGTTTCCGTCACTATCTTGGGTCAGCAAGAGAAGTCCCACGAAGAACTCGCCGTCATTGCGAAAAAGGAACTCAAATCCTGGTTCCCTCTTGGAGGAGTAAGCCAGTGGAGACTTATCAAGGGCTACACCATTCCTTACGCTCAGATGAACCAGGCTCCGGGCTTCCGAAAGGATCGTCTAATGCCGAAGTCAGAGACTCCAGGCTTATGGCTGACCGGGGAATATCTTGAGCATGGCAGCATTGAGGGTGCTCTCCTCGCCGGAGCCGAAACCGCTCGGCAGGTCGTAGACGCATTATGAAAGTCGGGATCGTCGGCGCGGGAATGGCGGGTTTAAGTGCCGCCAGAAAACTAGCCTCAGCTGGCGTGAGTGTCAAGGTTTTTGAGAAGTCCCATGTCCTTGGGGGGCGCGTTGCCACCCGGAAAGTAGGGGGTTACTTCTTTGACACTGGTGCCACTTCGATTTCGCCACGTCACCTTGACCTCTCTGCAGTAATGCAGAAGGAGCTAGATACGGAAGAACTGGTCAAAATCCAGAAGCCGATCTGGGCGATGGAGCATGGCCGCGTGATGCCAGGCGATCCAGCACGCAATGCAATGGAGCGCTTTGTATACAGGAGCGGAGTCAACAAGCTTGCCCGACTCCTGGCCGAAAATCTGGATATCCAGCGCGAATGCCTCGTCACGGAAATTGGGCAGGATGGACAACTTAATATACAGGCCGAGCATTTCGATTGGGTTATCCTCACGGCCCCCGTCACTCAAACCCAATCGTTACTCACCAACGCTCGAGACCAAAGAGACCTTGGGCAAATCGGATATCGAAGTTGCCTGAGCGTTCTTTTGGGTTACAAAGTCCCCGATCCCGTGGTCCAGTACCACGCCTTAATTGACGTTGAGCAACGCCAGCCGGTGGTTTGGGTGAGTCTAGAAAGTGTTAAGAGTCCAGGTCGTGCACCGGAGGGTCATTCGGCTTTTGTGGTTCAGATGAACTCGAACTATTCGAAAATGCGCTACGAGGGCGCGGAGGATGAAGTCATTCACGAGGCAACCAATCTTCTCGGCCGACTGTATGGGTCTGAGTACGAAACCCCTGAGATTGCACAAGTCAAAAAGTGGAAGTACTCGCAATCAGAACTCCCGATGTCCTTTGAAGAAGCAAATCGAGGCGACACGAAGATTCTTGTTGCCGGCGATGGAATTTCTGGCCCCCGCGTGGAACTGGCTTTTCAAAGCGGAATCGAGGCCGCCGAGCGAATCCTCGGCTCGGTGTGAGCGTCTATCTCCCTATAACCCCTGTCATTATCACTATGAAACCGATTCTCCTTTCTGCCGTCTTGCTCGTTGCTGTGGCTCAGGCTCAAGCCCCTGATGCTCTCAAATTCGGCATCCAAATGCAAGGCGTGAATGCCGGAACCGCTGAAATGACGGTCGTGGATCTTCCCGACAAGAATCGGCAGGTTGTCATGACGATGGATCTCAAGGGTCCGGCAGGAAATGCCCGGATTCGGCAAGAAACGATCTACGATGGTGACGGCATGGCGACGAGAAAGATCACGGAAACCGTGCTCAACAAGTCAGAGCGCACCCTTTTCACTGCCGAGTTAAACAAAAAGGAAGCAAGGCTCACGATCAAACGTGGAAAGCAGACCGAGACAAAGGTAGTCCCGGTAAGTCCCGATGCTCCGCTCAAAAATCCGAGTACGTATTGGTTTGATCGCACAACCCCAAAAGTCGGCGAAAAGGTCGTCTACTACGCATTCGAGATCAACGAGCAAGCCTGGCGCCTGCAATCCGTGACCTACATGGGCGCGGAGACGAAAGCCGTCAATGGTAAGCCGGTCAAATTCCATCGCCTAAAAGTTGAGCGTGGCGCGGCTGGAACCGTTCTCACCGACGAGAAGGGGCTTCCGCTTAAGATGGACTTCGGCGACATGGTGATCGCCCGCGACGGTTACGCCAAGCTCTGAAAACAAAAGTGCTCACCTCAACATGAGGTGAGCACCTTAATTTTTCCCGATTAATTAGCGACTCAAAACGGGAGTTGATATCGCCGCTGTCGTCACCGCGTCAGACTTTAGGGGAGTCTTGTGGATGAAGAACCCACCCAGCGTGCTCCAGGCCAAAAGTGTCAAACCAACAAAAGCTCCGGTCGCAACCTTTTGCATTCGCGCTTGGCTCTTTTCGCTGATCGTGATGCCCCATCGGATGCAGAACATCCAGATTCCGTAGCTAAGGTGATACGCTGCTGCGAGCGTCCCGAGCATATAGAGTATAAGGAGCAAGCCGTAGTTGGCAAGCAACTTGTCCGCCCAGGAAGCATATTCAATGTGCTTCGTTGAGCCCGTGATGTACTTGGTGATGCTCGTGCTGATCACGTGGTACAGCAGGAATGCGAACAGGAAAATTCCCGTGATGCGCTGGTAAGTGTAGTACCCATTCTCGCGAAATTTGTAGGCTTTTTCGCTCAGGTTCGGCATCCCCCGGTTCGCGATGAAGAATCCATAGATCGCGTGGAAAAGCAATGGCATCCAGATACCGCCAACCGCGATTCCCAGCAAGATGTGCTTTGGCACGGTTTCGAAGAAGTGAATGACGCCGTCAAATTTTTCTGGCCCGGCGATGGCGAAGCTGTTGAGCGTCAAATGCTGGATCATGAAGAACCCGACCGGAATAATCCCCGAGAGCGAGTGCAACTTGTGCAGCAGGTAATTTTCTTTGTTGATAGCCAAGGACATGATTACTTCCTCTATTCTACGCGAAAACCGAAAGATGATTGGGAGGAGACACGAATTTCAGAGTCGCAAGTGAGCTTGGTACACGGTAAACTAGCGGGTGCTATGTCTGCAATTGTTGATGTTTTGGCCCGAGAGATTTTGGATTCCCGAGGGAACCCGACTGTTGAAGTTGATGTGATCCTGGAGGACGGCTCTTTTGGTCGTGCCGCGGTTCCTTCTGGTGCGAGTACCGGCGCGTTCGAGGCTTGCGAGCTTCGCGATGGCGACGCCGACCGCTACAACGGAAAGGGTGTTCTGGATGCCGTCGAAGCCGTCAACGAGACCATTGCCAGCCGGATCATTGACATGGACGCCACCGAACAGCGCGACATTGACGCCCTGATGATCGAACTCGACGGGACGCCAAACAAGGCACGTCTCGGCGCGAACGCGATCCTCGGTGTGTCCCTCGCAGTAGCTAAGGCCGCCGCTGATACCAGCGCGCTTCAACTTTACCGATACGTCGGTGGTGTCACCGCTTCCATTCTTCCCGTGCCGATGATGAACATCTTGAACGGTGGTCAGCATGCGGACTCAAACGTGGATTTCCAAGAGTTTATGGTGTTGCCAGTCGGTGCGCCGAGCTTCAGCGAAGGTCTGCGATGGGGCACGGAAGTTTTCCATGCGCTCAAGAAGGTTCTCAAGGGCAAGGGTCTGAATACGGGGGTTGGCGATGAGGGTGGATTCGCACCGAACCTCGAATCTCAAGAACTTGCTTTCGACTACATTCTCGAAGCGATCACCATGGCGGGTTACGAGCCGGGCGTGGATATCTGGCTCGGAATCGATGCCGCCGCCACAGAATTCTACAAAGACGGCACTTACAACTACAAGAACGGCAAGAAGCTTTCCGGGGATGAGCAGGTGGCTTACCTGGTCGAACTCGCCAAAAAGTACCCGCTGATCTCGATCGAAGACGGGATTGACGAAGATGACTGGACCAGCTGGAACAAGCTCACCAAGGCAATCGGCAACGATGTCCAACTCGTTGGCGACGACCTGTTTGTGACTAACGTCGAGCGACTGGGTCGAGGCATTGCCGAAGGGACTGCGAACTCGATTCTGGTCAAGGTCAACCAGATCGGGACGCTCACCGAGACTCTTGCCGCCGTCGAAATGGCGAAGCGAGCGGGTTACACCGCCGTCATGAGCCACCGATCCGGCGAAACCGAAGACTCCACCATCGCCCACCTTGCTGTTGCAACGGGTTGTGGTCAAATCAAGACCGGCGCCCCAAACCGCACCGACCGCGTCGCGAAGTACAACGAGCTTCTGCGGATCGAAGAGCAACTCGGGATGTCTGCCGTCTACGGCGGCACCGCCGCATTCGGCAAAATCGCCCACCGCTTCCAGGGCTGAGTTAGGGTTTCGTGGAGTGAAAATGGCTACTTCAGTTGAAGTAGCCATTACTATTCTCCTTGATCTGTTGGCGAGTAAGCCGAGTACCCGCACTCTCCAGGTCGGCCACTTGAAGACCGGCATGGGAAGCGATAAAGTACGATAACACGGTCACCAAGGCTTAGTCTTATCGCGGATAAACTCAAGCAGAAACCTAGCCTAGCTGGCCCTGCCACCCCTCATCAGAGTACTTAACCTTCACCCTGGCCACCTGCCCGTTACGGAACGAATGGAGGGATAGAAGTTGGTGGTGTTCCAAGTACAATGGGACAGTGCTGAAGGAGTATCTTGCTCAGTTAAAGATTGTTGCCGCGCAGGGGGTGGCGGAGACGAGTGGGTATCCCGCACTGAAGGCGTTGTTTGACGAAGTTGGAAAGACGCTCAGTCCGAAAGTGGTTGGTGTAAACCATCCGAATACCGAAGGTCGGGACATTCCGGATTTTGGGCTGTATGTCACTACGCAGATTCGGCAAGGCTCGCCAAATACTCCGCCCGAACGGGGGGCGGTTGAGGTTAAAGGCGTCAAGGCAAACCTGGATGATGTGATCGCCAGCTTGCAAGTTACGAAGTACCGAGAGAAGTATGGCCAGTGTCTCGTGACGAACTACATGGAGTTCGCGCTGGTATTAGCCGACGGAACGGTCGCAGAGCGGCACAAGATCGAGGACGACTCGAAGAACTCGGAAGAACGGCTGAAGCTGTTCTTACAACGCGCTCTCACCGCGCAAGCCACCTTGACGAGACCACAGGACGTTGCGAGGTTCCTTGCGAGCTACGCACAGGAAGCTAAGCTCGACTTGGAAGATAACGACAAAATCGCGGCTCTCAAGCCGCTTCGAGAGAGTCTCGAGGCGTCGCTGGGAATCAAGTTTGGCGATGATGCAGCGGAGCGGTTTTTCCGGAGCACGTTGGTGCAGACCTTGTTTTATGGCGTGTTTAGCGCATGGGTGTTGTGGCATGAGGATAATCCGTCGCGGACCGATGCGTTCGATTGGGACAAGGCGCGGCACTATCTGCACGTTCCGGTGATTCAGGAGCTTTATGATCGGCTCAGTTCGCCGTTGACGCTTGGGAAACTAGGGATCACTCAGTATCTTAAAAGAGCCGGGGACACGCTGACGCGGGTTGATCGCAAGGTCTTCTTCGATCAGTTTGAGTCTGGTTCAGCGGTGCAGTATTTCTATGAGCCGTTCTTAGAAGCATTTGACCCTGAGCTTCGGAAGCAGATGGGCGTTTGGTACACGCCGCGCGAAATTGTGGAGTACATGGTGGAGCGGGTTCACCAGGTGTTGCAGAGCGAGTTGGGGATTGCCAACGGGCTTGCAGATGAGCGAGTGGTGGTGCTTGATCCTTGTTGCGGAACTGGGGCTTACCTCGTTGGAGTTTTGAATAAGATTTCGCAGATTCACGCCGCGCAAGGCGCCGAGGCAACCTCGCTGATGAAGCTGGAAGAAGCGGCGACGACGCGGATTTTTGGGTTCGAGCTGTTGCCCGCGCCGTTCGTGGTGGCGCATCTGCAGGTTGGGCTTTTGCTTCAGAAGCTGGGGGCACCACTGAAGGAGCAGGATCGGGCAGGGATTTACCTGACGAACGCGCTGACGGGGTGGGAACCGGCGGAGGGGGTGCATAAGCAGTTGCCTTATCCGGAGTTATCGGAGGAGCGGGATCATGCCGACCAGGTGAAGCAAGGCGGCAAGATTTTGGTGATACTCGGGAATCCGCCGTACAACGGGTACGCGGGGATCGCGATGGAGGAGGAGCGGACGCTTTCGGATGCATACCGGGCGGTCGAGAATCCGGCGGTTCCGGCCCCGCAGGGGCAGGGGCTGAACGATCTTTATGTGCGGTTCTTCCGGATGGCGGAGCGGCAGATCGCGGAGCGGAGCAAGGACGGCGGGGTGGTTTGCTACATCAGCAATTACTCTTGGCTAGACGGGCTGAGCCACACGGCGATGCGCGAGCGGTATCTGAAGGTGTTCGACAAGATTTGGGTGGATAACCTGAATGGGGACAAGTATTCGACCGGAAAGACGACGCCAGACGGGAAGCCCGATCCCAGCGTATTCTCGACCGAGTTCAACCGGGAAGGGATTCAGGTCGGGACGGGGATTGGGTTGATGGTGCGCGGGAAGTCACGAGTGTCGCCGCCGGACGTCCGGTATCGTGACTGGTGGGGGACGAAGAAGCGGGAAGAGATTCTGGCTTCGGTGAAGGATGGGGCGAGGCCGGCGGATTATGTGTCGCTGAGTCCAGAGGTGGCGATTGGGTTGCCGCTGAAGCCGAGGCGAGTCGGGGCGAACTACTTGAGCTGGCCGACGGTCGAGGAGTTGATCCCTTGGTCTAGCCCGGGTGTGACCACGGGACGCGATGGATTTGTATCTGACATTGATGCCGACCGTTTGAAGAGACGCATTGAGAACTACTTCAATCCAAGTTGGAGTGACGAACATGTGAAACGCGAGCATCCGTTAGCCTTTAGGGAATCTTCAAGATTTGATCCCGTGTCGACACGAGCCAGACTTCTTGCGCGTGGTATCTACCAAGAAGGTTTTATCACTTGGAGCTATCGACCGTTCGACAACCGTAGCCTTTACTGGGAACCGATCACCAAACTGTTGGATGAGAAGCGTAATGATTATCGGCCTCATGTCGTACCTGGCAACATAGCGTTTGTTGGAACTCAGCGCGATAGATATGGCTTCCAACCACCCTACGCAACGCCGAAAATTGGTAGCTACAATTTGATCGAACGAGCCTGTAACTGCTTCTTGCTCTTTCTGGCGCCAACTGATACGGTCGAAGGTCAGGTTGACATGTTCGCGATGTGTCGGTGGAACCTTTCGGAGCGGGCGAGGGGGACTCTGGCGGAGATGGGGATTTCGACGGGGGACTTCCCTCTCAGCGAGGTGGAGGGGGCGCAGGGGCAGGAGGCGGCGAACCTGTTTTTCCACGCTTTGGCAGTGATGCACGCTCCGCAGTATGCGGAGGAGAATGAGGGGGCTTTGCGGCAGGATTGGCCTCGGATTCCGGTGGGGTCTTTCGGAACCCCTAACCCCCAACCCCTTTCCCCTGGGAGGGGCGAGGGGACTTCGGAGACTCGCGCGAAGCTCGCGAAGAGTGCGGAGATTGGACGGCGGGTGGCGGCTTTGCTGGACCCGGAGAAGGGGGTTTCGGGGGTTACAGAGGGGGAGATTTTGGCTTGGTTGCGCTCGATTCAGTTGGCACTAGTGGATGATGCGAAACTGCGTCCGGGGGATTTAGAGGTGACGGCGGGGTGGGGGCACGCGGGTCAGGGCGGGGTTGTGATGCCGGCTCGGGGTCGCGTCGTTCCGGGTGACGGGACGGTTGACGTTTTTTTGAACGACCGGGTTTATGTGGCGGGGGTTCCAGATGCGGTTTGGAAGTACACGCTGGGCGGGTATCAGGTTGTGAAGAAGTGGCTGAGCTACCGGGAGTCGGTTTTGCTCGGGCGGGCTTTGCGGCTGGATGAGGCGGAGTATTTGGTGACGATGTGTCGGCGGATTGCGGCTTTGGTGGCGATGCAGGATGAGTTGGACGCAAACTATGCGGCTTGGCGGTGAGTGAGGCGGCCTCGCTATTCCCGGGGCTTTTCGGCTAGCAAGGCAGCTTGATTTTTCATGCCTACGCCTTTCCGAGGTGGAGCCTTCGCCTGGGTTCGACTTATTAGCCAGTATCGCACACTCCTCTCCATGGCAGTCAAGGCTCGTAGCTCCTTTGGGTGGCGTGGGTGGAAGAGGATTCAGCGTGATTACCAGCCTCGCGATAGCCTCCACCGTGGGCCGGCGGAGGCATTACAACTCCCGGAACCTTACACGTCGAACGTGATGCCTTGGGCCAAGGCTGGCTTTTCTCTTCCGAAGAATGTGGTGCTGGTCTGCCGTCGCATATAGGCTCTCCAGGAATCAGAACCCGACTCCCGGCCGCCGCCGGTTTCCTTTTCGCCGCCAAATGCGCCGCCGATTTCTGCGCCGGATGTTCCGATATTGACGTTCGCAATTCCGCAGTCGCTGTATCGCTTAAAGAATTCTGCCTCGCGGATGTCGGTGGTCATGATCGTGGAGCTGAGTCCCTGCGGCACCGCGTTGTGGAGAGCCAGGGCTTCTTCGATGGTGTCGTACGGGAAGATGTAAAGGATCGGGGCGAAAGTTTCTTCGAAAATCTCTTCCACCTGACCATCGAGCAATACCAACGCTGGGTGAACATAGAATCCACCATCGAGCCCAGCCGGGGAAAGGCGCTGGCCTCCGACGATCTCCTTTGCGTGTGGCTTGATGCGGTTGAGGGCGGCTTGCATTCCGTTGAAGGCTAGGTCATCAATCAGTGGACCAACCAGCGAGGTTGACTCAAGCGGGTTTCCGACTTTCTTTTCTCCGATCTGGAGGTAAGCACCCTTCAGGGTCGCAAAAATCTGATCCACCAAAGATCGGTGGGCGATCACTCGGCGGGTGGAGGTGCATCGCTGACCTGCCGTTCCGACCGAACCGAAGAGAATGGATGGGATCGCAACGGCGAGATCCGCGCTTGGAGTGATGATCATGGCGTTGTTTCCGCCGAGTTCCAGAAGGGATTTGCCGAATCTCGCCGCGACCTTTGGACCGACGATTTTGCCCATTCGGGTGGAGCCTGTTGCCGAGATGAGCGGCACCCGCTTGTCTTCGACAAGCTGGTTACCTTGCTCGGCGAGGCCGATGATGAGCTGGCTGAGCCCGGCTGGAGCTTCGGCGAAATCCTTGGCGACTTCTTCGAAAAGCTTTTGGCAAGCGATTGCGGTGAGCGGGGTCTTTTCGCTCGGTTTCCAAATGCAGGAATCTCCGCACACGAGAGCAAGCGCAGAATTCCATGCCCAAACCGCAACTGGGAAGTTGAACGCCGAAATGATCCCGACTGGGCCTAGCGGCAACCAGTTCTCTTGCATCGTGTGATTTTTTCGCTCGCTGGCGATGGTGAGGCCATAAAGCTGGCGGCTTAGACCTACCGCGTAGTCGCAAATGTCAATCATTTCTTGGACTTCGCCGCGACCTTCTTCGAGAATCTTGCCGCACTCCATGGTGACTAAGCGAGCAAGATCTTCCTTATGGGTACGAAGTTTTTCGCCGTAAAGCCTCACGAGCTCACCGCGTCGGGGACCAGGAACATCGCGCCATGCTTCGAAGGCCTTCACCGATTGCGCGATCATCGCGTCAATTTCGGAGGATTTGTGGCATCGAAGGCGGGCTAGCTCTGCTCCGTCAATCGGGCTGGTGACAACGAGGTCGTTTCCGGCAAATGCCGTCAAATCGCCAAGGAGGGGGCTTACTTCGGAAAGAATCGTACTCATGCCGCTATTGTACCGGGCGGAGCTGGGATGCTCCAAATCTTCTTTGTGGCGAGCAAATTTTCCGGTGCGGACGTGGATTTTGTTCGAACTTTCTTAACTATTTTTGATAAAAGTCTGGATACCTGTCCCAAAATCCGAAAAATTCCGTAAAATGAAATCATGTCACGAAACATTCTTCGACAGAAGCGAGTCCGATTGGGCTTCACATTGATCGAGCTCTTAGTCGTGATCGCAATCATTGCCATTCTCGCTGCCATTCTTTTCCCGGTTTTTGCCCAAGCGCGCCACGCTGCCAAGGCGACAGCCTCTCTCAGCAATCTTAAGCAGCAAGGAATTGCGGTTCCTCTCTACGCCGGCGATTTTGACGACACTCAGGTCATCGTCGCTAACCTTGGAGATGCCGATGCGCCATTGCGATTTACCGTAGCTCACACGGCTCCAAAGGATCTTTATAAGTCTTGGGGTTACCTTTTGACTCCTTACATCAAGAGTGCGATGATCTTCCAAGATCCTCTCGCGACCCCGGAAACCTACCGATCCTGTTCCAGCGGCCTTCCGGCCTCCCTTGATACAGTCGCCAAGATCTACTGCCCACAATACGGCTACGCGTTCACGATTCACTCGCCATCAAGGTTAGTGGGATCGGTGATGAACTACTATCCAATCTCGACAACGGCTCTTGGATCGCCTTCCGACACGGTATTGATGGTCATGAAGGCTCACCGAAGGGGTGGTCAACGCCTTGACTGGGTGACGCCGAACAGCGGAATTTGGTACAGCAATCTGGCTCAGCCACCAGTCTGCCGAAATGATTCCACTGCTACTCCAGCCACTCAATTCTCGAGCTACTGCAACAGCATTCTCCGATGGGGCGTCGGCGGAAACTCCGATCCATCCGTTGCTGGAAGGACTCGGGCAGAAGGAAGCTTGACCGGTAACGTCGCGCTTCGCAACAACCTTCGAGCGATCGTCGTGATGGCGGACTCTAGTGCAAAGTCCATGACTCCGTGGGAACTCGCTTCGGGAACGCCGTGGAACTGGACAACAACCGCCGCAAATATGACGATCACCGACGAGTCAAGGTACAAGTGGGATGAAAAGTAAGCTAGCCTTTCTCGTACTGATCGTGGTGGGGATCCTCGCCGCCGGTTGCAGTGGTGGTGATGAGGGCGACACAAGCGGTGCCCCTCCGAAGGAGCAAACCACCGAAGACGGAGCCGCCGCAAAGGTCGGAACCGTTGCTCCAAACGAAGGCTACGTTCCCGCCCCAATGGGGACAAAAGCCGACGGCAAGTAAGCGCATTAGCCCCAAGGTCTATGCATCTTGGGGCAAAATCCGCTAAACTAACACTATTGGGTGCCACGGATTGGTGCTCATGCCGTATTATCCAAAGGATTGGTGTATGCCCACACAAACAAAAAAAGCCAGCTCGCGGGCGGTGGTGGTCGAAAATGGTCACCGCGCAACCGATGCAATCGGAATTAGTGCAATCGCGCTCAGTATTATCTTGGCGGTTGCTCTCGGTGTTGGGCAAGCCGGTCTTGTCGGCGACACTCTCAGTTCAGTTTTTACAAATCTTTTTGGCCGGGGTGCCTGGGCGATGCCAGTTGGGCTTGGGATTTTCGGAGTTTCTCTGGTTTTGGGTCGGCGGCATGTAGAAATCTCCCGCTTCTTGTGGGGATTGACTCTGATTTTTCTTACCGTCGTCGGTGCTTTGGCAAGGCCTTTGCGCGGGGACTTCTTCGATCCGGAGGCTCTGCGGACTTCGGGCGGATATTTCGGCGCAATTCTCGGTTGGGCGTTCACCGAACTTCTTGGTCAGGCGCGCGGAGTGGGTCTGGGTGCGATGTGCATGTTGGGGTTGGTGCTTTGCATCAACACGCCGATTCACGCGATCCTTGAGAAGATCAAAGAAAAGACCGCGCTTCCCGAAAAACGACCCAGCGTCGTATTGCCAAAAGCCTCGCGACCAGATCCAGTTGCCGCGCTTCAGGCCGAGGAACTCGCCGACCGCAAGGAAGCCCTTCGTCAGGCAGTCATGAACACGGTTGATACCGTCAGCCAAACCATCGAATCCGCACGGCCGAAGATCAAGCCCGTGATCGGGGAAACCAAGAAGATGGAATCCATGATCAGCGCTCCAGAGCCAAAAGAAGGCTACACTCTTCCCTCGCTCGACCTCCTCCAGGCCGTGAGTATCAAGCCTAAGCGCACCCGCGAGGAAATGGAGCGGAACATCACCACCCTCGAAAGCACGCTTGAAGAATTCGGGATCGAGGCAAATGTCGTCGAAATCGCCACTGGACCCACGATCACGCGATACGAAGTTCAGCTTGGCCCGGGCGTGCGCGTCGGAAGAATCACTGCCCTCGGCGACAATCTCGCCATGAACCTCGCCGCCAGCAACGTTCGGGTCGAAGCCCCGATTCCAGGCAAAGCCGCGGTAGGTGTCGAAGTTCCGAACTCCAGCCCAAGCATGGTCACCCTCCGCGAAGTCTGCGAAGATCCTGTATTCCAGAATCACCCAAGCCGTCTGTGCGTCGCGCTCGGGCAAGATGTCAGCGGCAAAAATTGCTACGCCGACCTCACTAAAATGCCCCACCTTTTAATCGGCGGCGCGACCAATTCAGGGAAATCCATCGGGCTGGCGACCATCATTACCTCGCTCCTGATCCGAAACACCCCCAAAGATTTGCGCCTCGTCATGATTGACCCCAAACGCGTGGAGCTGACCCTTTTCGACGACATCCCTCACCTTCTTTGCCCCGTGATCAAGGACACAAATGACGCCCCCGGGATTCTCCGCGCGATCTGGCGCGAGATGGATGTGCGCTATGAAAAGCTCAGCGAGCGCAAAATCCGCAACATTGAAGGCTGGAATGAGCAGGCCTCCTTCAATGAGCGCATGCCGTATATCGTCGTGATCATTGACGAGCTCGCCGACCTCATGATCCAGGCCGCCGCCGAAGTCGAAACCTCCATCGTGCGCCTCGCTCAGCTCGCCCGAGCGGTTGGAATCCACCTCGTCATCGCAACGCAAAGGCCGAGCGCGGACGTTGTGACCGGATTAATCAAGGCAAACGTGCCCAGCCGAATGGCTTTCGCGGTCGGATCAAGCATTGATAGCCGCGTGATTATGGATGTCTCCGGCGCAGAAAGATTGATCGGGCGCGGCGATATGCTCTTTAAGCCGGTCGGGCAAAAGCCTCAGCGGATTCAGGGCTGCTACGTCAGCGAAAAGGAAATCGAAGAGATTTGCCAGCACTGGAAAGACCAGGAGCCTCCGCATTACGTGCTCGCCCCAATCGAGGCAGCCGTCAAGGGTGCCGAAGGCAAGATGCGCGAGAACAATGACGAGTTGGACGCACTCTGGCGCGAGGCCGTGACTTGGGTCGCCGAGCGCGGCGAGGCCAGTACCTCCATGCTTCAGCGCAAATTCAGCATCGGATTCCAGCGCGCTTCCCGCCTTTTGGACACGATGGAAGCCCGAGGAATTGTTGGGCCAAAGGATGGCGCGCGGCCCCGCCAAGTCTTGATCACCGCCACCGAAGCCGAATACATCGCCGAAGGCAACGAATTTGGCGGCGGTCCAAGCATCGATATTGATCCGTTTTAGGGTTAGCGGGTTAAACTGAATCCATGGCGAATGAACCAAAATCTCTTCGAGCAACGATGAGCCAGTTTAACGATTGGCTTGCCGCCCGCGTCACAAGTGGGGTTGCGACCATGGGGTGCGCTTATATCTTTGCGGTGGTAGCCCTTTGGGGTGGGACGGCGGTGGACTGGTCAAACCGGCTCCAAGCCGTCGATTGGATCTCCCAAACGTTTCTGCAACTAATCTTGCTCTCCATCATCATGGTCGGACAAAGGGTGCTAAGCGCGGCCTCCGAGGCGCAAGCCAAAGAGATGCACGACGCGGTCATGGAAGAACTTGAACTTGCAAAGGTAGAACGGGCTGAGTTATTGTCTCTCCGAAATGATATTCAGCGCCTTCTCGGGGACCAATCTTTGACCCCTTAAGACACGGTTCGAAATCGTACGTCGTCTCGGATAAACCAGCTAAAATATCTCCATGATTCGAATCGGCATCATTGGCGCTGGCGGGATGGGGAATGTTCATGGCAGCAAATACACGCTCATGCCCGATGTTGAGCTTGGATTCTTCGAGCCAAACGCCGAGCGCCGCGAGGCTTATGTCGCCCGCCACAAAGCCCAGCCTTTTGATTCTTTGGATGCCCTTCTGATTTGGGCGGATGCGCTGGATATTTGCCTTCCCACCGACATGCACCTCGAAAATGCCCTCAAGGCCATTGCCGCTGGCAAGCATGTTCTTTGCGAAAAGCCGATGGCACTCACCATCGAAGAAGCCGTGCAAATGATGCAAGCCGCCGATAAAGTCGGTGTCATTCTGATGCCAGCCCAAGTGGTGCGATGCTTCCCAGATTTCCGCAAAGCCAAAGCCCTAGTGAGCGCAGGAAAGATCGGCGAGCCGGTCGTGGCGCGAACGCGAAGGGGCGGCGGAGCTCCGGTCGGTAGCGAAGGTTGGTTTACCAATATCGATCGATCCGGTGGCGTTTTGCTGGATCTGGCTGTGCATGATTTTGATTTTCTGCGCTGGATCATGGGCGAGGTTAGCACCGTAAATTCCAGAAGCGTGCGGATCGGAAATCCTTCGAGCCTCGAGGGCAAGCCAGGCGATTATTCACTGACCACCCTCAGCTTCGATTCCGGCGCGATTGCCCATGTCGAAGGCACTTGGCTGGATCCAAGCGGGTTCCGCACGACGTTTGACATCGTCGGCACCGCTGGCACGATTGAGCATGATTCGCGCAAAAATCCCGTCGTCCGGGTTCACGCGGGAGGCACCAGCCGCACCGAATCCTTTATGGCGCCCGCTGATGATCCTTATTTCTTGC
>JBEIDH010000029.1:0-30503 GCA_040383535.1 Chthonomonas sp.
GGCCAGCCGGATTTTTTTGCAACTTTTGTCACGAGACTAGCACCACGATGAGCCCGATGGTACACTAATCGGGTCATGAGCCGCAAAGAGGAAATCGCCGCGATTATCGCACAGTTTGACCTGAACACCCACCCGTTCTATCAAGCATGGGTAATGGGAACCCTGCCGAAAGAAAAGCTTCAAGATTACGCCGGGGAATACGCCCGATTTGTCGGAACAATCGCATCCGGTTGGGACACGATTGGCGAAACCAAGTATGTTGAAGAAGAGCGCGAACACGAAGTCCTTTGGGCTGATTTCCGCTACGAACTCGGCGTTACTCCAGAATCCCGACGACCTCAAACCGACGTGTTGGTCAATGCCGCGACAAACTTCTTTGGTGCAGATGCTCCGGAAGCAGTTGGAGCGCTTTATGCCTTCGAAGCCCAACAGCCGATGACAGCCCGAAGTAAGTTCGACGGCTTGAATGAGCACTACCCAATGTCCGATAAGGCAAAGGAATATTTCCGAATTCATGCCGATGACATTCTCGAAGCCCAGCTTCTGGAAAAGCACATGGAAGAAATGAGCGATGCTGATTTTGCTCGAGCTAAGGGTGCTTGCACCGTCATTTGTGCAGCCATGTGGAGCGCGCTTGATGGCATTTACTACGCTGAAGCTGCCTAATTTTATAGGATTAATCTTAAAGTAAAGGGATCACCGAGTGAATCGGTGATCTCTTTTTATTTTGCGCTCCTGGAATCTGAAGCTTTGGTAAACACAGCACAATTCCTCGCCAAAAACTCACGATTCTGGTGTACATTAAAACCATGTGTTCCGCCCTTTTGCGAAAGGCTCTGCTTTCCTGTGTCTTCGGCATCCCTGCGTTCTCGCTTGCTCAAGCGTGGGTACCGGGCCCGACAACTGAGTTGTTTAACGGACAGCAAAATCCGGTCCTTCGCGGAGTCGCGGAATACACTTCGTTCCGAGTCTTTGAATCCAGTATCGCCGCAACCCTGGCGAATGCTCCCCTTGCGATCGCAGGTGGAGACGATCCGGAAGGCATTTTGCTGGCCCTACCTCAGCGTAATGGCAACGTAAAGCACTACCGCATCGTGGAGTGGGACTTTGTCTCTCCTGAGATTCGAGCTCAGATCGGTGAGCAAAAGGTTTATCGTGGAATTGGCATTGATGATCCCAGCGAAGAAGTCTATTTGGATTATAGCCGACGAGGATTGAAAGCGATGATTCGGGGTACCGACGGAACAACATTTGTAGAGTCAATGAACCGAGTTGGAAACGGGGAGTACTTCGTTTACTCGCGTCAAGACTCCGTGCGAGTTGGAAGCTGGGATTGCCATGTTGTTGATCAAACATTCGCCAAGAACGGATTGAACGAACTTATCTTGCCCCAGCCGAGTGCACCTTCCCGAGCTTTACAGAGCCTGTATCGTTTCCAGCTTGCCCTGAATACCACAGCGGAATACACCACATTTCATGGTAGCGAGGTCTTAGCGGCACAGGCATCCGTCACGACGATGGTTCGGGTGAACGGGGTCTATCGAACCGACCTTGGGATTGAGATGGAGCTGATCTACCTGAAAAACTGGACCGACCCAAACACGGATCCTTTTACAAACGGAAATGGTTCAACCATGCTTGGGCAGAATCATAACGATCTGATTGCGACGATCGGCAGCGCGGCTTTTGATATCGGACACGTCTTTTCGACCGGTGGCGGCGGGGTGGCCTCGTTGGCATCGGTTGGCATATCAAATCGAAAAGGGCAAGGGGTGACTGGCCAACCAAACCCTGTCGGCGACCCATTCGACATTGATTACGTCGCTCATGAAATGGGGCACCAGTTTGGTGGGAATCACACTTTCAACGGAACCACCGAAAAGTGCGGCAACAACACTCGGGTCAGTGCTCGGGCTTATGAGCCAGGATCGGGCACGACGATCATGGCGTATGCTGGAATCTGTGGCGTTGAGAACGTCCAGCCGAATTCAGACCCGTTTTTCCACGCGGAGAGTCTCAGAGAGATTTTGGTGGTGCGACACGACCTCACCAGGGGCCAACAAGTCATCGCCACTAGTAATAATATCCCTACGGTGACGAGCTCAGGGAACTTTTCAATTCCTCAGCAGACTCCGTTTCGGCTGACTTCTACCGCGACCGATTTGGACTTAAACAATCTCACTTTTTGCTGGGAGCAATATGACGCAAGCGGATCTCCATCATCAACCCACGGAGGCCCAACAACACTGACTTCCACAAACACCCAGCGAGCTCTTTTCAGATCCCGTATCCCAACGACAAGCGGCACTCGGTACTTCCCAGCTCCAAGTTTGATTCTCGCGAATAATGACACCAATCCGTTCGAGTTTCTTCCGAACGTGAATCGTAATATGAGGTTCCGTTGCACTGTTCGGGATAACGTCACTCCGGCTGGCGGATTCGCGACAGACGAGCGAACGATTGCAGTTTCGGGGGCACCACTTGTGGTCACCGCACCAGCCTCTGGAGTTTCTTGGACCTCCGGTTCAACTCAAACTGTGACGTGGAACGTAGGAGGAAGTGCGATTCTCTCTCCGAATGTAAACCTTCGCATTTCTTACGACGGGGGGAATAGTTACTTTTCCGGCGGATCGAGCCTTTTACTGGCAAATACTCCTAACGACGGCACACAAACAATCTCGGTCCCGAACATCGCCACATCAACAGCAAGGATTTTTGTCGAAGCTACTTCTGGTGATTTCTTTGACGTCAATCCTGGAAATATCTCAATCGCACTGGCGCAGAGACCAGTTTCCGGAATTGTCATTTTCCAGGGATTAATTCCTGCTCCTACCGGACGTCCGGTTGGGGTCCAGATTCTAAATCCCGGCGGAGCAACCGCATTGCAAAGCCTGAGCACGACTGCATCTGCAACTGGCACGTTTTCCGTCAGCACAACTTTGGCTCTAGGGACATACGACATCCGAATCACGAGCCCTAGGTTTCTCAGTAAGAAACTAGCCAACCGAAACCTACTCGGGTCAGGACTCGCGCTAGGCTCTGTTACGCTCTTGGCAGGGGACCTTGACGAAGACAATGAAGTTGGACCAGGTGACTTCGAAGTATTGGTGAGTCTATTTGGTACCCAGAGTACTCTCGCCGATATTGACGGCGACGGGGAAGTCGGTCCAGCCGACTTTGAACTCGTGGTGCAAAACTTCGGCCTTCAAGGAGAATAATCTAGCTTCGCAACCTTAAAGGTGCGCCATAAATTTTCGAAAGTCAGGTATCCCAGGAAAATTTTCAGTCGCGATTATTCCGGTTGTGTAGTACATTATAAGTATGTGTTCACGCGTCCAGCGAATGGCGGCACTTCTTTTTGCCTCCTGCCTCCCCCTCATCTCGACAGCCCAAAATTGGAAGATGGCCCCGGTCCCCGAACTTTTTGACGGGCGACAAAATCCTGTTCTTCGGGGAGTATCCGACTACACTCCATTCAGAGTAGACGAATCAACGATCTCAAATACGCTTTCGTACGCACCGCAAGCAATTGCCGGCTACTACGAGCCCGAGGGAACTGTCCTCGCTCTTCCGCAACGCGATGGGTCTGTTAGGCACTATCGCATCATGCAGTGGGACATGCTCTCCCCTGAGGTTCAGGAACAAGTGCAGGAGCAACGCGTCTACCGCGGTGTTGGAATTGACCGACCAGAAGAAGAGGTCGTTCTAGACTATAGCCGTAGAGGCCTGAAGGTGATGATTCGAGGTTGTGATGGCACGACATTCATTGAGCCGATGACAAAAATCGCATCAGGCCAGTACTTTGTCTACACACGACGTGATTCGGTGAGGGTCGGTGGATGGTCTTGCCAGACCCGGAGCGGCAAGGATCTTCTAGAAGATGCCTTTGTTGCGCCTTTCATTCCCGAGGAACCAAACCCTAACACCCGTGCCATTCAGAATTTGTATCGCTACGACCTCGCTATCAATACGACCGGGGAGTACACCGTTTTTCACGGTGGCCCGACTCCCGCGGGTCAAGCGGTGATAACCACGATGGCACGAGTGAACGGCGTCTATCGCAAGGATGTGGGGATCGAGATGGTGCTTGGTTACGTGAATAACTGGCCCAATGGCGCAACAGATCCGTTTACAAATAGTAACGGTGGCGCAATGCTCTCAGAAAATCACAACAATTTGATCAGTACTATTGGAAGTGCAGCATTCGACATAGGGCATATTTTCTCGACTGGGGGCGGAGGAGTTGCTGCCCTTGGTTCTGTTGGAGTTCCTGGGTCTAAGGGGCAGGGAGTTACTGGTTCTCCAAGTCCGGTCGGGGACAGCTTTGATATTGATTACGTGGCTCACGAAATGGGGCACCAATTTGGGGGCAACCACACGTTCAATGGAACGACTGGTTCCTGTGGTGGTGGCAATCGTGCCAGTACGCGGAGTTATGAGCCTGGATCGGGATCAACGATTATGGCCTACGCTGGAATCTGTGGATCGGAGAACAGCCAAAGTAACTCCGATGCATACTTCCATGGCGGAAGCATCATTGAAATTCTCGCGTTACGAAACGGGAATGGTCGAGGCGAAACGATCACGAATACGACAAACAACACCCCAGTAGTCACGAGTAGTGGCAACTTTACGATTCCGCAATCAACACCTTTTAAGTTAACCGCGACCGCAACCGACATTGATGGTAACCCTCTGACTTACTGTTGGGAGCAACTCAATGCAGGTGGGAATCCTTCCGGTACCCACGGAGGTCCGACCACTACGACGTCCAATAATACTTTACGAGCTCTCTTCAGATCGTTTAACCCAACGACTTCTGGCACTCGCTTCTTCCCATCTCCGTCCCTCATTCTCGCGAACAATTACACCAACCAGTTCGAGTTTCTGCCAAATGTGAACCGGACGCTTGCAATGCGTTGTACGGTACGGGACAATGCGACAACATCGGGCGGAATCGCGACCGACGCACGAACGATCACGGTAAGCGGTGCGGCCCTGACTGTAACAAGTCCAAATACTGCAGTCTCATGGGGCGGGGGATCGACTCAAACAATCACTTGGACGCCGGGCGGAAGCGCGACGCCATCTCCGAATGTAAATATTCGATTATCAACAAATGGCGGAAACAGCTACTTTGACGGATCGTCTACCCTCTTGCTCGCGAACACACCAAACGATGGAACGGAAACAGTGACCCTTCCAAACGTTGTATCCAGCACCGCGCGGATTTTTGTAGAGGCAAGCAACGGTAATTTCTTCGACGTAAGCGATGTAAATATTGCCATAACTGCACCTGCAAACGTGGCGCCGGTAATCAACACGATTGCGCCGGCCACCATTGACGAGGATCTCTTGTACACTTTCCAAGTGGTTGCAAGTGATCCGAATCCTGGGCAGACTTTATCGTACGCTCTAACCGGTACAATCCCCGCTGGCGCCTCTGTAAATGCCACCACCGGATTGTTCTCTTGGACTCCAAGCGAGTCGCAAGGTCCTGGAAGCTATACGCTTACCGTTCGGGCCACTGACAATGGGTCCCCAGCATTGAACACCACGCGGACCTTTAACATCACTGTTCTTGAGGTTCCCAAGCTCATCCGAGGAACGATCACATTCGATGGGCTGGCGATTTCCCCGAATGGTCGAGCAGTCGATGTCCAGCTCCTTTCGACCACGACAGGTGCTGTTTTTGCCAACCTTAACGGGACGACTAACGGTTCAGGGTTCTTCGCCATTGACACCACGGCGGCAAGATTTACCTATAACATTCTGGTCAAGAGTCCAACTTACTTAAGCAGGAGATTCTTGAACTGTGCCGTCATCGGAACTGGATTCAACGTTGGAGCATTCACGATGCTGGGCGGAGACCTTGACCTTGACAACGAGATTGGTCCGGGAGACTTTGAGGCTGTAGTCAGCGCATTTGGTTCCTCTGACCCTGGCGCGGATGTTGATGGCGATGGAGAAGTCGGACCATCTGACTTTGAGATCATCGTGCGGAATTTTGGCGAATCCGGCGAGTAATTCGGCTAGAATGATTGGGTCAGGCAAATAATGAGGATCAATCTATCTAAGTGGAGCGGGGTCGCGATGTTTGCGGTTGCCATGCAAAGTAGCATGGCAACCACGATACATGACGTCAGTTTTGAGGGGTCTGATTACACGACTGGAGCCGGGCTGACTGGTATCGCGGGTTGGACTGGGGTCTCCGATCTTGCACCGAGCAGTATCCTCCCACTGACGGCAGTCATTTCTTCCGATCTGGCATATTCTGGAAGCAACAGTTTGCGAAAGGACGCTTCGGTCGTGCGTGGAGCAGACGAAGGCGCCACAGCCTGGTTCTGGAGAAGTATTCCTGGCGGGCCGATCGCGAATGGAAGCTCGACAATTGTTGTTTCACAAGTCATGTTGAGTTACGCGCAGGCGTCTCTTGGGGCAGATTTCGGTCTAGGCTGTTTTGATCCGCTCGGAAATCAACTCGCTGGCATTTCTTTGAACACCCAAAACGGCACAGTTTTCTCTTACCAGGACCTGCTTCCGGCCGCCTTACCGGTCGTACAGCCTGGTGAATGGAATCGATTGATGATCGTTACGGACATGGCCTCTGGCGAGGTCCGCACCTTCATTAATCAGACTCCGATCGGGACAGTGGGCTCAACATCTGGTTGGAATCTCGCCGATGCGGACCTGTTCGTAAATGGTCAGGGTACTAATCTTGGATTCTTTGACGACTATCGAGTGGACTCATTCGGACCGGGTCGGATCCGCTGCAAGATGGACCTTCCAAACTGGGCCGCTTCTCCGGTCGGTATCCCAGTTCTGGTTGAGATTCGAAATCCTGCTACAGGTGGTGTCATTCAGTCGCTTACAACCGCTCTGGATGCAAAAAGCGAGTTCGAGGTCTCTACTTCTCAAAGGGGCACTTTCCAAATTGCGGCAAAAGCCTCGGGTTGGCTCTCGAAGGCTTTCCTAAACCAAGAGATCACAAACTCAGGGGTCTATCACCTTACATTCGGCAACATCATCGGCGATATTGATGGCGACAATGAAATCGGACCATCCGACTTTGAAGCGGTCGTGAACGGTTTTGGCAGCAACGATCCTGCCAGCGATGTGGACGGCGATGGCGAAGTAGGTCCAAGTGATTTTGAACTCATCGTTGCTGGATTCGGAACCTCTGGAGACTAAAACTCCAATCATTTCGAACCCTGACGACCGAATTCGGTTACTCGGTTCTCAATGCCTCAATGGGGTGTAGTTTCGCGGCCTTGAGCGCTGGGTAGAAACCAAATACCGCCCCGATAATCGCCGAAAACAGAAGTGCTCCAACGGCGGCATTAATCGGAAACGGCGCAACCAATCCGCCCTCGCGTGGCCAATTCAGGCTTGCGGTGACCAACGTCAAGACGTTGCCCAGCATCCACGCAATCGCCATTCCGATAAGCCCACCGACGAGCGTGAGCACGGAAGATTCGATAAGGAATTGAGTCATGATCGCGCTTTGCCTCGCGCCGACTGCCTTCCTCAGCCCGATTTCTTTTGTTCGCTCGGTAACGCTAACGAGCATGATGTTCATGACTCCGATCCCACCGACGAGTAGGGAGAGGGCGGCGATTCCGCTAAAGATAAGCCCCACCGAGCTGAGAATTCCTTGGAAAATCTTGAGCACGTTTTCACTAGATTCAACAACGTACACCTCACGGTTCCCGCTCTTGACCATCAGCGCTTCCCAGACTTTATCCATGACATCGTTGGTCACGGTGCCTTCTTTCGCACGAAGCAGGATAAGGTCCACCGTGTCGCCATTGAACCACTTGGACGTCGCGGTTGCAAGAGGAAAGAACATCACCTTAGGATCACGCTCGCCCATGAGATCCAGATTCTTCGTGACGCCGATGACTTCCAATGTGAGAGGACCAACTGTGATCAGTTTGCCCAAGGGAGATTTTCCTCCAAACGCATCTTTCCGCACTTCTTCGCTAATCAGGATGACGTTGGCTTTTTGGGCTTGGTCAAGCGTGGAAATATACCGACCCTCTAAAAGCTCGACCGTATTTAGTTCGACGAAGTTTTGGTCAATTGCTTTGAGTGCAACATTTTTGACGCGCACCTCACCTGCTTTGACTTCATGCCGCCCACCTTCTCGGTATCCGCTCGCTAAAACGATTTCAGGAACACGATTCTGGATGTATTCGATGTCCTCGAGCTTTAGGCCATCAATCCCCCCTGTCCCTTCACCTGGTTCCAACTTAAAAGTTGAATAGTTGACATAAATCGTGCCAGTCCCAATTCTGGAAAATTCGCCTGCAATATAGCTCTGAAAAGCACTCAAGGCAAGCACAATAAGCGAGACGCTCATCACGCCGATGATCACGCCGAGCATGGTGAGAAATGCTCGCATCTTGTGTATGCGTAACATGTCAAAGGCGATGACGAACGAGAATCCAATCTCGCGAAGCATGTCTTTCATTCGCCTCCGCCCCTGCCGATACGTGCTCCTTGGCGATCTGGTCCACTGAACTTAGGCCGCTTAATTTTTGCACCGACTGAGATACCAGAAAGAATCTCAACGTTGGACCCAGACTCAGCGCCAATCGTCACCTCTTTCTTGGTCGGTTCTGCCTTATCTTTCGGATCTGTTGGCGGAATAAGGACGAAAGTTTTTGTCCCTTCCCGTACTAGATAGTCAATCGGAATTGTGAGAGTATTCTCTTTTCGAATCACATCCATGGTGGTGCGAGCTGTGAGTCCACTTTTGAGAATACTGGGTGCATTCTTGATCGTAACTTCGACTTGATAACGCACGACCGTTTCTGTCGTAGCTGCAGCTTCCACCTTTGCTGGCGCAATCTTGGTAATGGTTGCAGTAAGCGTCTGGTTAGGGAACGAATCAACCACAACTTTTGCCGACATTCCAATCTTAAGCTTTGCAACATCGATCTCATTGATATTCATCTTCACGAGCATCTTTGAGCGGTCTTCTAACTTAACAATCGAAGTACCATTGCTAAAGCTACTCAGGGAAGAAACGAGCTCGCCTTCCTGAACGAGTTTCTTCGTAATCACCCCATCGTATGGAGCCCGAATATTCGTTTCGCCAAGTTCGCGTTGTGAGTCGGAAAGTGAGCTACGGATCTGATCAGCGCTGGCTTGGTTTTGCCTCAAACCTGCAAGAAGCGCATCAATTTCTTTAACCTGAACTTCAGCTTCTCGGACCGCGATCCTAGCCTGGCGGACTTCGTTTAACTTCGAATCATTCTGGTAAGCGTTCGCTTTCGCCCGAGCGAAGTCGTTTTCTGCCTGTCGCACACGCTCTTCTGCTTGGCGAAGTTCGGCCGACTGTTGCTGGACAAGTCGCGAGAGCCGCTCTCTTGCGGTGCTTCTTCGGTTCCGAGCGGATTCAACTTGTACCGTTTGATTCTGAACCTCCCTCTGAGAAACGAAGTCTTGTTTGTAGAGATCCTCCAACCTTCGCAGTTCGTTTTGCGCATTCGCGTAAGCCGCATCAGCGTCGCGAACATCAGCCTCGAGCTGAGCCCTCTCATTGGGTTGAGTTACCTTGGAGAGCTGATCTCGACTGGATTTCGCCCCAGCAAGGGCAGATTGAGCGGAGTCTATCGTCGCGTTCGTGAGCTTAGGCTGAGCCACCAATTCAAGTTGCAAGAGCTTCAACCGCTCGCGGGCCTTTTCAACGTTCGTCTGAACCAAAACCCGTTGCTGCTCAATCTCGATCCTTTGACGATCAACTGCACTTTCAGCCCCGCGAAGTTGCGCCGAAGTTTGATCAACTTTGAGTCTTGTTTCTTGAGGATCAATTTCGGCAATAAGTTGACCCTTTGTCACGATATCGCCTTCCTCGACAAGAAGCCTCTTCAACCGTCCTGCAGCGCGACTTTTGACATCGGCAATCCGGTAGGCTTCAATCCCGCCAGATTCGACAACCTGAACCAGGATTTGACCTTTTCCAACAGTATAAATGTCATCAATCTTCGGGGCAGATGCAGCCTTCTGCATTTGGCTGTAACGCTGAACGCCAAAGGTTCCAAATCCACAAAAACCGATCACACCGACCCAAATCAACCAACTCCACTTTTTCATAACCAAAAATCGCCTAAATAGATTACGTACACAAACCCGCTTAGCAGGACAAAGGACCTACTGCAAGGCAGGGACAAGCCATCGATCTGGATGAACCAAATACACGGTTCGCGACGAAGTCTCCCACGCTCTTGCAAAGTTACTCCGCAGATAGGTCAGCCGAACGGGTTTTTTACCGGGATCGTTGAAAATCAGGTTTCCTTCAGCATCAACCCCAACAACCACAACCAGATGTCCATCCTTTCCACTGCGGTCTGGTTTTCCTTTGAGGAAGTCGTAAGCGACCGAGCATACAACGGGAACGTCAGCGCGAAGCCAGTTCTCCAATTCCGCGATCCCGCGCAAACGCGCAACTCGACCAGTCATCCCAGGAAGAGAAGCCGCAAACGCAGTATTGAAGGACCAATTTCCAGTGCCATCCCAACCGGGATCAAAAACTCCGGAGCAAGTTGAGACGACGTCTCGATCCAGTGCCGGGCGATTAATCTTTTCCGCCCAATATCCAAGTACCATGCTCAGGCTCGTGGGTGAACAAATTTTGTCGGGGTTCGGATAGTCGCCCTGAGCCCGGATTGGTACAGATAGAGGCGAGATGGCACGTTGATCCCATGGTAGTTCTGGGGTCAGAGCTTTGCCAGAAAGTGTCCAGAAGAGATGCTTGAGTTCGGGCTTTTCGCCGTTCGAACCAGAATTAACCTCAACCATAAACTGGATCTCATCCACTGGTTGCCTGAGAATCAGAGTATCAGTAGAGACGAGTGCGTTGTCATTTTCTTGTTTATTGACGCTGGTTCGCTTTGTTTCCGACCATTCCCCCATCGCAAAGTTACGACCACCAACCTTGATGTAGACGGCAACTGAAGAATCACCAGGAGTGTAAGCTTTCCAGCTTGGGACAACTTCAGTAACCCCGTCTGGAATCTTGATGACATCAGACTTGAATCCCCATTCGGTAGCCACTAAACCTGTGGCAGGGGAAACACTCGCGTTAAGCGGCAATGCCATTGCTTCAGAATTCATATGAGAATTCGCAGTTGTAACCGACAAAGAGAGGGCGATCCAAAACGCATGCATGACATTCTCCTTCACAGAGCGGCGACATTGTAGCCATTGTCAATGTAGATGATCTGGCCTGTCACGCCCTTAGAGAGATCACTCATCAAATAGACCGCTGACCCACCAACTTCTGCCTGACCAAACGGACGTTCCATTAGGCCCATTTCGAATACGTGGTCAATCAGTTTGCCAAGATCTTTCACGCCGCGAGCCGCAACCGTATTGATCGGTCCTGGGGAAAGGGTATTGACGCGAATGTTGCGGTCACCGAGGTCTGCAGCAACGTAGCGTACACATGCCTCAAGAGAAGCTTTCGCGGCACCCATAACATTGTAGTTTTTCGCCGCTCGCTGGCTGCCGAGATAGCTGAGTGCCATCACGCTTGCGTCGTTGTTCATCAATGGCTCAAGCACGCGGCACAGGGCGACAAAGGAGTACGCGGAAATATCGTGAGCAATCGAGAATCCACTGCGAGAAGTGTCAATAAAGCGACCTTGCAAATCTTCCCGTGGAGCAAACGCAGCACTGTGGACAACAAAGTCAATCGTGCCAAATTTTTCCTTGACATCCACCGCAAGTCGCTCAAGTTGGGCGTCATCTGAGAAATCTACTTGAAACATGGAATAAGCATCATTACCATCAATAAGCTTATTCACTCCTTCCGCCATACGTTCATTTTGTGCACCAACTCCAACTTTTGCACCATGAATAGCTGCAGCTTCTGCGATTGCCCAACCGATACTATTCTTATTAACAACGTTTAGGACAAGACCTTTTTTGCCTTCGAGCAACATCCTTTGATTATGACCCGAGTTTGCCAATCCATGGAACAACGATGAGAACGATAGACCTCAACCATATCATTTCTCAATCCCTGCGAAGCCAGGGAGGGTTCTTTAGACCCAGTGGATATCGGTTTTTACTCTATCTGGTTGGTGCGGATCGGATCGAACTTGATGAATTTTATCGGCACCAGTTTCAGCTCTTGATGGGCGATGTCCAGACAACACTCGCGCTTCTCCCCGAATCTGCGGAAAAAACCTTGCTCGGACCAGAGGATGATCCCATCCGACGGGGCGTCGTTCGAATGACGAAAGTCGCGAAGGGGATCACCGGAAATGTTAACCTAGGTCCGTCCCAACTCGGCACAAAGTCAATCTTGCTCGATATCTTCGATGACGCAATCACTCGAAATCTGCAGGAATTCTTGGCTCTAAATGCCGAAGCTGGAAAATCTCTCACTGGAATGCCGGAACGTCTCCATAAAAATCGTTCGCTTGCGGAGGAAGCAATGCAAGGATTTTGTCTTGGTTCTAGTACCGATACCCTTGATCTGGTGTCGATTGCAAAGCAAAGACTGGAGGAAGTCCTTGAGCAACCCATTGGTCGGCGAGACAGTTATGCCTGGCTTTTGTCTGGCTGGATCAATTTCTGTCGGGAAGGTTACCGCGATGCTTCGCAGACGGACTTTCTACAAGCTTCGTTGATCGCTGGAAAGACTCAAAATGCAGTTTTTGTTGAGGCCAATCGAATGCTGGCGTGGACACAGTTCACTGGTGGAAACTTTGAGGCTGCCTACCAGACCATTCAAAAGGTCTTGATTTTGACGACATCTCAGGAAGTAAAGGTTGATGCGCTCCGGTATGCAGTGATGGCTGGGCGAGATCAGGATGCGGTTGCACTCTTCGCAGACGTTATAAGCACGCACCCGATTGCCCTGCTTGCAATCCTCAGTGAACAGGACTTGTTGGCACGATGCGGCGGCTTGCTGGGTGCCGGAAAAATGGCAATGGAAAGACTCGTTTCGAATGCACGAAACGACCTGAAGGCTTGGGGCAAAACGATTGATCAACTTACGGAAATTTTAGAGCAGGCCGGAAGCTCCCGCCAAATTCCCACGAATCTCGTCACAAGATTTGAAAACCTGTCTCAGTCGCTCGAGGATACAGACATTTTCCAAGCATGGTGGGTCAGTGGAGAATCCAAACGCGGAAAGGAGCAAGTCGAATCCGAAGTGCTGAGGTCGCTACATATCGAAGCTGCCGAACGAAGATCCTATCTTGCGCAAATCCAATCCGGAATCGAACAACTCAACGATTGGAAGCGTACGGCTCGGGATCGGGCCTTCGCGATTAAGTCTGCAAAAGAGCAATACACGCGGAAAAGCTTGAACTTACTAGAAGACGCGGACCAGGTTGCTAATCGTACTGCCACGTTCTTTGGACTTGGATTCTGCGGATTCTGCATCTACTTTGGTATTTGTATGTTTGTGCAGGCTATTGGAGATACCGTAGGGCCAAGTTCGCCAAGCGGAAAATGGGTGATGCTCTTTTTAATGCTCCCGATGGTGATCGGATTCATTGTCTCCGTTACTGATGGGATGAAGAGAATGGTCGCAGAATCAGATTTTGAACGCGAGGTCAGAACCCTCAACGCAGAGCAAGAAGCCGCATTAAACGAAGTGGATTCGAAGTACCTGGAACAACTCGCTCCCCTACAGGAAAAGCTCAACGATGCTCGAGAAGCGGTCTCGAGCATCGAAGCAGCGATCCAAAAAGTCCACGGTAAACCGAGCGCAGAAAGCTCAAGCGAAGCGGCGTGAACTGACTGCTTTGGCCTATTCTCCGCCCAATCCGAAGTTGCGAACGATAATCTCGAAATCGGAAGGACCGACTTCGCCATCATTATCAACATCTGCTCCCGGGTCTTCACCCCCAAACGCAGCAACAATCAGCTCGAAGTCACCGGGACCAATCTCGTTGTCGCCGTCAATGTCCCCAGCAATCAAGGAGGCAAGAGGAATCACCAGACCAGAGTTTGGAATAGCAAGACTGGAGAACTTTCGTGTTAGATGCTTGAAGCTGTACACCCGCACGTCATAGGTTCCGGCGTTTGCAAAGCTCTCAACCGAAAAGTTTCCGCTCGAATCTAGGGATGTGAACAGCGTCTCGACGATCGTTTCCGTGCCAGGAGTCATCAGATAAACTTCGGCCGCGATGCCGGTGGGTGGAGTCACCGAGTCCTGAAGCTCTACGGATCCCTGAATGATCTTGGCAACCTCGTTCACCGTGATTTGGAATGTTCTGGTCGCGGATTGCGCTGGACTTCCGTTGTCGGCAACTCTTACGGTAAACGAGTGGGTGATACCACTTTGATTTTCTCGGGGAGTCCAAGAAAAGAGTCCGGTCGACGAATTGATCGTGGCTCCAGAAGGAACCGTTCCGGTCAGCGAGTAAGTGAGAGTCTGGGCTGGGTCAAGGTCTGTCGCAACGACTTGGAAGGTGTAAGGAACCTCTTCATCAATCGTAACCGGGGCAATTGTGTTAATTGTTGGGATATTATTTGCGGCCGTGATCGTGAAGTTCACATTGCTGACGTCGAAGAAGTTTCCGTTAACCTGCTCCACGAAGATTCGCGCTTGGGTACTCGCTACCGGTGGAAGGGTCACTGTCTGTGATCCGTCGTTGGGCGTGTTTGCCAGCAGCAGGGTTGAGGTTCCGTCGAAGTACTGCTGCCCTCCAAGATACGCGAGCCTGATGTTGACATTAGGTGCCGCAGTCGCAGATCCTCCCACGGTCCAGGTCACGGTCTGAGTCGTTCCGCCTGCCCAAGTGACATTTGTATTCGGAGCCGTCACCGCAAGCGCAGCTCCACTGACTGTAATCACGCGATCAAGCGTGAGTCTTCCCCCCGCACTTGTGGAGTTATCTCTAGCCGTGAGCCTAAAGTTCATCGTTCGGTTCACATTTGGCAAGAACTCAAACGGGCCAGTGTAAGTGTTTGTCAAGATCGCAGCTGGACTCGGGAAAAATCTGGTGCCCGAGGTAGTTGGCGGATAGAACCGGAACAGCGGCCTGATCGTGTTGTCTGAGGTCAGTGTTATTGGACCGCCATTGACTGTAGCATTAGATCCACCCGCGTCCATCTGATCCCATGTATAAACGAGGTCGTTTCCATCAGGGTCGGACGCAACCGCAGACAATTTGAAAGGAGTTGATTGCGGGATGGTGTAGCTTGACGAGGCCGAGACAAGGGTAGGAGCATTGTTCGTGGTTGGAATAACCACCTGACCTCGGGTGAGGTCATTCCGGATCGGCAGGATACGAGCAATGCTTCCAGCGTGATAGAAAAACTCAAACGATGACGTAACATTTTCTGCTCCACACAGTCCCGGATATCCCATAATTGTGCTTCCGCTACCTGGCTCATACGCCGTGCTAGAGCTTCGATTTCCGCCGCCGCAACCCCCGGTTGTTCCGTTAAAGGTGTGAGGAGTCCCGAATTGGTGACCCATTTCGTGCGCCAAAACTCCATTAAAATAGGTACTTGCTGGATTCGAGGATCCAGACGTCGCTCGGCCTTTTAGGTTAGGAACTCCGACTGCCGCAACGTAAGCCACGCCACCACCCTGAGTCTGAAACAGATGCCCGATATCATAGGCGGCATTACCAATCGCAGTCTCAAGCTCGGCATGATTCAGATCCAAATCCATTTGAGCATTGTTGAACGGGTCCGTTCCAGTCCAGTTCTTCAGGTATGAAAGAACAACCTCAATCCCCAGATCAGTGCGATAGATTAGGTTCACTCGCGAAATACTTGTCGCAACAGCTTGGGCAGCTTGCGAAACCCCGCCGAAGAAGGAGGTCCACTCGGTGGTTGTGTTCACGGCGAAATCAAACCGATAAAGATTTTCGACTGCTCGGGAACGAGTCGCCGGTTCATCTGGCGTATCGGGCAAAAATGGAACTTTGGGTTCGTGTTCCCCGTGAGTCTTACACGTAAAGCTACCGACCTCGACGGTGTCTTCAATCTTAAACACCGCGTACTCGCCGCTCTTGGTCCGAAGAATTGATTCAACGAAGGTCGTGCCCTCTGAACCGCGAATCATCGCCTTGAGACCCCGGTTACTGTAGTCCAGAACCACGACCTCGTCAGGACGGTCAAGACCAACACCACGATAAACCTTCTGTTCGCCGATTTGGGTCACAACGGTCGGACTAATGATGTCCCACTCAACGACCTTGTATTTTCGAGCTGGACCGTAGCGTTGCGGAAGGGAAATGATGATTCCTTCTGGCTCGTAGATCCCGGCAATTGCTTTTTCTGCCTTGGCGAGGGTGCTTTCGAGTTGGTCTTCCTGGACCAGAAAAGAGGTGTAGTCCGAAACGCTACGCAAGGCAGGGTTTCGAGAATTGTCAATCGGTTCGTTGACTTTACCAACGCTCCAGGATTGGGCACTTGCAAGGAGTGGAGTGACAGCGAGAAGAGCAATTGCAAATGCTCGGACGTGATGGCGGGACATACTACCTCTAGTATAAGCCAGACTTCGCCAATTTGAGCGAAGAAATTTTATTTCGGACGAGTGGATGGGGCGTCTGAGTAGCGCTTATCTTGTTCAAACGACAGTTCAGAAATCTGAGTGAGGAAGTTTCCGAGGATTGTCCCAAACTCTGCAGGCGAAAAGCCTGGTGAAGATGCGGTAACCAGTCTGGAAGTTGGGTGGACAAGCCCCTGTTGGACCAGGTTTTCGAGTTCTTTTTGTTGCGCTTTTTGTAGTCCAACCGCAATCTTTGTTGGCTTCGAATCTGGCTTAAGGGTGCGCAGCTTCGGCTTGGCATATTTATACAAAGCCACGAGTCGTGAGACCAATTGATCACGGGTGAGCGGCTTATTCGAGACTGATGGCTTAAACGCTGACTTCTGCAACTTCAGATTTGATTGGATCATCACGTAAGCCCTTTGAATCGCAACGTCGGCTTCGGAGATCGTCAGGGGCGCGCTTCGCTCAATGTTTTGCGCTCTTGCCGGCACAACCAAGCTAAAAACCAACGGAGTGAACAAGAGAATTTTGCGAAGCACGCTACATTTTAACATTGAAACGGAAAAAGTGGATAGGATGGCTGAGAGTGCTGGGACTATTTTCTGTGAATTAATGCTTGGATTTGTAATGCCCAAATGGAAGCTTCCACCTGCAAATCGGCAGGATCATGATCGCACAGCAAACTCCGTTTAGAATTGCACCCGCTGGTCCTGGTTCAAAAAGCATGAACGGCTGATTCGTGACCAAAAAGTAGGCGTAAGTCAACATCGGAGCAATGACTAGAAGCACGAGAAGAATCGCCAGGAGCAAGCTCCACGATCGAAATTTTGACAAGACCGTGAGGATCAGCGGGGTCATTAATCCGCCGAGCAGCCCAAGCCATTGTTCGACCTGAGCCCTCCCGATGGACAGCAGGAATGCCGGCCCCGTCGCAACCAACACGAGAATTGACACGCTGATGATGGAGCAGATGAACTCGGTCCGGGGATGAAACCGGATCACCGTCCGAGCATCTTTGGTCACAACCGGAGCATGTGCCCAGCACTGCATCCCATCGTTTTCCTGGTCGTTAGCGATCATCGTGAGATTGACTCAATCTAACCCGATTTTGATTCGATAATTTATGTTTCTGTGACCTTCGCTGGACCAGTCCTCAAGACTTGCGCGGCTTGATCTTTCCTGCTTGCAACCAGCTAAGGCGAATCGGTTGATTCGCTAGGACCTCATTGCCTTCGCCCCGAAGTTGTAGCTTGATCGCCGGATCGGCTTGCTTCCAATCCACCTCGATGAACCCAAAGTTGTTGCCGTAGTTCACCGTCCAAACGCGGTTGGTGTTGACTTCGTACGGTCGCCAGTTCTTTTGGCTTCGGTTGATCGCGCTTGCGGTGAGGTCGTAGAGGGGGTAGCCAACTTCAGCATCCATCATCGAAAGCTCGCCCAGGTGACGATCTCCGCTCAGGAAAATCACGCCATTCGCGCTGGTGTCCTTGATCGTTTTAAACAATCGTTCGCGTTCAAGTGGGAAGTTCATCCACTTTTCGAACATGTGATCTTGCGGCAAAACCTGGATGCTCGACATGATCAGCCGGATTTCTGCAGGCTTTTTGAGTTCTTCTGCAAGCCAGGTCCACTGCGAGGAGCCGAGCAAAGTGCTTTCCGGATTCGTTTCCCCAACATATCCACGCTTACCCTCTGGATCCCTTTTGAGCGGAGACCGGAAGTATCTGGTGTCGAGCATGATGATCTGCACGCGCTTGCCCTCGGGTCCGACGATGGCGGAATCATAGATTCCCTCACCGGTTTGGCGGCGGGACTCTTTGCTGACGTTCCAGTACTTGTTGAAAGCCTTTTGAGCTTCGGCCTTGCGCGGATATTCCACTCCGGCGTCGTTGAGGCCAAAATCGTGATCGTCCCAAGTGGTGAAGAACGGGATCGAATCTTTGAGGGCTCTGTAGTCGGGGTACTTGTCCAGGTTGGCGTATTCCTTATCGAAGTCGCCGGTGGACTCTTTGGCGTCGAAATACATGTTGTCGCCTAAGAAAAGGAATGCCTGAGGCTTGCTCGCCCGGACGTCCGCCCAGATCGGAGCCGGTTCGATCGCCTTAAAGCACGATCCCATCGCAATGCGTTCCAGAGGCTGGGTGGGGGCGAGAATCATGAGCGATGCGATCATTGACGTTAACATAGCGTGAGGTTACTCATTTATTGTTAAGAAAGGTTAAAACCTCGCGATTCCGTCTTGAACACGCCCAACGTCGGTTGGATGGAAGTCTTCTAGACCTTCCAAAATGGGATCGAATTCGGGTCTTGGTGGATCAGGAGTTGGTGCGCTGGCCAGCGCCGCCGAAACAATAATCAGAACAAAATATCCCAATCCAAACATGGTTAATGTTCCTTGGACCAGTTTTTCGAGGAAAGGTACTTTTAAACTTCCGGCGAGAAGGGAAAAGACAACCACGTACGACACGGCAATATACCTGTTAACTGACCGAAGGATGATCGCGATCAATTTTCGGAATTTTCTTATTTGAAAAAGTGCGACTAAAGGAATAATAACGATTCCAACAAAGAAATAGAATCCTGCCGCTAAAGGTACAAAAGAGAACAAAAAACTCACTAAGCCGTAAGAAAAGAGGTTAGGGAAGACATTTCCTAGCATGAATGGACCAACAGTCAGCAGAAGAAAAACAAGAAATCCCTTGCCTAAACTAGGTTCCGGACGTTGCTTGAGTTTTCCGTGACGACCAATCCCGCCCTGGGGTGGCTTCGACCAATCTGGCTGAGGCTTGACGTCCTTCACGGATGCAAGCTCCTCTCCGCGGAGGCAAAAATCACCACCAGATATCCAAGCGCACCGAAAAGGATTAACCCATTCAGGTTCTCGGTGAAAATCGGAACGGTTCGCCCAACCGTCGAAATTGTGAGGATCGCTACATAGATAACCATAATGTAGCGGTTGACCGATCTCAGGATCATACATAGCATCTGCCCATACTTCCTAGGGCTCATGAGTCCGGCTATCGGGATCAGCGTAACCCCAAGAATAAAGAAAAAGGACGCTGCGCCGGAAATCAGCCAGATAAACTCATCCCCAAAATGCCGGAGCGAAATCGGTTGAGCGGGGCCAGAAATGAAGGTGATGAGTTGTGTGAGGGCTAGAAAAAGAATGACCTGAATCCCAAGAGCGGCACCAGGGGACAGCGTGCGATCCTCGGATATTAGCTGCCCACCCTGAGGCGGGGTTGACCAATCCGGGACCGACTTTTCTTCTTCCAAAATTATAAATCCTTACTTAAAAAGGTGCTTAAACTGCTCTTTAAATTTTCGAATCTTTGGACTCACCACCGCCGAGCAGTAGCCAGGATTCATGGTTGCCTGAACCTCGGGTGATGCCTTCTCAAACTTATCAAAGTAGTTTTGATGATATTCCTCAGCCTTGTTGTAATTCTGAAGTTTTTCAATCGTCGTGACGACTTTATCTTTGTACAATTTTTCGCTCACGATTTCGTCTCGAATCCGCTCAGCGCGGTTCTTTTGGTCTTCGGTTTCAAAGAAGATGACGCTCCGATATTGAGTTCCAACATCAGGACCTTGGCGGTTCAATTGGGTTGGGTCGTGAGCCACAAAGAAGATCCTGAGCAGATCATCGCCGCTGATTTTGCTTGGATCAAATGTAATTTTCACAACCTCCGCATGACCCGTGCGCCCGGTCAAAACATCAGAGTAAGTCGCCTTCTTCGTGATTCCACCAGCGTAACCACTTTCAACATCCTTCACGCCCTTTAATCGTTCGAAGTTTGCCTCAATACACCAGAAACAACCCGCTCCGACGATGAGAGTTTGCGGTTTATTGCTAGCGGATAACGCGCTTTTACCTAGCTTCTTAGGCATTGCGGTTTCGGCGGCATCTACGGACTGAACGGCGCAGGCCGATATTAAAAGCGTACTCAGACCGGCGAGAGCAAGGGGAAGAGGATTTTGGAACTTCATTACCTGACTAAACGCCATGAACTTCAGCTTTGTTCCAGGAAAAACCGTCAGGGGTAGGGCGGACTTTCTAGAACATTAGAGGTGAAGTGATATTCCGGATACTCGCTCAACTTTTTGATGTTCACCCTCGGGTCATGCATGAGGGTATTTTTGGTGGGACCTGCGAACGGCTCGATTGTCCAATCAAAGCCGTGCATGTTGCTCATTCCGAGGGCAAGTAAAAAATGGTTGAGCCCATAGTTCGCATCCAAGTGGTAAAGCCCTGAGGACTTCTTGTTGGTCAGTTCCACTAAAGTTCGAGCCGTGTCTGGCAACAGCGAACACCCCGGAACCCAATTCACGTTTGCCTCAATCACGCCTCTTTCGCGCATCTGACGATCAAAGAAGTCCACCATATTGTTCGAGCCAGGAGCTTCTCCGATCTGCCAACCGATCCTTGCGATCAGGGCATCCGGGTTCTTGTCGAGAATTTGCCTCTCGCACTCGAGCTTGTAGCGGCCATAGTCATCGCTCGGCTCGGGTATATCTTCCGGCGCGAAAGGACCGCGTTGATGCTCACCGTAGACGCTCACGGTCCCAGTAAAGGTGAACCTGGTGCCGCGCACTAGGCAAACTTCGGCGAGCATCGCTGCCCACTCAGGGCTTCCCATTCCGATATGAAAGAAGACATCTGGCTGAACCTCAGCAATGAACTTCTCGGCGGCAGCGCGATCCTCGGAGGGAACAACATCGCGATCCCAAGCCACGGCAGTATTCCCGAGCGACTCCCATTCCCGTGCCACGTACGGGGCAACCGTACCCTTCATTCCAGTCAAGATTGCCTTCATTTTTCCTCGATGTTGGTCATTTCCTTGAGCAGGTCGGTGCTCGCGGATTTCAACTCTTCCAGGGTGACACGGTTCAGTTCTTCGGGCAGACTATCCCATGCGCTCGGATCAAGCCCCCAGAAGCCGAAGAGGGCGCGCATCGCTACCGTGTCCATTTCGCTGGCGCCTCTCGGACCGTATCCCGTACACCAGAACGGATGCAACGGAATCCGTCCTTCCCATCCCGCTTTGGCTAAAGTCTGGATCCGGCGTAGATCGTCTGCATTGTAGAGATCAACCCGGGCTTTGAGAGCTTTCCCAGCTTGATTTGGCAAGGGGTTCGACCCCGAAAACACCATCAGCGGCTTTACTCCAGTCGCAGTTGGGAACAAGATCGCCTCTTGGCGATAGCTTGCGCGAAGCTCTTCCCGGACCACTTGGAAAAGTAGACCAGTCTTGCCCGCACCAAATCCGACCATGGCAAGAATTTTGCCCGCCGAGCTTGAAGTCGGGACGAAACTTGCTCCAGACCACCGGGTAACGATCGCGGTTTCTGGTCCACGGAAAACACCTTTGCGTCCAGAGCGGACATCACGCTGGACGCGAGGGGTTTGCCATTCTGTGAAGCGTGACTCGGTGGACTTCCGCATCTCGCTGTGGGTTGCAATCGTGACTGTTTCGGGCCGGAAAACGGTCTGGGCGAAGTTATTGACGTATTCTGCTGAGGTGCCAAAGTCCCCTCGCCATCCCATCAAAGCAACCGAAAAATCATCCGCCCGGCTTGTGCGAAGGGATTCGCTTGCTTTAGCAAATTGCTCTTCCGTGAGTTGATGGCTGGTGACGAGAGATTCAATAATTCGGGCTACAGCGGGTTCGCTGCCGGGATTGGAGCCGCATTGAATCATTATCATGTCCTGCGACCACCAAAATCGGGGAGTAACTCCCGCCGTGATGAGCGTCGAAAGTAGGTCTCCCCGAATAAAGTCGGCTGACTTATCAAAAAGGCTGGTGCTAAGAATCTGATACGCGCCTAGTTCTCGCTCGTTCATCGCTTGCGGAGCACGAACCATGATCACCGCATGACGCAATCCCGTGCCAGCTGGTCCCAAATCCAGGATCCGTGGTAGCGCGGCCGTTGCAAATGCGACAGAGCTTAAAGTCGCAAGGAGTGCGAGTGACCTCATTGCAGTCCAACCACGACCTCTGCGTATTTGGCTTCCGACTTTGCGTTAGTCAGGTCGGTCAGAGTCAGGTTACTTGCCTTGATTTCAATTTCCTTTGGCGAGACGGATTCCCCCTGGGCAAGTAAAGCTCCCCGAAAGGCCGCCAGCCGACCCGCCGAGGCCGATGTTTGTCTGAGGTAGCTGAGAAGCAAGTTTTTGCCCAGGAGCAAGTCACGGTCGGACAGACTCTGGATCGCCTCGCCGACGTTTTGGCTTGAACTCGTCACGACAATGAGCCCACGTTTGACGCTGGGTGTAAAGGAGACTTCAAAACCAGGTCGGGATTGGCTTAGGCTTAGCCCGATCGCGAGATTCGCCAAAGTGAGGCTGGAATGCACGCCTTCCGAAATCAGCCCAATTCCGCTTCCAGGAACTCCCACCATCATGTTCGGATTTGGATTACCAGACGGGTCATTTGGCTTTTCTACAGGGACCTTTTGATCTCTTTTCTCGGACAACAGTTCTCTCGCTTTGGCCATCAAGTCTGTGACTTTTTGCGGCCCGGTGATGGTGAAGAGCAAGGATTTTGGACTAGAAAGCCTTAGATGGAGCTGAGTGAGAGACTCTGGTGTGATCGCTTTCATCGTGGCGGGGTCACCGAAAGGGTCAAGGGATTTTGCGCCCATCTCTTGGTTCCAAACCGCGCGAACCAATCGGCGGTGGATGCTCAGTCCGCTGTACTCGTCGGTGATCGTGACAGCTTCGCGCTGGATTTCTTCGGCGGTAAAAGCCCGTGGTTTCGTTACGGCTAGAATTGATTCGATGACAAAGTTGAGTTGATCGGGGGGGCAGTCGATTCGGAAGTGGATCGCGTCTCGCGAGGTTTCTGCAAGGAGCATCAGCCCCCTATTTTCGAGCGCGATATCTAGTTTTGAGTCCGGTCCCTTCGCAATGAGGTGCTCCAGAAGGTGTCTCTGGCCATGTGTTGCCGGGGTTTCCCGTGTTTCGGGGGAGGAAAGCCACAAGATCACGGTGCAATCCTTTGCAGCAGGCATAGATTCCGCCCAAATCCGGGATCCATTTGGGAGAGTTTCCAAGAGCCTCGGAGTGGCGATGGTTTGCCCAAGGATTGCGGTGGAGAGGATCGCGCTAAGCATCAGAATTCGTTGGTTTGACGTGTCTCGCCAGTGCGAGTGTTCACCCAATCCTCAGTGGAAGTAGCTCGCTCCGTTGATATCAATCACCACACCGCTCATGTAATCGGCTTCTTTTCCGAGCAAATATGCTGCGGCACCGGCGCAATCTTCGACGCTCGCCATCCGCCCCAACGGAATGTCCTTGATGATGTTTTCGAGCCGGTCTCGCATTCCTTCGCGTGCCATGCTGGTCTCTACCCAGCCCGGAGCGATGCCGTAGAACTGGACATTATTCGGGGCGAGTTCGACAGCAAGGGCCCTTGTCAGGTTGATCAATGCGGCTTTGCTTGCGCTGTAGAGCGCGGCTCCCGCTTCGCCCCTGAAACCTACTCGACTGGCAACGTTAAGGACTTTTCCACCTCCGCGAGCCGCAAATGCGAGTCCTGCGAGGCGGCAGAGCTGCATCGGGGCTTCAAAATTGATGGCGAAAGTCTTGCGATACGTGGCTTCGAATTCGGCTTCGGTGGTTTCGAGGATCTTCATTGGCATGTAGACCCCGGCGTTGTTTACCACGGCAGTCAGCGGGCCATCTCGCTCAACCTTGTTCCAAAGCTCCTTCACTGCACCGGGTTGATCGAATTCTGCTTGATACACTCCGCTACCTCGGGGTCCCAAAGACTGTACGAGTTCGATTGCTTTTGAAGTCGAATTTGAAAAGTGGACGGCAACATCCCAGCCATCTTCGGCAAGACGAGTTGCGATGGCGCGTCCGATTCCGCGCGAGGCTCCGGTAACAAGGACTCGTTTTCGATCCATAGCGTCAATTTGGCACAAATTCACTGGGTTTAACCGAGCCTGTCAGCGGTAATCTCAGTGAAAATTCACGTGCGTATTCCTTTTGACTCCCTGTGCGTCGCGGCGATTGTCGCCGAGTTGCAATCTTGGGTCGGAGCCAAGGCCCAGAAGTGGGTTATGACCGACGCAAGGACTTTATGTGTTCAGCTTTACATCAATAAAGCTGCATGGATGACTCTGTCTTGGGATCCCAACTTCACTCGGATGCATTTGGGACCCGGGCCAGACTACACCTTGGAACCCGATCACTTTGTAAAGGAAATTCGTAAAAAGCTGCATCAATCTATACTGAAGCGCGTTGTGCAAATCGAACGGGATCGGATTGTGGACATGCAATTTGAGAGCGAGGAAGGGAAGTTTCGTTTGGTTTTGGAACTTACTGGATCACATGGCAACTGTATTTTATGTACCCATGACGGCAGAGCCATTGCTGCCGCAAAGTGGATTGGGGCAAGCAAGTCCGATCGCCCCATCCAGCCCGCGCAGCCTTACACACTTCCTGAGGCGAGTGGTAGATTTTCGACTTTTCTCACCAAGCTTGAGCCTACAAATGCCGAAATTGATCGATGGTTTGCCGGAAAGGACTTAAATCCCATCTTGATCGCGGGGGCTGGGGCATATCCTGTGTCGGTCAAGAAACTACTTCCCGGTGAGGTGAAATTTTCCACCTTAAGCGAAGCACTTTTGGCGTCTGTTGCCGGGATTGCCCAGAAATCGCATCTCGATTCGGCGCGAAATTCCCTGATGGCGATCCTGGAAAGGGTCCACAAGAAGTATCAAAAGGCAATAATTGACCTTGAGGGGTCTCTGGATTCGGCGGCGAGAGCGGCTGAATTCCAATTGCAAGGAGAATTGATCCTGGCGTACGGTTTTTCCGCCAAGCCAGACGCAAACGAGCTGGATGTGTTTGACTACGAAGGAAATCCCATCAAGATTAAGTTCGATCCTGAGAAATCCGTCCAGGAAAACGCCGAAAAGCTGTTCAAAAAAGCAAAGAATGCCAAGTCGCGAGTGAACGAAGTTCAGGAACAGCACGCCAAGATGTCGGAAATTCTTGCCGACGTTCGTGTGCAGATCAACAATCTCCTGCTCTACGAATCCATTGATGATATCAATAAGTTGCACGCCTATGCCTTGCACAAAAAATGGATCGTCCCGCAGAACACGCAGGCAAAGAAAGAGGACAGACCTTTTGCCGGACACAAGATTCGCGAGCTTGTCGGGCCAAATGGGTTTACGGTTCTGTACGGCGAGAACAGCGAAGCCAATGACTACCTGACATTAAGGGTTGGAAAGCCCAACGATTGGTGGCTCCACGTTCGCGGAGGACCCAGCGCGCACGTTATCATTCTCACTCAGGGACAGCCCGATAAGGTTCCAAAGGCGGTGCTGGAATTCGCCGCCGAGGTTGCGGTCAGAAACAGTCCGCTCAAGCACAGCAGCTACGTTCCGGTGGATTACACCCTCAAAAAGTTTGTCCGCAGACCAAAAGGCGCCGCCATTGGAATGGTGAATTACACGCGAGAAAAGACTCTGCACGTCGATGCCCGGAAATCCTAAAAAGGTATTCTCCGGCACACAATGATTACGATTGAAGATATTCACCCCGGCGACGGCCCCGAGATCAAAGAGGGCGATGGCGTTACTCTCCACTATACCGGCACCTTTTTGGACGGCTCGAAATTTGATTCCAGCAAGGATCGCGGTAACCCTATGGACATCGTTGTTGGCGTCACCGGCTTGATCGAAGGGTTCACCCTCGGCGTGATCGGAATGCGCGAGGGCGGGCATCGCAAAATCACGATTCCTTATCACATGGCTTACGGTGAAGCGGGGCGTCCTCCGGTGATTCCTGCAAAAGCCGACCTGATTTTTGAGCTCGAAGTCCTCTTCATTCGCCCTTCGTAAGTCAAAATGTCTCTCCTCCCGATCCTTTTCAGCGCCGTCCTCATGTCGCAACCCGCTCCCGATCTCAATCAAGTGCTTAAGGACTCTTTTGAGTCTGCAAAGATTAACTTTAAATCGGAAAAGTTAAATATATCAGACGTATCAATGACGATCCATTTTATTGATTCCGAGGGAGATATTGCGGATCGGGGGGAGTTTGAGGGCGATGCGCCGATGTTTCCAGCCAGCGTCGTGAAGATGTTCTGGCTCGACTTTATGGCCCACGAACTTGAGGCGCGACGGATCTCTTTGACCGAAGAAAATCAGCGGAGCGCGAGGGATATGATCGTGGATTCCAGCAACGACGGCACCGGCGCGGTGGTGAATTTGGTTACTGGCGCGCTTCCTGGACCGGAGCTAGAGGGCAAGGAATTTGATGTTTGGCTCGACAAGAGGAACGCGGCAAACCGTTATTTCGCCTCGAAAGGTTACAAAAACCTGAACGTTTTGAACCGAACGTATAACGAAGGACCGTACGGCCGCGAGCAGCAAGCAATCAAAAAACAGGGTCGCAATGCACTCACGACAAATGCTTCGGCACGGCTTCTCACGGAAATCATGACGGGCAAGGCCGCAACCCAAAGCAGTTGCAAATGGATGCAATCTCTGCTGAAAAGACCGATCCCCGCCGACGGTCCAATCAATGATTCTCAGTCGAGCGAGTTCATCGGCGGGGTTTTGCCCGCAAAAACCAAGCTCTGGTCAAAGGCTGGCTGGACTAGCCAGGTTCGTCATGACGTGGCTTACTTTGAGATTCCCCACGGCAAAAAGATCACGCTTTGTATCTTTACGAAGAAGCCCAATAACCAGAAGCTTTTCCAGTTTTTGGCGAAGGCAGTTTTGGAGAGAGTTCATTAGTTCGGGAGTCCGAACAGATCCGGACAATTCCCTCCTCACGACTCCATCTGCTTCTCGCCCTTGAACGCGTCAAACACAGGCAAGAAGAACGACCACTCATCACGGCCTTGAGCCTTCAGATAAGCCGGAAGAGAAATGTAGGGAATGAAGTGCGGTCGCTTTGGGGTTGTACGGAGCTTCATGCGCGCTTGGTCGGGGGTCTTATCGCCTTTCTTAAGGTTGCACTTTCGGCAACAAGCAACAAGGTTATCCCAAGTATGCGGCCCACCCATCCAGCGCGGAACCACGTGATCCAGAGTTAAATCTTTCCCTTTACAACCGCAGTACTGGCACGTGTAGCTATCACGGGCAAGGATCGAATGGCGAGACAAGCGAAGCTGGGGCAGTGGTCGGCGGACGTGATAACGCATACGCACGATCGAAGGCGCTGGCAAATCGCCGCCGCAAGTCTTAAGGTCTTCTTCTTTATTGTGTTCTAAAATCTCCGCTTTCCCCAAAAGGATCAGGGCCATGGCACGCCGGATGTGGCATACGTTAAGCGGTTCAAAGTCAGAATTCAGGAGCAAGACTTCTTTCATTGTTCGGTTATCCTCTTTTTCTACAGATTTGATGTCGTTTTGTGTTTAGCCCAGCAATTGTCCCGGGAAAAAGCAAGTTGGGTCGGCATAAATCCATGCCGACCCAACTTATTCATCCCAAAGCCACGCGTATTATGACGTCGGTCCAAATACTGGGCCAGCGATCATTTGCACGAGGTTGTATGGCTTGGTGCTTCATCGAAACTTAATCTACACGACGCATTATCCGACGAAAAGGAAGCAAATGAACGCAAACATTAACAAATCTTTTTATTTTCTCTTACGCTTGGCTCAAAACCGGCTTCTTTACGGTACAATTTGACGTCTGAGGTAGTGCGGGATTCACAGGATGTGGTCCCAGCTGAACAGGTTTTGATTAACATGAGTGTTCTTCGCGTTATAGGTGGGTCGCCTCTCAGAGGATCGGTAGAGGTGCCCGGTAGCAAAAATGCGGCTTTAGCAATATTGTCCGCCGTCCTTTTAGCAAAAGGGCCAATCGTCTTAACAAATGTCCCACGGATTCGGGATATTGACATCAAATTAAGATTGCTTCAAAAGTTTGGTGCCGTCGTGCGCTGGGACGAAGGTTCGCTCCACATTGATGCCTCCAACCTCACCGGATGCGAAGCCGACGAAGAATCAGTCCGTCCTATCCGAACTTCCTTCTATTTGATCGGGCCATTACTCGCCCGACTCGGTAAGGCTCGCCTTCCGGCCCCTGGTGGCTGTAATATCGGCGCGCGTCCGGTGGATTACCACATGAAGGGACTCGCCTTGATGGGCGCGACCGTTGATCTAGATTCCGGCAAGTATATTGCCGACGTTGAGAAGCTCGTTGGTGCAGAAATTTATCTTGACTTTCCAAGCGCAGGCGCAACTCAGCACTTGATGGCAACCGCTTGTCTCGCAAACGGAATCACCACGATCCAAAATGCCGCTATCGAACCAGAAGTCACGACTCTCGCCGCATTTTTGAAGCGCCTTGGGGCACGGATTACTGGCGACGGTACGCAAACCATCACGATTGAAGGCGTCGAAGAGCTCCATGGTGGTTCTTTCCGCGTCCCGGAAGACCGAATCCAAGCCGCAACGTACCTGATGGCAGGCGCGATTACCATGGGCGACGTGACGACTCAAGGAATTCTCCCGGAAACCCAAACCGCATTGATCAACAAGCTCCGAGAAGCTGGCGCTGATTGCGAGGAAGGGAACGACTGGGTCCGCGTTTCTGCAAAGAACCGACTCCGAGGCATCCGCGTCAAGACGATGCCTTATCCTGGATTCCCAACCGACATGCAACAACCGATGAGTAGCGTCTTGGCGCTCGCCGACGGGGTCAGCGTGATCGAGGAAACCATTTACGAAGCACGAGTTGGTCACGTTTCTCAGCTGAACCGCATGGGAGCAAAGATCCGCATCGAAGGGAAGTCTATTCTCATTGATGGCACAGATCATTTGCAGGGCGCGATTGTTGAAGCGAGCGATTTGCGAGCCGGAGCCGCGCTGGTTCTTGCTGGTTTGGCCGCCGAAGGGGAGACGATTATAAAAAATGTCCACCTGATTGATCGCGGATACGAGAATTTGGAGAACACCCTCAATGGGCTCGGAGGTAACATTATGCGCATCCCTTTAGCGGAATGGGAGGCGGCGCATAACCATGCAGCCGAGCCACGACTTCATTGAGACTGATCCCAGAAATAGGCATTGATTTAGGTACAGCAAACCTTCTCGTCTTCCGACGAGGAAAGGGAATCGTGCTAAACGAACCTACGGTCGTTGCAATTTCCACGAAAAATGGGAAGGTCCTTGCCGTTGGAAACGAAGCCCGAGAAATGCTCGGTCGGACTCCAGGAAATATTCAAGCCATTCGCCCTTTAAAGGACGGGGTCATTGCCGATTACACCACCACCCTCAAGATGTACGAGTACATCTTGAACAAGACTTGTGGGACTCGAAGGTTGTTTAAACCCGTTGTCCTCACTTGCGTCCCGAGTGGAGTCACGAACGTCGAACGACGTGCGGTTTTGCTCGCCGCAAAAGGTGCCGGAGCCGGGCAAGCGATGACCATTGAAGAACCAATGGCCGCCGCGATCGGAGCAGGTCTTCCAATAGCTTCGCCAGGAGGGAATATGGTAGTGGATATCGGCGGAGGGACCACCGATATTGCCGTCATCAGTCTGGGTGGGATCGTGATCAGCCATTCTATTCGGGTCGGTGGCAACAAGCTTGACGAGGCGATTATCCGCCACGTCCGCAATACCTATAATCTTCAGATCGGAGAGCCGACTGCTGAAGACGTGAAGATTAAGATTGGTTCCGCATATCCTTTGGAACAAGAACTTCGAATGGAGATTCGTGGTCGGGATATGGTGGCCGGTTTGCCACGCACGGTCACGATCACGAGCGAAGAAATTCGTGACGCCCTGAGTGACCCGATTCGCCAGATTGCCGAGAAGCTTTGCGTTGTTCTGGAAGATACTCCTCCTGAGCTATCAAGCGACATTATCGAGCGCGGGATTACTCTTACCGGCGGCGGAGCGCTTCTGCGCGGTCTGGATCGCCTTCTGAATAGCGTCACGGATATCAACGTCGCTCCGGCAGTGGATGCCATGAATTGCGTGGCGATTGGAACGGGACGTGCGTTGGAGAATCTGGATGCCATCCGAGCCAGCGGCGCGGTTAGCGAGATTTAA
>JBEIDH010000030.1:0-30199 GCA_040383535.1 Chthonomonas sp.
CTCGCTCCATTCTCCCTGCCGGAGTTGGTTGCCGCTGCGAACGCTATTCTCCGGGACAGACCGGCACTTCAAATTCAGCCGAGGACAGTGCGATTTTATATTTCCAACGGCCTGCTGCCGCCGCCAAGTGGCGGTCCAAAGTACGCTCGATACACGATTGAGCACTTGCGCAGAGTCGTGTTTATTCGGCAGTGGTTGGACCAGGGAATGTCACTGGAACAGGCTTCTGAGCTCATTCGAATAGGAAAGCACGGTGGAGAAACCGAGACCCACGTTCGCAAGCAAAACCCTCAATCGCCAAAGCCGATGCACTCTCCGCAAACCAGAGAACGGGCAAACCGAGAGAAAATTGTCCGCAGGATTAACCTTACGGAAAATACGGTCCTCGAAATTGATACCCGCGCGACGCTGGAAGCGGAGCTCGAACTCGCCCTCGAGAGCCTCCAAAATGAAATTCTAAAATTAAACGACACTTTTTAGCACCAAGTGTCGTTTTGTGGTGTATAATGTTTTTAAGGCCGATTTCCAAAGTATGGTCGGCAGGATAAAAACACAATGAACCACACAACATCACAATTTCCCGGAGTTCAGGTCAACCTAACAGCGCACAGGGACGAGAACGCAAGTCTCCTTTTGGCAACTGTGACCGCTTCGGAGGTCTCCAATTCTTCTCCTCGGGTCCCTCTTCAAATCGCTCTGGTCATTGACCGCAGTGGCTCAATGGGTGGTGAGAAACTTGAAATCACAAAGGCATCTGTCGCTCAATTCATCAGGACGTTAGACCCTCAGGATCGGGTTGCCGTGATCACTTATGACGACAAGGTCAACATTTTCTGTGGTCTTGAGGCGCCTAGTGAGGCACTTGCGAGGCGCGTCGAAAGCATTGAGTCCGGAGGATCCACAGACCTCTACGGTGGTTGGGTTACCGGCGCAAAGATCGTAGGTCGCGGTGGTCGAGTGATCCTTCTTTCCGACGGGCAAGCCAATGTAGGTCGTTTTACCGATGCAAGATCACTCTCGCTCCATGCAGGGATCTCCTACGAAAAGCATGGCGTCACTACGACAACGATCGGAGTTGGGACGGACTACGATGAAGGAGTCATGGCAGGAATGGCCCGGACAGGCGGGGGCGCACACTACTTCGCTCACACTGCTGTTGCGATTGCGGAAGCCTTTAGCCAAGAACGATATTCTGCTGGGTCCGTAGTGATCGAACGCCTTACACTGCGCTGTAACGGGTTGACGGTTCAGCAGGGACACTTCTGGTCCGGGGAAGCAAAGAAAAGCGTTTTCCTTCTTGATCATCTTAAGGGGCTTGAATTCTCAATCCGGTACACAGAAAAGGCGACGAATAAGCGGGTTACTCATCCAATCCCATGTCCGACTGAATTCGGATTTTCCGAAGATGCAAAGCTAGAACTGCTACTCTTCAGGGCCAGTGAGGCTGAAGGGGAAATGCTGAATGTTCGTGATCCAAAATCGGCATCGCAAATGAAGGATCAGCTTCGTGCGATCGTGCTGGAAATTCTTGGGCATCCCGCCAGTGACGAGCCCACGGTACGCGCGGTCGTTGGACGGCTCCGAGCTTCGATTGATCGCCTCGAAAGCCTAGAGAAGCACTACGTTGAAGAAGATGCGATGATGCACCGAAAGCGAAGCATGCAGTCTAGCCATAACCTTAGGGAAAGGGCAAAGGGGTATTCCTCGTTTGAAGACGAAGCTGAGTCGGTGCGAATGCAGGCGATGAACGCAGCCCCTCTCACGGACACAGGCTTTGATCTTAAATTTTTCCTAGGTGCGCACAAAGTAGCCTCCTTAGAATTGTGGATCAAGTGGGAAGTTTTGCCGGTTGACTTTGATGGAGATACCGTGGTGATCGCGATGGAAGATCCCCGTCGAGGTTTTATTTTGGACGAGATCCAAAAAGTTACCCGTTGCAAAGTGAAAGGGGTATTTGCAGGGAAATCAGCGTCGGAGATCGTTGCGATTTTGAGAACTGTAACACCTTTGTCATAGGCGATTTCTACTGTCTTACCTTGCTGAATTCTAGTCTCTTTCAGCGATGAGCGTTCGCTCCCTGAACCGGCAAGGGAAGAGATTCCCAGAAAAAGTGATGCCCTCACCTGAGGGCATCTCTTACTTTGGGCTGGTGATCTTGCGATATTCGTAGTTCAAGTCGGCGTCCAAGATCGATTGTCACGGGTCGAATACTGCCATGACCTGGAGGAATAAGCTTGAATCGAGGATGACGCTAAGGATAGGTATTGGAATTTCACGTCCTGATGGCGTAATTTAGAAGTCCGGTTTGATAGATGAAGTACCACCGGTCGTTCATCTTGGTGTAGACCTTGCAAGCGCGTCCAGACCAATGTTGCGTCTCGCCGGTCGTGCGGTTTTGCCACAGGGTATCAATATCCACTACTGCAAAGGCACCATCCAGTTCGTCGGAAACTTGGACGCGAACCGTTTGTCGGAAATTGTGAATCAGCAGATGGCTTTTAAAGAGAGTATCCCAAGAGTCCTTCCAACGGGTTCGGTTGAAACGTCCTAGTGGCATGACCCAAGTTTTGGGATCATGCGAATTCGCATCTGGTGGCCACGGCCAAACAGTATCAGGATGAAAGAGATCAACGAGTGCTTCGGCATCGCAGGAATTCCAGGCCAAGGTTTCGCGGTCAACTATCGCCCGAATATCGGATTCAACTTGTTCCAAAGGGGTCATGATCGGTTGGGAGAGTACCAGACTCATTTTCGCTAAATGCAAAGCGAGAGTAAAAAGAAAGACCACCAAAGGCGGTCTTTCTTCTTCCTAAATCTCGCCTGATTCTATTCGTAAACCACGTCGTCAACGTAGACCGTCTGCGGAGCGCCATTGCCGGCCATTACGAAGACAAATCCGCTCTTGATCCGCTTGAGGTCCTTGCCAGCGAGGTCGAGACTGAACTGCTTCCAAGTGTCCGTGAGTGTCACCTCCAGAACTCCGGAATCGGTGTCGAAGTACTTCTTGCCTCTTAAAATTCCGAACTCGACTTTGACCTTTTCGCCGCCCTTTTCGCCACGAGCCCAAAAACTGAGCTTCTTGGCACCGCTTAGGTCAAGTCCGGCAGGTAGCTCGCCCCAGTCATTGGCAGGGTGTTGGAACACAACTCCAACCCAAGCTGCGGCATTTGAATATGCAAACTTGATGCAATTCTTTCCGCTACGCGGCTGAGTTTTGCACTCCATTTCGGTTTTGAGGCTAGCGGTATCACCCATCCATCCCGTGGGCGCGAATGGCATCCCAGCTTCCGAATCTGCATAAACGGTCAAGGGGATTTTGGTTTTTGTCCCTTGCGCAGTCTCCTTGGTGCCACTGACAAAGATCGGCACATTTGCCGTCGCAGCCCCGCCGGCATCATCAAAAACATATGCAAAAACGCGATATCCACCCAGAATACTAGGCATTTTGAACTTAGCAGAAGTATTTGTGGAACTGACAAGCGCTCCGGGGAAGCTTTCTGGAACAGGTTCGTCTCGACCGGCGGTGAACTTTTCTTTGCCCTCGCCAACAAAGATCCACTTGACCTTTAGAGGCTTGCCCTCAGGGTCTGAGGCTTTGAGCGTTGCCGTGATTTCTTCGCCAGGGATGAGGTTATCTATTGCGCTCATTTCAAGCTTTTCAATCTTGGGAACCAGATTTTTGCGCGGTTTTCCCCAGAATTCTGCCATCACATCCACGGCGGCGACAGGTGATCCATCATGCAACACCATTCCAAACCACGTTGAGGTCGCTTCCTGCTTGTTACCCCAAAGGAAGGCGTATGACCCGAGGCATGTGCCTGGATTTTCCTTCACTGCCTTGATGTAAGAGGTTTTGTACCACTCGGCTTTCTCGGTGCTGGTTGGTTCAATCGGCGCATCCCAGCGTGTTTTCGGAACTTCCCATTGCCCAAGAGGACCAAATTCAGTGACGATGTAGGGCTTTGTTCCTCCTGCCTTCGGGTACCTCTCCTTCAGTGAAGGGGCTCCGCCGTAGCTGTTGATTCCGACAATGTCAATACTTTTGCAAATCTTATGGAGGTTGGCGATTTTGTCACCGCCGATTTCCGCAAGGACGGTCATGGTGGGGTGGTTCGGGTCAATCTTCTTGCTCATGGCAGCGATTTCCTCGACCGCGTGCCACACCGCGATGTTGTCTGGATTGGCCTCCATCTCGTTGCCAAAGGCCCACATTAAGAGGGCTGGATGATCCTTATTTTCCTCGACGATCTTCTTGCACATCTCAAATTGTTTCTTGACCTCGACCTTGTTGTTGTAGTCGAATTCGCTGGCGTGTTGCAGCCAAATACCCACTGTCACGGTCAGTCCATCTTTGTGAGCGTCGTCCAAAACTTTTCCGATGTTATCTGCACCCCATGTGCGGAAGGAGTTACCGCCAATCTCGAGGAGCAGTTTTCTGGACGCATTTCCACCGACGCCCTTGATAAAGTAAGGCTTGCCATCGCGCAGGAGTTGGTAATTTCCGGGTTTGCCGACTACTTCCACACGGGAGGGTTTCTGCACACTAGAAATGACGGAGGCGTTGGCTGTGCCGCTTCGCAAACAGCCGAATGTCATGCCGAGAACCATCAAGATTCCAACAGACAGTTGAGAAACGTTTCTCATATCCATTGGGGTACGGTACCCCGAGCAGCAGTCATTTTTGCAAGACTGTCAGTATCCGATCTCGATTTTCCTAAAATCTTGCACGAAGACCGCCTGGAAAATTTTTCTGAAAAAAGTTCATTGCATGTTGAAATTCGCGAATTTTCCTGTATAATGCAAACACAAACACGTTCTGAGAAACGTTTCGGTAAGACAATGGCAGTCACCATAAAAGATATAGCAAAGGAGCTAAATATCTCGGTCAGCACGGTTAGCTACGCGCTGAATGGAGGTCCTCGCTCGGTTCCACCCGAGGTCAAGGATCGCGTTTTAGCGGTTGCGAAAAAGCTCAATTACCGACCGAACCGCGTTGCCAGGTCAATGGTGACGGGAAAGAGCGACACGATCGGAGTAGTGCCTCCTGAAGTCTCCGAAAACGTTTTTCTCGGCCCATACATGCAACTTGCTCTAAACGGCATTCTCAACGAAGCTGGTCGTTTGCATCAAGATATTCTTCTTTTCACACGCTATTCCGAAACTGAGCGCGACGAACTCGCTTCAATCATGGTAGACGGACGCGTGGACGGGGTTATCTTTGTTGCCCCTCATTTCAGTGAAAAGTCCGTGGAGCTCGCGACGAGTATGCACTCACCATGTGTGAATATATCCGGAGTTCCTCTGGATGGCATCCTGACCTTCTGTGTTGACAACGAGTCGGGGGTGATGAGTGTGTTGCAGCACCTTTATGATCTCGGTCACCGAAAGATCGCCCACATCGCAGGGAGATTAGACATGCAGGATGCCATCGTTCGTTTGCAGGCATACCAGACTTTTTTGCGCTCGAAGCAACTCGTCTACCGAGAAGACTGGGTAGGTATGGGGCAGTTCATGATTGAGGGTGGTCGCAAGGCGATGGCGCAGCTCATGGCGCTTCCGGATCCTCCGACCGCAGTTTTCTGCGCAAATGACGAAATGGCCATCGGTGCGATGGTTGAGGCGCTCAGCCAAGGCAAAGATGTTCCTGGCGACATCAGCATTGCTGGTTTCGACATGACACCAGGTAGCGCGAATGTTTATCCTGGCTTAACAACCGTCGCTCAGCCGATTAGCGAAATGAGCGCTGCCGCTGTCCGCGCTTTACTGGCGATGATTGAGGGCCGTGATCCCTCCGAACAAACCGTTTTCCAAACCAATCTCATTATAAGACAATCCACATCTCGTCCAATGGAGGGCAGACTATGAATACTAAAAAATCCGCGTTTACGCTCATCGAACTCCTCGTTGTGATTGCAATTATTGCAATCCTCGCCGCAATTCTATTCCCAGTTTTTGCCCAAGCGCGAACAGCCGCAAAAAAGATCGTTGCTTCTTCAAACCAGAAGCAAGTCCTAACAGCTTTCGTCCTCTATGGCACTGACTATGACGACATGTATCCAAAGCGAGGCACCATGAACGGTAACGGCGCATCTTGGACTACCGGAAGTTGTAACGTTGAGGACTGGGGTTGCCCAACCTGGGATAAAACCATTTATAAGTACCAGAAGAATATTGAAGTGCTTGAATCTGGTCTGGATCGCTCCCCTCGAAAGCCAACCAACCTAGGAAATCTTAAGCGATCCTTCCGAGTGGCAAGCAACCTCATCCGAGGCGTCGGTGGAGTGAATACCTGGGGCGGATCAACAGAAACGAATGTTGTCGTCTATTCAACAAGTTCGGTTCCTGCTCCGTCGAATACGATTATGCTGACGGAACAACGAAATGAGGCTCAATTCGCTTCTGGCGGAAGCTACATTTGGTACACGTTCTGGGAACAATGGGTTTGGGCTACAGGTTCCTTGAATACCCTCGCATACACAGATGTGAATGCGGCACAGCTATGGTCAGGAATTGACTACAAATCCGGTGGTAACGTCGCGATCTTTGGCTTCGCCGATACACACGTTAAGGCGTTTCCAAAGGGATACATCTTCCCTGGTTATCGTCGAGCAAGAGCGTACAACACTCCAGTAGTGAACAACCTGCCTGGCGTTTGCCTTGATGCAGATGACTTCAGCGGTAATGGTCCGGCGAATGACTGTCCACTCCCTCAAGAATAATTGAGATGACCTGTGTGGGATCTCGGCTGAGATCCCACACAACCTAATTTTAGAGTAACGCTATGAAAAAAGAAATTCCAAGTTGGGCAATGATTAGTGCTGTGGTTGTAGCAGTTCTTGTGTGTGGATTTTTCATCTATCGGGCCAGTCAAGGTCCCGGAGATTTACCTGCACCGAAAATCACAATCAAAGAAGAAGTTCCTGCACACCTTCAGGGCAAACTTACTCCGGAAATGGAGAAAATGATGCGTGAGCAAGCTAAGCAATACGGAACGATGGACCCGAACGCAAAGTCGGATCCGGTGCCTGTAGCTCCTCCAAGCGGTCAATAATTGACCCGTGCTAACTCGGTGATTCTCATGAAGAAGTTCTCAGCTCAATTGGTGCTGACGGTGTTTGTCGTTTTTGCGCTTTTGCTCCCAGCGAGTGCTCAGGCGACCATACAATTGCGCCTTGTCGTCTGGGATGGAGATGAAAGCCTCAAGGTTCTTCGTCAAGTCACGTCAGAATTCGAAAAGTCACACCCCGGCATCAAAGTGAAGCTAGAAAGTGTGGACTACCGCTATTTCTTTCAGAGACTTCTTTCCCAAGTCGCGGGAAACACCGCTCCGGACGTCGCCCAGCTGGATCCGCAGAACATGCAAATGTTCGCGAAGCGCGGAGCGCTAACATCACTCAATCCTTTGATCGAAGCTACTCCAGATTTTAATCTGAGCGAGTACTACCCACCACTTGTTGACGCTCTCAGGCTTGGTCCTGATTTGTACGTCCTTCCACGCGACATTGCGCCGATAGGTCTGATTTACTACAACAAGCGGCTTTTCAAGGAAGCGGGACTCGATGAACCGGACGGAACTTGGACTTGGGACTATGAACCTAGGCCAGAGCTTGGCTCGAAGTGCTTTACCTATTGCATGCAAAAGCTGACAAAGTTTGATGCGAAGGGCCGGCCGAAGATTTGGGGATTTGCCCCTTCTTGGACAGGTGCTTTTACGGATACCGTCGCGTTTTCTTCCGGGGCAAGGTTCGTGAACGATCCGCAGCACTTTGACACACTGAATTTCACAGACCCAAAGATTGTCAAAGCGTTCGAGTTCGTTGCCGATCTTGCCAACAAGAAGCGATGGATGCCCAGTCAGACCGACCTAACGTCTGTGGCGCAATCTACCGCTGTTGATCTCTTCATTTCTCAACGGGTCGCGATGTACCAATGTGGTATTTGGGACGTTCCCCATATTCGAGAAGCCCTGCAGCCAGGCAGCAAGAGTTTCTTTGATTGGGATATCACGCTTGCACCTGGACACATTGATGCTAAGACTGGAGAAGCGGTGCGAGCCGCGCCATCTGGAGGGTCTGGGTATGGCATCTTGAAGGGAAGTCGTCACCCGGAGGCAGCATGGAAGTTGACGCAATGGATGGCTGGAGAAAAAGGAATGCGCGCGATGGCACGCGCGGGTTTTGCTCAACCAGCAATCAAGCGCATTGCCCAAAGTTCTGATTGGATTCCTGGTCCAGATACTCCAGTTGCCCAGCGTTATCCGGCAAATAGAATCATCACCGACACTGCGGTTCCATATGCCGTGTTTCCGCCGACCGCAGAATACTGGAGCGAGGTGAGTGGATTAGTTTTCTCGAAGACCGAAGGGATCTACACGGGGAACACTACAGCGAAAGCAGCCCTCAGCGAAGGTAACAAAATCGCCTCCGACCGACTGAAGGTGATCTTAAAGGAAGAAAACTTGCCTCGATTCGACTGGAGAATTGGTGGCTTGGTCGGGTTCCTCGTTTTGGCAGGAGCAGTGATTTGGGTATTTCTTCCTGAGCGCGGAAAGAAGCTTTCGCAGGTTGAGAGGGGCGAAGCCAGAGCGAGCGTCTGGTTCCTTTTGCCATGGATTCTCGGACTTTTGCTTTTCTCCGTCGGTCCAATGATCTTCTCGCTCTTGATGAGTTTTTCCAAATGGGACATCATTACAGCCGCTGAGTGGCGTGGGGCAGGGAACTATCAAGAAGCGTTCATGGGGGATGCCAGGTTCTGGAACACCGTGAAGGTCACCACGATCTACACCGTCGTTTCGGTTCCGCTCGGACTCGCTGGATCATTACTTCTAGCACTGTTGCTCAATGTCAAGGTGAAGGGAATGCCGATCTACAGGACGTTCTTCTACCTTCCTGCTTTGGCTAGTGCGGTTGCTTCTTCGCTAATCTGGAGAAAGGTATTCCAGCCTGAGGGAGGGCTACTCAACATCATGCTTTTTGGCCAAGATGGCAGCGCAAATCATTTCGGGTTAGCGAATTGGCTGATCGTGGATGGAAAGCTCCCCAACTGGCTAGGTGATCAAAACCTTGCATTACCTTCTCTTATCATCATGAGTCTTTGGGGGATCGGGGGCGGAATGGTGATCTTGCTCGCGGGATTGCAGGCGATTCCAGACTTCTACTATGAGGCTGCGACCCTGGATGGTGCAGGTCTCTGGGATAAATTCAAGGTTGTGACGTTACCCATGGTTTCGCCGTCACTCTTCTTTGCACTGATCACTGGGTTCATTGGTAGCTTCCAAGTCTTCACCCAAGCCTTTGTAATGACAGGGGGAGGTCCGAACGATGCGACCCGGTTCTTCATGCTCCATCTGTACGAGAATTCGTTTGGCAACCTCAGGATGGGATATGCCTCTGCGCTGGCTTGGTTCCTGTTTGCGATTGTTTTCGTGATGACTAGGATCCAGTGGAAGCTAAACAAGTACGTGTATTACGAGGGAGATTAATGAGAGCAAGCATCACACTCAAGATTGGCAAGGCGTTCATCGTTTTCTTGCTCGTGACCGGAAGCCTAGTCTTCTTGTTACCCTTTTACACCTCGCTGGCGATGTCTTTGAAGACTCCGGAGGAACTCGCAACGACTGCAGCTTGGAGTTGGCCCAAGAACGTAACTTACGCGAATTACACGGAAGTCCTGACAAACCCGAACGTAAACTTCTTCAGGCTATTCTGGAACACAGTCATCGTCGCTGGTCTTGCGACGATCGGGGTGATTTTGAGTTCAAGCCTAGTCGCGTACGCATTTGCCAAGATGCGATTCCCTGGAAAGGATAGGCTATTCATCTTATTGCTCAGCACAATGATGCTCCCAGCAATCGTGACAATGATCCCGACCTACTTTCTTTTCAAAGAGCTTGGCTGGATCAATACATTCCTGCCTCTAGTTGTTCCCGCATTCTTCGGGGGTGGGGCATTTAATATCTTCTTGCTCCGACAGTTCTTCATGGGCATTCCTAGAGAATTGGAAGAAGCCGCCCAGATCGAAGGCGCGGGTCACTGGACGATCTATTCCAAGATCATCATGCCGCTTTCCGGATCAGCACTTGCAACGGTGGGGATCTTCTGCTTCATTTACAACTGGAAGGACTTCATGGGCCCTTTGGTTTATCTGAACGATCCAGAAAAGCAAACCTTAGAGATCGGACTCTCCACTTATAACTCTTTGCGTGCCGAGCAATGGCACCTTTTGATGGCCGGAAGCGTCATGGTCACGATTCCGCTCATCGTGATGTTCCTGATGGGACAGCGTTACTTTGTCAAGGGAATGGCGATGACAGGTTTGAAATGAAGAATATAGAAAAGAGAAATCAGAACATCGTATTTGGAGATGACTTTGTCTGGGGTGCGGCGACCGCAGCCTATCAAATCGAAGGTGCCGCGAACGCAGACGGGCGACTGGATTCTGTTTGGGATACTTTTTGCAGGGAGCCCGGCAAAGTCCTCAATGGAGAAAGTGGCGATGTCGCCTGTGATCACTATCACAAGTTCCGAGACGACATTGCAATGATGGCGGAGATGGGAATCAAGTCTTACCGATTCTCTTTCTCTTGGTCCAGAATCATCCCCGAAGGTACCGGCGACTTAAATCTTAAAGGCATTGCGTTCTACAACCGTCTCATCAACACGTTGCTCGAGTACGGGATAACACCCTACGCAACCCTTTTCCACTGGGATTACCCTCAAGCATTACAAGATCGAGGGGGATGGCTTAATCCAGAGTCGGTTGATTGGTTTGGCGAATACACAAGGGTCTTGGCAGAACACTTTTCAGATCGGATTTCGAACTGGTTTACCCTCAATGAGCCTCCTTGCTTTCTTGGTCTAGGGCATGTTGATGGAACACATGCACCTGGACTTCACCTAGACTGGCCGGAGTTTTTCCTCGCATGCAAACATGCGCTGATGTCCCATGGCCGGGCGGTACAAGTACTGAGAACAGAGGCCAAGACTCCACCGAGAATTGGATACGTCCCCATCAGTCATATCGGGATTCCCAAGGATGAGTCGCCCGAGAGCGTTCAAGCCGCGAGGGATTTTACATTCGGCATCCAAAATCCGGATCGAAAATACTGGTTCTCTAGGCTGTGGTTAGACCCTGTTGTGCTAGGGGAGTGGCCTACCGAGTGCATTGAGATCTTAACGAAAGATGCTCCAAGCGTTTCGAAAGAAGAACTCAACCTCATGAGCCAGCCGATTGATTTCCTCGGACTAAACTATTATTCAGCACCATATATCCAGAGGGGAAAAGATGGCAAACCAGAAGGAGTCGCAAACCGTCCTGGTCATCCGCGAACAGGATTTGATTGGCCGTTAGCACCGGAAGGGATGTACTGGTCAGTGCGATTCCACGCTGAACGCTATGGGTTACCCGTGATGATCGCAGAGAACGGACTCAGCTCGCTGGATTGGGTCAGCGAAGATGGAGCCGTTCACGATCCTCAGCGGATTGACTTTTTGGCGCGATATTTGCGTAGTTTGCACCGGGCATATTCTGAGGGGTTCGCGATTAAGGGATATTTCCACTGGTCGCTCATGGATAACTTTGAGTGGGCAGAGGGTTATCGTCACCGATTTGGGCTGGTGCACGTCGATTTTGCCACCCTGAAGCGAACTCTTAAGGATTCAGCTCACTGGTACAAGGAAGTCATTTTGAACAATGGTCTCCTGGGACAAAAGGATGTGATCCAGCATGCCGTAGTTCCAGAAGGTGTCGGTAATCGGATTATTCTTTCCTAGTACTTATACGAGGTTTAGTTACGAATCTTGCAAAATGAATAACATGGTGTATAATTTGAGAAACGTTTCGCAAAGCGTTTCAAAATCTTAAAACAGAGGAACTTTCAATGAAGAAAAACATGACAAAAATCGCCGCATTATTTGCAGGCACGGCTATCGTAGGATCGGCAATGGCGCTCTCTCCATACAGCCAAAACTTTGAAACCTTGGTTGGAACCAATCCGACGGCCCTCGGAACCGATGGTTGGTTGGTTGGCGCGAACGTATTCAGTCCAGGAGGATCATATCTCTACGGCTACTTCGCCTTTCCAGCTCCAAACGGAACTGGAGCTTTCTCCGCCATCGCAGGTGGGCAGGGTGGTCCAAATCAGGGCAGTCAGTATCTCAACGTTTTCAGCGACTATAACAACACCGGAGCGCAGACTGCAGGTGAAATCGTTGAAGGGTATGTCTTCCGCGAGCAACCAATCGTTGCTGCCGACCATGGTAAAACCTACAAGTTCAAGTTCGATTACCGAGCTGCAGACTTTCCAAATGGACCAAGCGGAGCAACCACGACAGCTGCTTTCATTAAGGTCCTTGATCCTAATAATGGTTACGTAACAATCGTAAACCCTGCGCTCGATACCACTTTAGCTTCAAATAGTGTTTGGAGTAACGATAACGAACTGAGCGTCACGATAGGTAGCAACTGGGCTGGATATATCTTGCAAATTGGTTTCGTAAGCAGAGCGACTAGCTTCGCGCCATCCGGGGTTTATTACGACAATGTCTCCTTTGCAGAAGTTGCTAATGCAACAATCACTGGAACACTTTCCCTCCAAAATACCGCTGGAAACGGTGGAACTGAGTCAATCGGTTACACAGCCACAAGCGGATCGAATTCCTTCTCCGGGACAGTGACGGTTTCAGATACAGGATCCTCTGCGTATACGATCAGCGTTCCTTCCGGAACTCCTGCAGGATCGTATTCCATCAAGTTCAAGGGTGGCACCTTCCTTTCGAAGACCGTGAACGTCATTTGGACCGGAACTGCGATTGCAGGTCCAGCCGTTTCCTTGAAGAATGGCGACATTGATCAAGATACGGAAGTTGGTCCTGGTGATTTCGAAGCCGTTGTTGCTCAATTCGGAAATTCCGGTGATGCAGACTGCGACAATGACGGTGAAGTTGGACCAAGCGACTTCGAAATCGTTGTTGGAAACTTTGGTCTCGGCGACGAATAAGACTTAACAAACAGAGTGTTCTTTCCCCGGCCCTTCTCCAGGTGCCGGGGACTTTTTTTACCTATTTGTATCGGTTAGAAATGTCACGTCCGTAAGGAATCAATGATCCTCCCCGTATATGTACGAGTTTATCGTCGAAATCTTGGAACTTCGTGTATACTATGCATACGACTGAGAAACGTTTCGCTAGAAACTTTTCACACGTTGCTCAAGGTTATTTGAGAGGAATAAATTCAATGAAGAACAACATCGCAAAGTTAGCCACTCTTTTGGTTAGCGCATCATTTACAGCATCGGCAATGGCGATTTCGCCATACTCCCAAAACTTCGAAGGCCTTAGCGCCGGAGCGTCAAACGCACTTAGCGCTGATGGCTGGTTAGTCGGAGCAAACGTTTTCAGCGCTGGCGGATCATACCTTTATGGTTATTTCGCATTCCCAGCTCCGAACCCAGGTGGCGGATTCTCTAGCGTAGCAGGCGGAGAAGGCGGAGCAAACCAAGGCTCCCAATACATTAACGTTTACAGCGACTACAACAATCAAGGCGCACACACTGCAGGCGACATCGTCGAATCGTTTGTGTTCCAGGAGCGAACCTTCTCAGCGAGTGATATTGGTCTGACTTATGTTTTCAAGTTTGATTACAAGGCTTCTTCACAAAGCGGCCCAGCTGGTGCGACAACAACTTCAGCATTCATGAAGGTCCTCGATCCAGCCATTGGTTACGCAACGATCGCAAATCCAGTCATGAATACAACAATGGCATCCACATCGGTGTGGTCTGAAGGCAATACGCTTTCCGTTACCGTTGATAGCAGCTGGGCAGGAAAGCTTCTTCAGTTTGGCTTCTCAAACAAGGCAAGCAACAACCAAGCTTCCGGAATGTATTACGACAACGTCTCCCTCACTCCAGTTCCAGAACCAGCAACCATGACGGTTCTTGCTCTTGGTGTTGCGGCTGCTCTCAAGCGACGACGCAAGTAATCAACACGTTCTCCTAGGCCGGGGTTTCTTCATCTCTCCCCGGTCCCTGGAGAATTAAATCCCTTTCTCCTGAAAAGTACTTGCAATCGGACTACCTCACAAACTGAGGTGGTCCATTCTTTTTTGTCCTTTGTAAGATTCCAGCAGTACCCTCTGCTTGCAGATTGCTTAGGAGTAGTGCAAGCATTTCTTCGGCGAATGCAACCTCGGCTCAGCCATCAGCCATATCTGCTCTATTTGAACCTACAAGGGCAAAAGTCTGCTGAAAATTCGGGATTAATTGAAGAAGTTCTTCAGCTTCCCAAACTCAACATTCCACCCGGTGGAATTTGCCTCGAACGCGAACTGCTTTCGCTTCTTCGGAACGCGGCTAAAGCCGGATTCGACCATCAAAATCTTGGTTTGCGTATCGCTTAAGGCTTCCAGAGTAAACCGAACCGAGGTTGCTTCCGACTCCGGGAACTTTGCCAAATCCTCCGACACTCCAGGGTGCCAAAGAAACTCAAAACAGGAACCAGCATCAAACGCGGTGAGCTTGCATCCGCACCGGTGTTCGGTTTCTTCGTCGTCTTCCACAAACCAGAGCGAGAAATTCTCCCCGACCTTAAATTCCCCTTCTATCTTCATGGCGAACCAACCAGCCATCGCTTCTGGAGTTGCAAAAGCCTTTGCCCAAACCTCTTTGGCAGAAGCCCTCACCACTGCCGAACGCTCGATCTTATTAGAAACTGGAATCATTTGCATGCCAGGGTACCTAAATTCCGATCCTGAGCACCCTCTCGTAGGTTCAACCGCTTGGAAAGTATGGGATCATTCACCGGCTCTATGCTGGACCGTTGTCCGGCTCGATAGCATGACTGCTGATTACCATCGTCTCCAAATGCGATCCGGCCAGCTACTCTTGCGGGAGAACTCGTCTCCGGCTTCCGAGAGGTGATACGAAAGCTCTTCTTGATCCCATCCGGCAACCCAATAGTAGATTCCGGCAATGATGCAAGCCAAACCAACCGCGACAAAGGGAACATTTGCCCAAATCGCGGTATCTCCCTGAAGTAGCTCCAGAGTCCCGCTTCGACCACGGCGTCCGCTAATGTAAATCATGTCTTCTCGGAAGATCAGCGGGAGCAAATTTTTTCCAATCATGAACCCACTCACCGGGAACATTAAAATCATTAACATCCAGGCACCTCCGTGCCTCTTTGTCTCGTCAGTCCAAGGCACGCTTGTGGAAGGTCGGATCTTCTGAGCGTTGGGGTCGGTGATCTTTGCTTTTTCCAGAACGCGTATCCCGACAATATGCTGCCCAAACACATCAAGGCGATAATAATCCCCCGGCTTCATTCCCTTGATTTCATCCTCTTCCCCTAAATAGGAATGCTCAGCCCCATCTGGATGGATAACCACGACGGTCCAAAGGTCGGAGTTTAAAGGCGGGCGCTCAATTCTCAGGATTTGGGCTCCATAAAGCCTGACCTTAAGAAACTGAGGATCCCAACCCTTGTGGATGGCGTATTCCATTGCCCCAAGCGCAGCCATAATCACAAGTCCGAGCGTGCAGCTGACGATCAAAATGTCTCTCAGGCTTTGGATTCGAGGATCGGTCAGGAATGATTCGCGCCCCTCTCGGATGTCAAGAATGATCCCAATTCCAAGCAGAGTCAAGACTGACCCGAGCACGTGGAAAATAAACAGCGGGGACCGAGCTCTTACGATCATCGTGCTCGCAGTATATCCAAGCCCTTCCCGCCCTGGAGAGGAAAGTCTATTTCCTGGTCAAAAGGTGGCAAGCTCGCTCCAAGCTGTAAAGGTCTACCGAATCGACCCGGATCCTGGTTTCTGTGTCGCCCTTCGAAACTCATTGGAACCGCCAACAATCGGCAAAGTGATTTTGGTGTGATCCAAATCCACCGTAATCTTTGTTCCTGGTTTGGGTTGAATCGTGAAGTCCTTGTCGCTGCTCAGGATCATCAGCGCGATTTGTTTGCCGGCGGGGATGACTTGGTCATCCGGTTGAAGGTCAAAGGTGAGGTCCACGAATTTTCCAGGAACCAAAGGCTTGCCAGGCGCAAGAGAATTGTAACTTCCTCCAGACTTTAACGCCCCAGCATTCTGAGGATCGGCCCATCCGCGCGTAATCAGGTTCGAAGTTCCGATCGGCCCGGAAGTCCAGGGTAACTGCACCAAATAAACCGACAAATTCGCGGCGGGAGCACTGCTTGCCAAGCGAATTTTGACCTGAGCAGTTCCGGATAGATGCACGGGATTGATGAGTTCTGTAGCCGTAAAGATCAGTCGGTTTGGAGATTCCGAAAGCGCTGCCAAAGCGGGGGCGGTAATTGCGACATCATCCGTGAAAACCTCAACACCTTGGGTTTTTGGCTTATCCAATCCCAATTTGCCGATCGTATTTCCGCCCGCGGTCAGATGAAGTGTCACTGGAGAAGCGAGGGGATTTGGATAATCCGGATAAGTCGTCGGCTCTGGGCTTGGAGTCCGCGGACTTCCTGGGGCTCTTTCCCGAACAATGTAGGCCTTTGGGTCATTTTCCAAATCCATTGCGACCCTATAAAGATGCTCTGTAAACCAACGGTTCATGAGGAACATCGGAGGATTGCCGCCATGCCCGCCTTGGTGGAAATATTGCACCAACGGCACGCGACCCTTGATCGCTTGGCTGATCCGCACACTGTGCTCGGGCATCACATTCCAATCATTAAAGGCGTGCGCCATCAGCACCGCGCATTTGATGTTTTTGGCATGAGTAAGCAGATCGCGGCTTTCCCAAAACCGGTTGTAATCCCCAGTCTTTCGATCCATACCGGCCGCGATTTCGCCGTCGCGATACAGCTTATTCCCGATCACACGAGTCGCTGGATCGCCGCTATTGATGAAATCAAACAGAGAATCAATATCCTCGCCAATCCATCCTCCCGGCCCGCGAACAAGGCCATTGGACCGATAATAGTGATAATAAGACGTGTTTGGCGCAACGGGAATGATCGCTTCAAGGCCTTTGACCCCGGTTGTTGCGGCGGCAATGGCGAGCGTTCCGTTGTAAGAAGTGCCCGTCATCCCGACTTTTCCAGTGCACCAATCCGCCTTGATTTCGGTTGTTCCATCAGGGGTCGTGAACCCTTTAGCCCTGCCATTGAGCCAATCAATGACGGCTTTTGGAGCGAGTCTTTCGAACTTTCCGCCCACGGTTGGACTGCCTTGAGATCGTCCGGTTCCGGGAGCTTCTGAATGCACCACCGCGAACCCACGCGGAACCCAGGTGGAGATCAGAGAATTCGAGATGATTGTTCGGGTTGGATCGAATTTGATTTGAGGAGGGGCTTTTCGTGGTGGAGGGGTCGTGGCGAGTTCGTGCTTGACATCCCAATCAATTGGAGTTGATCCCGTGTTTCCTGCGAAGTATGGCGAGGATTCGTAGATCACCGGGACTTTGAGCCCTTCGGTTTGAGTTTGCTTCTGCCGCGTTACGCCGACATGAACACGGTCTTTTTTCCCGTTGCGATCCGAGTCAAATTCTGTCTCAACCCAAAGGTTTTCTCTGATCCAATCTTTTGATTCTTGAAACTCCGGAACAATCTGCGCCTGACCATCCAAAAACACTGCCTTAGCAGGAGCGGCTTGGGCGGACGAAAGGGCAGAAATCCCCAATACCACCCCACCAAAGTGCCCCATGCTTGCCAGAAGCGGAAAGGAAGAAAGCCGGATCATCAACAGATTATGGATGAACTTGCTGCAAGGGTTCCCGACCGAACACAACGACCCCGAAATATCACCATTAATCGCCCCAATTGCCCCGATTTCCTGCAACTTTGAAGCTAAGATGTCAAACTAGAAAGCATCACTGGAAATCGTACGCATGAGTTTTAAGAATGATTTTACATGGGGAGTCGCGACCGCCTCCTACCAAATTGAGGGTGCAGCACAAACGGACGGAAGAGGACAAAGTGTTTGGGACATGCTTTGCGAAAAGCCAGGCGCGGTGCTGGAAGGGCACAATGGCGACGTTGCTTGCGATCATTACAATCGTTATCCAGAAGATGTTGCGCTCATGGCGGATCTTGGAGTCAATGCCTATCGGCTGAGCATCGCCTGGCCACGCATCATGCCCGAAGGAACAGGAGCCGTTAACGAAAAGGGTCTTGCATTTTACGATAAGCTCATTGACAGTCTTCTAGAGAAGGGAATAGATCCTTGGGTGACCCTTTTCCACTGGGATCTTCCGGTGGCTCTCTATCACAAGGGCGGCTGGATGAATCCGGATATGCCGAAATATTTCGCAGACTACACCCGCGTTGTGGTAGACAAATTGGGCGACCGCGTTCGGAATTGGATGACCCTCAATGAGCCGCAATGTTTTTTGCTTTTGGGGCTGTCCGATGGCCGTCATGCTCCCGGCGATAAGCTTCGATGGGACGAAATTCTTCTTGCAAGCCACCATTCCTTAATCGCCCACGGACTCGCGACGCAAGTCATTCGCGCGCATTCAAAGGTTCCAAGTAAAGTCGGAATGGCTCCCGTCGGCGCGACATCAATGCCTGCGACAAATTCTCCAGAGGACATTGCCGCCGCAAAGAAGAAGATTTTCTCGATCACAGAGAATAATCTTTGGAACATCACATGGTGGATGGATCCAGTGGTCTTCGGGCAATATCCTGAGGAAGGCCTCAAACTCTTTGGCAAGAAAATGCCTAAATTCACGGACGCGGAAATGGCGATCATCAAGCAACCGATTGATTTCTTTGGCCAAAACACCTATCAAGGGGATTACATCAAAGCTGGCGAGAATGGCGAGCCTGTTAAGGTTCCAACTCCAGCGGGGCATCCGATGACATTTATCAAGTGGCCAGTCACGCCAGATTGTCTGTACTGGGGTCCAAAGTTCTTCCACGAAAGGTATGGTTTGCCAATCATTGTCACAGAGAATGGTCTGTCGAACCAAGATTGGGTATCTCTGGACGGAAAATGCCACGACCCTCAGCGGATTGATTACCTCCATCGCCACCTGCGCGAACTCAAAAAAGCTGCCGCCGATGGTGTCCCGATTGATGGGTATTTCCAATGGTCGTTTATGGACAACTTTGAATGGGCAGAAGGATACCGAGAGCGATTCGGTCTGGTTCACGTGGATTACCAAACCCTGAAGCGCACTCCGAAGGATTCATTTGATTGGTACAAGCAGGTCATCAAGTCCAACGGCGCAGACCTTTGAAATCCTGAGATCAGAAACCTTTGGACTAAAAAGGAGCTAGGAGGAGTGAACTCCGCTGCTCAGGAATCTGTTCAGGCTGTACAAAAATCTGTTCAGGCTGTACAAGAATTTGTTCCGGCTACCCTGGGGCTTACTTCATCTTGGGCTTGGGTCTCGTCCAACGCAGAAGGAAAATCTTGAACTTCTGGGTGATTTCGCCACCGCTTGATCCACGTCTCTTTTCTGCCAAGGCGATCCACGCAGACACGACCTCGAAAACCTCTTCCTTAGAATCTTGAAAGATCAGGTCGGAGCCGATGGAACTGTGTCTTTGCCTGGAGGACGTGCGCGGCAGAGATCTGCTTTGCTTCATCCCAAGGCTTTGCTAGGAGCGAAACGCTGGAATAACCCGTGGTTGTCGGTCGAAGGGGCACAAAGAGTTGTGGATATCCAGTCAGGTTTCCGTCGTAAATCATTGGGGCGGCAATGCCGCTTGAAATCACGACATCAAATTCAGCAAAGGCTTTTTTCCAGCGTTCAATCAGGATTGTGCGTGCTCGCTGGGCTTGGACATATTCGACAGCCGGGATAAATCTCCCCGCTTGGAAGAACTCTGGCCAGCCATTTTCGGTGACAAGGGCGAGCCTTTCGCTCCGCGTCAAACTATCAAACATCGCGGATGCCTCAACCGCAATCACAAGATCCAATCCATCCATAGTCTCCGGAGCTTTGAAGGGCGATAGCTCAGCTCCAGCCGCCTTCAGAATATCAAGTGCTTCGGCAGGTGGAGAACCCAAAATCCCGACGCGCATCCCCTTTAGATTCTTTGGACTGGAGTAAATAAAGGACCTAGCAATGGAGCCAACATCACGCGAATCTTGGCCGAGTAGAGCCGCAAAAACCAGAGCGGCATCCTCTGCAGTTCGACAAATTGGACCAACCTTGTCCATAGAATAAGCCAAACACATCGCCCCATAGCGACTCACTGAACCAAAAGTAGGCCTAAATCCCGTGACTCTGCATCTCTGGGAAGGGCTTACGATGCTCCCAGAAGTTTCGGTGCCAATGGTAAAAGCGACCAATCCTGCAGCCATTGCAGATGCACTTCCTGCACTGGATCCACTGCTTCCTTCTTTAGGATTCCATGGGTTAAGCGTCTTTCCTCCAAACCAAACATCATTCATGGCAAGAGCACCCAGGCTGAGTTTGGCCACCAAAATTGCTCCCGCTTCTCTGAGTTTTGTTACCACAGCGGCGTCTTCTTCAATCTCTTGACCCTTGTAAGCTGCTGTTCCCCATTGGGTCGGATATCCTTTCTTTGCGAATAAGTCCTTTATTCCGTAGGGAATTCCATGGAGCGGGCCTCTGGATTTTCCGGCGAGGAGTTCTTGGTCGGCTTGCTTTGCTTCGGCAAGAGCAGTTTCCTCGCAAAGTGTCACCACGCAAAGTAGCTTTGGCCCGAATTCCTTCAACCTTTTGAGATAGAGAGTCGTGAGTTCTAGGCTAGAGATTTGCCGCGTTTGGATCAGGTGGCTGAGTTCCACGACGGTAAGAAAGGCGATGTCCTCATCGCTCTTTGGCCTCTTTAACTTGACCCTCGCTGGCGTGACTTTTGTGGTTTGATTTTTAAACCCGTCTGACCCGCTCACGCGATATGCTTCAACAGGCACCTGACTATTTTGGAGGTTTTGCTTCCGAAGGGATTGATATCCATCTTGTTGTTCCTTGATGGACTTGAGGATTTCGGCGTATTCGGTCTCCGAAAAGGTCAGCCCCGCGATCTTTGCAAAGGATTTGAGATCACCGACTGTGACCGCATCCAGTGGCATCTTCTCTGCCCTGAGACCGGCAGGAAGCGCGGCGACTGCCGCAGATCCAACCATAGCACGTAAGAAATCAGATCGGGTGAGCATGATTTTTCCAGGTTACCTATCGCGGCTGACTCTTGGAGCTAGCGTGAAATCCAAACTTGAATTTTTAACGAGAATCGGAGGGAAGGAAGCATGCGTGATCAAGAGGACTGCCCTCGCACGATGCAATTTGGTTTTTCCGTCTCGTTCGGGTAACTTTAGCGGAATGCTTTCATCTATGCTCTTTTGCGCATCATTGCTTTCCGAGAGTTCAACGCAGGTTCCGCTGCGCGGAGTATGGCTGACAACGACCGCGAATACAGCAATTTCCACCCCTGCCAAGACAGCCGAAACCATGGCGAAGCTCAAAGAAATTGGTTTTAATACGGTTTATGTTGAGACTTGGAAGAATGGTTACACGCAGTTTCCCTCGGCGGTTTTGCAGAAAACGATTGGTGTGGATCGGCATCCTGGTCTTAAAAACGGTCGCGACCTGCTTGGTGAGTCACTGAAAGAAGCTCGGAAAAATGGATTGAAATACATCGCTTGGTTTGAATATGGATTCATGGCTGGCATGGACGGGGGCAAAAACACACTCACGAGCAAATATCCACAATGGATGACCACGACGCGAGAAGGGAAGTTGGTTTCAACCCAGAACGAGTTCATTTGGATGAATCCCTTGAGACCAGAATGTCAGACATTTCTGCTTGATATGATCAAGGAGGCAGTCCAAAAATATGATTTGGACGGAATTCAGCTTGACGACCGGATAGCATGGCCAACTTCCATGGGATATGACTCATATACCAGGGAAATCTATGCCAAAGAACACAACGGGGCAGTGCCCCCAGATGACTCTACGGATCCCACCTGGGTTGCTTGGCGGGCAAATAAAGTGACAAAGTTCGCCAAGAAACTCCACGATGAATTGAGGAAACTTAAGCCGGATTTAATCATTTCGATTAGTCCAGCAATTTATCCTTGGAGCCTGGAAAACTATGCATGCAATTGGCCGCTTTGGCAAAAGAACGGCTGGATGGATGAGTATGTTCCTCAGGTTTATCGGACTTCGCATCGTGCCTTTCGCACAGAGTGGAAAAAGCAAATTGCGGCAAATCCCGGAGCGGGGAAGCGTCTTGCGGCAGGGATTATGATTGATCCCGGTGGAGCGCCCGTGCCCTGGGAAGTGATCAAGCAAAACCTAGACTTGGTTAAAGAGACAAATTCTGGTCATGTTTTTTGGTTTAGCCGAGGAGTTCTTGACAATTACTCTGAGCAGATTAAGGCTTATTACGGACAAAACCACGATGTTCCTAACGCGAATTAAATGGTCAGGTGAAAATTCTGTCGGACATGGAAAAGGGGGTTTCCACGGAAATCGATTCAGACAGCAAGGTAATTAACAGCAGTTTTTTAGAAGGTTTTCCACCAGCGTAGTTTGAACCTGATGCCCGCAATATACGAAAATTGAACTTAAAATCGCAAGATTTCCCTACTGGCGTTTAAAAATTCTTGAAAAAGTCGAGTTATCCACAACAGCCCGGTGGAAAACTATCTCAGGCAAGCTCGGGATGCTCATCACTCTAACGACCGTTGCTGTGCCCTAAGGCAAGTAAGCTCAAGTCCCCATAAAATCGCCTGTAAAGTCTTATCCACTGGTGAGACTCGGGCCAGATCAGGTTAAATAGCGGAGGCCAAAATGGAGCAACCAACCATCATCCTCGTCGCCGGAATTTCTTGCTCGGGCAAGACAACCTTAAGCCAGCGGCTCAGCGAGGAACTCCGCGCCCTCCATGTCAGCATTGATGATTACTACCGAAGCTTCGACTCCCTGGCTTTGGAAGAAAAAAAGCAGATTGATTTCGACACTCCCGAAGCTGTGGAACACGAACTCCTTGCCCACCACCTGACAGCACTCAAGGCCGGACTGGCGATTGATAAGCCGATCTACGATGCGGCTGGATACGCTCGGGTTGGCACCAACCGAGTAAGTCCCCACCGCTTTGTGGTGGTCGAGGGGCTATTTAGTTTGTATTGGCAAGAGGTTTTGGGGCTTGCGGATCTCCGAATTTTTGTAGACACGCCCGGAGAAGTTTGCCTCGAAAGAAGGCTATTTCGGGATACTTTCCAGTTCAATCGAACCCACGAAGAGTCTTTGCACCGCTATGTTAAGCAAGTTTTGCCCAACCAACAACGCTACGTGTTGCCGACCAAAGAAAATGCTTGCCTGGTCGTAAAGGGCGACCACAATCTAGAAATGGCAGTCGGAGCGGTCAAATCGCGAGTGTTCGCGGACTCTGGCGAACTGGCGACGGTGTGATGGGATTGTTACCCATCGGCATTGGTACGCGTCAAAAGGATTGGTGATGTCCTCCGCCTTTGACCCAGCGCGAAATGGCTTTCTTGATGAAGATTCTAAGTTCATCGAGAGTTTTCTCATGGGTGACCAAACGGCCTTTGACCAGCTTTACGTGAAGTATTACGAAAAAGCGTTTGCGATCGCGAAAGGGGTTTTGCTGAATGAAGAAGAGGCCCACGATGCCACCCAAGAGATTTTTACGCTGGTGCATCGCAATCTGAAGGGGTTCGATAGGCGGAGCAAATTCTCAACTTGGTTATACCGGATCGCCGTGAACCGGAGCATCCAATATTCGAGGGCGACAAAGCGGCACTCAAACCATGCCCCGCTCACCGAAGCTCACGAGTATATTGCCCCTGAGCAAACTTCCGTTCCGGATCCGGCGATTGAACATGCAATGGGAATTTTAAGTCCTGAAGATCGGGCGGTTTTGACGCTGTTTTACTGGGACGAACTGAGTCTTTCCGAGATCGGAGAGAGTCTGGGAGTAACCGAAAATGCCGCCAAGACCCGACTTTTCCGCGCGAGGGATAGATTCAAGGCGCATTATCTGCGGGAGGGCGGAATATGAGCGGTTCGTCCATAGATGAATTGATGTGGCTCATCGCCGATGACGGAGATCCCGGCGCGGTGGAAGCATTCATCAAACGACATCCGGAGCATCGTGCCGAACTGATCCGGCGCGTGAATATGGTTCGGAATCTGAAAGGCACTAAGCCAGCAGAGACGAAAATTCCATCATTCGAAATGCGCTCATCGATGCCTTCCGGTTTACCCACGAACAGTGCGCCATTCTGGAAAAGCGGAAGCTTTGCGGTGATGATGGCGTGCGTACTGGTTGCTGCTTTTGCAGTGACCAAGATTGCCACGACGCCTCTGGTTGAACCAAAAGGCCTGGATACTGTACCGATTCCTGTTGCTACAGATACAAAAATCGGTGGACCTGAATCGGGATCTGGATACGTGCCGCCTACGGTCAATGATCCTGTTGCGCCGGGCACCCCGAACCCGGCCCCAACCCCTGCGCCTCGGAACGAAAAGTATGTTGCCTTTGATAGCGGCGACTACCGGTTGTACGAAATTCTGAACGCCATCACGGCGCAATCCGGGGCAAAATTGGAACTTGGGCCGGGTTTGCCAAATCCGAGCGTGAACTTAGACAAGATCGCTCTGACCCCGAAGCAGATGCTGGATTACCTGGGGGGGCGCATAGGTTTCACGGTTTTTGAGCAAGGACCAAACGATTTTCTGATCATCCCAGCAGTGGATCCCAACGCGACTCCAACCCCGGTTTACGACGGTGGAACGGATCCTGATGTGGTTGTGCCCGATCTGCCAAAGCGCACAGAGGAAGAAAACACCGGTAAAACCGAAGTCGCACCGGGCACACTTCCGGCCCCAAAGTAACCTTCCCGGACTTCCATACTCCCGATCTTCCGAACCCCCGCACCGAATCGCACCAATTTCCCCGTGAAATCCGTCACCACACTATGGCGGGAAATGTTAACAAGATCAGGGAAGAATCCGTTGCCCAGGCAACGATCGGAGGGATTGTTGGTCTTATTTTTGCGATTTTAGCGGGGGTTGTCTTTGCTTATTCGGGCGGAAGCGCGCCTTTCGTTTGGGTTTCGGCGGTGATCGCTGCGGGCTGTATTGGTTTTGCGATCTATAAATTCATCCAACTCAGCAACATCGAAACCACCCCTGCGCCTTGCTCCTATTGCAAGCGAATCAACACGCTTGTTGGCGGGATTGAAAAAGACTTCGTTTGCCAGCACTGCAATCGCCTCGTTCCCGTCCACGATGGAAAAATCATGCCGGTTCTGCCTATTGAATGCGAGCATTGTAACGCCAAGAACTTTTTCAGCATGAGGTCAATCAAGCTGATTTGTGATGCTTGTGGTCGGGATATTAATTTGGAAAATATTCGAGACAACATTGATTGGTCGAAAGTTCAGAGCTAACTTTCGCCGCTCAAACTCCATCGGCAAAACGCTCGTCAGAGTGTAGATCTGCAAAGCCGACAAAAGGCCTACGGCAACCATCCAGCCGTAGGGTTTTTCTTTTCCGAACCAGCCCTGAATCCCGACTCCCAAGAAAAAGAAAATCCCCACCGCTGCGGGCAATAAATACCGCGCTTGTCCCTGGAAATAAATCAAATTAAATTGGACAAAAAGCAAAGCCGCAAACAGAATTAGCGCCGTTGCACAGTAAATTGCCGGACGGGAAGGTGCCTCCTCCTGCTTTCGATTCGCGATCAGCCAGCCAACCAAACAAAGGAATATCAGAGCAAAGGCGATCCGATACAGATTCACTGAATAAAAAATATCCATATATCCAAATGCGCCAACAAAGCTCCGGCTCGTCCACCATCCCACCATCTGCGTCCAGTAAGCCTGCGCCCCCATTCCTTCAATAAACATCGAAGCATACGGATTTCCGGTGAACGCCTCGCGGAAGACTTTTTGCCCCAAAGGATCGCCGTAAAGCTGGGTGTTTCGAACAAAAAATGGCAATGGCAAGAGCAGCGAAGGCACAATCGCAAGCAGTGGGGAAGCCTTTTCTTCTTGCCCGCGAGCCAAAAAGAGTGCCAAAAATAGAACCGGAATCAGCATCAATCCCGAAGTCTTTGTAAGGATCGCAAGTCCAACCAAAACCCCAGCCGCCAAAAGCAAACGAGAAGTTCGCCCCACGCAAACGATCTGCGCCATCACCGCCATCGCCGCCGAGCAAAGAAAAATCAGCAAAGGATCATTCGAAATCGCCCCCTGCAACATCGTAAATCCGGGCAACAGGCAAAACGCCGCGCAAGCCAATCCAACATCCTCCCGTCCCGAAGCAATTCGCCCAAAAAAGTAAATCGCAACAACCGATCCCAACCCAAAAAGTAACGACAAATAGCGCGTTTTTTCCCCGCCAGGAGTCGTCGGATCGCCTAAAATACAGGCCACTAAATAATACAAAGGAGCCTGGTGCGATTGGTACATCTCCCCCAAATTCGGATCACCAGGCACGATCACAGGCAGAGATTTTTCGCGCAAAAGATAAGAAATATAGTTTGCATGTTGGCGCTCGTCGGGATTCCCAATATCCACAATCTGCGCTGGATTTCCAAGAGCGTCACGCTGAAAAGCCATCAATCCCGGCGTTCGGTAGGGCGTTACCGAAATACTCCACCCAACAAAGAGCGCAAAAAGCCCGAAGATCACGTAAAGAAACGGAGGAATTTTCATGAAAACGTTTGCCTTTGCAAGAAGTCTAGCTATAATAGAGGTAGAGCATTCGCCCTTCCCAGGAAATACTAACATGAAAAATAAGTTCACGCTTGCCACCTTGTCCATCGGCGTTCTCGCCGTGGCTGCATTCGCGATGCAGTCTTCCGGACTCCTCAAGACCCACGTCGAAAATCTGAACAAGGCTGAAGGAATTTCCGCTAAGTTCGTCAGCGTTGTCGTTGGCGGCGGTCGTCAAGGATATTCCATCAACTACGCTAAGGGAAATAAGTTCCGCATCGAAGCTCCGATGACCACCACAATTTCCGACGGAAAGACCATGACCGTCATCATCCCGAGCCAAAAAATCTTTTACACAAAGGAACTCACACCAGAAGCAGCACGAGCAGCCCTAACAACTCCAGAGCTCATGCTCTTTATGCCGTTCTTCTCCGAAAAGGCATACGATAAGTTCACAGGAGTCAAGGAAGGCGGAACCAAGTCCTTCAACGAAGTTGCATACAAGACAGTCTCCGCAAACGTTGGCGATGGCCAAAGCGCGACTTTCTATGTTGATGCCGACGGCATTGCAAAGCGAATGGAACTCAATGCAAAGAGCGGCGAGCGAACAGAAACCAGCATCGTCAGCGTCTCCGAATTCGGCAAGACTGTTCCAGCCGGCGCATTTGATGCCAAGGTTCCAAGCAGCTACGAAGAAGTGGACGAAGCCATGTTCATGGGCGCCAAGTGGTACACCAACTACGAAGAAGCCAAGGAAGCCGCTCGAAAGACTGGCAAGTTGATCATGCTCGACTTCTACACCGACTGGTGCTTCTACTGCAAGAAGCTCGACGCCGAAGTCTTCCCAACCGCCGCTTTCAAGGCCAAGGGAGCACAGTTCATTCTTTGCAAGATCAACGCGGAAAAGGACACCGCGGTTGCCGCACAGTTCCCAATCGAAGGCTACCCAGCCATCTTCTTCGTGAACGCAGACGGTAAGGTCGTTCACAACATCGGCGGATTCATGCCAGTAGATGGCTTCATCGCTGAAATGGACAAAGCCCTCGGTAAGTAAGCCCGGTAATTAGAAAAGCTATTGGGTCGCCCTGTTCTCAGGGCGACCCAATTTTTTGTATCCGGTTCCTATCTACTAGGCTAAACTAGAGCCAAATGGTTGACCCAGCATTCCTCGACTAGAACAGTAACTGCTTCGGGGAACTCCCTCGGTTCTTCGGGGAACTCTTGGAACGCTTAAGGGAACTCCCCGAACGCCTAAGGGAACTCCCTAGGCCCTTAGGGGAGTTCCCCGGATGCCCCAGGGAACACCCGGAAACGTTTTAAGAAGGACAGTTGAAGCACTCTCCTTGCCAAACATTCGGTGACAGAATGAGAATTTCTCGACCGATACCCATCCAAAGAAATGCAGAATTTTCCTCCTAATATCCCCTTAATCTGCCGAGAATATCTTAAGAATATAGGTAAAATGAACCTGCGTTCTCAGGGATTAGGCAATGTATCGCTTTCTCCTGAAAATTCACGTTGGAGACAATTTTGGCGAGCACATCCACATCCAAAACAAACGGCGTCCCGGCCAACCCAGATTTGGGTTCCCATCCTCGGGCTAGCGCCCTGCTTACGAAAGAAGATCATTTAGAGATGCTGAAGCAGCTCTTTCTCGCGCGATATTTTGATATTCGCCTGAGCAAAGAAAAGCGCCGAGGCCGACTCACCGGAACGCTTTACAGCAGCCACAACCAAGAGGCGATTATCGTTGGTTCGCTCTACGGCCTGCGCAACACCGACTGGATCAGCCCAATCCACCGCGATATGCCCGCCTTCTTCTTAAAAGATTTCCGCGCTGGCGCTGATAATTCGGAGCGCATGGGGATGTCAATCGAAGAGCTTTGCGGCCAAGTCTGGTGCAAATCCGGCTCACCAGGACGCGCCCGCGACAACTGGAGCCACATCGGGTCCAGCAAGCACCATATTATTCACTCCACGTCCATGCTCGCCGGCACAATCCCTGTCGCCGCTGGAGTCATGTATGCCGACAAGCTCGACGGCAAAGACACGGTCTGTCTGACTTATAACGGCGAAGGCTCCACCGCTCAAGGAGTCTTCCACGAAGCAATCAATTTTGCCGCTGTACACAAGCTCCCGGTGATCACCGTTATCGAGAACAACCACTGGGCATACGGAACTCCGCCCGAGATGGAATATTCCCTCGAAGATTTTGCTCGCCGCGCTGATGGTTACGGAATCCCCGGTCTCATCGCCGACGGACAAGACGTTTTTGATGTTTACGACAAGATCATGTGGGCAGTCGAATACGGCCGCGCTGGTCATGGTCCTTGCATTGTTGAGTGCAAGACCTTCCGATCCTACGGTCACGGCGACCACGACGATGATCGCGCCGCTAAGTACCGACCTGAAGAAGAAGTCGAAGCCGGACGTGCCCGAGACCCAATCGCGATCTGCAAAAAGATCCTTGTCGAAAAGGGATACATGACTCAAGAAGAAGCCAATCAGCACATGGCAGAAGGCAAGCACGCTTCGGATGCGCGCGATGATGACTTCCCAGCCGACGTCGTCGCCTATCTTAAGCAAGGCGTCGAATTCGCGGTCAAGAGTCCACTGCCACCAGCCGAAGAAGGCGGGATGTGGGTTTACCGGGAGACCAATTAAGGAGATTTTACGAACATGGCAACTACAGTTGATTTAAAGAAGAACCTCCTCACCGGCCTGAAGGAAGCAATCGCAGAAGAAATGGCCGCCAACCCAAACATGATCTGTTTGGGTGAAGATATCGGGATTTTGGGCGGCGCATTTGGCGTCACCGAAGGTCTCCAAGCCGTTCACGGGAAGGAGCGCGTGATTGACATGCCAATCTCCGAAGCCGCGATTGTCGGTTCGGCAATTGGAATGGCGCTCAACGGCAAGACCTGTATGGTCGAAATGCAGTTTATTGACTTCATTTCCTGCGGATTTGACCAAATCGTCAATAACATGGCGACCTATCACTACCGAACCGCTGGGGAAGTCGCGATGCCGATTGTGGTTCGCGGTCCCGCTGGTGCTTATGGTGGCGGTGCGTTGTATCACAGCCAAATGAACGAGGCATGGTTCCTCAATGCTCCTGGAATCAAGGTCATCTGCCCCTCGACTCCTTACGATGCCAAAGGTCTGATGAAGGCCGCCTTGCGCGATCCGAATCCGGTGATCGTGTACGAGATGAAGAATCTCTACCGACAGCCACACATCGCCGAAGAATTGCCAACCGAAGATTACATCGTTCCGCTAGGGAAGGCCCGCATCGCCCGCGCTGGTACGGATATCACAATCGCGACTTATGGTCAGAACGTCTATCATTGCCTCGACGCCGCCAAGCTTCTTGAAGCCCAAGGGATCAACGCGGAAGTCATTGACCTGCGCTCTCTGAACCCGCTTGACGAGGACGCGTTGGTTGCTTCCGTTGCGAAGACGAACCGATTCTTGGTCGTCAACGAAGCACCAAAGACCTGCGGATTCGCCGGGGAGATTGTAGCGCGAATCAACGAACTCGCCTTCGAATACCTAGACGCCCCAGCCCTGC
>JBEIDH010000031.1:0-29988 GCA_040383535.1 Chthonomonas sp.
ACTTGGTGCGACGACGATGGAGTCTCCTGTGTGGACTCCCATCGGGTCAAAATTCTCCATGTTACAGATCGTGATGCAATTGCCTTTGCTATCCCGCATGACCTCGTATTCGACTTCTTTCCAACCGAGCAAAGAGCGTTCGACCATGATCTGCGACCTCATGCTCAGCTTAAGACCGGTCGAGCCGATTTGCATTAATTCTTCCGGAGTCGAAGCAATGCCTCCACCGGTTCCGCCGAGCGTGTAAGCCGGTCGGATAATGCAAGGGTATGGAACTTTATCAAGCACGTCGCGCAGTTGGTCTTCGTTTTCCACGATCCAGCTTTCAGGCACTGGTTCGTTGATCTCCCGCATTAGGGCGCGGAATTCTTCACGATCCTCGGCTTTTTGGATTGCCGAAAGCGGGGTTCCTAGGAGGCGAACATTGTACTTCTCAAGGATTCCTTCTTGGGCAAGGGCGCTGGCGAGGTTGAGTCCGGTTTGACCACCCAAAGTTGGAAGAAGACCCTCCGGTCTCTCTTGAGCGATGACACGTTCGCAAAAGTCGACTGTAAGAGGCTCGATGTAAACCTTATCAGCCGTCTCCCGATCCGTCATGATCGTGGCGGGATTTGAGTTAACCAATACGACCGAGTGGCCTTCTTCACGAAGCGCCCGACAAGCCTGCGTCCCAGCGTAGTCGAACTCCGCAGCCTGGCCAATCACGATCGGCCCCGAACCTATGACCATGATTTTCATCGTCCCCCAGATTGTGACAGAGGAAGAGTAAAAAAGGTGGATCAGACCGAAAGTTAAAGGAACGGAAAAAAATTCCCAACCTAGAACTAGGCTGGGAATATTGACTTACTGAATAGATTTGACTTATGGGTAGAGAGGAGCGTCTCCGGCATTACCGAAATTAGCAACGACGATTTCGAAGTCGCCAGGACCGATTTCTCCGTCTTCATCAAGGTCAGCTCCAAGGTCCCAAGTCGCATCAACCGGGGTAGCACCGAACGCTGTGACAACCGCTTCGAAGTCTCCAGGTCCAACTTCATTATCTTCATCAACGTCACCGTTAACAAGCCCGGAAATTGGAGTCCCAGTCAGGTCAATGGTTCCATTGGTGAAGTCTTGGATTCCGATGTTCTTCCCAAGGTGGTGAGAAGGCTTAATCCAGACTGAGTATCGCTGTTCGAACGGCCCAGACAAGCTGAAGGAGCCGTCAAGAACCGTGTATGGGAATTGGAATGTGACATTATTGTTCGCACCCAAAATTGCGGCAGTATTTCCGAAGTCACCGGCAAGAGTTCCAACGATACCAGCACCACCGCCTGTGAAGTTTTGGAGTTGATCAAGGGCATCAACCGATACCATTTGCACGTCCGTTGTCATCGAGGCGTTGGAGTTAACAGTTGGCAAGTCCAAAGCGAGCTTGAGGAACGTTTGGTCTTGGTTTACGGCGTAGGAGATCGCTGGCATGGCTTTACCCTCTGTAGCAGGCATTACACCCAAGATGTTCCTCACATCAAGGTTTTCACTTGTAGAGAATCCACCACTGTTATTCATATCAACCCAAGCCCTTCCAGACGCACTGCCCGGATTAGTCCATGCTCCTGGCGTCGGCGATTCTGAGGCAGCGTAGAATGCTAACCGTGCAATAGAAAGGCCTGCGGTTGGCGTTGGATCAGGAACATTGAGACCAGTGGCAGTATCTCGCCAAGCAAGCTGAACAACCATACCATCACCGGTTTCCGCTGGAGCGCCTAGGAATATGCCGGAAGTTGCTGGAAAACTCAATGCAGTTGACCAGAATCCGTTTGCACTGATACCAGTAAAGGTGAAAGCATTCCCGCCTACTACGCGGCCAAAAATTAGACCAGTCGTCGCATCACTAGACTGCCGAACCGTAAAAACGGTGACTCGAGGTCGGACGTTTGGATTAGCTGTATAAGGAGTGTTTGCCGCGACTCCGCCACCATCAGGAAAGACCCCGATCAAAATCCCGTACTGCGCCATCGGCATACCTTCAGTACCAGGCTCTAATCCAGTTCCAAATGCGAGAACCTGAGTTTTGATCCACGGACCACTAGCGACATTCCGCATTCGGAAGTAGCCAGAACCTGCGGCAGCGGCAGGCTTGTGTCGATTTGCTCCAAGAGCACTAGCTGTAGGGCCAAGATTCCAGCCACCACCGTTCCAAGCGGAAGCAAATGGCGCTCGGTTTGTAGGCTGCATTTGCTCTTGAGTGAAGAACCTCGCTGGACCGACGGTGTTACCTTGTGCATCAAGCTTTTCAACCCAAACCCCTTCTTGGTTATTGTTTTGCAAAAAGTTCTCGAATGCAAACGCACTCGAGGTGATTGTTAGCGCCCCTACTAGGGCTAATAGATTCAGAGTTTTCATGTTTGTATTTCTCGCATCGGCACGGATGACGCGCGTACGTTCATTATATTAAAAAATCGCCGAAATGCAAGGACTTTTTGAGTTTTTTTGTTCTCGGTCAAAACAAACCAGTCTTCTTCCTAGTATCTCAGAAGACCGCCGGTCGATAACTGAAAAAGTTCCTGAAGGCTCTCAAGTAGAAACCGCTTCTCACGGTATCAAATTTTCGCCAGAGATTCCGAAGTTGCGTACGACTACTTCAAAGTCACCAGGACCAATTTCTCCGTCTCTATCCAAGTCTGCCAAGGAGTTCCAGGCAAAGTTTCCATAAACTGAACCGAATCCGCTCACAACCGCTTCAAAATCACCAGGGCCAATCTCGTTATCAGCGTCTACATCGCCTAAAACCAAAGACGCAGTGGGAATTTGAAAATCACTAGACAGATCAAATGGACCTACGACATCAATAAGATAGCCCGGCGATGTAACTTCCGCCGAAGCGTACGATGCTGGCCCATTTTGCCCTTCAAGGGTTGGGCGAGTCACTGAATATCCTCCGTCCGCTGCGGGGGAGGCGTTGACACTCAGCACAGAATCATCAGCGGTAATCTCCGGATTCCCAGCCGAATTGGTTGCAACGAAAGTCAAACCGAGCATTGGTGGAACCTCATCAGCACTGACCACCTCACCCATAACCCGGGGAGCCGCAGTATTCACGAAAAGCCCCATTGCTGGCTGAGGATAGCCTAGATTTGATTCCGAGAAGTCGTAATTGTAAAGCTCCGTAAAAGGCACAGATTGACTTGCCGTGCTTACTGTATTGTCGTGAATCCCGTTCGAAACGGCCTGCATTATTGCCCCTCCGTCATCATCCCACTGCAATATCCCAGACCCGGAAGGATTTAACCCCGGGTAGTTGGGATCAAATGCATTCGCCATCGTGTCCAAGGTTGGTTGCATGGCGAATGTAGGCGGACAAAGGCTGAAGTTGCTTCCGTTGAGTGTTCCGATCACCATGACAACGGATGCGGGGTTTGCCGTGGTGGCAGTTGATGGGAGCGGAATCGAAAATCCGGTGCCAGTGAGGTTCGCATCATAAGTTCTCCAGCCATGTTGCTGAATCCCATAATCAATGACAACCCCGTAAAAGCCAGAGCCGATCAGTGGTCCCAATGCGCCGGTCCATGAAACTCCGGCTGGGTTTGAACCAAAGCCAGTTGTGCAAAAAACCGCAATCGCGAGCCGACCACTTCCAGATCGTTCGTAGGTACCTCCCGGATTCCAGACAATGTCCGTGGTAAACCGTGTTGCGCTCAATCCGTTGGTGCCGGGAGCCAGCCCGGTGATATCGTTACAGATGTATGGATTCCGAAAAACGTTTGACCACCGCCAAAATCCAGGGCTTTGGCCGTAGATTCCGGAATACGATTGGTTCGTGACGGTGTCGAAGCCCATCGTGTCGAAAGCCATCTGCCAAGACGCCCGAGCTGGAGATCCAACAGATGGCAGATCTCGCCATTCGCTCTTGAGATTAAAGTTAGCGTCTATGACTGCGACACGGCCGCCTGTTACCCTTTCCGGTGTACGCAACTCTTGAAATCTCTCCCCAGCCTTCACGACCTGCCCCCAGCAAGTCTGTGAACTTGCGAGGGCAAAAATTGTAGCTATTGTGAGAGATCTCATCAGAAAGTCCAACTTAAGACTATCTTACTTGATTAAATGTCGTCGCCTAGGCCAAAATTCGCAACAACAATCTCGAAATCGCTTGGTCCCACTTCACCATCCCGATCCACGTCGCCAAACTCTGGACCAAGGTCGGTGCCAAAGTTCGAAACAACGGCCTCAAAATCCCCCGGTCCAACTTCTCCGTCTCCATCTACGTCGCCATTGATGAGAGAGAGTGTGCCCGCGTTGGTGTTCAAGTTCGCAGTAGTGGAGATCGTTGCCGAGACCTTTCGTAGCCAAGTTGACTCCTTCACCGAAACTTTGTAGGAACCTCCGCTCGTCGGATTTGGATCATTGAGGATGAACCCGTTCGTCGCGCTGAGCGCAACCTCTTGGGTGCTCAGAACCGCGTTTGTCGAGGAATTTCGAATCTGGATTGAAACGACCTTCGGTCCACTCGCAGGAACCGCGAGGTTCGTAAAGTTCAGGGTCCCAGAGATCGTCTTTGCGTTTTGATCTTGGAAAAGCCCGATGGCTGGTTGCAAATAACCTTTACTCTGGGTCGCTTGCTGGGTCGGAGTGCTGTTTGGGTTGTACGGACTGCTTGGATTATTATTCGTAAAATCCTCTGCCAAGAGCTCGCTCAGCGGGAACGAAGGCGAAGTGTTGAGGAATGTCTCGTACGCATAGTTCGGAGTGCTAGTAAAAGCTTCGCTCGTGTTATCTTCCCATGCCCACCATGTAGAACGGCTTGGGTTCGTGCCGGGGAAAGTCGGTTCTGCCGGCTGGAACATGTTGGAGAACAACGGGCTAATTTGCACCAGTGGACTGAACTGCTGGAATTCTCCGGTGACTGTGTCATACGTCCCAAACTCCACGTGAATCGTTCCACCGTTCTTGCCAAGGGCCAATGCGCCGTTGGTTGCGGAAAGATCGAGGTCAATTTCCTTGTTCGGTCGTGATTGACCCGAAACGATCACCGGCAAGTTCGCCCTGGTGAACATTACTCCGGTGATTGGCTCGGTACTGACCGGTCCGTCGCCAGAGTTGTCAAATGTGTTTGCCGTGTAAACCTTGGCCGCCCAGTTAAGGGTGCCATCCGGAACTGTCAGACCATTGGGATTCCAGAAAAATCCGACCCGGATGCGCTTTGCAAACCCTCTTTCGGTACCAGAGTTGTACTGAGTGACGTCGTTTGCCCACATGTAGCAACGATAGTCACCATCAAGCCGCCATGCGGCCGGAACAAATCCCGGTCCGTTGTAATACTGCCCGCTATAAGTTGCCTGAGTCACCGGGTTGGTGTTCATCGAATCGAATGCCACTTTCCAACTCGCCGCGCGAAGACTCGACTGAACTTCCCGAATCGGACCACGGACATTACCGTTCGCGTCCAATGGAGCCCACCCGGTCGCCATCTGGCGATCGATCTCTGATTCTGAAACTGGAATCAGGTTTCGGGAGGGGTTCGCGAATGCCGTGGTTGAAACAGCAAGGGCGAGCGACAGAACGAATCCTTTTCGGGAGAGCATGATCAAATTTTTCCTTTACGCGGCTTCCAGAGGCAACCACAAATCAAAATCGCAATAACGAGCGATTTGTTTACTTCAAGAGTTTACACCCCTTATGCCTCTTTTGAGCCTCTCATCTTTCCCAGGGTTCGTTAAATTTCATACCAAAGGACAGATTTTTTGCAACTGAGTCCAAAAAGCACGCAATTCTACTGGGTCTTCCGAAGTTTGGTTCTTTGAGAGTACAAACCAGTTTTCGACATGGGAAACGCTCTCGCCCGGTCGCAAGTCTGCGAGCGGACCTAGTGTTTCGACTTCAAGCATATCGTTGCGGGTATAGGCCTCAAAGTTGCAGCCAAAGTCCGGGTATTCCTTGTCAGGTTCGGCTTGGAACCGTTTGACGAACCAAACCTCTCCCAATTGATATGCCGCGATTCCATCCGGAACGAATGCCCCAAATTTCTGGGGTGCGACTTCGGAGGTCTGTTGCAGCGCAATCGTGTTGCGCCCCCAAGTAAACCTAGGATCAGCCATGCTCGTGTATGGCCAAAGGACGATTGGGACACTTGGAAGCTTGACCTCGGTGTGCGAAACATATTCAGGAGTCGGAATGTAACACGTTCCACCTGCACGCATGACCGTGATCGCCCATGGAGCGATGCGATGATTCGAATGACCGGTGTTCGTGACCGAATGAGTGACTCGAATCCCGTGACCAACTTGCTCCAACGTAATCGCCTTGAGCAGGCCTATCGCGGAGTGAGAAGTCGTAAAGGTCACTGCACCATTAAGTTCCTCAACAAGAACAGGTTCATTGTCTGGTTCATAGGTCCTTGCAACGATTTCCGGAGACGTCCAGAGTCGGTGTCCCCCGTATCCGGCGTACTCGGTCGCAATTTTTCCGTGCATCTGCTCTTTTGTATAAAAGAGGTTCTCTTCGCCGTCCGGAACAAGCCCCAAAATCCGAGGTCCGAAATCCAGACTAACGTACAACAGATTCGAGCCAAGTCTCAATCTAGCGCATCGCCAACCCCTAAACTCGGCCTCGGATATCATTCCCATGATGGGTCTTGACGCAACAGACCGCCACTGGGTTTCAGTATCCGATGATTTTCAACAAGCTAAATCTGCGGTAGAGTTTGGGAACTCGGATTTCTCTGGCATAACTCTTGCCTATGAAGAGTGAACCAAGAGGGCTTTGATCGTGAATCCTGGGACAACGGAACCAAATACTTTTTCTCACGAATATGACTGGCGTAATAATGCGATCGGTTTCTTACGGCTAGTTCTAGCTGCCAGCGTGATCATTGGCCATGGACCAATGCTCGGCGGTTACCCGAATTTGGGTTTAACCCTCACCGGTCCTTGGTTTGGCTGGGGCGAGGTAGCCGTAATGGGCTTTTTCACTCTGAGCGGAATCCTGATCACAAAGTCCTGGGAATCATCTAAGGGCGCAAAAGACTTCTTTACGAAACGCTTCTTGCGCATCATGCCCGGATACATTTTTGCCCTCATCATGTGCGCATTTGTATTTGGCCCCATCGGATGGATGCTGCAAAATCAAACAAGTTCCTACCCATGGTCAGGACCGAATTCCGCAATTACCTACGTGACCAACAACTTCACCACTAAGATGAATCAAGATTTCATCGAAGGTGCTTGGGTGATGCATGGTAAGCAGCAAGGCGTCAACTTCCCGCTGTGGACAATCATTTCCGAACTCACATGTTACGTGATCACTGGGTTCTTGGGGATCGTTGGAATCGGTAAGCGGCATCGGGTCTGGTTCGTTGCCTTCACAGCATTGCTTTTAGGCTTTCTGGCCTATCAGGCTGCAAAGGTTGGTTTCGTTCATGACGGAGCACCAAGTCGACTCACTCACTTGTTCAGTTACCTGCTTGGGGTTTGTATCTACTACTACCATGAGCAGATCCCGTTGCGACCTTGGGCGGGATGGCTTTGTGCGGTGATCGCGTGGTGCTGCAGTTGGTTTGCCCCTGCGATGCTGGTCTTCCCCATTTTCTTTGCCTATGCGGTCGTCGTCGCCGGATTTTTGGGTAAGCCAAAACAAATCGAGAAGCGAGGTGACATCTCATACGGTGTGTACTTATATGGTTGGCCAGTCCAGCTCATTGTTTCGCTACTGATCGGAAAATCGGTGGGGGTTTGGGGCTACATTCTCATCTCAGCGATAGTCGTAATACCCTTCGGGATTGTCAGTTGGCTCTTTATCGAAAAGCCTGCAATCGGTCTGGTTAAGAGATTTGGGAAGCCGAAACCGGTTGCTCCATCGGAATCCTGAAAAAAAGTTGCCCCGGAAAGCATCCCCGGGGCAACTTTATCATTGAACCTGTAGCGGTTACCGACCTAGACCGTTCCAAAGACGATCTCGTTCCTCGTCCGTTGTGCCTGGTTGTCGAAGCGCATTGATCGCAGTAGCTTTAACGTGACCGTCGAGCCATCCCACGATGACGGTCTTGCTATCGAATCGACCCCAAAGTTGACCTTGGGTTCTTGCGTTAGGAAATGCACCAACGATCCAATTCTTTGGAGGTTCGATGGAGTGGTAGCCAATCGCTCCAGTGATTGTTGTTGTCGCTCCTCCAGGTGCGCCGACGGGGACACTCACGTCCTTCATCGTGGATTCGGCAAACATAACCGTCTCTGCAGTTGCGCCGAAGACACTTTGGGAGAGTCCGCTATCGTAGGTCCGTCCGGGCGTTGTGCTCGGAAGTTGCTCATTCAGATACCGGAAGTTCATTCCGTAACTGGGTGACAGTCCTCTTACATAGGGAGCAAAAGCGTTGTTCTTCCCGAATCGGGCTCCACTGGTGGTCTGCTGAATGTACGAGTCATCGGCTCGATCATTCGGGCAGTAAAAAATGTCCGTGTTTTTGGTATAGGTTTCCAAAAGGTTTGACCAGAACTTTGTACCGTTATCAGGCGCCACGAGAGCGCCATAGGTGTACCTTCGTGGAAAGACGGTGTCATCGTTGTCAGACATATAGAGCGTTGCACCTAATGAAATCTGCTTCAAGTTGCTAATGCTCGCAGTTTTCTTGGCAGCGCTTCTGGCCTGGGCAAAAACAGGAAATAGAATTGCCGCCAAAATCGCGATGATCGCGATGACCACCAGCAGTTCAATGAGTGTGAAAGCTTTTCTCATGACAATTAGAATAGGCAAGGCTAACGGCATAAACCATGATGTTTTTGATGATTGTTGACCGGGCTACTTGTTTCAGATCGGTTTTCGTTAAATCCATCAAGTCATCCATATAGTCGTCAAAGCCCTTCCTTAACTCATCGCGGTTCCAATCATTCGGGCTCGGCGGGTACCCTATGCGGAGTTATGAAGCTTCATGAGTATCAGTCCAAAGAACTCTTGCAACGCTACGGCGTTCCTGTCCCTGCCGGCGATGTGACCGACAACGCGAACGAAGTCGGTGCAATTGCAGAAAAGTTTGGTGGCAAAGTCGTCGTCAAGGCCCAAGTCTTGATGGGCGGGCGAGGAAAAGCCGGTGGGGTCAAGCTTTTTGACAATGCCGCTGATGCTGGCAAATTTGGCTTAGAATTGATGGGCAAGAAGCTGGTGAGCATTCAGAACCCAGCCGGAATGGTCGTGGAGAAGATTCTCGTTGCTGAACAAATTGACATCGCCGAAGAGTACTACCTGTCTGTTCTGATGGATCGTGCAACCGCAAAGCTCGTCGTGATGATCAGCAAAGAAGGTGGCATGGAGATCGAAGAAGTCGCTCACGATAATCCGGATGCCATCGTAAAAGTTCAAGTTGATCCCGCTTACGGCGTTTGGGATTACGAACTTCGCGCCGCAGTCGCGCAAGCGAATATTCCAGTAGCTGCCCGATCGCAAATGGTTCAAATGATCAAGAAATTGGTCAAGGCTTACATCGAGGCCGATGCCGACATGATCGAGATCAATCCGGTCGCTTTGACGCCCGAAGGCAAACTTATCGCAGCAGATGCAAAGGTCAGCATTGATGAAAATGCGCTTTTCCGACACAAGGACTATGCCGATACTCAGGACGACTCTGCCGAAGATCCAATCGAAGCAGAAGCTTCCCGACGTGGCATCGCCTATGTACGCCTAGGCGGTGACATAGGCATTATCGGCAACGGTGCTGGTCTTGTGATGTGCTCCATGGATGAAGTGAAGGCTGCCGGGGGCTCTCCTGCTGACTTCCTTGACGTAGGAGGTGGGGCGCAAGCCGAAAAGGTGAAATCATGTGTTGAATTGATCCTCATGGATACGAACGTCAAGGGATTGCTAATCAACATTTTTGGTGGGATCACCCGATGTGATGAAGTTGCTAAGGGAATTCTCGCGGCATTCGACGAACTCAACATCAACATCCCGGTCGTCGCACGGATTGAAGGAACCGCCGCTGAAGAGGGACGGAAGTTGCTGGAAGGAAGCAAGCTGATCACGGCGGCTTCAATGCAAGAAGCTGCCGAAAAGATCGTCGCAGCTTCCTACAAGTAAGCTGTATTCACATGAAAAAGTGCAGGATCATAGTTGATCCTGCACTATTTTGTTTGGACTCTGGAGATTTTAGAGTTCGTCTTTGACCGTCGCCCGATAGTCCACGGCTAGTCTACGCTTTGTGTTGAGCAAACCTTTGAGCTCATCCAGGCGCTCGGCAGAATTCGGCAAGGTTAGCCCACCGAGAACTGCGATCAAACAGTTCATCCAGATATTCGTGATCCCGTTGTTCAAAACCATGTTGTTCAAAATGCACATGACCATGATCGTACAAAGGAATGCCAACTTCCTGCGCTCCATGGACGCATTTCTATCCCGCACAAGCATGATGCCCCCAAAAAAGCCGGTGAGAATCACTGGTAGAAATAGTGCTAGAGCTGGGTAGCCGCCCCACGACATGAGCATCAAAAATCCGTTGTCCAGGTACTGACCTTGAGTGTATTTATCGGGAACGATTCTTTTTACGTTCCACGCCAGTCCATTGTCTGGCCCGATACCCGTCCAAGGTCGCTCGTCAAGAATCCGATATGCCTGCTGCCAACCCGTTTCCTGACGGTAGCGAAGGGTTTCATCTTTTGAAAGGTCTGTTTGAAGAACATATCCCAACCGATCCGATGCGGCCGTCATCAGAAGCGTTAGAGCACATATGAAGCCCATTAGGTAGATCTTGCCCCGTGCTTTATCTCGTCGGACGAGCATGTACAGATAAACTCCAGTACACACTAAGAGGCTCAGATACATAACGCGGGACTGCGGGATCGCGGCGCAAAGCAAGAAGAAGGAACCGAGGGCAAATTCCCACGGCTTGAGCGTACGCTCGATCATTCGACTGGCAATGATTGCCCAACCGCACAGCGAGTGAAACGCGAGCCATTCGGGCCAAGCCCCAAGACCGACGGGACGTACAACGCTTGTGCTTATTCCCTCCATGTAGCCGCCCTGACCCCAACTGGTAATGTCAACAACTTCATTGTAGACACGAGCCAAGTACATGGCGGGAGGGATTTTCAAGAACTGCAGGAATCCAAGGAGAGCTGACGCGCCCATAGTGAAGAGCAGAATCTTCTGTACTTGCTGACGGAAACCATGCCAAATGTGAGACACAATCACGGCGTTCACATAGTAAAGGAACGCCATGATCAGGAAGTAGTTTGAAGTCTCGAAGTCGTTAGTCCGACCAAGTTGCGTCGCCGCCAAAAAACTACAGATCGTCAACCAGACTTGAACGAGGAGAAGAAACCGGACTGGCCAGATCAGCTTGACAGGAGCGCCTAGCCGCCACCAAGTGAATGAGGTCACGAGGACGCAATTGAACATCACGTACCGAAGGTTGTTTGCAACGACGTCCCAAGACGGGAGATAGAGTGGCATTAAAACCAGGAAGAAGGAGATATAGTTCCAGGCAAGAATAGCCTTGGCGCCCTGAAGGGTGCTGGTCTGCATCCCCTCATCCATCGCAACTCGGGATGTGTGGGCAGAGGTGCGGTTACGGTCGTACTTTCCGTCAAACGGAATCCGCTCTTCCTCAAATTTTCCACCGAAGGGGGTCAGCAAGTTGCTCATTGTCGTCCTGAAAAAGCAGCCGAGGAAGTTTTCATCCTCGGCCGCTGTGGTTGCGCCTTACTTGGCTCGGGAGTAGTTGGCGGTTCCTGCGAATGGTTCGTCACCAACCGATGCATCGGTCAGGATTAAGCTGACTTGATCTGACCCGGCGCGGTGGAGAATCTCGTAACCGTTCGGAATCGCAGAGAAGTTCGTTGTGCTTGCGGAAACGACCATGCAAACTTCGTCAGTGTGCTCCGCCATCCGTGATGCGTCAGAGAACATGTCGCATGGTGGGACGTCGAACACGATAATGTCGGCTTGACCTCGAAGGAAAGCCATCACCGCTTGGACTTGGTCCACGCGTCGGTCGGCAATTGTCTTCGTCGCATCGGAGCCTGTTGGCAAGAGCCACAGATTTTCGTGCTGAGTCGAGAAGAGCACCTCGGAAGTATCGGTCGGGAGCGTGTTTCGATCCATCAGCTCGGACAGACCGCTTCGGCCTTCTGCGCCGAATGCTCGAGTCACGAGACCACGGATTGGGTCAGCGTCAACGATGATCACTCTCTTACCTGCGCCTGCCATTGCCAGTGCGAACTGGACGGAACTGCTAGATCGTCCTGCAACCATACCAATTCCGGTGAACATGATCATCCGAGGCATTTCGTGGTTCTTAGCCAAGAATGCTGAGACGTAGTTTCGGAAAGACTCGTTTGGCCTTGCCCCTGCTTGCGCAAAGGTCGAAAGACCCTTTTGCTGACCACGACCCATTGCTGGAATGGTGGCAACAACTGGGAGACCAGTGAGTTCGGCGAGTTGATGAGAGGTGTGAACTCGGAGCTTCATCGCTTCCATCATGAAGCTGTAGATCAAGCCCAAGCAGACGCCGGCGATGAGACCGATGAAGAGGAACTTTGGCTTATCTGGAGCGACTGGCTGGAGATATGCACGACCAGGAACAAGGATCGGGGTAACCCGGATCCCTGTTTCTTGGCGGGATCGGAGTTCGTCAATTTGAGCCTTAACCCGCTTAAAGTTGAGGTCAGCAACGTCAAGTTCTCGCTTCAGTTGGCGGATCTGAGCTTCATCAGCCGGAACTGCCTTGAGACGGTCTTGAGACTGACGATAATTCTCTTCTGCTTCTTGTAACTTCTGCTGGAACGACTGTGACTTCGCACGAGCGACTTCGAGTTGCTGTTGGATGCCTTGGTAAACCGGGTTAAGTTGCTTGTTTGATTGAACGTTGATCAGGTCGTTTGAAGTTCCTGCTTGCTTCTTCATTGCGTCCAAAGCTCGCTTGACTTCAACTACCTTCGGGTGATCTTCGTAGTACCGTGAGACCAATTCGTTGTAGCGTCGCTCGGTTTCGCCGATCTGACTTGCCATGACGTTAGCTTGTGGAGCGAGACCGGAGATCGTGGTGGTCGGATTTTCCTTGGGAATATTGCCCAAACCGGCGGCAAGGGCGGTGACTTCGGCTTCAGCACCGGCGGCTTCACCGCGAGTCAAGCTAAGAGTTGCAAAGGCTGCCGCTTCTTGGTTAGTTAAAAACTGTGCGGTTGCATCAATGCTTGCGATACCGCGTGAAGTCGTGAACGCCTTGTATTTATCTTCAGCAGTGGTCAGAGCTTTCTGAGTTGCGCTTTCTTGAGAAGCTAGGTAGCGAATCGCGTTTTGCAGACCTGCGCGACCGTTGGCCAAACGCTGTTCGTTGTAAACAGCCATGACTTCGTCGGTGATCTTTTCTGCAAGAGCTCCAGATTGGGCTCGAACGCGGATCGTGGCAACGGAACCTTGGTCAATTTGGTTAACCCGGGTATCAGGTGTCAACACGTCGTACATCAAGTACAGCTTCACCCATTCGTCTACCAGTGATCGCTGGTTTTCACGGTTGGCAACATTCTGAAGTGCCTGAAGAAAAACAGATTGAGATCGGAGAAGTTGAAGTTCCGTTTGTGGGTCTCGGGCCTGACCAACTTCCAAAATTCGTTGGACGTCCGGCGCCAAAGTCGAGTTGACGGTGCTGACGGCGGACTCTCCGAGGAGCATTTCTCCAGTGGCCTCATAAATGGACGCACTTGTAAATGCGATAATTCCGCCGACCGTTAGGCCGAGAATTCCGAAAATCAACGCACGCTTGAAGTGAAACTTAAACATTGCTTTTTACCTAGTGTCTTGCTTTAACCAAAAGCCCGCTCGAATCGCCCGAATTGGCACAACTCTCGAAACTCTATTTTACGCGACTTAACCCAATTATCGCCAGGGTTAAGCCTTGACGAGAGAGAGGACGGATGAAAATCCGCTTTTGGATGCGCTATTCAACAGTAACGCTCTTGGCGAGGTTCCTTGGCTGATCAATTTCGCATCCTTTTAACCGCGCCACATGATAAGCCAGTAACTGCATCGGTACGATCGTGAGCAGGGCGCCAATGGCTGTTGCCTTGGTCTTTGGTACCTTGATCGTCATCTCGGCAATCTTGGGCAAAAGCTGGTCTTCCTCGGACGTGATGGCGACGACTTGACCGCCTCTTGCTTGAATCTCCTTCATGTTGCTCGCGAGCTTTTCGCGCATATCAGATTCGGCGCCGCCCATGATTGCAAATACTCCGTCCTCAACAAGAGCAAGTGGACCATGCTTCATTTCTCCGGCAGGTGACTCCTGAGTCGCAACATAAGCGATTTCTTTCATCTTGAGCGCCCCTTCCAAAGCGACCAATGAATCTGCGCCCCTCCCGAGGAAGAACATCAACTTCGCGTCCTGCAGTCGCTCGGCGATCTCGATAATCTTGTCTTCCTCCGAGAATATCTTTGCGATCATCTCTGGAAGGTTCTGAAGTTCCCGAGTCATTTCCTCGACACGAACTCCAGGCATTTCCTTGATCTCGGCAACGTGGAGCGCAAGCAAAGTCAAGCCGATCACTTGAGCAACGTACGCCTTTGTTGACGCGACGCTGATTTCCGGGCCTGCCTGGGTGATGATGGTGCGATCGCATTCTCTAGCGATGCTCGAGCCGATCACATTAACAATTCCAAGGGTTCTAATTCTCTTTTCCTGGCAGAGCTTCAGCGCTGCCAAAGTGTCGGCGGTTTCTCCACTTTGGCTGATCAAGATCGCTAAAGAATTTGGGGATAAAACCGGGTCACCATAGCGAAATTCAGAGCTGTGAAACACGTCGGTGGGGAGCTTGAGGAGCTTTTCAAAAAGGTACTTCCCCATCAAACCCGCGTGGTAACTGGTTCCGCAAGCGACGATATTGATTCGGTCAACTTGGTTCCACACGCTCTCGCCAAACACATTTTCGAGCCGAGCGCGACCCGTTTCATCAATGCGACCAGCGAGGCATTGGCGCACAACGTTGGGTTGCTCGTGCACTTCTTTAAGCATGAAGTGCTCATAACCGCCTTTCTCCGCCGCTTCAACGTCCCAATCAATGATCGTCGCCTCATAGGATTGAGGATGACCATCAAGATCAGTCACGACCAAAGCATCCGGAGTTAGCACTGCGATACGGTCGTTGTCTAGAATCAAAACCTTTCGAGTGTAAGGAAGTAACGCGGGAATGTCGCTCGCGAGGAGATTCTCACCCTCCCCGATACCAATCACGAGCGGGCTTGCATTACGAGCGCAGACGATTTTTTCCGGTTCGGTTTTTGACATCACCACGATCGCGTAAGCACCTCGAAGCTTCCGAACGCCTCGGCGCAGGGCTTCTTCTAAAGAAACGCCCGCCGCATATTCTTGTCCAATCACGTGAGCAGCGACTTCGGTATCTGTATCGCTGTGAAAGGTATTGCCCTCTTTCGTCAACTCGGCTTTAAGTTCAAGATAATTTTCGATAATGCCGTTGTGAATGATCGAAATTTTTTCGAATTGGTCGAAGTGGGGGTGAGCATTCAGGTCGGTTGGGGCTCCGTGAGTAGCCCAGCGACTGTGTGCAATGGCGAGATGGACATCGGGTGTACCATCAGCCATCAGGTTCGTGAGTTGGTTGAGCTTTCCAGCCCGCTTGACAACCTCAATCCCATCTTTCCCAAGGTAAGCGACCCCGGCGCTGTCGTAACCCCGGTACTCCAGCCTCTTCAGCTGATCAAAAACGACATCAACAGCCTTTCGGGGACCAACATAACCTGCAATTCCACACATTGTGCCTTCATAATGACAAAGTTCTCCCTGAAATTGCCAATAAGGTCCTACCCAAGAGGGACGTGGTTGTCAACCTAGGAGAGATTGAACATCTTGAACCTAAATTCCCTCTGACAGATGTTCCGATCTCAATCACAAAGTTGTGATTTCAGCGTAGAATGAAGGGAAGAACCGCTGTTGACATCCATGCCTTGGACGAAAGTTGCGACGCATCAACCATGACGAAAAATAGTAAAGACCCGTTTAAGGCCCTGCAAGAAGATCTCGCGGAGGAATTTTTGTTGCCTCATGGAATCGGAACCGCCCCGACCGACCCCATCGAAGAAGACCTTCAAATCCCTCCCGTACTTAACGTTTTGCCACTGCGCGAATCCGTCATTTATCCGATGCTGATTGCTCCGCTCAGCGTCTCCCGTGCGCCTAGCCTCATTGCGATTGATGACGCTGTGAATGCAAACGACCGCATCCTGGCGGTCCTCACCCAACGACAACCGGACCAAGACGATCCCGAGCCGAGCGATCTGTACGATATTGGTTGCGCGGTAGTGATTCGGACAATGGTCAAGTCTGGAGAGGCAACTCGATTAATTGTCCAAGGACTCAAAAGAATTCGAGTCAAATCTTTTGCGCCAAACGCTCCGTATCATCGCGTAGAGGTCGAAGTCCTGGAGGAATCGGTGGTTCCAGAAGGAAAAGAAGAAGAAGTTGAGGCGTTACGTCGCTCCATTTCAGCGGTATTTGATCAGGCGGTTAGACTGTCCCCATTCATGCCCGATGATTTACGGAGCCTAACCCAAGCTGTCAATAATCCGAGCATGATGACCGACTTGATCGCGGCTCACATGTCCATGCAGGCTGAGGAAAAGCAACGTATTCTCGAAATCCTCCCGTTACTTGATCGTCAGAGAGCCCTTCTTAGCGTGCTTTCCCGCGAGGTTCGAGTGATGGAACTAAGTACAAAGGTCCACAACGAAGTGACTCAGGAGCTCACAAAATCACAACGGGACTACTACCTGCGAGAACAGCTCAAAGCGATCCAACGCGAGCTGGGTGAATACGAGGAACGAGGCGAAGAGATTGATGAAATGCGCGCTCGGATCATAGCCACCCCACTCCCTGCCGAGGCAAAGAAAGAAGTGCAGCGTGAGTTTGACCGACTCCGCAAGATTCATCCAGGATCGCCCGAACATACTGTTGCCCGGACATACTTGGATCATGTCCTCTCACTCCCATGGGGCAAGTACTCCAAAGATTCCTTTAGCTTGTTCTTTGCCGAAGAAGTTCTGAATACCGAGCACTATGGACTTGAGAAGGTGAAGGAACGCATTATTGAGTTTCTTGCCGTAAGAAAAGTTAAGGGTGAGGGTCCGATTCGGCAACCCATTCTCTGTTTTGTAGGTCCCCCCGGGGTTGGTAAAACTTCGCTCGGCCGCTCGATTGCGACTGCAATGGGACGGAAGTATGTCCGGATTAGCTTAGGCGGAGTCCGTGATGAGGCGGAGATAAGAGGTCATCGCCGCACTTACATCGGGGCGATGCCCGGCCAGATCATTAATGGTCTCAAAAGAGCCGAATCCTCCAATCCGGTCTTTGTGCTCGACGAAATTGACAAGCTCGCGAGTGACGTCAGGGGAGACCCTGCTTCGGCCTTATTGGAAGTTTTGGACCCTGAACAAAACAACAAGTTCCGGGATCACTATCTGGACGTTCCTTACGATCTCAGCAATGTATTTTTCATTGCGACGGCCAATTCTCTCGATACAATTCCTAGGGCTCTGATGGACCGAATGGAGATCATAGAACTTGGTGGCTACACGGAAGAAGAAAAGTTTGAAATCGCAAAGAGGCACTTGATTCGAAAGCAGGTCTCCGAGCACGGGTTAACGAAGAGCAAAATCGCCTTTGATGATGCGGCTATCCGGAAGATCGTTCGCCACTACACTCGTGAGGCTGGAGTTCGAAATCTGGAGCGAGAAATCAGCAGGGTGGTTCGGAAGGTCACACGGAAGTTTGCGGAGGATCGAAAGTCGAAATTCAACGTGACATCCTCGGCGGTTGAACAGTTAATCGGGGCTCCGAAGTACCTCCACGATGAGATTGGCGAGCGGATTTTAGGACCTGGCTCGGCGGTTGGTCTCGCTTGGACGGCTGTGGGTGGCGACGTCTTGTTCATTGAATCTGCTCTGATGCCTGGCAAAGGGCTCACCCTGACGGGCCAATTGGGCGATGTAATGAAGGAAAGTGTTACCGCTGCCCTTAGCTTCCTTAAGGCAAACGCTGGAACTTATAATATTGATCTGGAGAAGATCGAGAAGAGCGAAATTCACGTTCATGTCCCCGCCGGAGCCGTTCCAAAAGATGGCCCGAGTGCGGGAGTCACCATGCTCACCGCGCTGGCGTCCCTTTTGACTGGTACTCCGGTTCGCGAGCGGCTCGCAATGACGGGAGAAATTACCCTCACGGGGCAGGTTTTGCCAGTAGGCGGCATCAAAGACAAGGTTCTAGCCGCCCATCGAGCGGGAGTGACTCACTTGCTTTTGCCGGACCAAAATCGAAAAGACTTCAGCGAGGACGTGCCGCAAGATGTCCAGGCCGCACTCAACGTGACCTTTGTTCGCCAGGCGAGCGAAGTTTTGCACTTCGCTCTCGGGAAATAATCCAGAATTTTGTTCAAATTTCTGTTAGAAATTGGCTTTTTCGTGGAATAAATCTCTCATGTGGGAGACAATGGTGAGCAAACGCGCACGGTCGGGCGGTTGTGTTCGACGGGACTTTTATTTTTCTCTGAACCTTCTCGGAACGTGCGTCGCGGTGCTTTGCGCCTATGGTTGCGATTCAGTCACACTCAATCCATTCGAATTACCGACACAAGAGGTCTCTGCCAAGACAATTGACCCAATCGATAACGCACAAAACAGTCTGGATTACTTCCTCGATCAATACAGAAAGAACCGAGGACAGAAGTTTTTGATCCGCGCAGGATTCTTGGGGCATGGCGGTAACCGAGTCCCTCTTTGGGTCGGAAAGATCTCTGTCAGAAATGGGAAGTTCACTGCTACGATCTTAGAATCTCCGCCAAAAGGATTCTTTTTGAAAAGAGGAGCGACCGTTGAATTCGGTCGCTCCCAGATCTTTGACTGGATCATCGTGCGAAATGGCGTGACCTACGGTGGCTTCACCGAAAAGCCAAAGTTTTAATCTTTCGCTTTCTTGAAGTTCAACGCAGAGCCGTTGATACAGAAGCGCAAGCCACTCGGAGCAGGTCCGTCTGGAAACACGTGGCCAAGGTGGCCATCGCACTTTGAACAAAGGACTTCAACCCGAACCATTCCGTAACTTGAGTCCGTTCGCATCCATATATTTTCTCGTTTTACCGGGATGTAAAACGATGGCCACCCAGACTTGCTGATGAACTTATTTGAGCTCACGAAAAGTGGTAACTCACATCCCGCGCAATGGTAATCGCCCTCTTCGGTCTGATTTTCCATCAGCCCGCAAAATGCTGGGTCGGTACCGTGGGAACGCAAGATTCGATACTGCTCTGCGGTGAGTCTGGCCTTCCATTCGGCATCAGTGAGCACGAGTTTGTCTTCGCGAACAGGGCTCTTTTCTTCTGGTTTCAGGTTATCCCAAGTTAACATTTTTTCCTTCTTTTGATCCGGAGATTTGGACTTTATAGCCTGCTTTTGAGCCGCAGGCTGACCTGCGTTGGTCCCAGAATCACGGTTACCGGCCAAAAATGCGCTGACCGCTAAAACTAAACAAACTATGATTTCCCACCTCATGATGATTCCTATTGATAAGAAACGTCATTTTGTTCCAACTTGTTCGCGGGCGGGTTCAAATTCCCTTTTTGAGCACAATCATCAGAATGTGCAAGCGCTCGGTAAATCCTGCCTTGTTTTTTGATTGCAAACCTCCACAATAGAGCGAATGAAGCCAATCCGAAGCGGGAAGAAATTGATGTTTCTGACGGCCGGGTTCATCTGTGTCGGTCTTGGTTACCTTGGGATGATCCTTCCTATCATGCCGTCGACCATCTTTTTTATTCTTGCCTTGGCATGTTTTTCTCGAAGTAGCGAGAAGCTGGAGGGGTGGCTCCTTCAACATCCCTGGTTCGGGCTGACTTTACGGAACTGGCGCGAGCACGGCACAATCTCGATCCGTGCAAAGAGGATAATCTGCGCGGTGATTGGGATAAGCATGATCTACACGACACTCGCAGTGAAGAGCCCAGTCGTTCTTATCGGGATTTATGCAACGGTTGGTTCAGTACTGGCCTATGTTTTAACTCGACCAAGCGAATCAGCGCTCGCCTCTATTCCTTAATCGGATCTTTTGTCACGCACCAAACGAACCCGTATGGATCTCTCAAAACGGGATCTCCTGCGTCCTCGGATAGCCGCTCATCCAAAAGACAGCCATTCTGTTCCATGAAAGTCACCGCTTTAGGGACATTATTCGCATAGAGTTCGAAGATGGGTTGTCGGACGCCCTCTTGCTCAACCATGTAAATTGGTCGGCTCCCAGTTTCAAGACCAGTATAGTCCTCGGCAGTTTTTCTAGACTTAAAACCGAAGACTCGCTCATAAAACAAAGCCGCCTCGCGATGATCGCGAACCCCAAACACAAGCGTGTCCCCCAGCCTCATCTTCAAAGCCATAGCTATAAAAGTATTCCATACCTGCGGATGTTTCAGCTTCGAAACAATTTTTTGCGATGGGATGATTTCGGTTTTACCGGTCGCCAGACTCTCGATATTGAACCGCTTCAGCAAGATGGACTTTTTCGACCTGGTCAGATGTGTTCAAGTCGGCTATCGTTCGGCTTACTTTTAGTAGGCGATCGAAGACCCTGGCAGATAAGCCTAATCGCGAAGAAACCAAGCGCATGAACTCACTCGCCTCCGTAGAAAGTTTCACCAAATCCCGTATTTCTGCGGGGGTCATTTTCGCATTGGTACGCCCGACTCCGAGTCGGTCCCTTTGGATCTTTCGCGCGGCTATGACACGGTCTCTGATCTGAGCGCTAGGTTCACCGGGACCCATTTCCATAAGCTCATCTGTTTTCAAGCGCGGGACCGTCATGTGCAGATCGATTCGATCTAGGAGCGGACCGCTCAGCCGGGAAAGGTAGCGCCCGCACATCGCAGGGTTCCCGACGCATTGCGCTTCGGGATAGCCCTTCAATCCGCATGGGCATGGATTCATTGCTCCGATCAACATGCAATCCGCCGGAAACGTCAGTGTTGCTTGCACCCGGCTTACCGTTACGACACCGTCTTCAAGAGGTTGCCGGAGAGATTCAAGTACGTCGCGATTAAACTCGGCGCACTCATCTAGGAACAGGACGCCATTGTGTGAAAGGCTGACCTCACCAGGCTTAGGTATTGCGCCACCACCGACCATGGCTGCGTAGCTTGAGGTATGGTGCGGCGACCGAAAAGGTCGCTCCCAGACTAGCCCTTCAACATTGCCTTTCTTCCCTGCCGCACTATATATTTTTGTAACTTGGATAGCCTCTTCAAGCTCTAGATTCGGAAGGATCGTCACGATCCTTCGGGCGAGCATGGTCTTGCCGCTCCCGGGCGGTCCGACCATCAGCATGTTGTGCCCTCCGGCCGCGACAACTTCAAGAGCTCGGATCGCATGCTTTTGACCTTTGACATCGGAGTAGTCAAAGGGATAGGTCACCTGTGCATTCTCTGGAGCAACTGCGGCAGGTTCGGGCTCTCCAACCCCTTGATTAAGGAGCAACATGAGTTCAGTGATGGACCGAATCCCATAAACCGCGACCCCCGGAACGACAGATGCCTCACTCGCATTTTCTTTGGGCAAAATGAGCTTTTTGAACCCAAGGGCTTGACACATGATTGCGACGTTGAGCGCGCCATCAACTTTTCGCAGTTGTCCATCTAGACCGAGTTCTCCGATGAGTACAGTGCTTTCGAGTTCATCGGCTGGGAGTTGGCCGTTTGCCATCAACACCGCCGCTGCAATCGGTAAATCCAAACTTGGACCTTCCTTTCGAATATCACCGGGAGCTAGGTTACAGATTATTTTTCGGTTTGGAAAGTCGAGCTCAGAATTCTTTATCGCGGTGCGAACACGCTCCCGACTCTCACCTACCGCCTGATCTGGAAGGCCGACTAAGATGAATGCCGGAATCCCGAACTGGAGATCAACTTCAATTTCCACGGGCACTGCCTCGATTCCCGCTAATGTTGCACTATTGACGCGACCAATCATGGCGAAATTGCACTTTACCTGGCATTGGATTCGTCTTACGTTTCGTGATTTACCGAAGCACAGCTTTTTTGGCGCTTACCCTTCTCACGGCAGGATTGTATTCGGCCGAGCAACGGTCCGAGAATGTTGCGGAGATGACAGCTTCCAATATTGAATCGTTGCTTAAAGAGATGAATCTCCCTTTCACGGTCGGAAAGGATGAAGAAAAAAAGCCTTCTTTCCGCTACATTTCTTCGGGAAAGACTGTGATCATCACGCTTTATGGAGGGACGATTCCGAACAACGCGACGAGCCTGGGTCTAAGCACCAACTTTGAGATGCAAACTACCCTGGAAAAAGTCAACTCATGGAACCAGAATCAGCGGTTTTTGAAGGCGTACCAAGAAAACCCGGGAACGATTGTCCTGGAAGCAGATATTGATATGGGTGGCGACCCAAGCAAAAAGAACCTTGAGCGGCTGATCACTCGGATGAATCGAGCCCTTTTGGCACTTCCGAACGTGCTGGAGTAGATTCCTTTTTCTTTCTAGTGCTTGGCATGGGGTCACCAATCGCGGCCTGATAGAGCCTAATGCCGCGATTTGAGATCACAGAGCCGATAATACACATCATGAGGATGCCCGCGATGCGAGAGAGCAATACAACTGCAGACTGCCCAATTTTTCCGGGATCCAGTGGGGTCTTTTCCTGGATCTGGAGAGCCTCGCTGGGCGGAGTTGAAAATAGCACCAGAGCGAGTTGGAACGTAAATAGCAACAGCGCAACCCCACCCAAGAAGGTCAAAACTCCGACAACTAACCCGATTCCTTCCCTACGATTTCGTTCTGACATGCTCAATCCAAATACCCTGGGCAAAAGGTACCTTTAATTTAATGCCGATACGCCCATTGGTTAGACTCCTGAGGCCGAAACAGTGGACCAAAAATTTTTTGGTCTTTACTGCATTTATCTTTACCGCGGGTTGGTCTGATCCTCGGAACGGACTTCTTGTATGCCTGGCGTTTCTCTCCTTGTGCCTATTGAGTTCTGCGAGCTATTGCCTGAATGACTCCCTAGATACCGAATCGGATCGGCTTCATCCGAAGAAGAAGCTCCGACCGATTGCAAGTGGTGAGATTTCCCAAGGTTCTGGGTTGGCATTGGCTCTTGGTTGTCTTCTCGCGGGACTGGGAGTTTCGATGTTTTTGCCAGTCGGGGCAACCGTTGGCATCGCGGTATTCGGGATCCTTCAAGTGACTTATAATTTGTTCGCCAAGCGCGTGCCGATCCTGGATATTTTGTGGATTGCCATTGCGTTTGTCCAGCGAGCAGTTGTCGGTGCACTAGCGCTGAACGTCGGGGTTTCGGGCTGGCTTCTCTTTTGCACCGGAACGCTCGCTCTCTTTTTGGCGTCTAGCAAACGTCGTCAGGAGTTCATCGCCCTGGGGTCAGATTCTGGAACGCGGGCGACCCTGGCAGGTTATTCCCGATCAGTCGTGGATGGTTTAGTTTGGATGTCGGCGGGTCTTGCGATCATGAGTTACGGGATTTACGCGATCGAAAGCGAAACCGCTAAGGCCCATCCGGGGCTCATTTTGACCGTACCAATTGTCTTCTTTGGCGTTCTCCGGTATTTACTGATTGTATTCGGAACCACTGAAGGGGAGGAGCCAGAGACAGCATTGTTCTCTGATCCTCAAATGGTTTTTGTCCTTGTTGCTTTCGTCGCAACGGCCCTATGTGCAGTTGCAGATTTGATTCCTAATTTTGTTCTCCAGAGGCCATGAAAAATTCTAGACGCATTATCATAGTGGGTGGGACCTCCGGACTTGGCTTGGAGATGGCACGGCAACTCTTGGAAACTGGGAATCAGGTCGCGATTGTCGGTAGAAACATCTCGGCAGCAGAATCATCCTTTGGCGATTCAGCACTGTTTTTTCCTCACGACGTAACGCACACCAATGAAGTCCCTCATCTGCTTCAGGAGATCACACGCCAACTTGGCGGGCTTGATCTGTTCATCTACTCTGCTGGCGTAATGACCATTGTTGGTCAGGAAGAGTTTGACTTTGCGAAAGACAAACTTATTCTGGACGTGAATGTGATCGGGGCTGTCGCATGGCTTGATGAAGTTGCGGCAAGGATGCTAGGGTCAAAGCACGGATCCATCCTGGTGATTGGCAGTGTTGCAGGGGATCGTGGTAGACCTGCCCAACCCGTATACAACTCTAGCAAGAAATTCTTGCACACGTATTGCGAGGCTCTTCGGCATCGACTGAATCGCGTCGGGGTCAATGTTGCGGTCGCTAAACCCGGCCCGATGGTGACCCAGATGACCGCTCACCTTGATCAGTCCAAGATGATGCCAATATCCCTCGCGGCTTCAAAGTGCCTGAAACTAGCCGGACGTAACGGAGAGTTTTATCTCACTTTGGGACATCGGATTGCAATGGCGATCATCAAAGTCGTCCCAGGGTTCGTTCTGAGGCGCACCAAGCTATGAAGTTAAGTTCTAGCCAAGTTCGCAACCTGACCGGGTTTGGGATGCCACTGAATGGTGCCGATGCCTATGTGCTCTCGCCAAAAAACGTACAAGAAATATCTGAAATCCTAGCCCTTTCTAGATCAACCGGTCGGAAGATCGTATTGCGAGGAAGCGGAAAAAGCTATGGAGATGCCGCTTTGTATCCTGAGGCGATCGGGATTTCGTTCGAAAACATGGCATCCGTCGGGAAGGTGGAGGATGGAGTTCTCATCGCGGAAGCTGGTGCGACCCTTGACGCGATATGGCGAGCCAGTTTGCCACTGGGATATTGGCCTCCAGTCGTTACCGGGACTTCTTTTCCAACGATAAGTGGCGCAATTGCCATGAACGTCCACGGTAAAAACGCATTTTTATTTGGCACGCTTGGCGAGAATATTGAGTGGGTGGAGGTTCTGGATACATCCGGAACGCTACATCGGCTGCATCCCGATCAGCCCGACTTCTGGGGAGTGATTGGTGGTTTCGGGCTTGCTGGAATCATCGTAGGAGCAGGGATTCGAATGAAAGCCGTTTCATCTGGCTCGCTAGTGGTGAGTTGCAAGGTTGTTGACTCATGGGAAGAGCACTTTGCGGCATTTGACCAGGCCAGACAAAGCGATTACATGGTGAGTTGGGTCGACCTGTTCAAACACGGGCGAGGGATCTTTCACTCGGCCGTGCCCACGGTTGCAGGACTGGACAAAAATCCAGTGCATCAGATCAAAACCGGAAGATTATTCGGGATTCTTCCAAGGGATAAAGCATATATTCCGCTGAAATTCCTCAATAATCCCAGCGGCATGCGTGCCACAAACGCACTAAAATATCGAATGGCGAAGGCTTTCGAGGACGGCAAGATCTCACTCCAGTCGCACGCACAGTTTCACTTTCTGCTGGACTCCGTTCCCGGCTGGGAAAAGTCCTACGACCCGTTTGGTCTACTTCAATTTCAATGCTTTATTCCTGAGGATCGGGCGTTGGGAACGTTCAAGTTGCTCGCCGAAGTCCAGAAGAGACATGGGACCATCAGCTTTTTAGGCGTAATGAAGAAACACAAGAAGTCCAAGACAATCCTCGACTACAGCGTGGACGGTTATTCCCTCGCGATGGATTTCAAGCGAGCTGCCGATCCTCGACCGTTGCAGCTTCTTTGCGATGAAATGACAAAAATTGTCATAGAAAACGATGGAAAATTATACTTAGCGAAAGATTCTGCAATGACCGCTGATATGTTATTGGCGATGCACGGAGAATGTAAATTGAACGAATTCAGGGCGATCAGGCAAAAGTTTGATCCTGAAAACTTGCTGGGTTCCTCACTGGGTCAGCGGTTGGGTCTCAACTAGGTATCCTGATCGGATATGGAACTCAATGCTTCCGATGTCAAGGCTTTCAGGGACGCGGTATTCGGAGCGAAGCACGTCATTATCACGAGCCATCTCAACCCAGATGGGGATGCTCTCGGATCTGCGATGGCGGTCTACCATGCTCTTCACGACGCGGGGATTTCGTGCGAGGTCGTGAATAATAACTCAGCTCCGTACAACCTCAAGTTCTTGCCTGGGATTGAAGTGATGAAAGAGCAACCCTCCAAGAAGGGTGATGTCAGCATCGTTTTGGATCTGAACAATTTGGACCGAATTGGACGGCCATTTGAGGCAGTATCGGAGTGTCGAACCATGATTGTGATTGACCATCACGTTCCTCATGAGACTCCCGGCGACATTCGAATAGTGGACGAAAGCGCTCCCGCGACGGCTTTGATTCTTACCCGACTCTTCCAGCAGCTCCAACTCAGAATTAGTCCTGAAGTTGCGACGTGCCTTCTTACTGGGATCGTGACGGACACCGGGTCCTTTAGATTTAGAAACACAACTCCGGAGTCCCTGGAATGTGGAGCCTTTTTGCTGGAGCATGGCGCAGATATCGTCAAGATTTGCGAGGAAGTTTATATGAAACAGCCAATGGAGGCAGTGCGATTGACCGGAATTGCCCTCAGCCAGATGAGGCTTTCGATGGATGATCGCATCGCCTGGACTGTCCTCACAGAGGACGCATTCGCCGATACAGGGGCCACTGAAGTGCACACAGAGGGGCTTACGAACGAGCTTCTCGCAATCGATTCGGTTCAGATCGCGGCGGTGATTCGGCAGCCGATTGGTGGAGTGATTCGTGCAAGCATCCGAAGTCGCGAGCACTACGACATTTCGGTCATCGCCCGACTCTTTGGTGGAGGCGGGCATCGGAACGCGAGCGGGTGCACGTTTACCGGAACCATTGAGTCCGCGGAGACGGACCTGGTCAAGGAGCTTGAACGTTGCTTGGAATCCTAGTGATTGACAAGCCGCTTGGGATAACTTCCCACGATGTTGTTGGTCGAGTTCGTCGAAAGTTCTCGACCAAACGAGTCGGACATGCTGGGACATTGGATCCATTAGCTACAGGGGTTCTCGTTGTCGCGGTAGGTCCTGCAACTCGTTTCCTGCAGTATTTACCGCTTGAGCCAAAAGAGTATGTCTTTAAGGTGAAGTTCGGAATTGAAACCACGACCCAGGATGCAGAGGGAGACATTGTTGCTGAGAAGGGCGTACCGGAAAATCTGTTAGCTGAAATCGAAAGATTTTTACCCGATTTCCGAGGTTCGATCCAACAAATTCCGCCGATGTACAGCGCGGTAAAGAAAGACGGTAAGCCTCTTTATGCCCTAGCAAGAAAGGGAGAAACCATCGAGCGTGATCCTCGTAACGTGTTTATCTACAAGTACGAGATCGTCCAATCTGACGGAGACGAAGTGACATTTTTATGCGAATGTTCTGGTGGGACTTACGTCCGAACTCTTGCCCATGATATGGGTCAAAATGTAGGCTGCGGGGCGCATGTTATTGAATTAAGAAGGACCAGAGTCGGTGGATTTACGATTGACTGCGCTACCCAACTTGAAGATGCAACTCCCCTGGATTTGATACAGCTCAAGGATGCTTTAACCGATAAGCAGATCATTGCCCTTAATTGGGAAACGGTTACTGATGCTTGGAACGGAAATGCAATAGGTGTGCGTCCGGTTCCGACCGATCCCTACGTTGCTTTGGCTGATCCAGCGGGAAATGTGATGGGGATGGCTCGGGTCACAGAGCATGGATTTCTCCAGCCTGAATGTGTGATCCCTCGCGAGGCCTTTGATGCTCCGGTTTGATCACGGAGTAGATCGTAAATTCTTAATCGGCCAGCTTTCTTGGTTTATCGTGTGGGTCATCGTCACCGGAATCGGGGCTTATCTTACGCCGTCGAGCCAAGGGCATGGTACGCATCAGCAGCTAGGTTTGCCGCCTTGTCCAAGTGTGTTTATGTTCGGCAGACTTTGCCCCGGATGCGGAATGACCACAGCTTTCTCCGCAACAATTAAGGGAGATTTTGTCACCGCATGGAATGCTAACCCTTTTGGAACATTAGGCTACGTGCTTTTCACATTTTCTGCGATCCTTGCTCTTTACGGTTGGATAAAAGGAATCAAAATTGATACGAATACAAAGGCGTACAATATCGGCATTTCTATTCTGATCGGGTCGTTTATTCTTTTTGGTGCTTACAGGTTCTTCCTGATGCCTGTGTTCAGTATTCCCTAAGCAGGTTCGAATTCGCTAAACAACGACGGTATTCCGCCCGTGTGCCAAAACAAAACTTTCCCCGTAACCTCTTTTCTCGAGACAAGGTCCAATAAGCCAGAGAACGCCTTTCCGCTATAGATCGGATCCAGAAAAATTCCTTCGGTCTGGGCCAGCCAAGAGATTGCGGCATCTCCTTTTTCGCTGGGAACGCCGTACCCTGGTCCAACATAATCCAAGACAAGATCGAAGTCGCTTGGACCTAGGATCGGAAACGGACCTTCATCCCTCAGCAGCTCATCCGTTGATAGCGAGCCAGAAAGGATAGCGAAGTCGTTCACAATTTCCGGTTCCGGGTCGCACGCTATTCCGATGACTTTTGTATTGGTTTTCTTGAAGAAACTTGTTAAACCAACTTGCGTGGAGCCACTACTACTAGCGTGAATAATCCATTCAAAATCCCCGGCAATTTCTTTTGCCGCCTGATAAAATGCGAATGCTCCGAGCGCAGATGACCCACCAACCGGGACGCGATACACGCTTTTCCCTTCCCTTTCCAGGCTCTGGGCGATCTTTTCCATATGATCATAAAGTACTTCCCAGTCGGCATTGTCAAAAACGTGGGTTTTGCATCCAAGGATTGGTAGAATTCTTGCATTCACACTTCGGGTCAATGTGACTTTGAGTTCGCCAGCCTCCTCATCAAAGGGCATCGCCATCACGGCAGCGTGGCATTCCAATCCGGCTACTCGGCAGGCGGCGGCAAGTTGACGGACGAAGTTAGATTCCACCGCCCCGCAAGTCACAACAGTATCCGCACCGCAAGCCAAGGTATCCGCGATCAGATACTCCAGTTTCCTGCCCTTATTCCCTCCCAACGCGAATCCGGTCAGATCATCCCGCTTGATCCAAAGATCAATCCCGAGGTGAGCAGACGCACGGTCGAGACGATGACAAGGAGTAGGCGTCAAAATAAGAGGAAAGCGCAACGGTGCCATGCGCATAGAAACATACCAGGGGAAATTCAAATTCGCATGACTAAAGGAAAGAAAATTGGGCTTTTTATCGCTGCTGCCCTTGTCGGAACCCTCGCATATGCTGGGATTAGATTCGGAAAAGATGCCCGTGCGCTTTACAATTCCGGCATCATAGACCTCAGTAAGGAAGAGAAAAAGGCTTACGCAGGTTCCAGCGAGGATAATCTTAAAGCGATCCAGGTTGCGCTCATGCTCTACCATGATTCAGAAGGGGCATTTCCTCCTGCCGATCGTTGGATGGATGCGATCCTTAATCGCTTAGATTCAGGGGAATTAAAGAAGGGCGAGGCGGAAAAGAAACTCCGCAATCCTCTCCTTGGCGAATCCAGCTACGGCTATGCCTTGAACAAAGTCTTTGCCGAACAATACAAAGAAGATGTCAAGGATTGGCAGAAGATTCCGTTGGTTTTTGATAGCGAAGCTACAACCAAGAACGCTTCTGGAGATCCCGAGAAAGATTCACCTAAAACACCCAGGCAAGGTGGAAATCTTGCGATTACCGTTGAAGGTAGCCTGATCAAAAACTAAAGTATCCGACACAAGATGAAGCCAAGGCCCGGACGGTTGCCTCGGTATAACTCGTGATAAAGGTTCTGATTTGGTGGCTTATCCCAGGTTTTCAAAAACCAGGGTTAGCACCCAAGTTACCCGCCCGCCCCGTGACTAAACTTTATATCAGTACAAATACTAGAATTCAAATTTCAGTACAAAACCGAGGTAGTTTTTCTTGGAAATAGTGATATTATCCTACTGACTCTCGCAGTTACTTCTATTATGTGTTCATTAAATTGAGCAATATTCAAGCAAGATGCTAGTTTAAAGTAGGTTTTAAATGAAGAACGTTGTTAAATTATTCAGTATTTCTGCAGTG
>JBEIDH010000032.1:0-29375 GCA_040383535.1 Chthonomonas sp.
AGGCCTTCGATGCGCAGGTCGGCGATGCCGTGGACTAACGCCCATAGCGAAACCGCTGCTTGCATGATCTCGGCTTCGCCCCAATTTGGATTTGCTTTACTGATGGCATTCATCAGCTGTTCGTACGAATCTCCTGCCGATCCGCACTTTTTTTCCTGTGCGACCATGCCGCTGAACATCAACCGAAAGAGGTTCGGATGTCTTACCGCTAGACCAATATAAGCCCTTCCAATGCTCGCGATCTCATCTCCGGCGGCGGCGGAATCGTCAATCAGCATCTGAAAACCCCGGTCGGCAATCGCGAAAAGGAGGTCACTCTTTGTTGGAAAATGGACGTAAGGGGCCCGAGGACTTACCCCGGCGCGGTCGGCCAAAACCCGAATGCTGAGTTCGTCCGCGGTTTGAGTCTCCAGTAAAACGAGGGCATCCGTCACCAACGCCTCCGCTAAATTACCGTGTCTGTAGGGTTTTTTCAGATTTTCCATCAAGAATGTATACAGTGAATACATTTTGTGTATAATGTATTCACTGCTTACATTATAGAGCGTGGGGAAGAAAATGAGCAAGAAAATCGTCGTTATATTAGGTCACCCCGGAGAAAAGAGCCTTTGCTTGGCTTTGGCGCAGGCATATGCGAAGGGTGCGGAGTCGGCTGGAGCGCAGGTTGAGTTCGTGGATTTGCGCGATTCGACCATCGCCTTTCTGGCTGATCCTCGGGAGTGCGACGATCTCTATCCCGAGATCATCGCGATGCAACAGAAGATCTCGGCGGCGGACCACCTCGCGTTTGTCTATCCGGTTTGGTGGGGTTCGGCTCCGGCTCTGCTCAAGGGTTTCATTGATCGGGTGTTTACGAGCGGTTTTGCCTTTCAATATGAAGAAGGAAAAGCCATGCCGAAGCGCCTTTTGGTTGGTCGGACGGCTCGGATTTTGGTCACGATGGATTCTCCGTCTTGGTGGCACCGCTTTGTGTATCACGGCTCGTCGGTGACTTGGCTCCGCCACGCGACACTTTGGTTTTCTGGGTTTAAGGTGAAGAAAACAAGCGAATACTGCATGGTCCGAAAAGCCGATGGAAGCGGGATCGCGCGTTGGCTAACGGATACGGAAGAGCTTGGTCGTCGAGACGGTACCGGTTAAGTTGTCATCAACTATTTTAGGAAGCTCGCAGACATGACAAAAGCTAGAACTTGGGGCTACTTGCGCTTCTGAGCGCTTAAAATGACCAAACTGCTCACCGTTCAGATTCTAGATTGTGACCCATCACCGACCCTGGGCATTGCGGAAATTCACCTTTTCGGGTAATATTCTCAGATCGTAGGGGTATAGCTCAGCTGGTAGAGCGGCGGTCTCCAAAACCGTAGGTCGCGGGTTCGATCCCTGTTGCCCCTGCCATTAGCAATATTAGCGGAATATTCGACAAAAGAAAGCCTGAGCGAAGATGCTCAGGCTTCTTTGTTTTACCGAGAGGCTTACGCCACTCGCTTGAGTTCTTCCCAAGGTTGCAAGCTGATGTCGTGCTTGCCCCAGGCGAGTTCCATCAGGAACTGCATCGCGCGCTCCTCATCGCCGGAATCACAGATCTTGTCGAGTTGATTCAATTCGCTCATCAGCCAATCCATGTCAATCATGCCCGTCTTGGCCATGTTGATCTTCGGATTATCGGTTGGGGTCAGAGCTTCTTTGTCATAGGTTAGCTCTTCGAACAACTTCTCGCCTGGTCGAGGGCCGATGAATTTGACTTCGATATCCTTGTACGGCTCCAATCCATGCAACCGAATGAGGTCCTCGGCAAGGTCCAGAATCTTGACTGGTTCACCCATATCCAGGATAAACAGTTCCCCATTCCGACCTCGAGCTCCAGCTTGCAAAATCAGTTGCACGGCTTCCGGAATCGTCATGAAGTAGCGCGTCATTTCCGGGTGGGTAATCCTGACCGGACCACCACGGGCGATCTGGTTCTTCAGAAGAGGAATCAAGGATCCTCGCGAACCAAGAACGTTCCCAAATCGCACAATTCCAAAGTAGGTATCGCTCTGCCGAGCGTGAGCCGCCACGATCATTTCGGCGATCCGCTTCGTCGCCCCCATCACTGAAGTTGGGTTCACGGCCTTATCGGTACTGATCAACACAAAGTGCTGAACGCCATGCTTGATGCTGGTCTGAACGGTGTTCAAAGTTCCAAAAACGTTGTTACGAATCGCCTCAATTGGGTTCGATTGCATCAGTGGAACATGCTTATGAGCGGCGGCATGGAAGACCACGGTCGGGCAGTGCTTGGTGAAGATTTCGTTCATCGAGCGATGATCGCGGACGTCCGCTACGACAGCGGAAGCCGGACCGCTTTGGGTCTGGATGAGTTCCTGCTCAATCTCGTAAAGGCTATTTTCGCCCTTGCCAACCAAGATCAGCTTGGCCGGGCTCAGGCGATTGACTTGCCGAGCAAGCTCGCTACCGATTGATCCTCCACCTCCAGTAACCAAAACGGATTCGCCAGTTGTGATCTCGGTGAGAAGCGCCGAATCCACCGGAGCTGCGGGACGACGAAGCAGGTCTTCAACCGCGATATCGCGCATTTGACCCTTAAGACTTGGAGAAGAAGTGAGGAGTTGCGAAACGCTTGGGAGGGTTTTCACCTTAACTCCCGCCGTCTTGCAAAGCTCATTGATCCGACGGATGGCGTCCCCGTCCGCGCTTGGCGTGCAAAGCAGAATCTCTTCAATATCAAGGTTTTCGCAAAGCATCGGAATCTGATCGGTCGTTCCCAAGACCCGGATGCCTCGAATGATCAGCGATTGTTTCTGCGGATCATCATCCACAAAGCCCATCACTAGGGCAGTGGATTTGTCCGAGCGCATCATTTCTCGCAAGACAAACTCGCCCGCGTCCCCCGCTCCGACGATCAAAGTCCGAGTGAGTTTTCCGACTTGCGGCCGGGAACCAAACGGCGTTTGGCCCCATGAATAGAGACGAAAGGCAACCCGGGTTCCTGCCATTCCAGTGAGGCAAAGGCTCCCGGTCACGATAGCAAGAGCCAACGGATTGCTCGCACCTTCAAGCGTTGCCGTGATCCAGCAACCGATAGAAATTGCGGCTGCACAGATGCTCAAATTGATCTGGTCATGGACACTCACGTAGCGAGGATTCATACGGTGAACTCGTCTCCATAGAAGAACTCCGGCGGCAATTGCCATCATTTGAAGTTCAATCTGAAAAATCGATGTTGAGGTAGCGAACGATCCCCCGCTCGGCTCAACGATAAAGATCGAAGCAAATACGGAGATCATCACCCACGTTAGGTCAAGACCAATCTTACGGAAAACATTAAAGGGGTTGCTTAAAACTTTCATTTCGGCATTTTCCAAAGCAGCTCAGGAGAGGATTTTCGCGGCCAAACCTAGCATCTCTCTTCAAGTTTTCGGCAAGATTCAGGAGAATTCTTAGGTAAAAGTGTCAGGGCATTGAGATTCTGAGAAGTTTTTCCCGCAACGTTGGAGACATCTGACAAGTAACCAGAATTTAAGACCATAATGAACCCAAACAAGCTATGAACGACAGCGTTTTTCTCCAACCAACCGACGGGCACGGACTCTCTCCGAAGGTCAAAACAATCTGGTTTCTCCAAAGGATGATCTGGCTGGTTGTGTTCATGGTGGGTCTAGCCGTTTACCTATTCGTTCTGTTGCCGAGCCAGGAGGATTTGTTCAAGGTTTTGCAACCGTATCGTCTCCCCATTCTCGTTGGATGGTTTGCGATCATGCACCTCCCGGGACTCGCGCTTTTACCCAAATCCTTCAGGAATTGGCGATATCAAGTCACTCCAGAATTTCTGACGATCAGCCACGGAGTGATCGGGAAACACCGCACCATTCTTCCGCTGAATAAGCTACAACATATTGAGATGGAAAGCGGATTTTTTGAATCCAGAATGGGCATTGTGCAAGTAGAAATTCACAATGCCGGGGGCACAAATTCGGTGCGGATTCCTGGGGTGACGAGTGAGCAAGCTAATGCTCTTCGCGATGAAGTCATGCGACTCAAGGGCACTGCACATGCGTCCATCTGACCTGCGCCAGGTCCATGCCCTTACCCTCGTTTTCGAACTCCTGATGACCTTCGTAAGGCAGTGGAAGCTGGTTGCTTTCGCGGTCTTTTTACGATTTTCTGGAGGTGGGTCCGGGGACCTGATGGATAACCTCCTGAGCATCGGAATCGGCTGCCTCGCGGTCATTTCTGCCGCCTTTGCATACTTCACAGTGCGCTTCGGCTTTGAAGGAAACTCGTTACTCTACAAAATCCAAACACCTTTCAAGAAGGAAGAAAAGCTCATCCCCCTTGACCGGATTCAGGAAGTTGAATTCAAAAGAAATCTGCTTCATAAGGCACTCGGTTTAGTCGAAATCGAGATCAATACAGGGTCAGCGAAAGCCGAAAGCGAGATATCTCTCAACGCGCTGAGGATGGAAGATGCTGTAGCCCTTCGAAAGGAGATCTTCGAGCGACGCGGGAAAGAAGCACCGAAGTCTATTGCCGAAGCAACTCCCGATCAGATCATTTTCCAAGCGTCGTGGAAGCACCTGATCCTCGCAGGTTTAGGTTCTAATGCGGCGCTATTGATCGTGGCATCGGCCTTTGGTTTGATGCAGGAGCTGGATCGAGGTAATCGCTCTGGCACGATGCAAAAGGTGTTCGAGGCGCTCAGATTCCTTGATCCAACGAAAAACATTTTTGGATTCATCTTCGCCCTGATTGGCCTGTTCTTGGTTGGCTGGATCTTTGGGATCGGAAAATCTGTGGTCTCGCTATATGGCTTTACACTAGTTCGCGACGGCGACCGACTTGTCCGCAGATCGGGACTATTCAACGAGACGCAAAAGTCTTCCCCCATTAACCGCATTCAGGGCATCGAGATCGAAGAAAAGTTGATCCACCGGATGCTGAACCTTGCCCAGATCAAGGTTGGCTTCACAATGGGAACGAAGCGGGGTGAAGAGGCTGCCGAACATCTTTGTCCGATCATTGAACGGGACCTCGCACCAACGATCACGGACCTGGTCTACCCAGACCTCAAACTTCCGACCGAATTTGGGCTCACCCGTCCAGCAAAAACCTTGTTCTGGCGATACGCCTATGCGGGGATCATCTTCTACGTAATCGTAATCATCGGGCTAAGATTTACACCCCAATTTCAACAGATCGGAACTATCATCGTTGGGCTTCTATTCCTGAGGATGCTAATTGACGATATCCTGAGAGCACGTCAGTTTGGCTGGCTTATTGACGATGACTTTCTGATCCTACAACAAGGTGGATTCAGACTTACCATGACGGTGATCCCTCTGAAGGGCGCACAAAAAGTTCAGGTCAATCAGTCGTTTTTCCAACGCAGGATGGGGCTGTGCGACGTGAGTGTTGGCACAGCCGCCGTCGGCGTTGGATCAAGTGGGACACTGATGAACGTACCTGTTCACGATGCAAATCAGATCATGCAGCATCTGATGGATCGCTCACTCGAAATCGTCGAAGAAGTCCCCGACCCTGAGCCAATCCTGCCGGACCTCATCCCTCCCATCTTGACGCCACCCCCGATGGCCACAAACTCCTGAAGCTGGCAAGGGCGCTGAGTTCATATTCTGATTCCGGAGCGTGACCATAGAGGTGGCGATAGGTCGAAATCAGGATTTCTTCGTGGCTCCGCTTGTTACTGATGTCGTAGCAGAAAAGGTAAAGCGGAACCGGATTTCGCCCTGCCCCGAGGGCGGGTTGGACATGCTCTTTCGATAGTAGGATGCCGCCGCGATTGGCAAAGTATCGCAAACGCTTTTCTCTGAAGTCTCGTTCATCAGGGGTCCTTGCGAGTTCTGGGCGCTCGCACTCGAAGATGATTGCGTCCAATTCCCCACCCATTTCCTGGGCATCGTTCAAGCAAATCTCTTTGCCAAAATCCAGTAGAGCAGTGCCGATCCCCTGCTTCCGGAAGCGCTCATCAACCGCGAGAAAGACGAAAAAGCCCAGTCCAGCATCGGGATGATAGCTGAAGTACCTAAATCCCGCTAGCTCGCCATCTACGTCGGCGATGGCTACGTGGCTCCGGGAACTGTCCTCACCATCACCACCCGAAATCATCGCGGCAAAATGCCCCAAAGGCCCTCGCTCATCGCGAGGAAACGACTCAACATAAAGCTCGCACGTTGTCCAAAAGAGCGGGTCGTCGGTGGATTCTAATAGCCTGATCTTCACTTCCTTCATGGTATCCAAATTTAGCATCAGAGTAAATTTCGCTACTTGAAGCGATTCTGCTGGCTAAAGCCATGATTCAACCGTCTTTAGCTGGTAGGAATCCCCATGAATCGACGCACAAAAATTGTATGCACCCTCGGCCCGGCGACTGGCTCACGAGAAAAGATCAACGAACTCCAAGTCGCTGGGATGAACGTTGCGCGCATCAATTGTAGCCACGGCGATTGGGATACCCGGCATCAGTGGATTCAGTGGATTCGAGAAGATTCGCCAAAGATGTCACCGACCGGGATTCTCGTTGACCTCCAGGGACCTAAATTTCGTGTTGGTTCAATTCCAAATGGGTTCTTCATCGTGGAGGCTGGGCAACCGATTCACTTAAGTCACGTTGACCCGGATGCACAGCTCTATGTTCACGGCAAAGAAATATGGGAGGCAATGGAGGCAGGGGATCGCCTTCTTCTTGGGGACGGAGATGTCGAGCTAAAGCTGACCGAGGATCACGGCGATTACATGAAAGCCGAAGCCGTCACTGGCGGCACGATCAAAAGCAAGCAAGGGGTCACGCTTGTTGGAAAGAGTTTTGAGACGCACGCCCTCACCGACAAGGACATTATTGACTTACAAGAAGCCGCAAAGGCTGAGGCTGATTTTGTTGCTCTCAGCTACGTGCGTCGTGCCGGTGATCTGCGTGAACTCCGCCGATTGCTGGAGAAAATGAATTACAACCCAATGATCTGCGCCAAAATCGAGACAAGCCAAGCACTTGATGAGCTTGACGAGATTCTGAAAGTCGCCGACCTCATCATGGTCGCCCGAGGCGATTTAGGCTTGCAGATGGAGATCGAAGACGTCCCGATGGCACAGAAAACAATCATCCGGAAGTGTAACGAGGTCGGCAAACCTGTGATTACCGCGACCCAGATGCTAGAAAGCATGATCAACATCGCCAGACCCACACGGGCAGAAGCTACGGATGTCGCCAATGCGATCCTGGACGGGACAGATGCAATCATGCTGAGCGGCGAAACCGCAACCGGTAGCTACCCAATTGAAGCCGTCAAAGTGATGTCTCGGATTGCAGAGAGCGCCGAGGCAAGCTTCCCCCATGCCGCGCACTTTGAAAGTCTGAACGCGCTAAATGACAATACGAGCGCGGTTGCAGAAGCCGCCGTCCAGCTCTCGATTTCGCTCAAAACCAAGGCGATTCTCACGACCACTTCAAGCGGTTTGACCCCGCGCATGGTGAGTAAGTTCAGGCCAAAAGCTCCCATCCTCTGTACAGCTTGGAACAAGCAAACGCAGTGCCAAATGAGCGTCGTGTGGGGGGTCGAGTCTATCGCTCTTGAGACTCCAGATTCGATGGATGATGTGATCCAGCTTGCGATTGATGGATTTTTGCGGGAGCACTCGCTCAAAGTGGGTGACTCCATCATCATCACCGCCGGCGTTCCAGCTGGTAAAGTCGGCAACACCAACTTGATCATGGTTGAAGTCGTGGAGTAACATAGCGGACAGGTGCCAAGGATGGACAAAAAATTTGGATGGATTTCGTTTCTGATGCTCGTTGCGGTTTGCACGGGGATCGCGCTCAGCGTCAAGCCCTGGCAAAAATACCAGGAACAAAAAGCCCAAGCCGTAACCGCACGCAAAGAAATGCGTCAGATGGAAGCGCAACACGCAAAATTACTCCGGGAAAAGTCGCAACTTGAAAGCCCTATGGGACGCGAAGAACTCGCACGAGAACGCGGCTATAAGAAGCCGGAAGAAAAACCTTGGGAACCTAAGTGAACGCTCTTCTCCTCGCCGCCCTAACCCTTCAATCCGAACCCCCGATTCTGCCCGGGAAGCTCAATCTTCGCACAGGCGATGTTATCGTAGGTACAAACCGGCAGCTCTTCAGTGACAAGGCGAAGCAAATTGATTTTGAGCTCAAGAACCGGGTGACACTGCGGGTCGATGACTTAACCACGCGCGAAGGAAGTAGCAACTGGACGTTTAAGCACGAAATCTCGAATACCTTCCTCCGGATGGATGACTTTGTTCAAGAAAATCAGAAGGGTAACGACCCCTCGACCGCGACTGAGCTTCGAAACGTTTTCGGACATCAGGTGCGCTACGACTACATTGGAGACGACGCGATCAATAACATGATTATTAATCGCCTCATGAGCATCCCTTTGCCCCGGAAAGCACTGAAAATCGGCGGCAAATGGACCTATTCTTACGACGGATTCAAGGAGTACACCTTCTTTGGTCACTACGTTGATCACGAAAGCAGTAAGCCTCTGATTCGGTTCACCTGGACCGGGATCGAAAACCCTAGATTCTTCGCAGAAGGCACCGCCTTAATTGATACAGCAACTGGGATGCCCACACGGATAAATCTGACCGCGAAAAATGTGAACATCCCGGGCGGAGAATTGGGAGTGGCGCAATCAATGAAGTTCGATTACGCCATGACCTCGTTCAAACGTGCCCGTTAAAGCTCGCTTTTGAGTTTCGCGACGAATTCCTTGAAGTCCATCGCTCCCAAATCCCCGGCTTCTCTGCTCCGGACGCCGACCGTTCCGGCTTCCATATCTCGATCTCCGACAATCAGGAGGTAAGGCGTCTTCATTCGAGCACCTTCGCGGATTTTCTTGCCGATGGTTTCCCGGCTTGCATCCACCTCGACACGCAGATTCAGGCTTTCGACCTCTGGCAAGTTCGTCCAATTTTGTTCCTCTTCCCACTTGTAGTTGTGGCTTGTGAAGCCTTGGAGTGCCTTCGCAAGTTCCTGAGCGTAGCCAACATGTCGGTCTGCGATTGCAAGGATCCGCACCTGAACAGGGCTCAGCCACAGTGGAAATGCTCCGGCATATTGTTCTGTCAAAAGACCGATCATCCGCTCCAGAGAACCGAATGGCGCACGGTGGATCATCACGGGTCGGTGCGGCTTTGAGTCCTCGCCAATGTACTCTAGGTCGAATCGCTCGGGGAGATTATAGTCCACTTGTACCGTGCCCATCTGCCAGTCTCGCCCAAGAGCGTCTTTGATGATGATATCAAGCTTAGGTCCATAGAACGCTGCATCACCAACGCTCACCTCGTACTCCATCTTGAGAGTTTCGCAAGCACGCAGAATGGCGTTAGTCGCCGCCGTCCAGTTATCGTCATGACCAATATACTTCGAGCTTTCTGGATCCTTCGTTCCAACTCTGACGCGGTAATTTGTTAAGCCTAGCTTATTCAGTACCGTCTGAATCAGCTCTACAACTCCCAAGAACTCACTATCCAATTGATCCGGCGTCACGAACAGGTGAGCGTCGTCCTGGGTGAATCCGCGGGCACGCAAAATCCCTGTAACTTCTCCACTTTGCTCGTACCGGTGGACATTGCCAAATTCCGCGTAGCGAACCGGCAAATCTCGATAGCTACGCATTTGACTTGCATAAATTTCGATGTGGAAAGGACAGTTCATTGGCTTGAGAATGTAAGTCTCTTTTTCCTCATCTTCCATGAACGGGAACATTTTGTCACGATAATTAATAATGTGACCCGATTTCTCGTACAACTTGATATTTGCGATTGCGGGGGTAATTACAGGTTCATAGCCGCGCTTGACTTGCTCTTTCCGGAGGAAGTCAATCATCGTTTCCCGGAGCGTTGCACCCTTTGGAAGCCAAAGCGCAAGCCCAGTTCCAACCCGAGGCGAGAACATGAACAGACCGAGTTCTTTACCAAGAACGCGGTGGTCGCGCTTCCTGGCCTCTTCTAGCATCAGCAAGTGATGATCGAGTTCTTCCTGAGTTTCAAATGCGGTGCCGTAAATTCGGGTTAATTGCTTATTTTTGGAGTCTCCTCGCCAATAGGCTCCCGCCAAGTTCATCAGCTTAAAGAACTTAATTTCCTTTGTGGATTCAACGTGTGGTCCTCGGCAAAGGTCAACAAACCTGTGAAGATTTCCTTCGCGATCCGTACGCTGTTGATCGTAAAAACTGATCTGTTGATCGTCCGGAACTGCATCCAAAAGTTGTAATTTATACTCGGCAGTCGCTTCGCCATTTCCCGGAATTGCAGGATCTAGGATCATCGCCTTAGCTTCGTCTCGTGAAACTTCGAGCCGAACAATCCGCTGGTCAAGCTTTGATAGCTCTTTCATTCGCTTCTCGATCGCTACCAGCTCCTCTTCTTTCAGAGGCTTCGGGAATTCGATGTCGTAATAAAACCCATTCTCAATAGGTGGCCCGATGGCGAGTTTCACGCCCTCATACAATTCTTGAACGGCTTGGGCCAAAAGGTGAGCGCAGGAGTGGCGCAGACGATAGAGATGGGATTGCTCGTAAGTTTCTTTTTGCATGGTTTTCCTCCCCGACAAAGGGATCTGATTTTCGAATAATAGGATACCCGTCCGGAAAAACAGACCGCGCCCCGATCAAATGATCGGAGCGCGGTCTTAACTTCCTCTTCGCAAAGTTACTTGGTTGCGGCCCAAAGGCCTTCAAACGTTGAGATCATGGATTCGATTGCCTCAAATCCACCTAGCCAGAATGCCTCATCGTCCAAGTTGACTCCTACGAAAGCCATCAGTTCTTCTGGAGTCTTGGAGCCACCCATTTCGAGCATCTTGATATACTTAGCCTCAAATTCTGGACCTTCCTTCTGCGCTCTACTGTAGAGAGACATCGAAAGGAGTTCGCCAAATGAGTAGGCATAGACATAGAATGGCGCGAAGATAAAGTGCCCAACATAGCTCCACCACGCGGAATGTTGATCTCCCATTTTCACAGAGTCGCCAAACATTCCTTGAAGTTCGTCTTGCCATACTGCACCAATTTCCTCAGCATTTAACTCGCCTTCTTCACGGCGAAGGTTGTGACATCTCTGTTCGAAGCGGAACATCGCAGCTTGTCTGAAGACGCTGGCAAATGTTCCTTCAATTTTTTCCGCATAAAGTGCGAGCTTATCTCCTTCACTCGCTTCCTTAACTAGGCGATCGAACACAACTTGCTCACCGAAGATACTTGCGAGTTCCGCTAAGGGAAGAGTCCCATGGAAATTGAAGTAACTTTGAGCCCGACTGAGCGACGCGTGAACCCCGTGACCAAGCTCATGGGCCAATGTCATCACATTGTCCATCTTATTCAAGTAAGACATCATGATTACTGGGTGAGTGTCTGGCGTGTTGTAGCTGCAGAATGCTCCACCAGTCTTGCCATTTCTAGGTTCAGCATCAATCCAATTCTTATCAAAGAACTCATCAGCACGCTGACTCATTTCTCCAGAAAATTGTCCAAATGCTTCGATAATCAGCGTGCGTGCATCGTCGTAGCTAATCTGCTCTTTGGTTTCGAAAAGTGGTGCATAGCGGTCAATATGCGTAAGCTCAGGAAGCCCCATGATCTCACGCTTGACTCGGTAGTAGCGAGCGACCAAATCTTGCTTTTCCTTACAAAGCCGCATGACCAAATCAACAGTCGGCTTTTGAAGTTCATTTTCCATATGCCGAGAATGCTCGGCGTATGGACGATCACGGAGCTTATCGTCTATCTTCTTATCCAACAAAATGTTGTTGAAGATGTAAGTGAGCACGTGGGATAACTTTCCAAGCCCTTCACTAAATCCATTTCCAGCCGCTTCACGTACCGCTCGATCTGGTGATCTAAGCAGGTTGAGAATTTCGCTTTCAGAAAGCTTATCAACTGAACCCGTTTTAGGGTTTTCGAAATTAAACTCATGCTGCGCAAGAACTTCTTCAAAAAGCCGAACCCAGGCGCGAACTCCTGTATTCGCTGTTTCTTCCAGAATGACTTCTTCTTTCTCGCTCAACGTGTACGCAGTCGAAACGCGGACCTGATTGATGTAGTGCTTATACTTTTGCAAAACCGGGTTTGCCAGCATCGCATCCATCCGGTCCTGTCCAATCGCTTGAATCTCAAGATCAAAGAAAAACAGCTTAACGCGAATCCCAGATCCCTTCTCACTTTGATCCTGCAAAAATCCTGTGATTTCAGGATTGTTCGCCTCGACTGCGAAGAGCAAATTAGCGTAAGATCCAGGCTTGGCGGCATCCTGAATCAAGGCTTCAAGCTCGGAAATTCCTTCGGCGAGTAGCTCAGCAGTACAATCTGGGCTTGCGATTTTCCCACGGTATTTCGCAGCAAAGGCATCAGCGGCATTTTCGGCGCGGGCCCAAGTTTCTGCAATCTTTGGGTCAGTGATAGAAGAAAAAAGAGCGGAGAGATCCCATCGCACCTGTGGCGCGGGCATTTCAGTTGGAGTCGAACTCATGCCTTATTATGAATCGCGCTGAGCCAAAAGTTCCCGCGCGTTTGCTAGAGCGTTTTCGCCGATTTGTTCACCAGCAAGCATTCGAGCCACCTCGACCACTCGATCTTCCTCGCCGACGACGCGCACTTGCGTGAATGTCCTTCCTTGAAGTTCGGCTTTCTCGATCTTGAATTGCGTCAAAGCCCTAGCCGCCAACTGCGGTAAGTGGCTGATCGAAATCACCTGATAATTCCTAGCCAAAACCTCCAGTTTCTTCGCCACAACCGCCGCCGCTCGGCCCGAAAGTCCGGTATCAATTTCATCAAAGATCAAGGTTGGGACCCCTGCTTTCCCTGCTAAAACCACTTTCAAGGCCAGCATGACCCGACTCATTTCGCCTCCGGAAGCAATCCTATCAAGAGCACGGGGCTCTTCGCCGGGATTCGCGGAGAAAAGATATTGAACGACATCGGCCCCATTTGCGGTAGGTTCAACTGGGGACAATTCGAGCGAAAACACTGCCTTTTCCATCGCCAATTCCCGAATCTCGGCCACCACCTGACGCGAGAATTCAACCGAAGCCGCTGTCCGCATCGCCCTTAATTCCCCACAAACCGCGACCAAATCCGTCCGGGCGGATTCCTCTCTAGCTCGCAGTTCCTCGGCACTCCCTGCCGAGTCCTGGAGCAGAGCAAGCTCTTCCGCGCTCGATGCGAGGTAATCCAAAACGGCTTCTTCCGTATCACCGTACTTCCGAATCAGTCTCTTAACCGCATCTATCCGCTCGGCGACTTCTTGAAGTGCATCCGGATTTTGGTCAATCTGCTCATTATAATCTCGGAGGCTCAAAACCCCTTCCTGCAAGAACGCCAGGGCTTGCTTAATCGGGTCCAACACTTCCTCAAGGGTAGGGTCAAATCTTGATGCATTTTCCAGCTCAGCTACGGAAGCGAGCAGGGCATCCAAACCGCAACCTTCTTCATCCGCCAAACGACCAAGCGACGCCGATGACGCAAGAGAGAGCTTTTCAGCGTGCTTCAACCGGTTGAGCTCGTTCTCTAATTCGGCAAGCTCGCCTGCAATCGGGCTTACCGTTTCAATTTCGCGAATCTGGTGCTCCAGCAGATCAATCCGATGCTCTCGATCTCGAAGCCCTTTTTCCAACGCCACTCTCGACGCACGGCACTTATCCCAGGTCGCAAATGCCTGCGCGACCCGCGCTTTCATGCCGGTAGCCTGCGCCCCGATCCACAGATCCAGATACTCCAGATGCTGAACCGGGTCGAGCAACGCCTGATGGTCGTGCTGCCCGTGCAAATCCACCAGCAGATTCCCGATTTGCTTCAGGACTCCGACCGGTTGCTGCTTCCCGCCGATCCGGCATGTCGAGCGCCCTTCGACCGAGACTTCGCGCTGAACAAAGAGCTGATCGTCTTCAATCTCAACACCCAGCGATTCGCAAAGGAGCTTTGCAGCGGGGTTTGTGCTCAGGTCTGCGACCAACGAAACCGTTCCGCGCGATGCCCCCGAACGCACCAAATCAGAATCCGCCCGATCCCCCAACGCCAGGGCGATAGCATCAATCAAAAGCGATTTCCCCGCCCCCGTCTCACCCGTCATCACGCTGAACCCCGGCCCCAGCTTGATTTGGGCACGTTCAATCACGGCGATGTTTTCAACATTGAGTTCAAGAATCATGGGTCCTACAATTATGGACGGACCGTAACCAGATTCCAATTCATCTCATCACGTCGTTTAAGCTTTGGACAATCTCCCAAAGTACTTTCAGAATAGGAGTAATCCCAGCAAAGTTACCAGTTTCAGATTGCCCTTTCACGTTTTGCCAAAAGAATTGTTATACTGAAAGTTGACTATGGCTCGATGTTTGAGCTTTAGAGGTGTAACCCGTACTCTACAGAGGGAATTTTAACTTATGAACAAAAAACTGATCGTCATGGCTTTTGCCTGCACCACGCTTGGCACCGTCGCCAACGCCCAAGTCGCCTATACAAACGACTTCGATACTGATACCACCGCTGATTGGACATTCTTCTCCAACCGGACCGGCGACACCGCCGCTCAAGCAGACCTTGGTAGCGCGGCAGACTTTTTCTTCGACTACTCCACCGCTGGAATTCCTTCTGCGCCAAGTTCCACCGGCGGCTCGACTCGAGGAATGCGCCTTCAAACCGCGATTACTGGAACTCCGAACACTCCAACATTCCAAAACGGAATGAGCGTTACACCCAATAACTTCAGCTCCACAGAAGATTTCGTCATGGTTTTCGATGCCTGGCTAAACACAAATGGACCTTTCCCAGCTGGTGGATCGGGGTCAACAATGTTGACCTTGGCAGGTGTCGGCGTGAACAGCAATCTCAGTGCTCCAGTTCCAGGGATGCGGGGTGTTGCCTTCGGTACAACCGTGGAAGGTGGTTCTAGTATTGATTACCGCGCATACAACGGGTCATCTTCGACAGTTGCTCCATCTACAGGTGCCTACGCAGCAGGTACCGTAGCGGCTTCCTATAACAACACGGATCCATACTACACCAGCCGCTTCCCTGGCGCGACCGTACCTGCGGCCCAAACTTTGATCCAAGCACTCCAGAACGGTGCGGTGGCGAATGGTACAGTCGGATTCACCTGGCAACAGTGGGAAATCCGAAAGACGGGAACCAGAGTGACTTGGAAACTTGGTGGTCACCTGATCGCTACGGTTACCGCCGGTCTTTTCCAGACTCCAGGAGATAAGGTCTTCTTCGGTCAATCCGATATTAATACAAGTTTGTCCGCTGATGCGCACTCCTTGGACTTTCAGTTCGGGCTTATTGATAACCTCGTAATTTCTCTCCTTCCAAAGATCTCGGGTCAGATCGAGCTTCAAAACACTGCAGACGATGGGTTGCCTGGAACAGAGGCCATCACCTGGACTCTCTCCAACGGAACCGATGAATTCACTGGAACAGTCAACGTGGACGATTTTGGTGGAGGAGCATACAGCTTCACAGTCCCATCGGCCGCTCCAAATGGTGCTTACACGTTGAAATTCAAGGGCGGAACATTCCTGTCCTCAACCCTCAACCTGACCCTGTCCGGAAATTCGATCACTTCCCAGAACGTTTCCTTGCGCAATGGCGACATTGACCAAGACACCGAAGTCGGTCCTGGCGACTTCGAAACCGTGGTCGCTCAATTCGGTGGACCTGGAACCGGCGACGTTGACAACGATGGCGAAGTCGGACCATCTGACTTTGAAATCGTGATTGCCAACTTTGGTCTCGGCGACGAGTAATCCGTTCGGGTAAACACCCAGTCCCCAGCCGTTCCCGGCTGGGGACTTTTTTGATTGGACCTTTCCCCTGGTACTCTAAAACCGGAGTCAGACCATGCGTCAAACCAGAACCGGACGAGTAGAGCAAGCCGCAAAGTTATCCCTCGGGATAACGATCTGCGTCGTCGCTGGGAAACTCGTTGCCGGTTTTCTGACCGGATCGGTGAGCGTACTCGCCGAGGCCCTCCAGTCAAGTGTGGATGTTCTCGTCGCCTTTGGCGTGGTACAGGCCGTACGTCTTGCTTCCCTGCCGCCAGATGAAGAGCACAATTACGGGCATGGCAAAGCCGAGGTCCTACTCAGTGCGATGCAGATGATCCTCATCATGGCGAGCGCGGGATTTATCTTGAGCAAAGCTTACGGCAGGCTCCAGAAACCAGAAGCGATTCAGACCGATTGGGGACTCGTCGTCATGGGAGCGTCCGCCGCCGTGAATTTTTATCTGAGCAAGCGACTGGGCAAAATTGCACGAGAAGAATCTTCTGCCGCACTCAGAGGCGAGTCTCTCCACCTCATGGGCGACGCATACTCCAGTGCTGGTGTTTTCGTTGGATTGCTCCTTGTTCTAGCTTTTAATAGTCCGATCCTAGACCCCATCACTGCGATCGTGTTCACATTCGTGGTGGTATTCCTAGCGATCAAACAACTCCGGGAGATTCTGCACCAACTGATGGACGGCGCTGTTTCGACGAAGGAAAGAGAAACCATCGAAGGCGTTTTGAAGTCCGACCCTAGGGTACTTGGCTTTCACGCCATTCGTACGCGAACGGTGGGGTCAGTCCACCACGTAGATTTGCACATCCTCCTGGACGACGACCTTACCTTTATTGCCGCTCACGACCTCGCCGAGGAAGTAGAGGAATCAATCAGCAATGCTCTTGGGGGCGCGTTCGTCAACGCCCACTTTGAGCCGTACTTCCAAGAAATGGAGCATCGCCGCCAGGTTCACGCCGACGCTGAAAAAGTTGTAACGAAGGATCTCGGAAAGTAAGGCTTAAATCCAGCGTTGCTCTTTGACATACTTTCTGTTAAAGTTGTCATTCGATGTCGTCAAGTACTTGATTCCCTGAATGATCGTGATGAACCAGATGATCGCGGGGATAATCCCGAAAGTGAACCACCCACCGACCAACGTTCCAATCAGTAGTAAGAGTCCCATGGTGTTGTTACCAATATAAAACGCATGCACACCCAAAGTTCCGAGGAAGATGGCAAGAGGCGCGGCGATGATCTTGTTGCGAGGTTCCATTTCAAACCTTATTACGTGGAATTCTGCGACGGGATGCGTGGTCCTAGTCCTTTTTGTTTAGCGCTTCAATCTCGGCTTTGGCTCGCTTTTCATATTCCGTATCCGGATTTAGCCTGATCACCATTTCAAACGCCCTCTTTGCCTTTTCGCGCTCACCAAGTTTGCTCTGTGCAACGCCGAGACAACCATAGGCCTCGCCGCGCAGATGGATTGATGTGCGTGGTATCCGATCAGGACCAATGAACTTGATAAATTTCTCGCAGTCGTCGCGAAGTCGGGTCCAGACGGATTTGTCAATGAACTCAGTCGGAAACTTTTCACCCGCGATAATCAGGGTCGCGGCTCGCATCATGTAGATGTTTGGGTCTTCCGGGGTCAAGGCAACCGCCTTATCCAAAGTCTTACTGGACTCCTTCCAAAACTCCAATGCCTTCTTCTTGTCGCTCAATAAGGCTAGCCCCGCTTCCACCATCTGCCCATTTCCGAACCAAACCATCGCCCTTGCGTCCTTTGGGTTTTTCTCAACCATCGCCTTGATTTCCGCGTGAGCCGCACGGAATCGCTTGAAATCTCCTTGAAAGACGGCAAAATACTCTTTTCTGTACTTCACGATGAACGGATCTTCGGTGTAAAGCCCAGGTTCAGATTTATGATAGTCCGGATTGCGTGAGGTCACAAACTGGGCTTTTGCACCCAGAAGTATGCCGAAGGCAGGTATCAGTGCAATCAAGAATTTCATAACGGAGACTACGCTTCTGATCCATAGGCAGTTTCCCGGCGGCCTCATCCGTCCGCTCCGAAAATCTCCTTTGCACCCTATCGCCGCACCTGAAGACAAGTCCTGTTTTCACTTGATCCCGATCTTTAGAACGAGGCATTTGAAGATTTATCTAAAAAGTTCATTTATTTCCAAAATTTTCACCAAAAATCCAGATTCTTTGCTATGATTTATCTATGCGCAATCATACAAATTCATCTAAGCGCAACGGGTTCACTCTCATTGAGCTCCTTGTAGTCATCGCAATCATCGCAATCCTAGCTGCGATCTTGTTCCCTGTGTTCGCGCAGGCACGAGAAGCAGCAAAGAAAACTCAGGCACTGAGCAACACGCGTCAGACCGCTCTGGGAGTCATCCAGTACACCGCCGACTCGGACGACTACTTCCCATTCTCGCACCGAATTTCCCCAGGCCTGTTCACAAATATGGAAACTCCAGCTGGCTGGACCTCCACACTACGAGAGAACGAGGATGCCATCACATGGGCAAACTCAACTCAGCCGTACGCAAAGAATTACGACGTACACACCGGTCCCGGAGTTAAACTCACGTCCATGGCTCCTTACGGGTACGCGAGCACGAACCTTGCCACTCGACGTAAGGCTCCAAAGAACGGAACGCAATCCATCAACGGACTTCTCCACAGCTACCCACAATCGAATGTGGCTAGTCCAAGCCAGCTGACCCTCATTTGGTGGGGCAACATGCGAGAGGAACTCGCTGGATACACCTTTGGTAATCCGATTCTTGCTTGCGGAACAGATGCTGCAACTCCGCACGTCCTTGCTGCCGATTGCCGATTTAATCCGAGTGGAAGACCTTCGTCTCGAATGGTGGTTTCCGCAAACGGCAACTCATCGCAAAACGACGTGAGCTGGCCACCGTTTGTCGCAAGCAATGACTCGGCGTGGATCCAAGGAACAGGGATGTGCTTCGTCCGAGTGGATGGAAGCGCGAAGTGGTTCCCGATGAATCCTAGCGGCACTGCAACCCCTGGCACCGCGATGGTAAGAAGCTATACCGACCCAACAATGCGCTACGGTGCAAATCCAAAGGGTCAGCAACTTTCGTACCACCGATGCAGCACGACTGGTACCACCAACGGGTACTACCTGAGCTTCTTCCGACCAGACTCCGAGTTTAACTACAGCTTCGGAAATACCATGACGACACCATGCAACTAAGCCGATCACTTCTCCTCGCACTCTGCCTTGGTCTCATCTGCGGATTTGGGTGCAGTGCTCCGGCAGAACCGGAACCACCAGCATCCGACAAACAGACCCAAAGAACGAACGAAACGACGAACAAAACTGACGACGGTCAGCCGATCATGGGTCGCTAAGCGGACCGAGAAAAGAAATGAAGCGTGCCCATATGGGCACGCTTTTTTCGTTTTGCCTTTTCCATTTGGGACTAAACAAGAAAAATCCCGGAGCAATATTTTGCTCCGGGACTTTACAATTTTTTTGGATCTGACTAAAAATTAGTCCTTGAAACCAGGAAGTCGTCGGCCCTTGTAGTAGCCTTCTGGCGATGCGTGGTGTCGGAGCTTATACGGCTCTCCACCTTGTACTTTGTTCACATCAATTTCTGGCAAAGTTGTGACGTAGTGAGTACGTCGCTTGGCCGTACGCTGGTGACTGTGGCGGCGTTTTGGATTTGGCATGGCTTACTTCTTCTCTCGGAACAGGGTCACCTTTCGGAGTCTGTTGTTAAATTTCTTGACTTCAAGACGATCCGGTGTGTTTTGCTTATTTTTGGTCGTCGTGTAGTATGTCTTACCGTCTTCGGTGCAGACAACTCGAATAATCTCGCGCTTTTCGCCTTTCTTCTTGGCCATTGTGGTCCTCTATAAACTGGTCTGCCTCGTTACGATAGCCTAAACATTATGACCCAAAGGCCCAACGTAATGCAAGCCCTTCGCGGCAGAATCTCCGGCTCAACCTTACTGTCGGGTCGTGACCGGTGGGACAAGAACGAATATGTCCTGTCCAACGTCCTGCTTGTGGGAGGCTTCTAGATTATGACAGATGAGCCGAGATTCCGGCTTGACCTGCCTTCTCCACATCCTGAATTCAAATCCTCAACATATTCAATATGAGTGCGCTGTCCACCTCATCAGCCGGGATTTACCGAAAAGAATCAATCCCTTAACCTTTTTCGTCCAACCTTCTGTAAGAGGTAAAAATTCTCATGTCTGATCAAGTGCCACCCGAATCTCCTAGTCCCTACCCACGACCGACCGACGTCGGAACCCCGTCCATGATGGGCGCGCCGACGGCCGAGGAAAAGACCCAATCCACGCTTCTCTGGGTTCTAACGATCTTCGCGTCCTTTATCCCCGGTCTTATCTTCTTCCTCATCGGAAAAGATAAGCCGTATGTGTATCGGAATGCGGCGATGGCGTTGACATTCTCAATCGTCCTGATTGCCTTAGGCATCATCCTCTCCATTACTGTGGTCGGATTGATTCTGTTGCCACTAGTATGGGTGCTTGGATTGGTAATCCCAATCATGGGCGCGGTTGCAGCAAACAAAGGCGAGGCGTTCAACCCGCCTGTACTGCCGGGACTCACTGAGAAGATCTTCAAGGTCTGATCGGTCAGCCTCGTTTGATGCCAAGGGCGTCTGATCCACATGGATCGGACGCCCTCGGTATAATAGTCCCCAGTGCCCGGGTGGCGGAATGGTAGACGCAGCGGACTTAAAATCCGTTGTTCGCAAGGACGTGCGGGTTCGAGTCCCGCCCTGGGCACCACCACTTTTTTTCGGGTTTTAGCAAAGCTCGCACAACAATAAAGTCCCTGCACTCTAGTGAGCGGCAGGGACTTTTATTTCAACGCGAACTATTACTTCTGTGTGACCTGAATCACTTGGTCGGCGTTGCCTTGGATGAAGTCCATCACCGACTGCGTCCCGACCATCATGAAGATCCCAACCAAGCAAAGGATAAACGCGAGCTGGGTGCTCTTCCGTGGCTTAGCGAGCGTTGAAGTCGCCGTTGCACTATCCACGAGGGCAGCCCGAATAATGCCCACATAGTAGTAAATTCCCACGACAGAGCTGAGCGCCATCACCGCACTCAGGGGCAAAAGCCCAACCGATACGGCATCGCGCCAGATGTAGAGCTTGCCGAAGAATCCAGCGAAAGGCGGAATTCCAATCAAGCCAACCACGAAGACAACCAGCGCTGTAGTGGCAAGCTTCGATCGTTGCCAAAGACCGGCAAGGTCCTTGTACTCTGTTCCTTCCCGCCCCTTCTTGGCGGTCAGGGAGATGACCGCGAAGGCACCGATCGTCATGACCGTGTAGCCCGCTAGGTAGAAAATGGTTGTACTGATCCCGACCTTCTCTGGCTCCTTGAGGTGTGCAATGATGCCAACGAGAATATATCCCGCGTTCGCAATCGAAGAAAAGCCAAGTACGCGCTTGACGTCTGTCTGGATGATCGCGGCGACATTTCCAAGCACCATCGTCAAGACTGCGACTCCAATCAAGATCGGAAGATAGAATTCTTTGAGACCAACCGCGCTATCCAGCAATCGCCAAAGCGCGCCAATCGCGGCAACCTTCGAGACTGCCGCCATGAACGCCGTGACGTTCGTCGGAGCACCCTGGTACACGTCCGGCGTCCACTGGTGGAATGGCGCAAAGGCACCCTTAAACAGCAATCCGATCAAGATCAGCGCAACGCCAAAGGTCAAAGGAATACGAACCAGTGGCTGTGTCTCCATCGATCCACGAGTGATTGCATCCATGTGAAGCGAACCTGTGGCTCCGTACACGTAAGCGATTCCAAAAAGCAAAAATGCAGAAGCGAAGGCTCCAAGAAGGAAGTACTTGATCGCAGACTCTTCGGACCGAGTTTCACTCTTTGACATCCCCGCCATCACGTAAAGCGCGATAGAGAGGATTTCTAGTCCGACGAAGAGCATCAATAGCGACTTCGTGCTGACCATGATCATAGCGCCCGATGCCGACCAAAGAGCCAAAGCGTAGAACTCCGCAAAAGGAATCCGCTTCGAGCGTAGGTACGGTTCGCTAAACAGGATGATCAAGAATGTGGACGAAACAATGAGAAGCTGAAGCAGAAGCGATGGCCGATCTCGCATCGCCATTTGCGCGAAGGTCTCCACGCTCGGCAATGGCAACTGCATGATGATGCTTGCTCCCGCGCAAATCAAAGCCGCAAGCGAGGCCACAACAACCATTGTGTTGTCCTTGAGCGGACGGAACATTTCGATGACCAAGGCAATGATCCCGCCAAGCGCGACCACGATGACTGGCATCAAAACCGACCAATCAATCGTCGGTGGAACAATGAGAGTTGTATTCATGCTGAAACCTCTGCGGTCGCTTGCGACCTTATAAATTCTTGAAGCGCTTGTTCGGAAAAAGCTATGTGGATATCCGCGCTGGCATCATTGCCTGCAACTGGCCCGCATCGCAATTCGCGCATCATTTCTTTTGAGAATCCAGATTCGCAGATTCTCCAACCGATGGCGTTCGCGGCTAAATCGCTGACCGAGTCCAAGTAAGTCTCTTCCCCGCCTTCGATGAAAACTAAATTAAAGTTTGCGTCGGAAAGCTGTTCGAGGATTTCTCGGTCGCGTTCCAGATAATAACCGCCAAACTGCATCGGAGTTGAGCCTCCTGGATATGCACCATCAATGACGTAAGCAACACCGTCTGCACCACTTGCGAGAGCATTCTTGCCCTCCTCCAAAGTTTCCGAGACAAGCTCATCGAGAACTTTGTTACCAGCTTCGGGATCGCTATGGAGCAAGTGATTAAGATTCAGATTTCGCTTTGCCTGCTTGGTCAACGGGGAGTCCACGCGAACCATCGTCACAGAATCACCTTGATCGGCATAGGTGTCCAGCACAACCGCATCGGCTTGGGGATGAGAAAAGCCCCAAGCGATCACTGGCTTCCGAGGCACCTCGCCAATCTGAATCTGCGCCAATAGCTCGCGACTAGTCACTGAGGGATGACCTCCGCTTGGAGCATCGGATCGAACTTTTCAAATTTCAATCTGGCCGGGCTGATTTCTTTAATGACTTCAAAACTCTTGTTGTCGGCAGATCTTTCGACCTCAACCAAGGAGCCGGTGCTCGAAATTTCTTGATTCGCTTCCGCCCATTGCGGTCGCGCACCCGCTGGATTGATCGCCATTAATCGCACGGCATGAGCCGATGCCTCCATCGGCTTAAAGAACGTATTTGGATACAGTCCACCCCAGAAGATGAACACCACCAACATCCCAACCATCACAATTTCTTTAGGCTTCAAGTCTTTAAGGCGTTGATTCTCGGGATTTGTATTCGGGCCATAGAAGACCTTCATGAACATCAGGAGCAAGTAAACCGCCGCGATGATGACGCCGGTAGCCGCAATCGCTGGTAGCAACACGGTCATGTTATACTGCCCGGTCATCCCTAGGTCAAAGGCACCCTTCAGGGCGAGGAACTCACCGATGAACCCGTTGAATCCGGGCACGCCAAGGCTGGAAAGCATGACGATCAGGAACAGCGTTGAGAAGATCGGCATTTGCGCCTTGAGCCCACCGTAGTCGCTGAACAGCCGGGTGTGGCGGCGCTCGTAAAGCAAACCGATGAGTAAGAAGAGCGCTCCCGTCGAGATCCCGTGGGCAAGCTGCTGAACGCTTCCACCCATGATTCCATCGTGGGTCAGCGAGAATATCCCGAGCATCACAAAGCCCATGTGCGCCACCGAACTGTAGGCAACAAGCTTCTTCACGTCCGGCTGAACCGCCGCGACGATGCCGCCGTAAAGGATTCCGAACACGGAAAGAACCATGATCGGCACCACGGCTTGACCGATGACATCCGGGAACAGCGGCAAAACGAAGCGAAGAATTCCGTAGGTTCCCATCTTGAGGAGGACGCCAGCCAGGATCACAGAACCTGCGGTGGGAGCTTCGACGTGAGCGTCCGGCAACCAAGTGTGGAACGGGAACATCGGCACCTTCACGAGGAAGGCAAGCATAAACGCCCAGAACAACATCGCCTGGAGTTGCATGAAGCCCATCCAGAATTGCCCCTTTGCGACTCCGGCTTGCAACGCAAGGAGATCAAAACTCCAGACGCCGTACTGCTGGGAGTAAATCCAGGCAAGGGTCACCATGCCGAGGAGCATTAAAATTGAGCCAGCAGCAGTGAAGAGGAAGAACTTAATCGCCGCATATTGCCGCCGCGCACCGCCCCAGATGTTAATGAGGAAGTACATCGGGATCAATGTCGCTTCGAAGAACACGAAGAACAGGATCAAATCCAGCGAAAGGAAAACGCCGAGCATCGCCGCTTCCAGGATCAGCATAAACGTAAAGTACGCCTTCACGCGGTCCTTAACATAGAAGCTAAACCAGGTCGTGATTATGCTGAGGAAAGTCGTCAGCATGACCAGCCAAATGCTTGTGCCATCCACGCCGAGGTGGTAGCTAATCCCGAGGTCTCGAACCCAAGGAATATGCTCAACCATCTGGAAGTGGAACGTATCAGACTTAAATTGTGCGAACACTCCAAGGCTCACACAAAATGTGAGGATCGAACCACCTAGGGCCAAAATCCTCAAAGCCTTGTGATCAAAGTCCGGAATAAACGCCATGCAAACCGCAAAGAAAAGCGGAGCCAAGATCAGAAGCGAAAGAATTCCCATGATATTCGGCCTTAGCCGCGACCTCCAACCTGCGCCAGAGCGTAAATGACGTAACCAAGAATCGCCGCACTCCCCAGGAGCATCATCAGCGCATATCCTCGGGCGAGTCCAGTCTGGACAAATCCTGCGCCCTTGCTGAGTCCACCGAGAACTGTTCCAAGCCCATTCACGGCTCCGTCAACAATCTTGTTGTCAACGAACTTCCACAGGAAGGTCCCAAAAGCGTTGCCGCCCTCAGAGAACGATTCAACGACGGTTTTGTCATATCCGAATTGGTTTCCAGCAAACACACGTAGCGGGTTCCACTTCTTAAGGTCGAAGCCTTCGGACTTCGGCAAACCTCGGAAGTACCAGGCAACCCCAATGATTATTCCCGCGATCCCAATGCTGTAACCTAGCATCGCAACGATCTGTTCGTAAGGAATCTCGTGCGGGTGGTACTCGGCGTGATGATGGCCATGTCGCCAAGTTTCCACAGGCGTTAGCCAGTTTTCGAGAAGCATTTTCTTCTGACCAAACCAGCCAAAGTAGTCCTTAAGCCAAACCCCGGAGAAAAGTGAGAAGAACGCAAGAACAACCAAAGGGATCCACATCGAAGGCGGAACCTCGTGCGGGACGTGGGTTTCATCGAGGGCATGATGATGATCATCATGATCTTCATGGGAGTGCATTGCCGCCATTTCGTCGTCGGTGTAGAAAAATCCTTCAGTATCTTCGCCCTGATGCGCATGATCCGAATGAGAGTGAGCCTCGTGGGCATGATCGTCATGGTGATCGGCGTGATCGTGGGCTCCGGCAGGGATGAGCTTCCATCGTTGTTGCCCTCCGCCAAAGGTCAGCATCATCATTCGGGTCATGTAAATCGCTGTGAGCAATGCAGCTCCGAAAGCGATCCAGCCCGCGTAGTAGCCTATGTTCACGCCATTCAACATCGCCTGCTTGCTACCGATGGCGACGTGAATGATTTCTTCTTTACTGAACCAACCGGAAGTGTAAGGCAACCCAGCAATCGCAAGGTAGCCGATGAGCATCGTGGCCCAAGTGATCTTGATGTACTTGCTCAGCGAACCGTAGTTACGCATGTCTTGATCGTGCGCCATCGCGTGAATCACGGCACCAGACCCAAGGAATAAGAGTGCCTTGAAGAACGCGTGGGTAATGACGTGGAACATCCCAACCCAGTACGCCCCAACTCCACAGGCTACGAACATGAATCCAAGCTGAGAAACCGTAGAGTAGGCCAAAACCTTCTTGATGTCGGTCTGCCCAAACGCGATTAAAGCAGCAAAGATCGCGGTGAACAAGCCAACGATGACAACGATCGAACTAGCAACCGCACTCGCGGCGAACACGACTTGCATCCGGGTGAGAAGGAAAACACCAGCAGTGACCATCGTCGCCGCGTGGATGAGAGCCGAAACTGGAGTAGGGCCAGCCATCGCGTCTGGCAGCCAGAGATAAAGTGGGAACTGAGCGGACTTTCCGCAGGCTCCGACAAACAGGCAGAGCGCAATCGCGGTCGCCATTCCAGGGTTGGTCTCGAAAATCTTACCGATGTTCGGCAGAATGACATCGTAGCTTAGCCAGCGACTATCGGTGATCCCCAAAGATTTGGCGTTAGTTGAAAGCAAAAACGCGATCAAGAACATCCCGAGCGCGAGCCCAACGTCTCCGACGCGGTTGGTAATGAACGCCTTATTGGCCGCCCCACTATTCGCGAAATCCTTGTACCAAAATCCGATGAGAAGATAAGAGCAAAGCCCCACACCTTCCCATCCGATAAAGAGCAATGCAAGGTTATTCCCCAAAACGAGCGTCAACATGAACGCGACGAACAGGTTCAAATAACTGAAGAAACGTGGATAATCCTGCTCTTCTGCCATGTAACCAGTTGCATAAAGGTGGATCAGCGACCCGATGCCAGTGATGATCATCACCATCGTCATCGAGAGGGTGTCAATTCGAAGCTCGACGGGAATGTGAAGCCCGGCGATGTTGATCCAGTCGAACATCGTACGAATGTGGAGCCGGTCACCGGGAGCCATCTTCGCGAGATCCAGCAGGATCATCACACCGATCGCAAAGCTGGCGGCGACAGCCGAAGTTGCAATCGCACCGACCGTCTTGCGACCAGCGGCAATGCCCATCCGGTCAATGATTGCTTTACCCCAGAAGCACTGGATCAAGAACCCAAGAATCGGAAGCCCGATCACCAAGAAAATTAACTCAAAACTTTTTGCCATTCCTTGACCCTTATCCTCGCATCGTGCTCATTTCGTCGAGGTCGACTTCGTTGCGAAGTCGATAAATTGCCATGATAATGCCAAGTCCGACAGCAACTTCTGCCGCCGCAACTGCCATCACGAAAATCACCATCATCTGCCCCGACATCCAGGAATTCTGGTGGTCCATCGGGTTCAAAATTGGAGATGGGACGTACCTTGCGAAAGCCAAGAACGTGAGGTTCACCGCGTTCAGCATGAGTTCAACGCACATGAACACGATCACGGGATTCCGCCGAACAACGACCCCAACTGCTCCCGTAAGGAACATGAAAAGCCCAACGGCTAAATAAACTGCTAAAGGCACTGCGTTCATTGAGCTACCCTCTTTCGCGCGAGGAGGATCGCACCCACGATTCCAACCATCAGCAACACGCTGACCATTTCAAACGGCCAAACATAATCGGTGAAAAGCGTTCTCCCTAGTGCTTGCGGAGTACCCCAACCAATTGCGTTCGTCTTGGAGGCATCCGGTGCCACCGTTTGAGTGATCTTTAGGAACGGCAGCAAGACTTGCGAACCAATCATTGCGAGCAATCCAAGTCCAATCGGAACCGCCAGAATCGGCTTAACGTCAAAAACGCCCTTCGAGAATGCCTCGTCGGAACTCAAGTTGAGAAGCATGATGACGAACAGGAACAAAACCATGATTGCGCCTGTGTAGACGATGATCTGAGTAATCCCGAGCATTTCCGCCCCGAGCGTGAAGTAGATGAACGCAAGAGTAAAGAAATTCAGAACCAAACTCACAGCTGATCGAACCGGGTTATTAAAAGCTACAACGCCAACCGCAGTCGCGGCAGCGATACCTCCCAACAGGCCGATCAACCCCAAATTCGGAGTGATTTCTACAGGCAAATTGTTCACGAACAACCCCCCAAGATCAATGTCATTGCGTTCCTCACCATGATTTCACACTTCAAAACGGGTCAAATTGAACCCAAAACTACTTCACCATTTCCACGACGCGCCGACCTTCTTCCAGACCACTCACCATATCAATGGTGCGGCGATCCATTCCGGTGTCGCTCAGCTTGATCGAATTCATCAAGCCCTTGTAGATCATCACAACAATCAAAACCGCGCCTACCGAAGCTGCTACCATCCCCTGAGTTCCGAATGAGAATTGGGACTGCATCCAGCACATCACGACGATAAAGTTCAAAACTGCCGCTGGAAGCATGACCTTCCAACCAAGCCCCATCAATTGGTCGTAACGGAGCCTTGGCAAAGATCCACGTAACCAAATAAAGAATGTTATCCCAATGATGCACTTCGTTAGGAATGTGATCGGAGCCAGCCAGTAGGTGATCGCGGTCATGAACGGCGCCCCAAGAGCGTCAAAGTTCACAGGCAAGATGTTATGTCCACCGAGGAAGACAGCCCCGAGCACTCCACCAAAAATAAACATCGTCGCGTACTCACCCATGAAGAAAACGGCGAACTTCATTGAGCTGTATTCGGTGTGATAGCCAGCGATGATTTCGTTTTCAGCTTCGGGAAGGTCAAATGGCGCGCGATTCGTTTCCGCAACCATACAAACGAGGAAAATAACGAATGCGACGAATCCGTACGGCGTTAGAATAAACCAGTTTTGAAGTTGTGGAATGATTCCCCAGAGTGGTTTTTCTTGCGCGGTGACGATTTCGGTCATCCGCAGGCTACCGACCGGAAGGACAATGCAAGCCAGGGCCATACTCATGGCGAGTTCGTAGCTGATGAGTTGCGCAGAGCTTCGGAGTCCACCCAGAAGCGAATACTTGTTATTCGAGGCATATCCGCCAAGAACAACACCGTAAACGCCGAGCGAGCTGATGGCGAGCATAAACAGCAAGCCGATCTCGGGATTCCAGATTGGCGTCAAGTGACCATAAACACCGGTCGTTGGACCCCAAGGCAAGGTTCCACCAACGGCGAACGCAGGGAAAAGAGCAACCGCCGGAGCAACAAAATAAATGACGCGATCAACCGTGGAGGGCGTGACATCTTCTTTGAAGAAGAGCTTTACACCGTCGGCGATTGGTTGCAATAAACCAAAGGTTTTCTTCCCTCGTAAGAACTTGATCGGAAAATTCTTAGAAATCGTTCCAGTTCGGTTCGGACCAATGCGGTCCTGCATCCAAGAAAGCAACCGGCGTTCCCACCAAATACATCCGGGAACGACGATCAAGATCGGGACCACAAAGAGCAGAACTCGAATCAAGGCCAAAACAGCAGGTTGATTCGTAGCGAGCCAATCTAAACCTTCGGGGATATTAAGCATGAACCACCTGGTAATGTACCTCGCTCGGGATCACAAATCCTTCAGGGTCACCACTTGCGAGCGCACCCTTAAAGGACGGAACTTCAGCTTCGATTGCGGCAAAAACTTCTTCTGGGCTGAACAGGGGCTTGCCTGGCTTCACCCGCATTAAGAGTTCAGCGAAGATTCTCCAACCTGCTTTCGCATCGCCCGGAGCCGGAATCACGGATCGCAGGGACTGAACGCGTCGTTCGATATTTGTATAGGTTCCGGTTTGCTCTGCTGGAAGAGCATTTGGCAAAACCAAGCTCGCATAGCTC